>NZ_JBBOBR010000001.1:2625000-3281250 GCF_038002165.1 Cytobacillus sp. FSL H8-0458 | reverse complement strand
TTGTCCAGTTTTTTATGCCAGCTGTACTCCTTTTAATCCAATCAGTATGGGGTAATATTCAAGGCGTTTTTGATGGAGCATTAAAGATCATTATGGGATTATTGAAGGTTTTTGCAGGAATTTTCACTGGAGACTGGAAAAAAATGTGGGAAGGTGTCAAACAACTCATATCAGGTGCCTTGGAATTCTTATGGAACTTATTCAATCTTATGATGATTGGTAAGCTGCTTGGAGGTATTAAATCGTTTATCTCTAGCGGAATCAACTTTTTTAAGAGTTTCGGTACGTCAGTGGTAGCAACTTTTAAACAGTTTATCGATGATGCCATTAGTTGGTTTAATTATTTTCGACAAACAGGATCTTCCATATGGCAAGCAACTTTTGATACTGTAAAAAATACAGTTAAAATATTTAAAAATGCTGCAAAAACAAGTTTTGATGAGGTGTTTTCTACAGCAAAATCAATCTTCGGTAAGGTAAAGGATGCCATAATGAATCCTATACGGACAGCCAAGGATCAGGTAAAAGGTTTTATTGAAGAAATTAAGTCATTCTTCCGAAATTTATCATTAAAACTTCCAGACATTAAAACACCTCGTTTTAAATTAAAGAACTGGTCTAAGAATCCTGTGGACTGGTTAAAAGCTATGCCTTCAATTGATATTGATTGGTATGCGAAAGGAACTAACTATGCACCTGGTGGTTTATCAGTAATCGGTGAACATGGCGCTGAATTAGTTGAATTGCCGAAGGGTTCAAAAGTACATACCGCCAGCCAAACAAGAAGTAAATTAGGCGGTGGAGACACAAATGTTAATTTCTATAATACCTTCACATCTAAGCCCATGACACCAAGTGAAATTAACAGAAAGGAAAAACAAATGATGAGGAATTGGGCACTTGAATATGGGGGGATTTAACAAATGTCTGCAAAATTAGTATTTACAAATGGAAGAGGAATTTCAATTGAACTTTCAAGTGCTCCCCCATTCATTGTTTCTAAAATTGAAGGATTGGGGGGAGTTGAAGGGAATATCGAAACCCAAAAAGCACCCTTTCAAGATGGTTCAAGTTATATTGATACAACCCTTTCGGAACGTCCTTTAGCATTTGTAATAAGTATAATAGGCGATAATATTCCGGCGCATAGATCTTTTGTATCTTCTATTTTTAACCCTAAAACAGGAATAGGAACTTTAAGTTATATAGATGGTGAAGTAAAGAAGGAAATTAAAGCTATTCCTGAAAGGGTTCCTGTTTTTCCATCTGGAAAAGAAAATAGGGGTTTTAATTATCAAGTTTGTACTGTGGATTTACTTGCGTTGGATCCATTTTGGTTAGATCCATACGAATCATCAGAACCATTATCAGCTTGGATAGGTAAATTTAAATTTCCTTTTAAGTTTCCTGTTGAGTTTGGGGAGAAAGCAAATAGAACAACCATCAATAATGATGGTGATGTCGAAACACCTGTTTTTATTGATTTCTATGGTCCAGCTATAAACCCAACAGTTACAAATGAAACTACGGGGCAAAGAATTAGAATTAAACGGACATTATCAGCAACTGACAAATTAGAGGTAAGTACTGAATTCGGAAACAAGTATGTAGAAATAGTTGCAGCTGACGGGTCAAGGACTAATGCTTTTCACTGGATTGATCTTTCAGCAGACCCTATTCTCTTTCAGTTGGCATTAGGAGAAAACGATATTTCTTTTTCTTCAGATGATCCAGCAAGTACAGGATCGGTAAATATACGATACAAAAAGCGATATGTAGCAGTTTAGGAGATGTGATATGGAAAAATATTATTTCTTTGATTCTAATGAATCAATAGGAGATGAACGGTGGTATTCCGCCTCGGATTGGTCAAGGGTACTATCTAAGTTCTTGGAGAATGGAATATACAAAGAGGGAAGCAACCTTAATGTAACTGCTACCGGAACCACTATGAAGGTGACGGTCGGTACCGGGGTTGCTTTTTTAGATGGGCATATGTATGAAAATGACAGTGCCCTTACATTAAATGTGGATGCAGCCGAAGCGACTCTTGATCGGATTGACCTGGTTGTCTTACGGCTGGATTTAACAGAGCAAAATCGCTATATCAAAGCCTTTGTTAAAAAAGGTGTAGCTGCAACTTCTCCAGTTGCCCCAGTTGTTGAGAATTCCACATTTATTAAGGAGTTTGCTCTTGCTGAGGTAAGAGTAACAAAAGGTAAGTCGACAATTGCCCAGTCTCAGATCACTGATAAAAGACCTGCTGATTTTGTGGATCCTTTTGTGGATGGTTCAAGGATTACCGCACTTGAACAGAATACTTATACCAAGATTGAAACAGATACAAAAGTTAATGCTACACAAGTATTTAAGTTGACTAAGGACAATGGTGGGGCAACTTCACTAGGAAGCGTAGATTTAGATACCATTATAACGCCTGGTTACTATTATGCTTCTTCCAATACAGCAAATAAACCTCAAAATATTTCTGGTTTAGTATTGGTGTATATCTCCAATAATGAAGCGGATATTGTGCAAGAGCACATTGCTCGGGATGATTCAAATAGAAGGTTCTTAAGGACTAAGAACGGTTCAACAGCAAATTGGGGTCCATGGGTTGAACTAGAAACAACTGCAGGGTCACAGACCAAAATAGATACACAAGTTAAAAACTACGGGTTGGGAACAAATCTCAAAGACATAGGCGGAGGGAATATAAACAATATCAGTGGCACAGGATTCTATCAATGCTCGACAACTGCGACTAATACCCCTTTAAGTGGTTTTGGATTTGTTGTTGAACACTTTGAGATTAACTCCAACAACGCTTATCAAGTTGCCTACATGGTGAGCACTAATAATAAGGTGTTCTTCAGACGTAAATCATCACTTGGCTGGGAATCTTGGAGAGAACTTTTTCAATCTGGAGGAACAAGCATCGCTGCTTATGGCAGTCAGAGTGTTTCAGCAGGAGCACTCGCTAAGTTAAGCGTAGCTTCTGGCGAGTATAGCGATCGATTAAGTGAATTCGCAAGTAGCAGGTTTACTCCTAAAAATGACGGGACGTACATCATCAACGTCTCAACGATGGGTACAAACTATCCATCCAATTACCAAGGGGGTTCACTTCAAATCTACAAGAATGGTACTATTTTTGATACGATCGCCATGGGTGTAATGGAGGCTGGTATTTCAGGTTCGGTTGTAATGAATTTAATTACAGGAGATTACATCGAATTTTATGTATTTAGCGGCATGTCTTCTTCTGTCTTTATCGAAAGTCTTGTCAGCATTGGGCGAATATCATAATAGGGGGTGTTTAAATTGTTTTCATTATCTCAAAAAATACAGCTGATTTATCCAGATGCGAAACCACTTGTGGACTACATCGTTATGGATGAATTGGATAACAGAGGGGAATTTATTGCAGAATGGAATCTGGATGTGCCTCAACCTTCTGCAGAAGAATTAGAAGCTGCATGGGAAGAATACCAGACAAACCCTCCAGAACCTCCGAAAAACATAGATGAAATTCTTCTGCAGGAAAATGCAGATTTGTCATTTCAAGTTATGGTTCTAGAAGGAGAACAGGTGCAGTTAAAACAAGAGCAAGCAGATCTTGCCTTTCAGCTCATGATGAAGGAGGTTATCTGAGATGTGGGATTGGTACACAAAAATAAAGGGTTATTACGAAAATTCTTTATGGACAAAAGATCAAGTCAAACAAGGTGTTGTCTTTAATAAAATTACATCAGAACAATACCAGGAAATTACAGGGGAGCCTTACTATGTGTAGGGCTCTATTATTTTAGGAAAGTGGTGTTTTATGAAGCCTATTCGAATCATTACTTTAGGCTTTGAACTTAAAGCCGAAATTGATAACTATGAATCTATGTGGTTTTCTCGTTCGTGGAGTGGAGTTGGACAAATAGAGATAAGGATAAATCGATATAAGCGACATGTGGAGCATTTAATTAAAAATAACTTGATCATGGTGAATCCTAAAAAGGTATTTATCATTAAGCATCGTGAAATTGAACTTGATGAAAATGGAAAGGCTACAGAGAATTGGCTGATAAAAGGGCTCTCTCTAAAAGCCTTAACTGGTCAGAGGCAAACAAGACCTCCTTCTCATACAGCTTATGACAACAGGCAAGGAAATGTTGAAACAGTTATGAAGCACTATGTTGACAGGAATGTTGTTAATCCACCAGATCTTAAAAGAAGAATGAATCAAGTTAGTTTAGCTGAAAATCAAAACAGAGGTTATTCTATCTCGTGGCAAACAAGGTTTAAAAACTTAGCTGAAGAACTAACAGAGATTTCTTTAATAACAGGCATAGGCTGGGATATTTCGGTTGATTTTACTTTAAATAAATTTGTTTTCGATGTCCAAAGTGGAAGAAACCTTACAGCTAGTCAGGAGTTGCTTCCACCAGTTATTTTTAGTCCTCAATTCGAGTCCTTACAATCACTACAGTATACAGAGAGTGAATTGAATTACAAAAACGTTGCGTATGTAGGTGGGCAAGGAGAGGGTGTCGATAGAAGAATTATTGAAATAGGTAGTTCTTCAGGGATTGATCGTCATGAGATCTTTATCGATGCCCGGGATGTGGAAGAAAAAGATGAGAATGATCAACCAATTCCTGAATCACAAATTATACAAACTCTTTCTGAAAGAGGAGAGCAACAGTTAAAAGAGTTTCTTCAGGAAGAATACTTAGAAGGTCAAATCTTAACTAAAAGCCCATTTAAGTATGAAGTGGATTATGACTTAGGTGATGTTGTCACAATCCAAAATGTTGATTGGGGTGTCACTATGGATACCCGTATCACTGAGATAAAAGAAGTTTATGAAACAGGTGGATATAAGCTGGAAGCTACATTTGGCAATAATCGACCAACACTAATAAAAAAAATTAAGCAAGAATTAGGTCAAATTAGTGGGGAAGTAAGGAAATAGAAAGTAGGTGTAAGAATGGGAACATGGGTTGAACTTTTTAAAGAGGCAGTAAGTTTATATGGCTTACCTTTTGCCCTTTTCATTGCCCTTTTAGTATGGGTACTCTGGAAAAATGATCAGCGTGAAGGACGATATTTAACTGTTATTCAAACTTTATCAGAAGATGTTAAAGAACGATTATCAAAAATTGAGGCTCGTATTTTTGATGGGAGGGACAACTCTTGAAAAAAATAAGAAATCACGGTTTATGGGTTGCAACTGCAGCTCTTTTTTATTTGGTTTTGGAGGATTTAGGGTATCAAATTGATCCTACTCGTTGGGAGACCTATGTAACCTTAATTGTAGGAATATTAATCTCCTTAGGTGTAGTAAGTAATCCTAAGGAAGGAAAATGGTTTGGAGATGATAAAAATGAGTGAAAAATGGATTAATGATGCAGGTCATGGTGGTTCTGATCCTGGTGCTGTGGCAAAGGGTAATACTGAAAAAGTTTATACACTAGAAGCAGAACTATACGTACATAAGCGCTTGAAAGATCATGGTATTAACAGTGATGTTACTCGTACATCCGATGTAACCTTAGATGAAAACCCAAGGGTAAATAGAGTAAAGAGTTATAAATATTGTTTATCTCATCATTTTAACGCTGGTGGCGGTAATGGTGCTGAATTTATTCATTCCATTTATTCAGATGGTAAGTTCGAAAAGATGATTGCGGACGAATTTAAGAAGGCGGATTATCCACTAAGACCAAAGACAAATTATACTCGTAAAGGTTCCAATGGTCAAGATTACTATTATATGCACAGGCGTACTGGCGCTTGCCGTACCACAATAATTGAGTATGATTTTGTTGATGGTGATAACTCAGAAAAGATTAAAGATAAAAAGTACCGAGAAGGTATGTATGAGTGTGTAATAAAGGCTGTATGTAAACAAGAAGGGAAGAGCTATAAACCTTTGAATCAGCCTAAACCAAAACAAAAAGAACCCGCAAAAGGGTTATATAAAGTTCAAGTAGGTGCATTTTCACTTAAAGGAAATGCAGAAAAGTTAGCTGTGGAATTAGAAAAAAAGGGATATAAAACTTATACTGTCCATGATTAAACCATACTAATTTGGGGTAACGATTAAATACATCAAGATCAACATAAATAATAAGCCCTTCACTTAGTTGTGAGGGGCTTAATTTTGTATCTAAAATATTATTGTGTTATTAAACCCCATCTTACCTGAACTTCTTTTGAATAATATGACAAACTTCCATTAGGTTTTTCATTGTGTATGCTGAATTGGCTTATTGCAGATCCTATAGCTGCTTTTTTAAATGGAATGTGAATAGCCTTAACTGTTTTCGACTTAATTCTCTCGCTTAAAGCCAATGGCCACAAACCTCTATGAGAGCCAGGATGAAGTATGCTACTGTAACCTGTGTAAGCTATGATTAATGGGATATTATAATGATCAACAGCTATTTCTATTTCCCAATTTAATAAGCCCCTGTTTATACTTGAATTCTCCGTAATGATAAGTAACATATTTTTAGATTTACTCATTCTTTCACGAAGCCTAGCTTTTAGCGTTATATCTTGGCTAGTATCCCTAACAGAATATGTTTTTTTATGACTATCACTAAACTTAAAATCAAGGCTTTTTTCGTTGCCCCACTTTTGTAAAAGACCATAATATTTCATATCACCTTCAGTTGGGTTAGTAGTACCCATTCCGTTAAATGCAACATATGTGCCATTTCTATATGCCAATTTTCTCCATCTCCTTTAGTTTATAAAAATTTATCTCACCTAGTTGTCTCTCATGAATTAGAATCTTAACTTTTGAAGGCTCTCTGAATTTTACTTTACTTATTTTAAATGTCCAGATAAGTATTTCTAATAGTTGTTGATTAGAGGCATTGAAATCTTTATGTCTAGTAATTCCTGACCCTAAGAGTGGCAGTACAACTGTTTTACGATTATAAAGGGTGTTTACCTCTCCCCAAAATTTTAAAAGACAAGCTGCATACTCAGTTAATTTCAAATTCGCTTCATTTTTTTCATTGAACTTTGAAAAAGCTACAAGAAAGTAGTCCTTATCTTTAAATATGCTGCCTAATTCATAGCGCGTTGTATTACCACCAAGCTTCCTATAAACGTCCAATTCTTTCTTATCTAATCTTGGATCATTAGATATTCTTCGGTTTAATTCATTTATGTCATTGTTACTTGGATACTTTTTAAGTATATATTGTCCATTCAATGAACTTTCCGAAATCAAATTATCATCAACTAAAGTATCAAAAAATTCATTAAATGCAATTACTTTATAGCACTCAGAATCTTGTTGGAATATATCTCCTGAAGTTACTTCAAACTCAGAGCCATCTATGTTTAAGGAGATGGAGTGTAACTTATAAACCCTGTTTAAAGAAATTAAAATGTAAAGAAGAGAAACAATAATTAAGCCGTATAGGAGCTTATCTTTCCATTCAATTTCAATGAAACTTAAAAAGGTAGTGGTAATTGCGAATAATACACTTGGAACTATCCATGTGTTTTGCCAAAAGGTCTTGTCAAATACCAAAGCTTTTAGTTTTGTAATGTTATTCTTCAAATTAATACAATCCTTTTTAAATATTATTAGATTTTTTTAATCCTTCAAATGAAGTGTAACCTTTACTCCAAGTGTAATTTCGTCAACAACAACTATGTCCTTGTCTTTTTCCTCATCATAATCAACCAGCTTTATTTTCCCGCCAACCATAAGAGCAGAAGTACTTTTAATAGAGTCAGAGTCAATTAATTTAAGAATATTAACATTGTCAGTTTTGGGGACATATCCAATATGATGTTTTGTCCCTAGAGGATATTCGACTAACACTTTAATTGCATTTTTGTCGAACTCGTTCTCAGGATCTTTTTCAAATCGAATATATTCTCCAAGCTCTAAATCCTCAAACTCTGACACTTCTTCATTGTATTCCAATATTTCTGAGTTTTTTAATCCTGAAAATACACGGATACCTTCATCTCTTGATATTTCTTTACCTAGTTTTCTAAGTAGGTTTTGAATATCTTTTCCCTTATCATTATCAAAGGTGACGCCAGAAACATTAAAACCAACAGTTTTCCTTTCTGGAACTGGTAAAATATCTGGTGGCTGAGGTGTTACAAGTGTTGTGGGAACTGGTGTGCTTTGGGTTGGAGTAGTTGGTATATTTTCAGTTCCTTTCTTATTCACTTTCCAAGAATACTTACATTCTTCACATTGGTTCACTTTAGGCAACAAGAAAGCTAGTGGTGAGACTAAAATTAATATTGCAGCGAGTATTAAAACAGGAAAGAAAATAAAACCAATCCAAATTAAACATCCACCAGACCCAAAAAATATTAAAAAGAAAGTACCTTTGCCCAGAGTCTTGACTTTGTTGCTTCCACATCTAGGACATGGTTCCCAAAATTTACTCAATAATTATCCCTCCAATTTCCATATATGGGTATTATAGCATGAAGGGTGATTAAATTTTCGAATAGGTTATTTAATTGTTTGTTAAATAAAAAATCCCTCTCTCATTCGAGAGGGGCTTTATATATGCCTCCAAGTCTTTCTGAGAACTATATCCGATACAGTTGGTCTTTTGACTCCATATTTCTTAGCAAGATAATTCTGAGCATGCGTTTTCCTGTGACCTTCACTAAGCAAATTAACATACTCGTTTCTAATTTTAACAACTTTCTCGGTTGTTAGTTTTGCAGCTGTGTTACTTTCTCCAAGTTGTGTTTCTCTTATCTTCTCTCGATATTCCTCATCTGCTCTAAGTATACAAGCTTCACTTGCGCTTCTAGTTCCTTTGGCATACCGATTTAAGTAGGCAACAACAAATTCTGAACTAATGCCCAATATAGATGCAATTCGATTGCTTGATTTCATTTGCTCATAATACATAATTTCAATAACTTTACCTAATTTATTTACCTTTTCATCATATGCCTTTTTAGGACGTAATCCTGTTCCATATTGTTTAAGTAATTTGCTAACTGTGACACTGCTCATATTTAATGCCTTTGCTACTTCTCCAAGTGTTAGCTCATATTGGTAATACAATGTTAAAACTTGAGGTAGTTTTTGTAATGTCTCTTTATTGAAATTTGTTCTTATCATAACGTGATTCATGGACTTCCACTTCCTTTCCACTAATTAATTAGCTAAATAGGAAAGAAGTCCTTGTGTCTATTTTGTGAAAATAAATTGCCTCTCGATGGAGCTTAAAAAGGTAAATTATCTTCAGGTAAAACTGGCTTGATTTCTCTAACTATCTGCGTTATATCGTTCTTCTCATTCCAAGTCACTTTCTCAATAATTGTTTCTCTGTGACCAGTCTCGTTCATTTGCTGCTGAATCCATTTAAACGCAACAACTGCTACTGCAAAATTAGGATCCTTGTTAAATTCTCTGTCTGGAACAAAAAATTCCCCATTTCTAAACCCTCTGTTTCCCTCAATGTTAAGGGTAGTTTGGATAATTACATTCATTTAGCATCACCTTGAGAATATTCCTTAAGAAGTTCATGTGTTTCGAGCATAGTATCGTAAAAACAAATAATCATTCTTACATCTTCAGGTGTTTTTCCTTTTGCTTTTAAATCCAGTATTAGCTTTTCCCAGTCACTTTGAACGTTCATATAAATCATCCACCTTAACACCCAATAAATCGGCTAATAAATAAGCTTTGTCCATTGGAATATAACTTCGACCAGATTCATAATTCCTTAATTGTTTAACACTAACACCTAACTTTTCTGCAATGAAACTCTTTTTAAATCCACTCTCATCAGTTAGTTTTTTAATTCTACTTTTAATATTCATTAATATCACCTGAGAATACATTCCACATAGACAAGCCCTTTTCCTTTGAGGAACAAAAATTAGCCTGTTCGCGGAAATTTAAGTGTCATAACGGACAATCCAGCCCTAATACCATTAACTATAGCCCTTGGAATTGCCGCATTGGAATTCGCATTGGTATAAGAAAAATTCAGTTTTCACAGTCTCGAATAACCTTTTTTCGAGTTCCAACTAGGAGGGATACTTACTACCGTAAGTTCAATGAGGTGGTGCAGAAAGGAGGAAGATAAATAAATGATTTTTGAAATCCTCTCGACAACTATATTTGGAGCAATTTCTTTGAAAGCTTATTTATCAAAAAGCGGAGTAGGGAATGACTCTCAAAAACTGAATAAAATTTTTACCCTTAGTGGCCTGAATGTTAAAGATGGTAAACAAACACTTACGGCTCAACTAATGAAGAAAAGGAACTATGATTGGGGAAACGAATATCGTTACCGCATACCATTGGGCAGGAGTTTTGAAGATTATCTTAGTAAACAGAAAACCATTGAAGCAGGAATAAATACTCGTTCTATAAAGCTTCAGTTTAAAGACCTAAGGAGCATTAAATTAGACCGTAACATCATTTCTAATATAAAGAGACTATACGAAAAGAATCTAACCGACAGGAAGGAGATTGAACTTTCATATGATGGTATGTTGATTATCAGAGTGTACAATGATCCATTACCTACAAAAGTTGAATTCGAAAAGGCTGATGACTGGAAAGTGTTTTTTGGTGTAACCAGAGAGAAAAACAAACCTGTTTATCATAATTTTAGGGAAATCCCTCATTTAGCGTTAGGTGGGGCAACCCGGTATGGAAAATCAAACACAATTAACTGCATTATCACATCTTTGCTAAAGCAACAACCTGAAAACGCAAAACTACACCTTATTGATCTAAAAGGTGGTATGGAATTATGCGATTACGAAAACATCAAACAGACAATATCTATCGCTTACGAGCCAGAAGAGGCCCTTTTAACATTAGAAAATACTTATTACCGGATGAAAGCTATGCAGCAAAGAATTAAAAAGTTAGGTAAAAAGAAAATTGAAGATACCGATATACAGGAAAGGAATTTCATCATTATAGACGAAGTGGGTGAACTGAATCCGGATGAGGCAGTAGATAACGAGGAAAAGAAGTTGAAACTAAAATGCCAAAAATATATGTCTCAAATTGCTCGTTTAGGGGCTGGCGTTGGATTTTATCAGATATTGGCTACTCAATATCCTACTGGAGATGTTATCCCTCGTCAATGTAAGCAAAATAGTGACGGAAAGTTATGCTTCCGAGTGCAATCAGGTACGGCATCTAGGGTTGTTTTGGATAGTGATGGAGCAGAGAGCCTTCCTAAAATTAAAGGTCGGGCGATTTATCAAACAGCAGATAAAAGAACTATTGTTCAAACCCCTCTTATTACACCAGAAATCATACAAAAAACCATCCAACCTTACATCATTGATAAAGGGGGCTCAAAGATTGAAACCACTAACAGAGAGACAAGAGAAGATACTGTTATCTTTGAGAAAACAGGATTATCTTAATCGTGATCAGTTAACACGAATACACAGGCTTGGAAGTGTGAGGAATGCTAATCGTGTTTTAAAAGATTTGTCACTTTATTTATCAAGCTTCAGGGAGGATTCCAATTCAACCGTATACTTTTTAAATAAAGAAGGTAGAGAGTACGTCGGTTCTGAAAAGATAAAAAGAAAAACTAAATTTGTAAATCACTATCTTATGAGGAATGACTTTTACATCTATATAGGATATCCGCACGAATGGGAGAACGAATTAAAAATAAGTGATGGAACGTATACGGTCATATCAGATTCTTACTATAAAAAAGACGGAAGGTATCATTTCCTGGAAGTGGACTCTACTCAAAAAATGATTGTTAACAGAAAGAAGATTGAGCAGTACAAAGGGTTGATGAAGGAAGGGAAACTTGCTAAGAATGTAGGTCATTTCCCTAAGTTGGTTTGGCTTACAGTGACGGATCTGAGAAAAAAACAATTAGCAGTATTATGCAAAGGACTGCCTTTTGCGATTTACACCATGAATGACATCAGATAAAGGGAGTGTTTAATATGGCTAAAACGATTAAATTTAACGACTTTATGACTGGTGAATATAAAGTGAAGGAGAAGGTAAAAAAGAAAAAAAGAATGCGTAATGTGGCAAGAATAGCAAGCGCAGCCATACTCCCTGTAGCAACTTGTGGGACTGTTGGAACATTAGGATTTGCAGCTAAGGCTTTCGCTGCTACAAGTTCTCCTGTAATGGCTCCAGTAGCAGTAGAGGTTACAGCAAAAGAATGGATGGGAGAGCAAACATTATCAGCATTGGCTCATGTATTAGATCCTGTAGTAGATATTCTTGTAGCTTTATCATTCCCTATAGCAAGTGTAATAATTGTCGGGGCCTGTTTTCTGTTTATGTTTAGCAGTGCAGAGAAGGCATGGACGATGATTCAAAACGCGGGGTTAGGTTATGTGCTGATTCAGGTTTCTCCATTAATTTTAAATGTGTTAAAACAGGTGGGGAATGCGGTATAAATTTTAGTGTGGCTAAATGGTCACTCTCTTTCTATATTAAATTATTTTATATTAAACTGATAATTTTGACAGTTATATTATTTGTCCGTATAATAACCAAAGTGTTCTGCAGGGCACGAATTACTAATAGCAACAGAGAGGTGCAACTTTGAAGACAACAGAGATAATAAGAGAAGAACTACCGGAAGCGCTAACTCCAGATAATGTGCAGCAACTTTTAGGCATTGGTAGGAGACAGACATACGAATTATTAAGTAACCCACCATTTCATGTAGTTAAAGTTGGCAGGTTATATAAGATATCAAAGAAAACATTTTTCAAGTGGTTTGACGGAGATTGAAATGATTGAAGTCAAAGTAGATGAAAGCGAAGTTAGAAAAATATATTTAAAGAAGCTAGACGAACATATTAAGAAAATGGACAAAGAATTCTTGTTTTGGAATTCAAAAGATCTAATGAAACAAACAAGACTTTCATGGAATACAATTCAGAAAGAATTCTTTTATGATCCTCGATTTCCGAAAAGAAAAGTGGGGAATAAGTGGTTATTCCCTGCGAAAAAAACAAAGGAATTTTTATTGGAATGGATTGAAGAACAAGAGTAAGGATTATTCCTTGCTCTTGTTTAGTTCTGAAGGGTTCAAAGGGTGGTTTCGAAAGGGGGTTATAAAGGAGTTAGCATGAAAAAGGAAAATAAGTGTTTTGACCAAAAAGGAAGAAAAATCATAAGAAGAATCGTAAGAAAAAGCTACACAATAAACTTTGTAAAACAAGATGATTTAGAGCAGAATCTCGATAGATTGTATGAAGTAATTGCAGAGTTACTTATAGACAAATGTACAAACAACAAAACTACTAATTAGATTCCTACTCTCAAAAGTAGGTTCTGAACTGTTCAGAAGGCGGAGTTTCAACATGAACCTCATAAAAAAAGAACCTTCAAGATGAAGGAGCGTTTGAGGTCTGGTGCAAGATGAACCTAAGTTGAATCTATATTTTTAGAGTGGCAGTGAAGTCACTCTTTTTTTAAATGCAATCATCATGATATAATTCTACAAAAGGTCGCATCATTCCTAATTGGAGGTATGGTGTGTGTCGAAAATTAAGAAAGACCCTAAAAGAGGTACCTATTTCTTTGTATTAGATGGTGGAAGAGACCCTATTACAAAGAAAAGGACTCAATACAAACGAACAGGATTTAAATCAAAGAATGAAGCAGAAGTTGCATTAGCAAAAATACGACTTGAACTGTCACAAAACAAAGCAATAAAAAATGTTAAGATGACGTTTGGGGACTTCTTAAAAGACTGGATGGAAGCAAAGAGTATAAAATTAAAACCAAGTACAAAAAAGAATTATGAAGAACAAGTATTCTATAATATTCTCCCTGTCCTTGGTGATAAAACCATTGCGGAAATAGATGATAAAATTCTTCAAAATTTTATTTTCACACTGCACAATAAAAGAGAGCTAGCCCCTTCAACAATAAGAACCACTTATGGAATTGTAAGTGAAGTATTAGGGAGTGCATCTAGAAAAGGATTATTTGATCAAATGTTATTATCTGATATTTCTTTACCTAGAGAAGTTAAAAAGCTTAGGGTATGGGATGAGGATCAAATAAATACATTTTTAAATGCTCCAAATACAATCTTAAATCTTAGTAGACATTTTATCGGCTTTGTCATTTCAATTCTAACTGGAATGAGAATGGGTGAGGTTCTAGGTCTTAGGTGGAAGGATATAGACTTTGATAAACAAATAATCTATATTCGACAAACACTATCTAAAATTGATGAAGAAGGGAATTATGGATTTATTGATGAAGGAAAAACAGCATCAGCAATAAGGACAATCTACATTCCAACTTCATTAATTCATAGTCTAAAGGAACATAGACAACTCATTGAAAAGGAACAAAAAATATTGGGTGACTCTTATTTGAACTATGATTTAGTGCTTTGTGCTAAGAATGGTAATTGGGTACATCCAAACAATTTTAGACGTGCTTTTAAAGTGACTGTCGAACAATTAGACATTCCAATGATTAGATTACATGATTTAAGACATTCCCATGCAACTTTTCTGTTATCTAAACAAGTAAATCCTAAAATCATTCAAGAGCGATTGGGACATAAAAATATTACAGTGACACTTAACACTTATAGTCATGCTTTACCATCAATGCAGCTTGAAGCTGTTGGTAAATTTGATGAAGCATTCAGTAAAGGTGACTAAAAATGGTGACTAAGATATAAATTGATGTCAAATTATCCTTATAAATAAAGGGTTTGTACAAAGTTCCTTTTCCATGAGGACTGCATGAATATCATTATGAATGATCTTATCGAATTAATGGATCCCCGCTATATTGAGGTTTGGGGCAAATTTACACCACGTGGCGGAATCTCCATCGATCCGTATTGCAACTACGGAAAGCCGGGGACGAAATATGAAAAAATGGCCGATTACCGCTTGATGAACCATGATCTATATCCGGAGACAATTGACAATCGCTAAGACCCTTGCTTAAACTGCAATTTTAAAATAATATCAAAAAAGGCAGAGCAATCTGCTTTTTTTGTTGCAGAAAATATATAAGTGGGATTATATTTAGGGAATATTCTGTATTTTTTTAGAACATTATAAAAAAAGCTCTGAAGGGGGACATAATGAAGAAAAGCATACATAAAAAAGATCCTCGCTTTAAGATTGCAGAGAAAGAAGCGTGGATTGGCATTGGTCTCGTACTCTTTAATTTTATTTGGTGGTATGGGTTTGCCTATGGGCTGGGGTCAGCACCTGCCGATGAGTATACATTCATAATGGGGCTTCCTGCCTGGTTTTTCTGGAGCTGTGTAGCCGGATTTGTCGTCATGGTGATACTGGTATCAGCAGCTGTGAAATTCCTGTTTAAGGAAGTTCCGTTCGAAGAAAACGGGGAAGGGGGAGAATCCGAATGAACTGGCAGGTTATTGCTCCTCTTATCTTCTTTTTAATCATTATTTTTCTGGTGGGTTTATGGTCCAGCAGAAAGATTGATACGAGCAGTTCGTTTCTGCAGGATTATTTTCTTGGAGGAAGGCAGCTGGGCGGTTTTATTCTGGCCATGACCATGATTGCAACCTACGGAAGTGCCAGCAGTTTCATTGGGGGTCCCGGTGTTGCATACACACAGGGGCTTGGCTGGGTACTGCTTGCCATGTCACAGGTTGTTACTGGTTATTTCGTCCTCATGGTACTGGGGAAAAAGTTTGCGATTACAGCCAGAAAGTATAATGCTGTAACACTCATCGATTTTCTGAAGGAAAGATATAACAGCAAATGGGTTGTCTGGCTATCCTCTCTCAGCATCATTATTTTCCTGTTTTCCGCCATGGCTGCCCAATGGGTTGGCGGAGCAAGATTAATTGAATCACTGACTGGATTAAGCTATTTATCGGCTTTGTTTATTTTCGCGGCTTCCGTCATGGTCTACGTTGTGATCGGCGGCTTCCGGGCTGTTGCCGTAACGGATGCCGTCCAGGGCGGGATAATGTTTATCGGCACCATGATCCTTCTGGTTGCTGTTATTGTGGCTGGTGGAGGAATACCGAATATTATCAGTGATCTGTCTTCAGAAAACCCCAATCTGATTACACCGTTTGGCTTTGATGGCGGATTGACCCCATTATATGTATCCTCATTCTGGATTTTGGTGGGAGTGGGGGTTGTAGGTCTTCCTCAGGTGGCGGTAAGGGCTATGTCTTATAAAAATGCCAGAGCCATGCATAGGGCCATTATCATCGGAACAATAGTGGTCGGCTTTATCATGCTTGGCATGCATTTAATTGGTGTATTTGCCCGGCCGATTCTTCCCGGAATTGAGGTGGGGGATAAAGTGATGCCGATGATTGCCATGGAAGTCCTTCCGCCATGGCTTGCGGGAATTGTGCTGGCTGCACCGATGGCTGCCATTATGTCAACCGTGGACTCCCTGCTCCTTCTGGTCAGCTCGGCGATTGTTAAAGATGTGTATATTAATTACATTAAACCTGATGCTGAAGAAAGCACGATTAAGAAAATGAGTTTTGCAGTCACAGCCCTGCTGGGGATTCTGGTATGCATCATGGCGCTCAGTCCGCCCGATTTGCTGATCTGGCTGAATCTCTTTTCTTTCGGAGGATTGGAAGCAGCATTCATATGGCCTGTTGTGCTGGGCCTTTATTGGGCGAAGGGAAATAAATATGGTGCAGTGGCTTCCATGATAACCGGAACGGCTTCCTATATTTTATTCCATACTTTTTATCCAAATGCTTTTGGCATGAATACAGTCGTATTGCCTATTGCTTTATCACTGGCAGCTTATATAGCTGTAAGCCTATTTACCGAGAAAGCAGCACCTGCAGCAGCAGAAATTTAACCAAGAGGCTCCGGAGAGGTATTCCGGGGCCTCTCGAATTAACCTGCAAAGTGCCTATAGATAGGGACCTCGGTGTTGTAATCACACGTTTGATTGAAGCAGGAGAAGAGTCATATATAAAGGATACGGGAGGAAACCCTTGTTTTTGTAAAAAAATGAGCATATTGATAGGTTTGTAGAAACGATCCCTATTTGTTACACTTAATTAGTTGAAACGTAATTGTAACATTTGACTTTAAATGGAAATGTTCTTATAACTTTAGGGAGAAAATAATGAAAAATTTTATAAATATGATGATGATTGCCATGCTGTCATCCGTTATAGCAGGCTGCTCAAGTGAAATAAATGCATCTTTAAATACAGAAGAAATAAAGCTTGAAAAAGAAGATAAAGTGGAAGCAGAAAATAATATTGCTGTACAAGACAATGGAAAAGAGAAAAAAGATACGGTTTGGCTTGAACGCAAGTCACTATTCCAGATTGACGCAACAGACGGGATAATGAAATATACGGTTTACCTTTTTTCGGAAGACGAAAGAAGAACCATTCTGGAAGAGGACAGTGCGAAAGGAAAGAAAGGCGATTCTTATTTTACAGGACATTATTCAGTTTACCTGGCTTTGAAAGGGTCAAAAGAGGCTTATAAACAAGCAGCTTTAAATGACAGTTCTGAAATGTCCTTTAATCCTTCAAAGGAACAGGTTTACACTCAGAAAATGAGGAACAAAACCATCATCTCAATCTTTCAGTCCAAGGGGGAAAATTTAGTTAAGGGCCAGCTGCTGGCGATTAAAGATGGAGAAGTGCAAAGAATAAGCACAGAAAAAGACATGACCACCACCTCCAAAGCGAAAATAAAAACCATTAATCAAAAGTATCTTCAAACTGCCCAAAATAAGAATGATGGATGGGTTATTTCAACATGGCTTTTTAATGAGGAAACCCATTCAATGAGCCTGCACGACCGAATCGAGCTTTCTAAAGAAGATCATTCTAATATCGACTGGATGAATCTGTGGCTGAAAAAGGAAGCCCTTTACTATCCTTTTAAAAATCTGGCACTCAGTGGGGATGCTATTGAGAAAGCAAAACAGGGAATACCGCTCGGAAGTCCATTTCCCATCGGCACAAATATATCTGAAATTAAAAAGTCAGATCCAAACTTTGTTGAAGAGGGGTTTAAAGATGGGAGCCCTTTTGTAATGTATCCTGAAATTACCTATTATTTTGAACGGGAAACCGGGAACGTAACAGCTATTTCCATTCCTGGACAGCGGGTGAGAACGTCAATGGACGAGATTACTGCAATGTTTGGCACTCCGGCGGAGGTTAGGGAAGAGAAGCTGTCAGGTGAAACCATCTCCACCTACCCGGCAGATAAATATTCCATCGATATAATTTCTGATTTAGAAGGAAACGTTAGTGAAATCGTATTAAGGAAAATAAAAAATCATGCGGGTCAATGACCGCATGATTTTTTGTAGAATAAGAAAGCATTAAACTTTGAACTTCGAGAACTGTCTAGCTCCAGCGCCTGCCCCCTTGAGGTGTCGGGGGTGGGAGGCGCTTCCGCTTTAAAATGCCCAATCACCTTTTCTGAATACAGGTTCCGCGCTGCCGTCTTCAGTGATTCCGTCGATATCCATTTCAGCGGAACCAATCATGAAATCAACATGTGTTAAGCTTTCGTTCAAGCCGTTATCAGCCAGTTCTTCACTGGACATTTTCTTGCCGCCTTCAATACAGAATGCATACGCACTGCCGATGGCGAGGTGATTTGAAGCGTTTTCGTCAAATAAAGTATTATAGAAAAGCAGATTGGACTTGGAAATTGGCGAGTTGAAAGGAACCAGTGCCACTTCACCAAGATAGTGGGAACCTTCATCTGTCTCAACCAGCTGCTTGAGGATTTCTTCTCCTTCTTCTGCTTTCACATCTACAATGCGGCCGTTTTCAAATGTCAGGCTAAAGTTATCGATGATGTTTCCGCCATAGCTTAACGGCTTTGTGCTCGAAACTTTACCATTCACACCTGTCTTGTATGGTACTGTGAACACTTCTTCAGTCGGCATGTTTGCCATGAATTCGTGTCCCTGTTCATTCACACTGCCTGCCCCGACCCATAAATGGCCTTTTGGAAGCTCGATTGTCAGGTCTGTGCCTGGAGCTTTATAATGAAGCTTCTGATAACGCTTGCTGTTTAAATAATCCACTTTTTCATGAAGTGTTTCGTCGTGCTTTTTCCAGGCTTCAACCGGGTTATCCAAGTCAGCTCGAGTGGCTTTGAAAATAGCGTCCCAAAGCATTTCCACTCTGGATTCCTCCGGAGCTTCAGGGAATACCATGTTTGCCCATGCTTGAGAAGGCGCAGCAATGACTGTCCAGCTCACTTTATCGGACTGGATGAATTTGCGGTATTTTGCAAGCGCCTGTCCGGCTGCTTTCTGGAAGCTTGCGATTCGCTCTGATTTCACGCCTTTCAGCAAATCAGGGCTTGCGGAAACGATTGACATAAATGCCGCACCTTTTTCAGCTAAATCTTCGACTTCTTTTGCACGCCATTCCGGGTATTCGGAGAAAGACTCATCGGGTGCCAAATCGTACTTCGTGCGTGTGACCGCATCATCACTCCAGTTCACCACAACGTTATGAGCTCCTGCTTCATAAGCCTTTTTCACAATAGTACGAACCAGTTCAGCTGCATCAAGCGTTGTGTTAATAACAAGCGTCTGACCCTTTTGTACATTTACGCCGACCTTCACCGCAAGCTCTGCGTATTTCTCTAAATTCGTTTGAAATTGACTCATTATGTATTCTCCTTTTGTCAGAATCTTCATTTTCATTGTAGCTGTTCTATCCGGAAAAAGAAACCTATTGAACTGAAAATCATGCTGCAGAACTTCCGGGCTCCATCTCCGGGAGGAGTAAAAGAGAAACAGCCAAACCCTGGCAAGGCTTGGCTATCTCTCTTAATATACAAAAATCATTAAAATGGTAGTAACAATGCCCACCCATATGGCCAGCAGTGCACAGTAGCCCATAATATGACGAATATGAAGGCCGACTACACTTAAAATAGGAAGTGCCCAGAAAGGCTGGATCAGGTTCGTCCAGGCATCACCCCAGCCTACCGCCATAGCCGTAATGGCGGGGTCCACTCCCAGCTGCAGCCCGGCAGGAACTTGAAGCGGCCCCTGCAAAGCCCACTGCCCGCCGCCTGAAGGGGCAAGAATATTGACGATGCCAGCTGCCCAATAGGTGAAAATATCAAAGGTATCTTTACTTGCTATGGACGCCATTCCATTGATTATAGACTCTGCTAACCCGGAGCTGCCAAGAACGGCGATAATTCCGGCGTAAAACGGAAATTGCAGAATGATAGGGGAAATGGCAGAACCCGCTTCTTTAAAGGCATTTGCGTATTGTACAAGCGATTTGTGAAGGATGAGCCCCAGGGATAGAAAGGTAATATTGATAATATTTAAGTCAAGGTCACGCCCGTTTATGAACTCGAAAATGACATAGATTAAACCGATTAATCCGGTAACGATGCCGAGAAAAGGTGTTCTTTCAAGCTTTCCGGCGGGCGTTTTTAAAATCTTAGCCGGTTCAGCTTCTTCCTTGAACGCCTTTGGGGGAACGTATGAGATTATGTCTTTCTTTGGTGCCATGAGCACGATGAAAATCGGCATTGTAATAACAAGAGCAATTAAAATAGCAATCGTTCCAGGATGGAAAATGGTCTCTGAAGTTGGGATGACACCAGCCACTTCCTCAAGAAAATGGCCCTTGGTTGCAACAGTCAAACCAATTGAACTCGACAAGCCGGCTGTATATAGAGCAGTAGGTGCATAGGCTGCAGCCACTAATAGCGGGAAGTGTGCGTTCTGATTTCTTTTACCGACTTCACGGGCAATAATAGCGCCAACTACAACAGCAAGGCCCCAGTTAATATAATAAGCAGCAGAAGAAACGAGAAAAGTCAGTACGTAGGCCTGGTTCGCCGTCTTCGCTTTGGAGGAAAGCTTTTCAAGTATACGCTGTACAGAAGGAACAGAAGCAAGCGCCATGCCTGTCATCAAGAGAAGCACCATCTGCATGGTAAAAGCAAGGTATACCCAGAAGCCGTCACCAAATGATTTAAACAGCTGGGCAGGTTCAGAAGGCTTCATGAAAAATCCGGCTATGAATACAAACAGAGTCATTAGTACAGCAATGACAAAGGCGTCAGGGAGATACCTTTCCACAATCTTGGAGAAACGGTCTGCCATTCTGGTTAACATCCTTTCACTCTCCTTTCAGTATTAGTACATGCTATGGAGAGGACAAGCTGTGTATGCCAGTTCATATAGAAAAGCCCCGGCAGCAGCCAGGGCTATACATTAATCTTTATCTTCCATTGCGGCCTTCAGCAAATCACCAAGGCTTGTTCCAAAGGACTCTTCCTTCTGGGTATATTTCTGAACAAGTTTTCGTTCTTCACGTTTGTTGACGGCTTTCTTTTTGTCCTGGGCTTTCTCCACTACATTACATGGTCGGCACTGAAAGTAGGCGCCAGCCTTGCCCTGATGGATTTCCATTTTTTTGCGGCACTGCGGGCAGCGGCGGTTTGAAAGCTTTGGATCCTTGCGCTTTCGGAAACTGCAATCAAGGTTAGAGCAGACAAGTATTTTCCCATCCTTTGTATTCCTTTCTTTCAGGAAGGAATCGCATTCCGGGCATTTTGAGCCGGTGAGATTATGGGCACGGTACGATTTGTCGCTCTTTTTAATTTCTGAAACCAAGGTTTGAGTCTGCTTGCGGATGTTCTGGAGAAACACTTTTGGATCTGCTTTTCCGCGTGCGATTTTCTCCAGCTCCTGCTCCCATTTGGCCGTCAGTTCCGGTGATTTCAGATCTTCATTCACCAGGTCCATCAGCTGTTTGCCTTTTTTAGTCGGAAACAGGCGTCCATTTTGCCTTTCAAGGGCTTCAGTCTCAAGAAGCCTTTCAATGATTTCCGCTCTTGTCGCAGGTGTTCCGAGGCTGTATTTTTCCATCTGGGTCAAAATGTCAGCTTCTGAATAGCGAAGAGGCGGTTCAGTGAGCTTTGCAGCGGATTCGGCATTTTGCAGCGTAAAGCTCTGTCCTTTCGAAATGTTCTTCAGGCTCTGTTTTCCTGTGTCTTCTTCACTATTCCGTTCAACCTTACGATAACCCAGGTCAATAACGGCCGTTTCCCTCGCTGTGAATGTCTCACCATTAACATCGATAGCAGCAAGGATGGTTTCATACTTATAAGGGTTATGGAACATGGCCAGAAACCTGCGCATAATCAATTCGTACAGCTTGCGCTCATCAGGAGACAAATCACCGAGATGTACGCGTTCTTCAGTCGGAATAATCGCATGGTGATCGGTTACTTTTTCATTATTAAAAACTCTTTTTGCCTGCACTCTGCCCTGATTCGCAAGGATTGGCTTCACTTCGTCCTTATAGGAAGCAGCGATGCCATGGAGGCGATCCAACATGGTTGCTTCCATGTCTTTAGTCAAATAGCGGGAATCTGTCCGCGGATAGGTGACAAGCTTATGCTGCTCATAAAGCTTCTGCAGTACATTGGACGTTTTCTTGGCAGAGAAGCCAAAACGTTTATTCGCATCACGCTGCAGCTCCGTCAAATCATAAGGAAGCGGCTGCGGCTCTGTTTTTTCCTTCCGGTTAATGGACTGAATAACCGCCTTTTGCCCCTTTACTTTGGAAAGGACTCCATCAGCTGATTCTCTAGCGAAAATGCGCTTTTCACCATTTTTCTCCCAGTCAGCCTGCAGGGGGCCAATGTGGGCGCGAATCGTCCAGTACTCTTTTGGAACAAATTGCTGAATCACTTTTTCCCTTTCCATAACGAGCGCCAGAGTCGGTGTCTGCACCCGGCCTGCGGATAGGGGATCCTTGTATTTAGTCGTCAGAGCCCTTGTGACATTCAGCCCGATGAGCCAATCCGCTTCTGCCCGGCACACAGCGGATTCATAAAGATCTTCAAATTGTTTTCCGGGTTTAAGGTTTTGAAAACCGTCACGGATAGCACGGTCCGTTACAGAGGATATCCATAAGCGCTTGATTGTCTTGCGCCAGCGGATTTTCTCCAATATCCAGCGAGCGACAAGCTCCCCTTCACGGCCTGCATCGGTTGCAATGATTATTTCCTTAACATCCTTCCGCTTTGCAAGGTTTTCAATGGCTTTATACTGGTGGCTGGTCTGCTTCATCACCTTCAGGCCCATTTGGTCGGGAATAATCGGCAGATCCTCCAGGTTCCAGTTTTTATATTTGCTGTCATAATGCTCTGGCATCTTTAATTCGATTAAGTGGCCAAGAGCCCAAGTGACGATATATTTATCGCCTTCCATATAGCTTTTATGAGATTGCCGGCAACCCAGCACCCGGGCAATTTCACGGGCAACACTGGGCTTTTCAGCAAGAACAAGTGATTTCATAATGACTCCTTTCAAATCCATTCAGTTCCTTTTGTATCCTACCTAAGTATAGCGGAAAATCATTAATATTTGTAATGGGATACGTCAGCTTGGACAAAATGAGGTAGATGCTGAATAAGATGTATTACTTTTCATTAACTCCGATTCATTTTACAATGAATATAACAGTTTGTTGAAAAATAGAAAGACAAGGTGAAAAGAATGGACGCAAAAAACCAGCTTCTATATGATTACATTGAAGAAAATTCTATAAATATCACAGATATGTGGCTGTCTTTAAGGGAAAAGCAGAAAGGCTCCATTTATTCTGCAGATGCAGACCCTGCCTATGAAAAACTCCTGAGAGAACAGAATGCGTTTACCAACTGCACCGTTTCAGCCGCTCTTCTTGATGAGAACACTTTTAACGAGAATATGGAAGAGTGGGCAATTACAGTAGCGGAGAGCAGAGTGGATACTAATACGCCCATTTTTCAAGTACTTGAAGCTTTAAGCAATGTGCGGGAAACTTATTGGCACTTTGTTGAAAAGTTCATAAAGTCAAACCAGTCTGAAGTCACAGCAGATGATGTATTGAAATGGAGCACGATCATTAACAAGGCTTTTGATAAGCTCATCAATAAATTTTCAGAGAAATATTATGAACTGACGACCAATCGGCTTGTTGCCCAGCAAAGTCTGATCAATGAACTTGGAACTCCGGTCATTCCTATAAAAGACCATACAGCTGTCTTGCCGCTTATCGGCGATATTGACACGGAGCGTGCACAGATCCTGCTGGAGGAAATTCCGAAAAAATGTGCAAAAGAAAATATTGAGCACTTATTTATTGATTTATCAGGTGTAGCGATTATCGATACGATGGTTGCTCATCAAATATTCTCTTTAACGACTGCTTTAAAGCTATTAGGGGTCAAATCCACCATCTCCGGCATCAGCCCTGAGGTTGCCCAGACTTCCATTCAGCTGGGACTGGATTTCACGGGTATTGAAACATATGGGAAATTAAAACATGCTTTAAGAAGACAAGGTGAAAACTTAAAATAGGAAGAAGAACGAATAGCCGGCAGAACTGCCGGCTATTTATATGGATATAATAAAATACGCTTTACTGTGTTACCATTCTAACAATCTAACTTGTTAAAAAATGGGAATTTATTGTTGACATCCTTCCACTAGGAACATAAAATTAATTATATTCAGAAAATATAACAAAAATAGGCTGTGATAAAGATGAGATATCTGACAACAGATACTGCAAATAATCTTCTAAAAAAGGCTGTATTTCAAACTTGTGTTTGAGATACAGCCTTTTCTTTATCTCGCTAATGTACCGGGGAGGATATAAAATGGAAAAATTGACAGAATCGATGATGACTTTAACTCACGGGGAGGAGAACAGGGTGGTTACTTTAAATGGAAATACCCTTACTTTGTCTGAAGTCAAACGAGTTCTTTTTGAAGGAGTAAAGGCTGCGGCATCAGAGGAAAGCATGCTTCGTGTAAAAAACAGCCATGAAGCCGTTAGGAGAATTGTAAGTGAAGAAAAAGTCATATACGGAATAAACACTGGCTTTGGGAAATTCAGCGATGTAAGAATTGACCAGGGAGATGTCGAGGATCTTCAGCTGAATTTAATCCGTTCGCATGCCTGCGGAGTAGGGGAGCCGTTCCCTGAGTCTGTCTCAAGAGCAATGCTTCTTTTAAGAGCAAATGCCTTATTGAAAGGATTCTCAGGTGTTCGTCCGGTCGTGATCGAAACTCTTTTAGCACTTGTGAATAAAAGTATCCATCCTGTCATTCCGCAGCAGGGCTCTCTTGGAGCAAGCGGGGATTTGGCTCCTCTATCCCATCTTGCATTAGTATTAATGGGAGAAGGGGAAGTATTTTACAAGGGGGAAAGAAAGCCTGCGCTAGAAGTGCTTGTTCAGGAAGGAATAGAGCCTGTAACCTTACAGGCGAAGGAAGGGCTTGCCCTCATTAACGGCACACAGGCGATGACGGCAATGGGAGTCATTGGTTATCTGGAAGCGGAAAAAATCGCTTATCAAAGTGAGCTGATCGCAGCACTTACAATGGAGGGATTGAACGGCATAATTGATGCGTTTGATGAAAACATCCATCAGGCAAGGGGGTATCAGCAGCAGGTGGATACAGCCAGAAGAATAAGGGAATACCTGTCAGGCAGCAGCCTGATCACAAGACAGGGGGAAATCCGGGTGCAGGACGCCTATTCGATCCGCTGCATCCCGCAGGTGCATGGAGCATCCTGGCAGGCTCTTGATTATGTAAAAGAAAAGCTTGAAATCGAAATGAATGCAGCCACAGATAACCCGCTTATTTTTGATAATGGGGAAAGTGTCATATCCGGGGGAAACTTTCATGGACAGCCAATCGCACTTGCAATGGACTTTATGAAAATCGCGGTAGCGGAACTGGCCAATATTTCAGAGCGCCGTATTGAAAGGCTTGTTAACCCGCAGCTGAGTGACTTGCCGCCATTTTTAAGCCCGGAGCCTGGACTGCAGTCCGGTGCGATGATTCTCCAGTATGTTGCAGCATCCCTTGTTTCGGAAAATAAGACACTCGCCCATCCCGCCAGTGTGGATTCGATCCCTTCATCCGGGAATCAGGAAGACCATGTGAGCATGGGAACTATCGGATCGAGACATGCTTACCAGATCATCCAGAATGTCAATAAAGTATTGGCAATTGAACTTATTTGCGCACTGCAGGCAGCAGAATTCCGCGGCTCTGATAAAATGGCTGATAAAACAAAACGCTTTTTTGAAGAAGCTAGAAAAGTGGTGCCTTCCATCATAAAAGATCGCGTGTTTTCAAAGGATATTGAAGCATGTGCAGCCTGGCTGAAAGAAGTTGAAATAGACGCATTTTAAGAAGGAGGGGTCTGAATGTTATTCAGGCCCCTGACTTTTTAATCTTTGGCTCTTTCCTCAAGTTCCTTGGCTTCATCTTCTTCAAAGCGGTTTTTAAACGCTTCCTGCGTCACAATAAATTCTTCATCTTCCTGTGCCTCAGTTGTATGGCGCTCAACCATTGTGTGTTCAGGGAATTCCCCCGGGTGATGCTTTTTTTTATGATTAAAATGGACTCCGCGTGACATAATCAGGCTCCTTTCATAGTTGAATTTGCATTCTTCCACTATTTTTCCCTCCGGCATCAGGAGTATGTACGGGTGGTTCAATCAATATTTTCCGTTCAATTTTGCTCTTGTTCGCATAAGTATATAGAGCAAAGACGAAACAGAAAAGGAGGGGGACAGCCGTGATTGATCCGAATGCTTCCGTGTTCTGTGCGGGACGGGGAGACCTTGCGCCAGTTTTTATTGCCGATGCTGTCATTAATCACCAAATAAAAAAAATCAATCTGGAGAACTATATTGGAAAATGGGTGCTGCTGTTTTTTTATCCGAGTGATTTTACATTTGTCTGACCGACAGAATTGGCGGCGGTCGCCGCTGTGAACCCTTATTTAAAAGCCTTAAACTGCGAAGTCATGTCCATCAGTACGGACAGTGTATATGCACATAAAGTATTTAAGGAAACATCTCCGTCATTAAAAAATGTGAATTATCCAATGGTCAGCGACCGGACACATCAAATAAGCAGAGCTTATAGGGTATTGGATGAAAAGTCAGGAGCGGCCATCAGGGCGTCCGTTTTTATCGATCCCAATGGCATTATCGCGGCAAAGCTCATTTACCCTGGAGAAGTCGGGAGAAATCTGCATGAACATGTCAGAATCATGCAGGGAATTCAATATGCACAGCAGACAGGGAAGGGTGTGCCGGCAAACTGGCAGCCCGGCCAGCAAGGGATTAACAAGGATCCAAACTTAATAGGTAAAATCTAAAAGGAGGAGGCGCAAGCTTTCTCTTCTATATACATAATTACTTTAATATGCAGCGCCGAAAATATATAATAAGTACAAATGAAGTGGAGGGGGAGCTTGAGTGGACTTTTTTTCTATACTTTCTGAAGATCGCATAAAAAAAGCTTACAAGGACGGCGAGTTTGATAATCTGCCGGGATATGGGAAACCGCTGCCGCCAGATGATCTGTCTTCCGTCCCAGAGAACTTGCGCATGGCCTATCGCATCATGAAGAATGCCGGATTTACTGATGAAGAAAACCAGGTAAAAAAGGAAATGATGACGATTGAAGATCTGATGAAGAAATGTGAGGATCAGGAAGAAAAGAAGGCATTGCAGAAGAAATTAAACGAAAAGCTGCTCCGCTATAACAGCATGATGTCGAAAAGAAGACAGAACACCAACTCATCCCTTTTCAAAAACTACGAGGTAAAAATCAACAATAAATTATTCTAATGAATTAGATGATTGGAATTGAGGAGAACACATGAATAAAGATGAATATATAAAGATCCTTGAAAAAAGAGTGAAGGAATATGAGGCAGCCATTGCTGATATGACAGCACCCATTATTCCATCGATCATTCCTCAGACGATTCTGGTGCCCATTACAGGCCTTCTCATGGCAGAAAGATTCGAAAAAATTACGGCTAAGATCCTGAACCATATTAGAGACCATGATACAGAGTTTGCTATAATAGATTTTACCGATATTACGGTCGACCGCTTAGAGCAGATGTGCCTGTCAGAGCTTGGGGAGCAAATCCGCAACCTGACTGATTCCATTAACCTCATGGGAGTTAAGCCTTACTTTGTCGGAATGACCCCGCAGCTTATAAAAGAAATCATTTTATCCGGCATTGAATTAAATGCTGAAACACATGCTAACTTCCAGGCGGCTTTAAAGCATTTAATGAAAATAAACAATCTTGTCTTTCAAAAAATCTAATTCTAAAAGACTCCCCTTCTGAATAGGACAGGGGTTTTTTACATATACAGGCACATTTTCTTTCCGATTGGGGATTTGTCCATGCGAAAACCTTCAGTGATACATATTCTATAGTATCCATGAGAAAGGAGGTAGACTTATGTCAAATAATTGGAGAAGAAGATTTGAGATTAATGCAGATGAAGTAGAAATCAGAGCAGAAAAAGTTATTGTAAATGAAGAAGATGATCGCCGCCGTGATGATGTGCGTGGAGCTGAAGACCGCAACAGAAAGCATCGCCGTGATGACGATGTAGCTGGAGTTGAAGACAGACGCAGAAGAGGCTGCGGATGTGGCTGGGGATGCGGCTTTGGCTGGGGTTGCCGGAATAATGTTGGCGGAGCAGAAGATGACCGCCGAAAACATCGCCGTGACAATGTACGCGGTGCAGGTGACTTATGGTATAACAGGGACTTAGCCGGATCTAACAGAGGCTGCAGATGCCGCCGTGATGACGATGACCGCAGAAGAAGAGGTTTCTGCGGATGCCGCTGGATCTAATATAATGAAAACAAAGGCAGGGGAAGCACCTCTGCCTTTTATATATGAAAATTTTCCTAAAGAACTGTAAAAATCATCCGAAATTATTTATAGAAGGTTTTTAGTGATTTTCAGACTACATAGAAGGTGTGGCATGCATGCATGGATAAAACAACGATTATAGGAGTTATATTAGGAATCATAGCAGTTGGAGTCGGAATGGTTTTTAAAGGAGTTTCCCCGTCTGTCCTGATAAATCCTGCCGCAATTCTGATCATTATTCTGGGAACTGCAGCAGCTGTGGCCATTGCATTTCCAACGAATGAAATCAAACGTGTACCCAAGCTTTTTGGTATTTTATTTAAAGAAGAAAAGCTGATGAACCCTTCTGAAATGATTAAGATGTTTTCGGAATGGGCTCAGCTGGCAAGAAAAGAAGGATTGCTTGCCCTGGAAGTCAAGACAAGCGAAATTGAAGATGCTTTTTTAAGAAGCGGCTTATCTCTGGCTGTTGATGGGCAAGGTGCCGATTATATTCGGGATGTATTAAGTGAAGAAATTGAAGCGATGGAAGAAAGGCACCAGGCTGGAGCGCAAATTTTCAGCCAGGCCGGCACGTATGCCCCATCCCTTGGAGTATTGGGAGCCGTTATTGGATTGATTGCAGCACTAGGAAATATGGAGGACACCACCACCCTCGGTCATGCCATAAGTGCGGCATTCGTAGCGACTTTACTGGGGATATTTACAGGTTATGTGTTCTGGCATCCGTTTGCCAATAAGCTAAAGAGAAAGTCCAAACAGGAAGCAAAGATTAAAAGCATGATGATCGAAGGAATTCTTTCTATTTTAGAAGGGGAAGCACCACGGGTAATCGAGCAAAAGCTTGCTTCTTATCTTCCTGCAGGAGAACGCCGCAAGTTCCTTGAAGAAAGCAGCGTGGCAAAGGATGAGTAGGCGGAAAAAGAAGCAGCATCATGAAGAACATGTAGATGAATCCTGGCTATTGCCGTATGCTGACTTATTGACACTGCTTCTCGCCCTGTTCATTGTCCTCTTCGCCATGAGTTCAGTGGATGCTCAGAAATTTCAGAAGCTGTCAAAGGCATTCAATGATGTCTTTTCAGGGGGAACGGGCGTCTTTGAATTCCCAAGTCCAATGCCGGAAGGACAAATGCAATCCACGGATGCTGTGTCTGAAGAGCCAAGCAAGGATCTCGAGGAAATGGCAGCGCTGGATGAATTGGAAAAAGAAAAATTGAAGCAGGTTGCCGATCAGGAAGAACTGGCAGAGCTGCAGCAAAGAGTCAATGCCTTTATCGAAAATCAAAACCTGGCGGACAAACTGGAAACCTCCTTAACCACGGAAGGATTGCTCGTTTCAATCAGGGATAATGTCCTGTTCGGCTCAGGAAGTGCAGAGGTCCGTGGGCAGGATTTAAAAATGGCTGGTGAAATTGCCGGGCTTCTCATCATGGACCCGCCAAGAAATATCATCATCAGCGGCCATACAGACAATGTCCCGATCCGCAATTCGAACTTCGAGTCCAATTGGGAGCTCAGTGTCATGCGGGCGGTCAACTTTATGAAAATCATCCTGAAGAATGACCAGCTGGACCCGAAATGGTTCAGTGCCAAAGGATTTGGGGAATTCCAGCCGGTTGCCGGAAATGATACGAAAGAAGGCAGAGCGAAGAACAGACGGGTAGAGATTTTAATATTGCCAAGAACGGGGAATCAGCCTTAGGGGGCTGGTTTCTTTTTTATATAAGAAATAAAAAAAGGCTGTCAGCCAGCCGCTTTTCCTGGATTATTTATTTGCTTCCTGTTCCGTGCCGTCCGGTTTGCACATGCGGTCGACCATTACACCAAATAGAAATACACAGGCGATGGGAATGGAAAAATTCAAAATATGAACAATGGTCATCACGAACCTCCCAAAATATATTAATTACATTATATGCCAATGTTCACAAAAAAGACAAATAACTTTCAGAAAATATACACAAATTAAGATTGACAAAGAAAAAGAGCCGCAAGGGACTCTTTATCGCAGTCTAACGGGCAGTAAGACCCCAGCTTCAAGACTCGGAGCAATCAAAGGAGGATAAGCGGGGGTCAAACGGCCCGTAAAGGCCCGATTGGTGAGATACAGTGAAACTTGCCGACGCGCAGGCAGAGGCTTAGTTGAACCAATCGGGTTCGTAGTGTCGATTGATCAAAGCGCTAGCGGAGATCTTAGCGACACTAGAACGCGACTAACAATCAGTGGGGTGGAAAACCCCCACTGATTGAAGTTTCACTTTATAATGGAAGATCTGCTTCTGAATGAATGGTTTTTGGTTCTGTCTTTTTTCCATGAAGCAGGTAGTATATGAGCAGGCCAAAAAGTGCGACTCCGGCAAGCATAAAATACAGTGAAGCGAAGCCTGTTTTGACCGCGAGTATTCCGAGAACATAGGATCCTAAACCGATCCCTGTATCAAAGAGGGTGAAAAAGGTTGAGGTAGCAAGCCCGCGTTTCGCTGGATCGGCCTGCTTGATGGCAACGGTTTGAAGACTCGGAACAATCGTGCCATACCCCAGTCCGATTACTGCACCTGACAGCAGAAACACAAAGGTGCTGTTGGCCTGGCTGAGCAAAAACAATCCTGCCGCAAACAGAATAATCGCTGGATAGATCACTTTATTTTCTCCGTACATATCAAACCAGCGGCCTGTAAATGGGCGGGACATAATGATGAACGCCGCATATACAACGAAGAAGAAGCTCGCAGCTTCAAGCAAATCCAGCTCTTTCGCATAAACCGAAATAAAGGAAAGAATTCCTGAGTACGCGAAAGCAAGGATGCCTGCTGAAATCGCCACAGGAACGGCATTCTTTTCGAATAAGCTTGAAAGTGTGAATTTGGGATGCTTCACAGAGCTTTCTGCTGTTTGCGGTATTTTTACAAAAGCACCCAGCACTATAGCAATAAATGATAAAACTGTGCATAACGCAAAAATCCATGTAAAGCTTGCGTATTGAACAATCGTCAATCCGGCAAACGGGCCGATGACCATAGCCAGATTCATGAACATGGCGTAATAGCCAAGCCCTTCGCCTCTGCGCTCATTCGGCACAATATCAGCAACAATCGCTCCAGTCGCTGTGGTAGCCATACCAAAGCCTGCACCGTGCAGGAATCTTAATGCCAAAAGAGCCGGCAAAGTGTCAGCCCAAAAATAAAGAAGAGATGAGACAGCAAACACAATCAGGGAAGCCAGCAGAATCTTCCGCCGTCCAACCTCGTCAATCCATTTCCCTGTAAACGGCCTGCTGATCACGGCAGCAATCAAAAAGACCGAAATAATCAGGCCAACCTGTGTTTCGTCCCCTTTCAAATCATCCAAAATATAAAGGGGAAGCGTTGTGAGCAACACATAAAACCCCATAAACAAGAAAAAACTCGTAACCGAAATACTCAAAAAATCCTTCGTCCATAATGGCTGTTTCTTCATGTTGTCCTCCTAACAATGAAGGTACCAGGTACCTATACCAATTTCGTGAACTGGTCTAGGTGCCTGGTACCATATTTTCTCTCATTTTTGCCATAAGTCTGATCATCGTGCTGATTTCTTCTTCCGTAATATTCTGCAGGACATTGCTTTCGCTTGATCTTACCGCGGTAAGCCAATTGTCATATTCCAGAATCGCTGCATCTGTCAGTGAAATCAGTTTTTCACGTTTGTCCTTTCCTGCCGTTCTGGCGATCCAGCCCGACTTTTCAAGACGGGCCAATGTCCTGGTCATGGTCGGAGCTTCAACTCCCAAATAAGAGGAAATCTCTTTTTGAGTGCTTGGTCCTCCGGTTTTAAGACGGTAAATAATCGTCCATTGAGCCGCATATAACCCAAGCGGCACCAGACTTTCATTAAGTACTTTGGAAAAATGGCGTGTAAATTGGTTTATGGAATGAAAAAATTCACTTTGATTAGGGTCCATTGTCCTCACCTGCTTAAAATAGTTACCTAGCTAACTATACATGAAGTTTAAGAATTTGTCTACCTCACATATTTCTTTTGCTAACTAAGTGTTTAACTGGCAAATAAAAGGGAATGGAGTAACAAGGGCAACTGTGCATAACAATAAGGGGGAAATTTTTTGGATAAGTTATTAGAAGTCGTAGGAGATATTTCAGGATGGCTGTGGGGATATCCCATCATCCTATTATTAGCCGGAACAGGGCTGTATTTAACCTTTTTGCTTGGTTTCTTCCAGTTCCGCTATCCGGTATATATTTTTAAGCAGACATTCGGAAGTGTTTTTAAAAAGCCGAAGGGCAAAGGAACCGTTACACCGCTGCAGGCACTTACATCAGCACTGGCTTCCACCATTGGAGCCGCGAATATTGTAGGTGTACCGGCAGCCATCATGTTTGGCGGCCCTGGAGCAGTCTTTTGGATGTGGGTCATTGCGCTGATAGGAATGTCCATTAAGTTCTCGGAAAGTGTATTGGCCATTAAGTACAGAGAGAAAAATGAAGATGGAGAATATGTGGGCGGCCCTATGTATTACATGACAAAAGGGCTAAACATGAAGTGGCTTGGTGTCATCTTTGCCTTCGCGCTGATGGTTGAACTGATCCCAAGCATCATGGTTCAGGGAAATGCCGTAGCATCTGCGGTTGGCGAGACTTTTAAGATTGATGGCCTTTATACAGGCATCGCTGTAGCCTTACTGGTTTCATTGGTTGTTTTTGGAGGAATTCAGAGAATCGGCAAAGTTACTGAAATCTTCGTTCCGTTCATGGCTCTTATCTATGTAGGAGCGGCTTTAGTGGTATTGTTCATGAATTTGGGCAAGCTTCCTGAAGTGTTGGAATTAATCTTCACTTATGCGTTTCAGCCAATGTCAGCAATAGGCGGATTTGCCGGTGCGGCAATTGGCGAAATCATTCGCTGGGGATTTGCAAGAGGATTATATTCCAATGAGGCAGGACTTGGAACCGCTCCGATTGCTCATGCGGCTGCCACGACTGACCATCCGGTACGCCAGGGCTTTTGGGCGATTGTCGGTATTGTTGTGGATACGCTGATTGTGTGTACCGCCACTGCATTTGTGGTGCTTTCATCAGGTGTGTGGACAAGGGAAGGAGCAATGAAGGATCCTTCAGCCCTGACGGCAGCGGCATTTACAGAGTATTTTGGTTCCTTCGGAGGTATTCTTGTAGCTGTATCACTCGTATTCTTTGTCATTTCAACGATCATTGTCGTAGTCTTTTATGGATCCAAGATGGCAGAGTTCCTATTTGGCTCTTTCGCCGGAAAAGCCATCAAAGTCGTTTACATTGCTGCGATTGTTCTTGGTTCAGTGGGAGCGGCGAAAACGATCTGGCAATTCCTTGATCTGGCTCTTGCCATGATTTTGATACCGAACATCGTGGCTGTCCTCCTTCTAAGCAAAGAGGTTAAACAGCTGAAAAACGAGTTCTTTACTTCGGAAAAATATTATTTAAAGGATATTAAAAAAGAAGATAACGCTGCATAAAGCTTGGTCTTCCGCCTAAGGCGGGAGGCTTTTTTTATTATCTCTGCAAATTTTTCGAAAAATAACACTTGTTTTATAAATAGACATAAGTTTATAATATAAACAAAAGTTTAATAAGGCAGGGCTGGTCAATTATGAATGATAAAGAAATATTGATTTTGCAGCTGATTAAAGAGGATCCATTTATTGCTCAAAACGAGCTGGCTGAAAAAACGGGACTTTCCAGGTCAGCTGTTGCCGGCTATATCTCTTCACTGACCAAGCAGGGGAAAATTCTCGGCAGAGCCTATATTCTGCCGCAAAAGAAAGAAGTGCTTTGTGTGGGAGGGGCTAACGTCGACAGAAAAATCCAGTCAACAGGGCAGCTCCAATACGGAACGTCGAACCCTGCAGAAAGCTCCCAATCCTGTGGCGGAGTGGCCCGCAACATTGCTGAAAACCTTGGCAGGCTGGGCTGTGATGTGGGTTTGATGACAGTAGTGGGAGATGATCCGGAAGGCGAATGGCTTCTTGAATATACGAAAGCTTTTGCGGATGTCACTCCTTCACAGTCGCTGGCAGGTTCCACTACTGGTACTTATACAGCAGTGCTTGACCTTGAAGGTGAAATGGCTGTGGCTTTAGCTGATATGTCCATTTATGAAAGCGTTAACAGAGAGTTTGTCGAGAAAAAGTGGGGTTACCTGGCATCATCCGAAATGGTGATTCTCGATACAAACTTCCCTCCCAAGGTTCTGGAACAGATTATAAAAAGGTGTTATGAAGAGAACATTCCGCTTTGCATTACACCTGTTTCAGCACCAAAAATAAAAAATCTGCCGGAAGATCTGAAAGGTGTTACCTGGCTGATTGCAAACAAAAATGAAGCAGAAGCACTAACGGGGACAGAGATCAGCAATGAAGGAGACTTCTTTAAGGCGGCACAGGAGATTATGAAAAAAGGTGTTGAAAAAGTCGTCATCAGCCGGGGAGATAAAGGGCTGATCTACTTTACAAACACGGGTGAAGCAGGTGTGCAGCTTCCTCCGAAGGTGAAAATTGCCGATGTGACAGGTGCAGGAGATTCGCTTGTATCAGGAATTATTTTTGCACATTTAAAAGGCCTGAACACAGAGGATGCATGCAAAATCGGCATGTCCTGCTCGATGCTTGCCCTGCAGTCCCTTGAAACTGTTAATCCGAACCTAAACAACACACGCTTGCAGGAAACATTCAAACAATATTTCGACTAAGGAGAAGTGACATCATGTTAGAAAAATGGCTTGAGTACTCAGAAGAAGTGTTAGAAGCAAAGAAAGCAAATAAACCGGTTGTAGCCCTTGAATCCACCATCATTTCACATGGAATGCCATACCCGCAAAATGTCCAGACAGCAAAAGAGGTGGAGGAAATCATCCGCAAAAACGGGGCTGTTCCTGCAACCATTGCCATTTTAAACGGAAAAATTAAAATCGGTCTGTCAGATGAGGAGCTGGAGTTCCTTGCTCAAAGCAAGGAAGTTGAAAAAGCAAGCCGCCGCGACCTTCCATATTTGGTAGCGAAAAAGAAAAATGGTGCGACAACTGTAGCGGCTACCATGATCTGTGCAGAGCTTGCGGGTATTGAAGTGTTTGTTACGGGCGGAATTGGCGGAGTGCACCGCGAAGCGGAAACCACCATGGACATCTCGGCTGACCTTCAGGAGCTTGCGATGACCAATGTTGCCGTTATCTGTGCAGGGGCGAAATCCATCCTGGATATCGGCTTGACGCTTGAATATTTAGAAACCCACGGCGTTCCGGTTGTAGGCTTTGAAACAGATGTCTTGCCTGCCTTCTATACTCGTACTAGTCCTTTTAATGTAAACTACAGAGTGGATACTGCTGAGGAAGCAGCTGAAATGATCCGCACAAAATGGGAACTGGGCCTAAAAGGCGGCGTGGTCATTGCCAACCCAATCCCTGAAATAGATGCGCTGGAAGAATCGTTTATCACAAATGTTATTGAAACTGCTCTTAAAGAAGCAAAAGAAAACAATATCGCCGGCAAAAAGGTGACACCATTCCTTCTAGGTAAAGTGAAGGAGTTAACAGAAGGAAGAAGCTTGACAGCGAACATTGCATTGGTGAAGCATAATGCCGAAGTGGGCTCGAAGATTGCTGTTAGTTTGAATAAGTAAAGGGAAAAGCCAGGCTTGGGAAGTCTGGCTTTTTATATTGATAGAATGATAGCTGTGATGATGATGGCTAAATATAATAGTAATCTTAAGAAATTGATCATTAGGATACGTCCCTTCTGGAAACCCATATATTAGATGATATGTACAGGTTCTTATATGGGGGAAGGGTGTTTGTCTATATGCAGTAAAAAGGGCACATTCCTGATGGATGTGGCCTCTTAATTTTGTATTCTTTTAGCATTCAGGATATACCGGAAAGGGGCATTTCCCACATAAGAGAAGGGATAGCAGGTGGAAACAGTGAGAATTTCGTTAGGAGCGGTGGATCGGATCACAGTGGTATCGTCTGCATCCACAATCTTGGAGTCAGTAATTTCATATGTAAACTTACCATATGGCATGCTGACTTCAAAAGTATCACCGATTTCAAGTTCGCCAAGGCTGCGAAAGACCGTATCCCGGTGCCCTGATAATAAAATCTGATCTTGCTGCCCTGGGAAGACAGTTGTAGAGTAATGGCCAACCCCTTTTTCCAGCTCATCCTCATCTGTTCCTTCTATAATGGGAAGTTCAGCTTTTAAACGGGGGATCTTTAAGATGCCAATGGCTTCACCCTGCTCAAAGGAAACATCCACAGGCTGTTCTGTTTGAAGAACACTTTTACTTTCTTTATTCACTTCGTTTTGAATTCTTTCATGTGCCTGGGCTAAGGAATCCTTTGTTTTCTTCTCCTGAGCATACATTTCCTGCAGAGAGAACAGGACCAAACCGCCTCCTATTAAGATTAGGAAGGAGGCAGCTACAATCAGCAAACGGCCTCTAACCTTCAACTACACGTTCCCTCCATTCATCTTCTTAAATTTAATAAACTCCAGATAATAGGAGAAATCCTCTTTTGTGATACCCTGCCTGATTGCTTCTTTGACAAGGGAAACCCACTCCTCATCCAGCTTAGACAAGTCGGTAATGTCCTCTTTGTTCTCTTCCAGCAGATCCTCAAGATTAGCATCCAGTGTCCTGGCGATTCGTGATAAAACCTGCAGTGAAGGGTTTTCCTGTATGCCTCTCTCAATGTAACTCAAATACGATTTGGATACCTCCGCTTTTTCAGAAAGCTCATTAATTGAGTATCCTTTTGTGATCCTTAAACTTTTAATCCGGCCACCTATCATAGGAATAGTACTCCCTTAACATAAAATATAAAGATGTTTTCATTATAACGAACAAATCGTTCAATAAAAAATACAAAATAGTGAGAATTCTAGAGCTATTCTTTGAAAAAGAACGAAAAACGTTCTTTAAAACGAAAAAACGGCTGAATTTGGAATTTTTCAAAATAAGACAGATGGACTATACTCGACTTATCGGTTCGATAAAAAGAACGAAACGGATAAATCCAAAGAACATCAACTCGCTAGGAGGGGGTTCTTATACGATACAAACGCATTAGAAAGTTTGGGAAGAAGAATAAGATCCTATTGCTCTCATTTAAGTTTGTGGCTGCCTGGTATCTGCTTATTGGGATGTCGGCAACTCTGACTGGGCAGACGAATGCCTATTTTAGTGATAGGGATACCGTAACTGGAACCATTCAAGCCGGTACCTGGGAGACAGAAGAGCCTGGGTGTTCTAAAGGGGAGAAGCATGGGGAATGGGATTGCAGCTCTCTAAAATTCATTGGACAAAAATATGATGGACAGAAGATATATGCAACCATTCAAAATACAGGGTCAGATATGAAAACGAATGGAACATATGAAATTTATTACAACGAGAAAGGGAATCCCAAGGAAGGAAAGTCTGTAGGTGGAGTGCTGACATTTGCTCCTATTAAAGAAGGAAAAATAATAGAAGTTTCATTTACTCCTCAGCAAAGTGGATCCTATATGTTTAAAGCCTATCAGCACAAAGATCATCCTGGGAATGTAGACCTCTGGAGTGAAGAAATAAAAGTTAGTTTAGAGTCAGATGAAACTTCTACCGTGGAAGAAGAGAAAACCGAACAAAAGGCAGAAGTAACAGAAGAGACTGCAACTGAACAAGAAAGCAATAAGACCGAGGAGGCTGAAAAAGAAGCAGCTGAATCAGCAAAAGATAAACCTCAAGAGAATCCTGAGCAAAAACCAGCAGAAGAACCAAAAGAAGGGCAGAAAGTAGAACAGTCTAAAGTTGAAGAAAAGCCACAAGAGAAACCAATAGAAGAATCAAAGCCGGAAGATACCAAGGCTAAGGCATCAGAAGCTCCGGTTAATTCTGAAGAAAGCTCAAATGAGGCAGGTGAATAGCTTGAAAAAAGCATTGAAAATTATAAGCAACATTATAACAGCGGTACTATTCATTAATTTAATTTTAATGGCCTTTTTAGTGGTCTCCTCCAAAGCGTCAGGAGGAGAGCCGCAGGCCTTTGGATATCAGCTTAAGACAGTATTATCAGGCTCTATGGAGCCTACCTTCCAAACTGGGTCTGTTATTGCAGTAAAGCCGCTTAGCTCCAAAGAAAGCAAGGCTCTCAAGAAAGATGATGTCATTACATTCCAGGCTAGCGAAGAAAAATTAATTACTCACCGAGTAATCGGTGTCAGCAGCAGCGGAGATCATGTCATGTATGAAACAAAGGGAGATAACAACAAAACTGCAGACATGGAGCCTGTGCTATCTGAAAATGTAAGAGCTATTTATACTGGCTTCACCCTTCCTTATGTGGGATATTTTATAGATTTTGCTCAATCAAAAGAAGGTAGTGCTATTCTGCTTATTGGCCCAGGTTTACTACTTCTAGGGTATGCAGCATTCAGCATCTTCCAGGCTATAAGAGAAATTGATCCTAAAAGAAACAAAGCTGATTCAGAAGAAAAAACTGCTTAATTTGGTTGCACTCCCTGTAGAAATACAGGGGTCAATATATAAAATTATACATACCCAAAAAGGGGTAAGAGGAGGAAATTTATTATGAATCTTAAGAAAAAGTTAGGTATGGGAATTGCATCTGCAGCACTTGGTATTTCATTAGTTGGTGGGGGTACATTTGCATACTTCAGTGACACTGCAACAGCTGATGCAACATTTGCTGCTGGAACTTTAGATTTAAACGTAGACCCTACAACAATTATAAATGTAAATAATATTAAGCCCGGTGATACAATGCTTCGTTCATTTGACTTGGTTAATGGTGGTTCACTTGATATTGCTACAATAGATATGAGCACAAACTATACTGTAACGGATGCAAATAATAATAATAGCGAAGATTTTGGAAAATATATTCGTGTCAATTTCTTACTTAATGCTGATAAAGTTGACGTGCCTGTTTGGTCAACCACTCTTTCAGACCTAAAAACTATGAGTCCAGATGTTATCTCGGGTAATTTCTGGAGCGCTTACCTTGGAGAACGAGGAGGTAAGTTGGCGGCAGGAACTAGAGACAAACTTTATGTTCAATTCGAGTTTGTAGATAATGGCCAGGATCAAAATAAATTCCAAGGTGACTCTTTAAAACTTGAGTGGACATTTAACGGTAAGCAAGGCGCTGGTGTTGCAAGATAATAGTTTTTCAAAACAAAGGGGGGGAATTAAATTCCCGCCTTTTGTTAAATCTATTGTTGTGAGGGAATGCCATGAAAGTTAAAAGTCTGCTGGCAAAACCTATAAAAATATTTATTATTTATAGCTTTGTTATCTTAATTGTTTTTGGAAACGAAACTGCATTAGCAGTGGACAAAGATATTGATATTAATACGAACTTAGAGAACTCAAATAGGTACCTATTTCAGGTAGATAATTTAAAACCGGGCGATTGGATGCCCCGAAATATCACAATAAAAAATGATGGCAATCAAGATTTTAAATATACTTCTAACATTGGAAAATCAAAGTCTATTAAAGGACTTTTTGAGGAATTAGAGCTTGAGGTTAAAAAAGATACAAAGATGCTTTACGAAGGAAAACTTAAAGATTTTAAAGGTTTCTCTCCCAGAGAATTAGCGAAAGGGACAGAAGAAACTTTATTTTTCCAAGTAACATTGCCAGAGCATTTAGGAAATGAATTTCAAAACTCTGCTGCAGAGGTTGAAATCATTTTTCTTGCCGAGGCAACAGGTGAACAAGGAACCGGCAACGAGACTCCCGGATCAGGAGATAATAATAATTCTGGAGGGGGAACTAATAATTCACCACCATCCACAGATGCCACGGTAATTCCAGAGAAGGTTAATAAGCTCCCAAATACTGCAACTAATAATTACAATTTATTACTTATCGGTACATTATTTTTAGGTGCCGGAAGCGTAATTTTATTATGGCGTTATAGAAGGCTGCGGAGTGAAACTTAGATTAAGGCCTGAGGAACTGATTCTTTAAGGCCTTAATTTTTATTCGCGTTTAGAACTTATCTAAGCAGTTAATGAATATAATCAAAAAGCTACACATTAAGCGGTGAACTTATGAAAAAAATTCTGCAGTATCTTGCCTTCATTAATTTTTTGGATGGTCTCTTGACGTTCTTTGGAATGAAACTTTCACTGATTGAAGAAGTGAATCCAATTATGGATTTTCTCTATACGATAGAACCCCTATTATTTCTTTCTGTTAAAGCTGTTCTTTCATGCTTTTTAATCCTGCTGTCAACTTCGATTAATTTTCCGCCGCAAACTAAAGTAAAGGTAGTGGCAAAAGGTGCAGCATATCTTTATTCATTCATATTAGTATTTCATGTTTTATGGATTTATGAAGCTCTATCTTAATAACCGATAGAGTGAAATTACTATCCTTAGTCAAATGAGGAGGCTGAAAATGTATCGAAAGATCTGCCATAAATGCCACAAACCTTCATACAGCAGCAGTGAATTGGAAGGCTGGCTATGCCCGATTTGCCACACTGATTTAACGAATGAAATCTTCTTGGATGCTATGACTCTTGAACCAGTCCACACGACCTTTAAGAAATGCAAAATCCCGCACACCTATACAATAAAACAAGTCAGCAAAAACTACAGAAAAAGAATCGGACTTTCCTACTACTCCAAAAGGAGTTCGACCATAAATAACAACTTACTGTAAAAGATGAGGGGTTCAGGTAATCAAATACATAAAAAGTATTAGGATTATGTCGAAAAACAAATTAATTTAATATTAAAATAATTAATAAAAATTACAAAACCTGACAATGTTAGCAATATGGTCATAGTAGAATACATCTATGGAAAATATTTCTTTGAGTCGATAGGCGCAGAAAAAGGCAAACTCATTGAAAGATGGGGACGCAAAGTCGCGGGTCTAAGGTGTTGAAAAATACTACGATGGCTGGATTGCCTGGAATACGATACGTATCCTGGGGGGAAGAGTTTTGACAGAGCAAAATGTTAAGGTCGAAGGAATTGATTTGGAGTGGCTGCAGTTAATTATGGAAGCAAGAAACTTAGGATTGCAAAAGGAAGAAATTAGAGAGTTTTTACATAATAACAGAGCCAAAGAGGTTCTGATCGAAGCTTAATATCCGGTATGGCTAAGTATTTCTGTTAGAGACATCTCTATATGGAAATGCTTTTTATTTTGCCAAAAAAATAAGCCTGTGCATTCAGGCTCATTGCAATTATGATTTTTGTCCGCTTCTCCATTTATTAAAATCCAAAAACTCCCGAAACTGTTCCTTTGAAACACCAGACTCCATCGCTTCTTTCACAATTTTCATCCATTCGGAATCTAGGTCATCCTTGTTAATCTGCTCATGGATCAGATGGTCAACGGGAACATTCAGAACACCCGCGATTTTTTCAAGGAATTGAATAGAAGGGTTGGTTTGCAGGTTGCGCTCAAGTGAGCTTAAGTATGATTTTGCGACACCGGCCTGGTCCGCAAGCTCGGATAAGGACATTTTCTTTTCCTGGCGAAGTTTTTTTACACGATCACCGATCATCGTATACCACACACCTTATTTTGTATGTAATAGGATTTTATCATAATGAGTTCCATATTAAGAACGTTTTGTTCAATATTATTATCATCATACCACAGTGTCAACCGATTTAAATAGTTAGTTATCTGTGTTTTATAAAAATATATCTTTTGTCGCTCTCAAAAAGTAATGCTCCGCGTCATAAGACGGGAGCATTTTGCTTCTCAATTATTTGAATAATTTGCTGTGCAGCTGTTTCCACATTATCAGCATTCACATGGTGGAATTCGCCCTCATAGTCATGCTGTTTAAAAGCATAGCGCGGATCGTAATAGTATTCTAATAAAAGCTTGATAAATAGTTCGTAGTTCTCCGTTTGAGCTGATTCATCAAGCTGCTCGCGGATTTCAGTATCTTTCAGACGTTTTTTAATAAAAACGAGGCTTTCATCCACTTTTGGCTTGAACCATTCTTCTTTTTGATATGGTTCCACATAGTCCCTCAGAATACGCTGGACACGGGATTCGATGCTTGCAAACATATCAATGTGGATTGCGGTTTTTTTAGTATCCAGCAGCTCATCCGGCTGAACCACCTTGCCAATCCGCTTACTCTCGGCTTCCATAATAATATAAGGGTAGCCTTTAACCTCAGAAAGGGCTTGATACAATAGTGCATCAAATGTTTTTTGTGTGCTGCCGTACCCCATGCCAAAGGAACCGAAAATCGATCCGCGGTGTCCCGCCATTTCTTCCAGGTCAATAACAGGATAGCCTTTTTCGCTTAACACCTTCAGAACATCCGTTTTCCCGACGCCGGTCATTCCGTGCAGAACAACTGCTTTTTCAGGAATCAGGCTTGCTGTGTTTTCCAGAATATATTGACGGTAAGCTCTGTATCCTCCAATTAAACGAGGGATCGAAACACCGGCATATGTGATAAATGTAGTAACCGCTTTGCTGCGCATGCCGCCGCGCCAGCAGTAAATGACAGGCTGAAGGCCATCATTTTTCAGGTCTCTGATTTTCTGCATCATGGACGGAATTTTAGGTGAAACGATTTCCATCGCTCTCCATTTCGCTGCATCAGATCCTTCTTTCTTATATAGTGTTCCGATTTCCACACGCTCTTCATTGGTGAAAAGCGGCACATTGACAGCACCGGGAATGCTGCACTCCTCAAATTCGATTGGAGACCTGACATCGACCGGAACTGCGTTGTCCATTTGGATATATTGTTCGACTGCTATTTCTCTCATTTTATTGCCTCCAAAATTAAAGTGAAACTCCAATCAGTGGGGGTTTTCCCGCTAGTTGGTTAGTTGAACTAATCGAGCCTTTACGGGCAGTTTGGGCCCCGTTAATTCACCTTTGAATTTTACTGCAGTTTCTAGTGGGGATCTTACTGCCCGTTAGACTGTGGTATTGCTATATATAGCCCTAAGGGTACGTTAATTGATTTTACTCTCACTATTATACAGGATTTTGAAAATATAGGTGTCTATCACAATCATACTCCTATTTTTAAAAGTTTGTTCTTATAATTTTTTCCAGACTTTGTAATATCAGCATATCCATTGGTTTTGCTTTTTAAAAAGGAGGTTAAATAAAAGGCAAAGGTGGTGGAAACATGTCCTTGAATACAGAGGTTGCAATTGTGGGCGGTGGGATTGGCGGTTTGACGCTGGGATTGAAGCTGGCTCAAGCCAATATTGATGTCATCGTAATGGAGAAGCTGGATGCCCCATCTTCCGTTTATAAGGGGGAACTCCTGCAGCCGAAGAGCCTGAAAATTTTTGAGGAGCTGGATGTACTGCGTGAAATCCTTGATAACGGCTTTTCATTTTCCCGAATTGCGTTTGAGGAAGGGGAAAAAGAGTTTGCCATGGATTACAGCATTCTGCCGGGAGATTATGATTACTCGCTTATGATCGAGCATGAAAAGCTGAAAGGAATCCTTCTTAATCAGGGGCTTCAATATCCAAACTTTCAATATCTGTCAGGGTCCCTGGCAAAAGGTTATGACAATGGCGATTTACTGGTTGAGCGGAAGGATGTAAAGGAGCAGCTTACAGTAAGTGCTGATTTTTATATAGGCGCTGAAGGAAGAAACTCCATTACCAGAAAAGAAATGAACAGCAAAATTAAAAAGATTGAGTATAACCATCAATTTTTAACGGTCACCTTCCCCCGCCCTCAATCCTTGGAGGAAGGGAAAATCATTTCTAAGGATGAGCGGTTCCTCGGATTATTTCCGCTGCCGGATGCGAAAGTAAGATCTGTTTATTTAATTCCGGAGGGCACGTATAAGGAGCATCAAAAAAAAGGAATTCACTATTTCCATAAAAATTATGTAGAGCTTTTTCCTGAGTTGGAAGGGTATGTGACCAGGCTGAAAAATTGGAAGGATATTCAGTTAATGATTCCGACAGCCTTTTATGCAGATAAATATGTGGATGGAAGACTTGCTATCCTGGGCGATGCGGCCCATACGGTTCACCCGATGGCAGGGGAAGGAATGAACATGGCGATTCAGGATGCGGATGTGCTGGGCGAATTGCTTGCAGAGATGTATGAGAGCGGAAGTATTGCGCCGGACAAGCTTAAATGGTATGAAAAAGTCCGGAAGCCACGCGCTGAAAACATGATCAGCCTCAGCCATTTATCCGCCATAGCCTATTCCTATTCCAACCGGGTGATTACAGGAATACGCCGCAAAGGCCTGAAGCAGATCGAAAGAGATAAAACCCTGCAATATAAGCAAATGTTGAATGTTTCAGGTCTTGGATATTGGCCAGAGAGCCTTTGGGACCGATTGATTCAGGCGGGAATGCTGCCGGCAAGAAAAACAGAATTATCAGCTGCCGATAAAAGCCATTATTTTTATACAGAACAAGAAGACTATCCCTGGAAGAAGGTTGAACAGCCATGATAAATGAATATGTGAGATTGCTAAAAGCACGAAATTGGATGAAAAAGAACCAGCCCTTTTTATACAGCTGGCATGCATATGTTGGATTTGAGCTGGACCTTTTTTCCCAGTTCCGCAGCTGGAGAACGGTAAAAGAAGTGGCCTCAAGCAGAAATCTTCAGGAGGAGCTGCTCTTAAGATGGGTGGAGGTGGGGCTGGCGATCCGCCATTTGAAAAAGAAGGGGAAGGATAAAATCAAGACAGCATCTAAATTCAGCCTTCCGTCCACGCCCCAAAACCCCCGTTCCACAGGAATCATCCTGAAGGAAATGATGGAATTGCATATCCCGACTTTACTCTCTTATCCAGAACTGCTCCGTTCCAATACGAAAAACACTTTTGACCATGAAGAGCATGGACCGACTGTCGCAAGAACTTCATCACTGCTTGAACAGCTTGCCCTGCCGCGGCTTATGAAAACCATTAAGAAAAATAAAATGGAACGAATCATTGACATTGGCTGTGGGGAAGGCGGCTATTTAAGCAGAATCAGCCAGAAGTTCCCCCATGCAAAACTGGCGGGAATTGAAATTAATGAAGATGTCGCAGAATCTGCCCGAACCAATTGCAAAGATATTCCCAACATTAATATTGTGACAGCAGATGTTCATGAATACTCCCCTGAGCATCAGGCTGATTTAATTATGGTCAATAATTTGCTTCACTATATCCAGCCGGAGGATCGCAAACAGCTGCTGTCCCGATTGAAAAGCTGGCTTAGCCGGAAAGGATCCATTACGATTATCACACCCATTCTGCATTCAAAAAAAGGCGAGGAGTTTTCAAGCGTGTTTAACAGCTTCTTTTCAGCCTTTGAAAATTTATATCCAACCCCAACAGAGGAGGACATTCACCAGCTCGCTAAAGAGCTGAAGCTGAAAGTGAAAACCTTCAAGCCGGTTGTAACAGAAGGTGGCTGGTATTTTATCCAGCTGTCCAACCGGTAAATGAAAGCAAGCCCGTTTAATGGTAGAATGGTGTTAACTTGACTGAAATGGTGATTGAAATGAGAAATAATAAATATTTAGTGATTTATGAGGAGCTTGCCCAGCAAATCCAGGAAGGCAAGTATCCCGCCAGATCTATTCTGCCATCTGAACATGAATTGACGGAGATGTATTCCACTTCAAGGGAAACCATCCGAAAGGCCTTAAATTTGCTTGCGCAAAACGGATTTATTCAGAAAATCCGCGGAAAGGGCTCGATGGTTCTTGATTTAAAAAAGCTGCAGTTCCCCATATCGGGCCTGGTCAGCTTTAAAGAGCTGGCCGGAAAAATGGGCCAGCGTGCTGAAACAATTGTGGACGAATTTTCACTTATTCAGCCTGACGCAGAAAAGATGAAGCATCTTCATATTGATAAAGATGAAAAGGTATGGAAAGTGTACCGTGTCCGGAAAATCGAAGATGAGCGGATCATTTTGGACAAGGATTTTTTAATTGATAAATATGTCCCGGGCTTAACCAGAGAAATATGCCAAAGCTCTATTTTTGCCTACATTGAGGGTGAACTCGGGAAAAAAATAAGCTTTGCCAAAAAGGAATTTACAGTGGAAGAACCGACTGCCGAAGATCGCAGGCTCCTGGATATGGAAGGATTCCATGCCATTGTCGTGGTGAAAAATTATATTTATTTCGATGATGCTACTCTCTTTCAGTACACAGAATCCAGGCACAGGCCGGACAAATTCAGGTTTGTTGATTTTGCGAGAAGAATGGACAGTGGAGTGTAACATGCTTTTTTACGTTTAAGATTGTTCATTCAGGGAAATCTCCTTATGTGAAGATTTTTAAAAGGAGATGGTATAGATGAGTAAAAAAATCGCATGCTTAATTACCGAGATGTTCGAGGATAGTGAATACACGGAACCTGCTAAAGGCTTCAAAGAAGCAGGGCATGAAGTGGTTACAATCGAAAAGGAACAAGGCAAATCCGTTAAGGGCAAACAGGGTGAAGCCACTGTTCAAATAGATCAGAGCATTGATAACGTAAATCCTCAGGACTTTGATGCACTGTTCCTGCCAGGCGGATTCTCACCGGATCAGCTTCGTGCTGATGATCGATTTGTTAAATTTACAAAATCCTTCATGGACGAAAAGAAACCAGTTTTCGCGATCTGCCACGGACCGCAGCTGCTGCTGACAGCCAAGACTCTTGAAGGCCGCGACGCAACCGGCTACAAATCCATTCAGGTCGATATGGAATACGCAGGAGCCAAATTCCAGGACTCAGAAGTCGTCGTCTGCCAAAACCAGCTCGTCACAAGCCGCCAGCCGGACGATATTCCGGCATTCACACGTGAATCGCTTAAATTGTTAGGTTAATGAAATGGACAGCCCTCTGCCTGATTTGGCAGGGGGTTTTATGTTGGTTAACAAAAAGCAGCCCTCAAAAGGCTGCTCCCAAATTATTTATTCTTCCTCAAATTCCCAAGTTCTTCCACCAAAGCCTGCATCTCATTCGGACTAAACGAATCCTTTTTCATGACAAGATCATAAATATCCTTTAATTCCTCATACATTTCCTCATCAAAATGTGAAGGCTTAATAGCACCTAAATTCAAAACCTTCAGCTTCTCCTTAATAGCCTCAATCATAAACTCCACATTCTCAACCGATTTCTCAGATAAATTATTCATTACAGACACCCTCTCATAGCTATGTATTAGGACGAACACACTTTTCTTATCATCTTTCCACGATATCTGCAAATTGTCAACTTAAATTAGGCTTGCATGTACCATGGAAATTAGTAGAAAATAAAGGAGAACCATGTACAAATTACATATGAAAATACAGGAAAAGGACAAGTCAGGTTTCGTTAAACGAAAAAAAGGGAAAAATTGAATAAAATTTTCATATAATAATTTTACTAAAGGAGAATAAAATATGGGGAAATCATTGTTTTGGAAAGGTGTACTATATGGAGCGCTTGCAGGCGGTGCGCTAAGCCTTCTTGACAAATCCACAAGGGAAACGGTTTTTGACAATTGCCGGAAAACGTCCAGCAATGTCGGCTATTACTTAAAACACCCAAGTGAAGCAGTGAATCAGGTGAAGGATGTTTCCAATAAGGTCAAAACCGCTATTGACCAGGTTAGTGAAGACGTCGCTTTTATTACTGGCACTGTGGAAGAAATAAGAGAAATGGCACCGGAAGTAACACAGATTGTTCAGAACACAAAGCAGGCCTTTTCAGATATAAAGCTGAAGGGATCAGACGAACTGCCGGAAAAACCTGCTGACGATTCGGTTAAGATTCCGCATTAATAACAAGTGAGGTGTTGGAATGGGACGAACTTTTTCGGCTCTGATTCCAAACTTATGGAGAAGAGTAGAGGAAGATGATGTATTTGGACTTGCTGCCCAATTGGCCTATTTCTTTCTTCTCTCTCTTTTCCCTTTGCTGATTTTCCTGGTCACACTCGTTCCTTATTTGCCGATTACGCAGCAGGATATCTTAAATGTTGTCCGTGATTTTGCGCCGGGAGAGACAATGAGGCTCATTGAAACCAATATTTATGAAATTACGCAGCGGAATGGAAAGCTGCTTTCCTTCGGAATCATCGCAACACTCTGGTCAGCTTCAAACGGAATCAATGCCGTGGTGAAGGCTTTTAATAAGGCGTATGATGTAAAGGAAACCCGTCATTTTATAATTGCACGCGGGATGGCGATACTGCTTACGTTTGCGATGATTTTTGTGTTTGTACTGGCTCTGCTTCTTCCTGTTTTCGGAAGACAGATTGGCTTATTTATTTCTTCGGAATTTGGTTTGTCAGGCCAATTCCTGGCGATATGGAATATGGTTCGCTGGCTAGTGAGTCCATTTATCCTTTTTGTGGTGTTTACAGGGTTGTACTGGATTGCCCCCAATAAAAAACTAACCTGTATCAGCGCTGTGCCTGGTGCTATTTTCGCAACAGTCGGCTGGGTGCTTTCATCCCTTGCCTTTTCATACTATGTCAGCAGCTTCGGCAATTTCTCCGCGACATATGGAAGCATTGGGGCCATAATCGTGCTTATGATCTGGTTTTACTTATCCGGCATTATCATCATTCTTGGCGGGGAAATCAATGCCACCTATTCGAAGATCAATAAAGAGGATTGCTGATAAAAGTTTCCTTCTTAAAAAGTCTCTCTCCGTAACACAATAGTAATGGGGGAAAATGAATTCATTGGAGGGAACCGATATGACAAAGCACACGAAAAAAGACGGTGGCACTAAGCAAAAAGGCAAAAACAAACCAAAACAAAAAACATCCGGATCTGCTAACGGGCAGAACGGCTATCACTAAAAAGAAAAGCGGAAGCGCCTTCGGAACAAGCCAAAAACGCTTGTTCCTGCGAAGAACATCCAAGGAAGCTTTCCCTTGGTGCTCACCCCCGACACCTCGAGGGGGTAGGCTTCTTGCGCCAGACATAAAAAAGCCTGGGAATCTGAGTTCCCAGGCTTTCCTTATGATCTTAACAGCCTCAGGCTGTTTAAAATAACCAAAATGGTTGACCCTTCATGGCCGATTACTCCATAAGGAAGGTCAAGCAGCTGCAGGAAGTTGGATGCAATTAGAAACATGATGACCATGATGGAAAAGATGACATTCTGCTTGATAATCTTATTCATGCGCCTTGAAAGATCGATGGCTTCCGCGATTTTCGGAAGGTCATTTTTCATTAAAACGACATCAGCCGTTTCAAGCGCAACGTCAGTTCCTTCCCCCATGGCGATTCCAACATTGGCAGTGGCCAGGGCAGGGGCGTCATTAATTCCGTCACCCACCATGGCGACATTGCTGTATGTTTCCTTGAGCTTTTTCAAATGCTCCACTTTGTTTTCAGGAAGGCATTCGGCAATATGCTCATTGACATGGCTTTCGCCCGCAATTGCTGCTGCTGTTGTCTGGCTGTCTCCCGTCAGCATGATGGTGTAGATTCCCTGTTTCTTTAAAAGGTCAATGGCCTGTTTGGTTTCCTCCCGGACAACATCCTTCAGGGAAATAAGGCCGATGATTTCATCGTTTTTCTGGACAAATACAACCGTCTTTCCCTCGCTTGCCATGCGGTCGGCAGCTCCGGCTGCAAATGCCCTTGCCTCTGTTTTACCGACAAAAGAGGCTTTGCCGATTTTCCATTCATCATGATCAACCTTGGCTTTGACCCCGAATCCGGTCACATCTTCAATGCTCTCCGGGTGGATAAGGGACTCTGAAAGTGTGCTCTTGGCATATTTGACAATGGCATTAGCCAGCGGGTGGTTTGAGTGGCTCTCGATGGATGCGACCTTTAGAAGCAGTTCCTCCCTGGAAATCCTATCCCCGGCTACTACATCGGTTACTTCCGGTTTTCCTTTTGTCAGTGTGCCAGTTTTATCAAAGGCGATCGCTTTAAGATGACTCAGGTTTTCAAGGTGCACACCGCCTTTAAAAAGAATGCCGTGTCTCGCTCCATTCGAAATGGCTGACAAAGTAGCAGGCATGATGGACGCTACCAGGGCACAAGGTGATGCTACAACAAGAAGGATCATGGCCCGGTAAAAGGTTTCAGTCCAGCTCCAACCTAACAGAAAGTGTGGAGCAAACATCATTAGAACAACTACAGCCAAAACAATTTTGACATAGGTGCCTTCAAACTTTTCAATGAAAAGCTGTGAAGGTGATTTCTCGCTTTGAGCTGATTGCACAAGCTCAATAATTTTTTGAAAAAGGGTTTCGTTATTCGGTTTTGTGATTTCAACCGTAATCGATCCATTCAAATTCACAGTACCCGCAAATACCTGATCATCTGCGCCTTTGGAAACAGGAAGGGATTCACCTGTGATGGCGGCTTCATCCAGGGATGAATGTCCTTTTACGATGGTTCCATCAGAGGGAACCCGCTCACCCGGCTTTACAAGGATAAAATCCCCAATTTCCAGCTCGGAAACATGGACACGCTCCTCGGAACCGTCTGTGATCCTCAGGGCTTCTTCAGGCTGCAGCTCCATAAGAGAAGAGATTTCCTTATGGCTTTTGTTCATGGTGTAGGTTTCCAAAGCACCGCTGACTGCGAAAATAAATATCAGGATTGCGCCTTCTGTCCAATAGCCGATAATTGCTGAGCCGATTGCAGCGAAGATCATCAGCATTTCAACATTCAATTCTTTATTCTCAATGGTTTCTTCGATGCCTTCTTTCGCTTTCGCAAAACCGCCGATTACGAAAGCCAGCAGGTAAGCGGCAATCGATGGGGTTTCCATTCCGCTTCGGTCTAACAGCCAGCCTGCCAGAATCAATACACCGCTCAGAAGTGCGGCAATTAATTCAGCATGGGGTTTGATTTTTTCTAATAGACTTTCTTCAGATCGATTGCTGCTTTTAAGCAGAGCCTTTGCCTCCATACTCATCGTTTGTCCTCCTAAAATGGATTTAATGTTTTTTCAGTTGTCTTATTGAGAAGAATAATCACATTCAATACCCCTAAAAAACGACGAAAGCTGCCACCAGATAGGTGACAGCGTTAAAATCAGTAATGCAGCTTGCACTATGCAATTATGGTAATCTATTACACTTATATTACTATATAACCTATGAAAAGAAAAGCTAAACAGTTACGTGAAATTAAAATGACTGGCTTTTCTGCAATACCTGCCCTTTATTCCCAAAAAAGGTGACGGCACCAAAAATAATCAATAGCATCACACTGATAATGTTGAAAAAGCTGATTGTCTTAAATAAATCAATGAAAAGGCCGCCGAAGTAGGGGCCAATCAGGCTTCCAATGCTGAAGGCTACGCCGCAAAGCAGGTTGCCTGTTGGAAGCAGGTTCTTTGGCATTAAGTCTGCCATATACGTGATGCCGAGTGAAAAGGTTGATCCGACGGCCATGCCTGCTATGAATAGGCAAATGGTCAGTGCAAGCACGATTTCCTCAAGCAGGCTTGCAGCTACAAAGCTGATAAACCCGATAAAAAGAACACTCATTAAAACCTGGCGCCTTCCAAATTTATCACTCATGATCCCTAAAGGAAGCTGGAATATGATACCCCCGATCGCAAATGAAGTCAGCAGCAGGGAAACACTTGAAACTTCGAGCCCGATGCGCAGGCCATAGATGGGAAAGCTGCCGTTCAATGAAGCTTCAAGAAACCCGTAGCCCATTGCCGGCAAGAAGGCAACCCAGCCATATTTCGTGGCTTTTGAAAAACGCTTCATTGTTTCACTAAATGAGTTAATTTCAATGGACTGTTCAGGGAAGTCATTTTTCAAAGAGAATAAAAACAGCCAGGCAATCAGACATAGAATAGAAGAAATGATAAACGGCATGGTTTCATTGATTTTGACAAGCGGTGCCATTAATGGACCTACTGCAAATCCAACTCCGAAGAAAAGTCCGTACAGGGAGATATTCCGGCCGCGTTTGTTTTCCGGTGAAAAGGATGTGATCCATGTTTGCGTTCCGAAATGCAGGGCATGGTCGCCGATTCCGATGAGAAGCCGCAGGATGAACCAGAACCAAAACGATTTCCACAGCGGAAAAAGCATGAGAGATACAACAACTAATAACCCTCCAAGGATAATGACCGGCTTGTAGCCGTATTTTCGCAATGGATATTCCATAAAAGGTGAAATGAGAAGGATACCAATATATAAACCAGTTGCATTTAAACCATTCAAGCTGGAGGAAATGCCGTCATTTTCGAAAATAATGGCAATTAACGGCAGCAGCATTCCCTGGCTGAAGCCAGAAATGGCCACAATGCTGATGAGAATCCAAAAACGCATTGTTTCTTTATTCATAAAAAAACCTCTTTTTCTGACTGAATTATAAATGTCTCCTAAATGATGGTATCGGGAATAAGGTATCTTGGCAAGAGTAAGTTTATGGTCATAATAGTTTTGTTCAAAACCAAAATAGTGTAATCTCTACTAATAATAAGATAAAAAGGGGCGAATACCATGGAATTTAAAATGAAGGAAGAAGCAGGCTTTTATGCCGATTTGCCATTCGGGCGTCTGGAGGTGGCCGGGGATGAAGAGTATGGCTTCAGGCCGTACCAGCTGCTTGTCGCTTCGCTGGCTGTTTGCAGCGGCGGTGTTCTGAGAAAAATCATGAAAAAAATGCGCATGGAATTCGAGGATATCCAAATAAAAACCAGTGTAGAAAGAAATCCTGAAATCGCTGACCGTGTGGAAAAGGTGCAAATCCACTTCATTATTAAAGGAACGGATTTGAATGAGGCGAAACTCCACAAGGCATTGGAATTGACCAGAAAGAATTGTTCAATGGTGCGCTCAGTGGAAGGAAGCATTGAAATAGAAGAGACATTTGAACTTATTTAACACGCAGACAGGGAAGAGGATGCCTCTTTCCTGTTTTCTTAAAAAGATAAGAAAGTATATAATTTTTGAACGTCGATAACTGTCTAGCTCCAGCGCCTACCCCCTCGAGGTCACACGCCAATCCTCCCATAAAGGCAAAAAACGCCTTTCCGAGAGACTCGTCTTGTGCTTGTCGGGGGTGTGCAAGGCGCTTGCGCTTTTCTTATACAAGCGTACTTTTGTGAAAGGCGGGAGAATAATAGTATAATAATTCCTATACAAATAATAAGAATTTGAAGTGGAAAAGAGGTGCCCCGACTTGAAATTCCAAGACTTAAAAACCGCCGAAGAAAGAATCAGGCTCATGCAAGAACTCTCACACAATTTTTTATCAAGGGCCGCCAAAAATGATGAAGAAGGCCTTTTTCCGTTTGAGAATATGAAAGAACTAAAAGAATCCGGCTACACCTCCTTGACCGTCCCTAAACAATACGGGGGTAAAGAAATCTCCCTTTCTGAATTTCTGCACCTCCAGGAAAAGATAGCGGAAGGTGATGGATCCACCGCCCTGTCCATTGGCTGGCATATGGGGATTATCAAAAGCCTTGGCGAGAAAAACAACTGGGAAGAGGCAGTATTTAAGAAGCTGTGTGAAGACGTAAAAAAGGGTGCCCTAATGAATAACTGTGCAACAGAACCGCAGACGGGCAGCCCTACAAGGGGAGGCAAGCCTGTTACCTCTGCACGAAAAGAGGGGGATTCCTGGATCATTAATGGCCGGAAAAGCTTCACAACCATGGCCCCCGTGCTGGATTACTTCAATGTGAGCGCCACGATTGAAGAGAGTGGAGAGATTGGGAACTTTTTAATTCCGGGAAATTCTGCAGGCCTGGAGATTGAGGAAACATGGGACAGCATTGCTATGAGAGGAACAGGAAGCCATGACCTTCTTTTAAAAGATGTAAGGGTGAAGGAAGAGGCCCTTGTTGAGCTGTTTCAGCCCGGCAAAAAAGGCGCTGCCGGCTGGCTTCTCCACATTCCGGCCTGTTATTTGGGCATTGCACAGGCTGCTCAGAATTATGCGATTACCTTTGCGAAAGACTACTCCCCGAATAGCATAAAGGGTGCCATCATTGATTTGCCCAATGTTCAGCAAAAAATTGGCGAGATGGAATTTGAACTCATGAGAGCACGCCATTTCCTTTATTCAGTTGCAAATAAATGGGATGAAGCAAACGATGATACGAGAAACAGGATGCAGCCTGAATTGGGAGCAGTCAAGCTGGCTGTAACGAACGCGGCAATTACAGTAGTCGATTTGGCCATGCGGGTGGCAGGTGCCCGCAGTTTATCAGCAAAAAATCCGCTGCAGCGCTATTACAGGGATGTGCGTGCCGGCCTGCATAACCCGCCGATGGATGATATGACAATTCAGGCATTAGCAAAAAATGCGATAAAGTAACTCAGAAGGCTGCTGTTTTAAACGGCAGCTTTTTGTATGCCATTCGCGGCAAGTTTGAGTACTTCCAAAAATGGCTAAAGAGAAAGTACGTTTTACATAAAGTCTCTGCATATAATCACATAGGCAGGAATGTGCAGGCAATACTAAAAATATTATAAAACGTAAGGAGTTAAAGTTATGACAAATAAAGTGTTCATGGTATTGGCGTTTGCAGGTGTTCCGCTGTCTGTCATCGGAACATTGATGCACTGGTCCAATATATTGCTGTTTGGTATATACTGCATCACGATTATCGCATTGGCCAGCTATATGGGAAGGGCGACAGAAAGCCTGGCCGTAGTAGCGGGTCCCCGAATTGGCGGATTACTGAATGCTACTTTTGGAAATGCGGTTGAACTGATTATATCTATTTTTGCTTTAAAGGCCGGCCTGATCAGTGTTGTGCTTGCATCACTTACAGGATCCGTATTGGGGAATTTACTTTTAGTGGCAGGACTATCATTTTTCGTTGGGGGAGTAAAATTCAAGACCCAGTCCTTTAATGTCTTTGATGCACGCCACAATTCAGGACTTCTGATGTTTGCGGTGATTGTGGCTTTTGTAATCCCTGAGGTTTTTTCCATGACCATGGATGAAGCTGAAACGATTACGTTCAGCATCGGCATTTCTGTCATTTTAATCGCTCTGTATTTAGCAGCTTTGTTCTTCAAATTGGTCACCCACCGGGGCGTCTATCAATCAAAAGAGGAGAGCAAAAGCTCTCATGAGGAGGAAACCCCGGAATGGAGCAAAGGGAAGGCCATTGCGGTGCTTGCCATTTCGACTATTGCCGTTGCCTATGTATCAGAGAATCTGGTGCACACCTTCGAAACAGTCGGGGAAGCGTTTGGCTGGACAGAGCTGTTTATTGGGGTAGTGATAGTAGCCATCGTCGGAAATGCGGCAGAGCATGCTTCTGCCATCATTATGGCTTATAAAAATAAAATGGACATTGCTGTTGAAATTGCCGTTGGTTCCACACTTCAGGTTGCGATGTTCGTAGCGCCAGTCCTTGTACTGCTTTCGCTGCTTTTCCCAACAGCCATGCCGCTTGTTTTTACATTACCTGAGCTGATTGCCATGGTGACGGCCGTCCTGCTGATGATTGTCATTGGCAATGACGGGGAAACCAACTGGTTTGAAGGAGCCACTCTCCTGGCAGCTTACGTAATCATGGGAATCGGATTTTATCTTTTATAACAAACAGAAAACCGGCTCTGAAAAATCTCAGGGCCGGTTATTTATATGGGTATTTAAGTACTTTTTTTAAAGGATTATGTTTTTTCAGAGAATGGTTCTGTTCGCTTTCTGTCATTGATCACCAACCTTCATGCTGATTTTTGATCATTAACCTGACTTGCAGATGACTTAACAAAAAAACGATTCTCCTCCTTTTACATAATAGTGGGGTTGATTTCCACTGCCCTCCTTTAATTTAGTAATCTCATTATAAACCTTTATTTGATATTTGTAAATATTCTGATTTTTACAATTTTGTTACAAAATAATCGAAACAAAGCTTATTTTGCATGGGAGGGATAATATCCCCTTTCTCCGAAAAAACTAATATCAACCTAAAAAGATTGTGACTTGAAAGGAGAAAGACACCATGAAAAAATACGTAAGCATTCTTTTTTTAGGTCTTATACTATTGCTGTCATTCCATCCGGCCGCAGAAGCGCAGAAAGGGTCTGAGAAGCCGGCAAAACAGCCGCCGAAAGCAATCACTATCCCTAATTCGGTGCTGAATGTAACGAAGGAAAATACGTATCCGAACCCTGCGCAGGATATGCCGACGCTGCAGCCGAGCGAATTAACCCAGCAGCTCATTGATTCATCGAAGGTTACGATCGAAAATCCGGATCTCATCCGGATGCTGAATGAAACCTCTGTCAGCAGCACTCCGTTCGCGCTTGGCTATAGAGCGATCGTCTATCTCGGTCAGTGGCCGTTAAATTATGAGTCTGCCGAAACCTCCCCAAATTGGGAATATCAGCGGATAAACACGAATTATTTCGATAACCGGGGCGGCAAGGCGCCTTACCAGATTCATTATGTGCAGGAAGCCCAGAAGGTTGTCCGCGGGGGACTTACTGCCAAGGTTCCCAATGCCGAGGATGTTAAAAAGATGATGCTCCTCAAGGCCATGGAGAAATCAGGTTTGCCTCTTGCTTTTGAAACAATTATAGGCGCAGGCACCAAAAAGGATCATATCTATAATATTCCGCCTAAAAGATTAGGCTATCTATACGGCTATGCTCCTGCCATCAATGAAAAGGGGAAAGTCACGTATGGAGAAGTGTATTTGATGCTGAAAGGCAGCAAAAAAATGATCGTCATTAAAAATGTCACTTCACAGGGAATAGGTGCCTGGATTCCGATTCAGGATCATGTGACATTCGGGTTTGTTGTTTCAGAAAGGCCAAGATAATAAGAAAAGCGGAAGCGCCTTCGGAACAAGCCAAAATCGCTTGTTCCTGCGAAGATCATCCAAGGAAGCTTTCCTTGGTGCCCACCCTCGACACCTCGAGGAGGTAGTGCGCTCCTCCTAAAAGCTAACGCTTTTAGCCGTGCGATGATGATGCTGTCGAAGCGTTCCTTGTGGAGCTAGGCAGTTATCGACGTTCAAAATTGATGTTTTTTTGTAATTAGTAAAGCCAGCCCACGATTCGGGCTGGCTGATTTTTTTAGATATTCGAGCGTCGCGTCTTAAAATTTGTTTCTTTATAATAGCTGTTCTTCACAAGAACGTTAGGGCCAAGGCATTTAATACCGGCACAATGACAGTTCAGGGAATCGGCGAGTTCCGTTCTGCTCCATTTCTGATAAATATCCTCAAGCTGATCTTTCTGGATATTCCCAAGCGGCGGGGTATCACCAAAGTCAGTAACAATGACATCACCCGTGAAAATATTAACATTAAGACGTGATCTTCCGTCTGGATCATTACGGACCGTCACATTTTTGGATAAGTGCAGTCTTCTTAGAAGCTCCAGGTCTTCCTTCTCGCTGCTGCAGGCATAAAAGGGCAGGGTGCCAAACAGCATCCAGGTATCCTCATTCCGGACATCGAGAAGATGGTGGATGGCTGATCTCATTTCTTCAAGAGTTAACGTTTCTAATGAGGAGGCGAAGTCTGAGGGATACATAGGATGCACCTCATGGCGCTGACAGTTCATTTCTTCCGTAATCTGTTTATGGATTTTCTCAAGATAAGGCAATGTCCGTTTATTAAGCATGGTTTCAGCGGAAACCATTACCCCCGCTTTTACGAGCTCCCTGCTGTTTTCAATCATCCTGTAAAAAAGGCGCTGGCGCTGTTCTATTGTCGGCTTTCGTTCCATCATTGCAAAGCCGCCTTCAATAAAGTCCTCCTCCGTTCCCCAGTTATGAGAAATATGAAGGACATCCAAAAAAGGAATAATACTTTCATAACGGGCTAACTCAAGCGTCAGATTTGAATTGATCTGTGTTCTGACCCCTCTGTCGTGTGCGTAGCGCAGCAGCGGCGCAACATAATTTTCAACTGATTTTTTGGAAAGCATCGGCTCCCCGCCTGTTATGCTCAGTGATCTTAAAAGGGGGATTTTATCCAGCCTTTTCAGAAGCAGATCAATTGGCAGTGCGTCAGGATCTTTCGGCTGAAGGGTATAGCCGACAGCACAGTGTTCGCAGCGCATATTGCATAAGACGGTTGTGGTAAATTCAATATTTGAAAGCACCATTTTTCCGTGCTGATCAATGTCGGAATATGCTTCCCATGGATCATATTCCGGTGTGATGGGTGAAAGTTGTGTTTTCATATGTAGCTCCTTAAAAATCTAAGTCCTTTGTCATTATTTAATCTTTGGGATCTATTGTCAATCGATAGTTAGTACTAAAAATGACATAATTACGTTTAATTTCTCCTCCTGCGGGAATTAACTCAATATCAAACGAGAAACACTTTTTAACTAAAGAGGAGGAATGAACATGGAACAGAATAACACTTATAATACGACAAACACAACAACTGCTTTGAGGTCAGATTACGGTCAGAATATGGACATGAATTATGACAATGGACAAAACAGCAAGCTGATGAAAGGGATTGTGATTGGCGGTATTATTGGCGGAGCCTTAGCTATGCTTGATACCTCAACAAGAACGAAAGTGAAAACGAAAGCGATGGATCTTAAGGATTCTTCAGCCAATCTCATTTCAGAAGTAAGGGAAAATCCCGGTGATGTAAAAGAAAACATGATTAACCAATTCAAGAGTGCTTCCAATACCCTGAAAGATGCCATTAAAGACGCCCAGAGTTTATATCAGCGTGTAAATGAAGATGTTTTCGGCAATATGGACATGGTAAAGGAAGTGTCAACCGACGCAATGTCAACAGCGAAGGAAGCGAAAAGCGAGCTGGCTGATATTGGTTCAAAAGTGAAAGAGGCAGGCTCGGAATTAATGGAAAGCCCTGTAGAAAACAGTGGAACTTCCACAGGCTCAAACTATCAAGGTACAGGCTCAGTGAGCAGCACAAATACTGCTTTTCCGGCAGAGCGCGGTGAAAGTGCAGTTACCTACAGTCCTGAGACTCAAAAAAACAGCAACAACCTGTAATAAATTTTAAAAATCCTCTGCTCTTAGGAGTGGAGGTTTTTTATTGGTGTTTTTTCCTAATGATGGCTGTTTTATATTTTCGATGAGGGGGTAACCCTTAATTATAGGTACAGGACAATTTTTGGAGGTTACATTATGGGTTATAGACGAGGGAAATCATTATCAAACGATATGGAAAAACAATCACACGAAAGAGAAACGGCTGTTGGTACTGCGGGGATGGTCGTGAGTCCTCATTCAGTTGCCACAGATATTGGTGAAAAAATATTGCGGGAGGGCGGCAATGCAGTGGATGCTGCAGCAGCCATCCAATTTGCTCTCAATGTCGTAGAACCAATGATGACAGGCATTGGCGGAAGCGGATTTTTAATGGTATACGACAATAAAAAGAAAGATGTAAAAATATATGATGGCCACACACGGGCGCCAAAAGGCGTGCATCCGGAGTTGTTCCTCGATGACAGCGGGGAAGTGATCGATTTTCGCAAACGCTCTACACATGGGTCTGCGGTGGGCATTCCGGGTATCCTAAAAGCTTTTGATACAGCTCTTGAGGAACATGGTTCCAGGCCGTTAGCCGATCTGATCCAGCCTGCAATTGAAGCTGCTGAGAGCGGTGTGGAAGTGAACTGGGTAATGGCGGAAGCCCTTCAGAACTTTCATTACAGGCTTGGTGAGGAGGCTAAAGCCTTTTATTTCCCTGAAGGCAAATCCCTAAAAGAAGGTGACAGGTTAGTCAAGGATCATTTAGCCAAGACATTCCGGATTCTGCAAAAAGAAGGTGTAGCCTCTTTTTACGAAGGAGAAATTGCTGAAGCCATTGTAGAAACTCTTAAAGAAGAAGGCGGCTTTATGACGCTTGAGGACCTGAAGAATTACCGTCTTACGATTGATGAACCGGTATGGGGCGAATATAAAGGCTATAAGATTGCATCGTCCGCTCCTCCGAGTGCAGGCGGTGTAACCGTCATTCAAATACTGAAGATCCTGGAGAAGTTTGACTTAAACCAATATGATCCAAAGTCCTGGGAGAAGTACTATCTGATTACAGAAGCCATGCGGTTGGCGTTTGCTGACAAGGTTGCCTATTCAGGTGATCCGGAATTTTCAGATCTCCCGATTGAAGGGCTGCTGCATGATGATTATATTGCTGAAAGGGTCAAAGCCATTAATTTTAAAAGAAGAAATGATGCCATTGATTTTGGGAACCCATGGAAATACCAGGAGGGCGAACCACAGCAGATTATCCGCCAGCCGGATGATTTAGAGAAAAGTGAAACGACCCATTTCACAGTTGTCGACCAATGGGGCAATATTGCTGCATGTACATCAACCGTTGAGCACCCATTTGGGTCAGGTATTATGGTAAAGGGATACGGATTTTTATTAAACAATGAGCTGACAGACTTTGATGCCAACCCTGGCGGCATCAATGAACCAAAACCGGACAAACGGCCGGTCAGCTGTAAAAGCCCGACGATTCTGTTTAAAGATGATCAGCCTGTCCTGACACTCGGTTCTCCAGGCGGACCAACCATTATAGGCTCGGTTTTTCAGACGATCGTGAATGTTATTGATCATAACATGAATTTAAAGGAAGCCATTGAAGAACCCCGGATCTTTGCCACAACAGGCCCGCTTATTGAATGGGAGCCGGGCATCAGCATGGAATCCAAGGGAGAAATGGAGTCCATGGGGTATGAATTTGGAGATAAGCCAAGCAGGATCGGAAATGTACAGGCCATCCAAATCGACCGGGAGAAAGGCCGTTTATATGGAGCGGCTGACTCCAGCCGTGAAGGGAAGGCAGCCGGAATTACTGAGGAGCAAATAAAGAGCTGATGCCGTTTTGGCATCAGCTTTCCTTTTGGCCAATATCTGAAAGGGTGCTCATCGTGCTGTTTGAACTGCTCCTTTGAATGACTGACATACTGCCGTCAGTTTCAAACACAACGGCTTCAATTTCATCCATTGAGGAATGACCGCCAGAGCGCACTGCCTGCAGCACTTCTGATCGTAAAACCCTATTCTCTTTTAAAGCCGATTCAACGAAATGGCCTTTATAATAGAGAAGTTCTGGACTGGCTTTTATGAACTTATTGAATGTGGCTGAATGAAGAGATAGCCAGGCTACGATATACTGCAGGCTGATCAATAGTACATAAGCAGTCAATCCCTCGGCAAGTGATACCTGTTTATTAAGAAAAATAGTGGCAAGGGTAGATCCGATGGCAACTGTCACCACTAAATCAAATGCATTCATTTTGGTTAAGGTTCTTTTTCCTGCTATCCTTAGGAATATGACCAGGAATATATAACTCATTGCCCCAATCGAGAGAACTCTCCATATGTCCTGCCAGCTGGAAAAAAGCATGGTTAGCCTCCCTTCTATATAGTTTCTATTCCTTTAAAAGGAAGACAGTAAACGGATGATTTTTAATCAGTTTTCATGTTGCAGGGTGGCATTGACGGGTATATTAAGTAAAAATACTTATTTGCTGAAACAGCAGATTTCATGTAGGATGTAATCGAGACGAAAGGAGAGAACGTTTTGGGCAGTCCGATTCAAGATAAAAATTCACAGGTTACTTTTCTCAAACAGCGCTTAAATATGTTCCTGGACGTACTGGAAGCTATTGAGCCGGAAGACACTGAAATCGAAGACATCGACCGTCTGATTGAAATGATCGATGACCTCGAATCCAAATGCCGTGAATTTAATAACCGCGATTAACAATAGGAGCCTGAGGGCTCTTTTTTGTTTGCCGAAGCTTCCTTTTTCACCCTGTAAACGATTGCAACCTTTGTCTTTAAATACAATCAAGATAGGAGTATAATGATAGACGATTAATAATTATAATTTTCATAAAAGATATAGCGATATAGGGAGCAAAGGGAAGGGGACTAAAGCAATGAATATCGACAAATTTCAGGAAAGCATGTATCAGCTGATTGTTGAGACATCCACAAATCTTCCGCGTGACGTGCGCCGTGCGATTAAATCAGCGAAAGAAAGAGAAAATGCCGGCACTAGAGCGGCAATGAGCCTGGATACGATTACCAATAATATTAAAATGGCTGATGATAATGTGTCGCCAATCTGCCAGGATACCGGCTTGCCGACATTCAAAATCAAGACGCCTGTCGGTGCGAACCAGATGGTCATGAAAGAAGCAATTAAAAACGCAATTGTCCAGGCAACCAAGGACGGAAAGCTTCGCCCGAACTCTGTTGATTCTTTGACAGGAGCCAACAGCGGGGACAATCTTGGCTTTGGCACTCCCGTTATTAAATTCGAGCAATGGGAAAAAGACTATATTGACGCACGCCTGATTCTAAAAGGCGGCGGCTGTGAAAATAAAAATATCCAATACAGCCTTCCATGTGAACTTGACGGCCTTGGCCGCGCTGGACGCGACCTGGATGGAATCCGCAAGTGCATCATGCACTCTGTTTACCAGGCCCAGGGACAGGGCTGCAGCGCCGGTTTCATCGGTGTAGGAATTGGGGGAGACCGCTCTTCAGGCTATGACCTGGCGAAAGAGCAGCTGTTCCGTTCTGTAGATGATGTGAACCCGAATGAAGATCTTCGCAAGCTTGAAGATTATGTGATGGAAAATGCCAATGAGCTTGGCATCGGAACAATGGGCTTCGGCGGGGAAACAACGCTTCTAGGCTGTAAAGTCGGTGTGATGAACCGCATTCCGGCCAGCTTCTTCGTATCTGTTGCTTATAATTGCTGGGCGTTCCGCCGACTTGGCGTGGCAGTCAGCATGGAAACTGGCGATATTAATGAATGGATGTACCAGGAAGGCGAGCACATCGACTTTGGTGCAACTGAAGCTGAACTGGAGACAGCGGCAGCAGCAGAAACAGCAGAGCAAACAAACATCGTGACACTGCAGGCGCCGATTACGGAAGAACAGATTCGCGGTCTTAAGGTCGGTGATGTCGTTCAAATCAACGGCATGATGTACACGGGACGCGACGCCATCCACCACCATTTGATAGATCATGATGCTCCTGTTGACCTTAATGGACAGGTTATTTATCACTGCGGTCCGGTTATGATGAAGGATGAAGACGGCCAGTGGCATGTCAAAGCAGCCGGTCCGACTACAAGTATACGTGAGGAGCCTTATCAGGGCGATATCATGAAGAAGTTTGGCATCCGTGCTGTTATTGGAAAAGGCGGAATGGGGCCGAAAACATTGGCAGCACTTCAGGAGCATGGCGGCGTTTACTTAAATGCAATCGGAGGAGCTGCACAATATTATGCAGACTGCATCAAGTCTGTTGAAGGTGTGGATCTGATGGAATTCGGTATTCCTGAAGCTATGTGGCACCTTAAGGTTGAAGGCTTTACTGCAGTTGTGACAATGGATTCCCACGGCAACAGCCTTCATCGTGATGTAGATAAATCTTCACTTGAGAAATTGGCTCAATTTAAAGAGCGTGTATTTTAATATTGGAACGAGAGAGACTGCATGCGGTCTCTCTTTTTTTGTGCATTTTTGCCAGCCGGCCCTGTGAATGTTTTTTTTTCATTCACAAACACTAAGAAAAAATATTGGAGGAGCTCAGATGAAAAAATTAAGTATCTTCCTGAGTGTATTTATTCTGTTTTTTTCCGGAACAGCTTATGCAAACTACGGCAACTCGCCGGTTCATTGGGGATTTAAAAAGGCAAAAAATGAGGTGTCCGCCGAAGCAGGCAAGCCGCTCGACTCCCTCCTTGCAAGGCATGGCTCTTATTATAAAGGCGATACAAGCAAAAAGGAGATCTATTTAACCTTTGATAATGGTTATGAAAACGGCTATACCGGACAGGTCCTGGACGTTTTAAAAAAGGAAAATGTCCCTGCTGCTTTTTTTGTAACTGGGCATTATTTAAAAAGCGCACCCGATCTCGTCAAGAGGATGGCGGCTGAAGGGCATATCATAGGCAATCACTCCTGGCATCACCCTGATATGACAAGAGTGAGCGATGAGAAATTCATCAAGGAGCTCGAAATGGTCCGTGCTGAAACCGAAAAGCTGACAGGTGTTAAGCATATGGCTTATCTGCGGCCGCCGCGCGGGATATTCAGTGAGCGTACATTGGCTCTTGCTAAAAAGGAAGGCTACACGCATGTATTCTGGTCACTTGCTTTTGTCGACTGGCACACTGATCGACAGAAAGGCTGGCAGTATTCTTATGACAATATTATGCGCCAGATCCACCCGGGCTGTATTCTTCTTCTGCACACAGTCTCAAAGGACAATGCCGATGCTCTTGAAAAAGCCATTCAGGATCTGAAAAAACGCGGGTACACGTTTAAGAGCCTTGACGACTTGACATGGGAGCAGGCGATTGGGGAGCGGATGCTGTACTGATTAGGTTTGGCCGGTAAAACCTTTAATTCGGCCGGTAAATAATGTACTTTGGCCGGTATCTTCCTTAAAATGGCCGGTAAATCTCCAATTTCGGCCGGTAAAACAGCTGAATTTCAATATTTGCATGAAATAGACCCGTTCTTCAGGGTCTATTTTTACATAAGCGAACAATTTTAGAAAAATAACAGCAAAAAATGCTATAATCGGGGAAAATGATAAAGGACGGATTCTTCTTGGAAAAGATACAAGTAGAAGGACCTTATAATTTTGATCTTGTACTGGACAGGCTTTCGAACGATCCTCTTAATCAGGTTAATATAGAGGAAAGGTCTGTGAAAGTGCCCCTGATGCTTAAGCGTCAGCCGGTTGTGGCAGAAGTAAAGGCAATCGGAACGACGGAACAGCCGGAATTTTTAATTTCCGGAACGGATGGCCCCTTAAAAGAAAAAGCAGCTGAGCGCTTATCGGAAATTTTCCAATGGCATCTGCCGCTTGAGACTATTCACAGGCATTTTCAAAACACAGAATTACAGCCGATATTTGAAGCGCATTATGGAACACCTATTGTTCTCGACTTTGATCCATATGCCTGTATTCTGAAATGCATTATTCACCAGCAGCTGAATCTTACATTCGCACACACATTGACAGAACGGTTTGTGAGAACTTTTGGCTTTGAACAAGACGGTGTGTGGTTCTATCCGCTGCCTGAAAAAGTGGCAGAACTTAAGGTGGAGGACCTGAGGGAACTGCAGTTCAGCGGACGGAAGGCGGAATATGTCATTGGCATTGCAAAAGAAACAGCCGCGGGAAATATAAACTTTGATGAGCTTAAAAACCTTTCAGATGAAGAAATTTATGATAAACTGATCAAATTGCGCGGTGTCGGTCCCTGGACTGTCCAGAATTTCTTAATGTTCGGGCTTGGCCGGCCAAATCTTTTTCCGGCTGCAGACATTGGCATCCAGAATGCCTTGAAAAAATTATATAAATTAGAAGCGAAACCGACTCTGGAGGAAATGGAGACATTTTCAAAGAGCTGGAATCCTTATTTGAGCTATGCTTCGCTTTATTTGTGGAGAAGCATCGAGTAATTTGGAGTGATGAAGGATCATGAAACAAGAACAAACAGCTAAATTAAAACTAAAACAGACGTTCCCGCTGACAATCAAAAGGCTTGGCATCAATGGCGAAGGTGTCGGTTATTTTAAAAGGCAGGTCGTATTTGTCCCTGGGGCACTGCCTGGCGAGGAAATTGTAGCAGAAGCAACAAAGGTAAATCCAAAGTTTTCTGAGGCCAAGATCAAGAAAATCCGCAAAAAATCGGAGTTCCGCGTCCAGCCCCCATGCCCGGTCTATCATGAGTGCGGCGGCTGCCAGCTGCAGCATCTCCGCTATGATCAGCAGCTGAAGGAGAAGCGGGATATCATTATTCAAGCTTTAGAACGGCACACAAAGCTTAATCCTGAGATGCTGGATATTAAAGAAACCATTGGAATGGAAGATCCATGGAGCTACAGAAATAAAAGCCAGTTCCAGGTTGGCCAAAAAGACGGGAAGGTGCTGGCCGGTTTATATGGCATGAATTCACACCGTCTGATTAATATAGAGCACTGTGCGGTCCAGCATCCGCAGACAACAAAGGCGACAGAAGCAGTGAAGCGGATTCTCCAGGACCTGCGAATCCCCATTTATAATGAGAGAAACCGCAAAGGCATCGTAAGAACCATCGTTGCCAGGGTGGGAATACAGACAGGCGAGCTGCAGATCGTATTAATTACAGCTCAAAAAGAGCTTCCTAAAAAAGAGATTATTATCGAAAAAATAAAAAGTGAGCTCCCTGAAGTAAAGTCCATCATTCAAAATGTGAACGGTGAAAAAACCTCCATTATTTTTGGACAGGAAACCACGAATCTGGATGGAAGCGACTTTATCCAGGAAACACTTGGAGACCTTCAGTTTGAACTATCGGCCCGGACTTTCTTCCAGCTGAACCCTGAACAGACGGTCAAGCTCTATAATGAAGTCAAAAGAGCAGCGGCTTTAACAGGCAAGGAAAAAGTAGCTGACGCATACTGCGGTGTCGGAACGATTGGGCTATGGGTAGCTGATCAGGCTGCCGAAATCCGCGGCATGGATATCATCAGGGAATCCATTAAAGACGCAAAGAAAAATGCGGCCCGCCATGGAATCAAGCATGCCCAATACGTGGTCGGCAAAGCAGAAGAATGGCTTCCGAAATGGACAAGAGAAGGCTGGAAGCCGGATGTCATCATTGTCGATCCGCCAAGAACAGGACTGGACCAGCAGCTGTTAAAGACTATTTTGAAGGTCCAGCCGAAGAAAGTGGTTTATGTCTCGTGTAATCCATCAACATTGGCTAAGGATATTTCAGTTCTGAGCTCTAAATATAAGGTAAATGGTATTCAGCCTGTGGATATGTTTCCGCAGACTGCGCATGTTGAGTGTGTCTCGCAACTCATTTTAAAAGAAGGCAACTAACCCTTAAGGGAGTTGCCTTCTCATGTTTCCTGCAATGGATTTTCAAAGCTGTATTTGATGTGAATTGTTCCATCTGATTGGCAGGTCACTTTTTCAACTAATGAGTTCAGTATTTGAGGCGTTAAATCCTTAAGGTTAAGCAAGTCACTAAGCTTTTCTTTAAGGGTAGTAATATGATCCTTATTTTCGCACTCAATTAAGTCCTCATTTAGTTGAGCCTGTTTAATCAGGAGTGATTCTACTTTGGCATCAAGTGTTTGCTTTAATTCCATTAAATCTTCCTTGTTTAAGATGCCTTCGGTATACAAATTCACGTGATCAAGCTTTTGTTTCCGGCACATCTCAATCTCTTTTAAGATGGAATTTAATTCTTTTTGAACGGATTGTTTTTTGGAATTTAGTTTGCCGACCATCGTTTCCATGAAGGCGCCGTTGCTTATTGTTTTGAACAATTCCTTCAGGTCTTCCAATATCACATTCTTAAGTTCCTTCTCCCGAACGGCGACTTTACTTTGGCAGAAATGGGTTCCATGTTTAATGTTACCTCCACACCTATAGCCTTTTTGGTTTGCTTTATACCACATACCTTTATTGCATTCTTCGCAATAAAGGACGTTGGTAAAGAGGTGTTTCTGAGGAGCGGTACCAATTCTGGTCCTATTTGACATCATTACCTGAACGGTTTCGAAAAGCTCCCTGGCTATTATTGCTTCATGTGCGCTTTCCTTAATGATATATTCCTGCTCACTTGTTTGACGCCGTTTAGAAGAGATTACTGATATTGTTTCAGACCTTCTTTGGACAAGGTCACCAACATAGTGCCGGTTACTTAAGATACCTTTAATTGTAGAAGAATGCCATAGATCCGAAGCATTTGCTTTATTTGCTACCTGAGCGGGAGTAGGAATTTGTTCTGCTGTAAAATTTTTCGCGATAGTGTCCATACCAGTTCCGCTTAAATAATCCTGAAATATACGGCGGACGATATTGGGGGTATCATCGCTTTTTATTTTCAGCACACCGTTTTCCAAGCCATATCCGTAGGGAGGATGTGAACCTACAAAATTTCCCCTTAAAGCTTTAACCCGCTTGGCCTGTTTGTTTCTCCGTCTGCTATTGGCTGATTCGTTTTCATACAACCAGGCATATAACCCAAAGTTGTTGGTATTGCCTTCAATAGTATTAATGGAATTGTCCATACAAACAATATGAATTCCATGGTCGTTACACATATCCCGTAACTCGTATGATAGCTTACCATTACGCGCAAGTCGGGACAGCTCTTTGGCTAAAATCACATCATACAATCCGTTTTTTCCATCTTGAATCAGAGCTTTTAATCCGGGCCGATTTTCCTTAGTGCCTGATTTTTTATCTGTATAGACTTTGATAATCTCCCAATTTTCTTGCTTGGAAGTGTAGTCCCGGAAAATATCGATCTGATTTTCAATTGAGGTCCTTTGGGAATCCAATTCTGTTGAAACACGAGCATATACTGCACATCTCATGCACAATCACCACCTAGAGTAATTTTTTCATGAGATGCTGGTGAGTTTACAGGATTAGTATTCACCATTTTTTCTATTTCTAATGTTAAAAGTTGCTGCAGGAGGACCCTTACATTAACTGCATTTTCAGGCCCTGCATATGACCTAATTACCTTCATTGTTTCTCTCTCCTAGTATTTTTTCTAAGTTGGTTATTTTTCGGTTTTTCGTCCATACTATGGATATCGGTTTCTGTTATTCATCCAAATTGGTATACCAATTTGGATGGACTACCGAACATTCCTTAAAGGATAGCCCTGTAGACAGGGCGCTTAAGAAATGTCGGTATTTTGTATCCCGGTGGGTGAAATAGGTTTCGGTAGTTTGTCCATTTGAGTTCCTCTGAGTTTCTGGAGTTTATCCATTGGAAGTAATTGTTCAAAGAAGTTTTCGCAAAAGATAAGCTTTGGAGGCTTTTCCGGCGTTATTAAAACTTCATTCACAAAGTAGAGAATGATTAGCCTTTTCTCTGTAATGGCCAGTGAATCATCTAATATTTGATTGAAGCGATGAAAAAAGACATCCGAATCTTGCGTTCCTTTCAATTCATCGACAGTTTTTGAGTAGGAAACAAGGTCATCAATGGTGGCTTGGTATCTTTGTTCCAAAGAGACAGCTATTTCTTCTAGTTCCATATCACCTTGTTCTTTTGCAATACAACCCTTTGATTGAGCTTTGTCAATAGAGTTTTTTAATTTGGCTATATTTTTTTTAATGGCTTGTTGGAATTTTGTAAGGTATTCTTCTGATGTTGTTTTTATTGTTGGCGCAGTTATAAAAGATTGGACATGTTTGAAAGTCTGGGGTAAAAGTTTTTCATGTAATTCATCGATTGCTAGTTTGTAGTCACAGTTCCGGCATACATAATATTGGTATAGATATGAAATGCCGTTCCTTTTGGTCGAACCGTTTTGGTTGTCCAATTTATCACCACAGTCAGCGCAGGTTAGTTTATTTAAAAAGAGGAAAGGGGTTTCCAGGCGTCCGAAACTTTTTTGAAGCTGATTATTAATATCACTAATCTGTTTGAGGAAGCTATCAATTAAGGGTTCATGGAAATCCAGGAATTCATATTTTCTTTCATTTTTTGATTTTTGAATATCCCATATTAGCGTTCCGGTATAAACAGGGTTCTTTAAAATGTTTTCAATGCTGCTTGATCTCCATTCTTTATTGGATGGTGAAGGTACTTCAGCTTCGTTCAGAATGGTTGCTATTTTTCCCATTGATACACCCCAGCTATGAAGGTAATAGATAAAAGTGACAATCTCGGCATCCTCATTAGGAATAAGCATTTTATTAACTTGCTTATATCCAAAGGGAACCTTGGAGCCTGGCCGTGTCTTTTCCTCTGCTTCTAAATGGGCAATCAAATTCCCGACTGCGCGGTTTGATTTAATTTCTGATTCTTGTCGGTAAAGTAAAAGAGCGATTTTGTTTTGTTCATTATCTGGATTGAAGGGATTTTCGGAATTGGTTGTATATAATAAAATGTCCGGAATAACTTCCTTTAATGGTCTATAAAAGTCTAGTACAAACGTGTAAGCTGTCCGGTCCATTCGGGATTCTTCATAAAAGATCACGGTAGGAATCTTTGTTTCCATCATCAATTCCTTGAGCCGCATCAGTTCTTTTCGTTGATTAGCTCGTTTGTTATATGCACTCGTAACATCCTCTATAATGATAAAATCCTCTGGGACACTCAGTCCTTTCCTCCGGGCGTACTCCAGGATGTGGGCTTTCTGTATTTCAACACTATTGTTTTCCTGCTGTTTATAAGATGAACGACGGATATAACCGAATGCGAAAGTCATGCTGTCTCTTCTCCTTCGTAAATAATTTCCTTCTCCATTTCCTGCAGATAATCAAAAAAGAAAACATCTACCTGAATGTTATCCACATAAATCCATACTCCATTTATAAGCATGTCATAAAGCATTAGGGGATTTATATTAGCCTGGTTAATTAGTGCCCCTTCAATCACCTTAATGACAGATTTATTTTGCTGGAGAGCGTTTTGATTTTCTTTGATTTGTTCCAGGCAGTTTTGATACTCCTGTTTTAAAAGTTGTTTTCGTTTATATCTAGGGTCATCCTTCCAAGTAGAAGAATAATCATCAGATTCAAGGACTAATTCCTCTATGATTCCATTGAGGCTTTGGTCGATCCTATTCAATTCTGCTTCCAGGAGCTTTTTAATTGCCCTGTAAAAATGGATAGAGTGAGTAATTAGGTTGCCTTTATCAAAGTTTTGAATAATTTGATCCAATACGTGCCTGATTATTTGAGTAAGCTCTGAAAACGACACAGTGATTTTGGAATGTTGTTTTCTGGAACAAGAATAATAGGCACTGTTGGTCTCTTCTTCAATTTTGTAATTAAGAGGCTTCCGGCAATAGGCGCAATATGGTGAGTAAACATTTTGGCCCTTTAGCGATTTTTTTCGTTCAAGAAAAGCTTTAAAAAAGTCACCTTTACTTCTTTGGATTTGTAAAAATTCTTCAATAGAAATATAAGGGGTGACATGATGCAGCTTATTTGTCCCCTTTTCCAGGTCATATCCCGCGTAAAATGGATCTGTAGCCATTGAGATTAATTGTTCGTCTGTTTTCTTGAATTTTTTTCGATACTCCTTTACCACCTTATATAAGTCATCAAGGGAACTAATTTCCCGAAGAGCAGTAAAGTATTGTTGTACGCTTTCCTGCTTAGCAGTATCGTGCAAGAAACGCTTTGTCTCTTTTTGTTTTTGATAACCGAATTTTTTAGCAGGATATCTCAATCTTGCCTCTCGGCTTCTGCGAGCAATGTTTTTGCCCTCGATGTCACTAAACATGCTCAGTAATCCTTCTACGAATACGTCATCACTTGCTGGCATGTTCCCGTTTCCCACTGATGTGTAAATCACTTGGACATTATATTTGGCGCGCAAGTCATTAAACTCCATGCCTTCGTAAAAATCCCGAAATAGGCGGCTCCGGTCAAAGGCATAAATACTGTGAACTTTATTCTCCTTTATCAATGAAGTAAGCCTTTGCATCTCTGGCCTTTCACTGATTGATTTTTTGTTTGCCGAAGTGGCAATCTCATCAATAATCAAAATTCCATTGTGTGGCAGTTTCTCCCGGAAAGGAAGGTCAGCAGCTTCCTGTGTTATGATATCTTGTCCTGCTGTACTTACTCGCCGGAAGAAAACGTGCTTTTTCTGGCTGTTAATAACATTCATCTAATCTACGTCCTTTCTTTCTTTGGATAATTCATAAAGTAATTTTGCCTGCAATCTGTGTGGGATATTAAGCTCACCAATTAGGAGGCGCGCTATCAAGTGTTGGATCCACACGTTTGAAACCGGATTTGATTCGGGGATAGAGCTAATTTGTACTCGTCGTCTCATAAAATCACCTCCACCCGTTATCTTTCTCAGGCAGAGGCAGAAATTATTCCGCTATTCTTTCAAAGGCTTTTCCTCGAAAAGGTCAAAAGAGAGCTGAACATTCCCTTCTTGGCCGCCTTTTTTAATTAAAACCGTTATTATTCCACGGTTCCGGCCAGGGAAAGAGTCAATGGATACTTGATGTATCTTCATTTCTAGGCCTCCTTTGACTCTGGTACTCTTTAAAGCCCTCAAATAAAAAAGGTGAGAGAGTTCCTTTCTCCAAAGGTTTTCTTAATTTGTTTATTAAAGAGGAGGGATTGGTGCTCATGAAAGCATCCCCCTGTTTCGCAAGCGCTGGATTGCAGCCTGTGTATTATTTCGAATCTTATTTTCTTATATGTTTTTTTGAGTTGGTTTCATGGTGTATATTCCTCCACATATCTTTTAATTTCGGTAGTTCATCTACCGGCAAAAGGAACATAACCATTTCTGAGAAAAAGTCAAGCGGAGTTTTTTAAGTCTTAAAAAAAGAAAGCCTCGCCGGAATATATAATCCGACGAGGTTCTGAGTAATAAAAAATATTGTAGTATTGTTTATCTATCTTCAACTAAAGCACCCGTTCGTAATATAAGGTTAGCCAGATATTTCTGGTTGACCTTTTAATTTTGGGTCTTATTATATAACGGTAGTCGGGGTAGAACGTCGCACCCGTGGGTTAAATCCCGTCAACTAAACTGTTCACCCCCTACTTGTATAAACATGTTTCAGGCTGGTTGGGACAAAGATCCCGTTTAACAAGCGAACCTATGACATTACAAGAAGCCTTAGGGGATACCGACAAATTGAGTTTTAGGAGGAGAAAAGCATGAATCCAGTCATTGGCCTGGATGTATCAAAAGGAGAGAGTCAGGTTCAAGCATTTTTAGACAAAGGCAAACCGTATCGGAAGAGCTTTAGTATCAAGCACAATACCGATGGTTTAGGTAGTTTATTAGAGTTCCTTCATGAAGTAGAAAGTTCAGCTGGTAGTCATCAGCCAACGGTGGTTTTAGAATCAACAGGACATTACCATTTTCCTGTAATTCAATTTCTTGAGGAGCAAAGTTTTGTTTATATTGTTGTCAATCCTCTTATCTCCCATCGAGCCAAAAGTTCGAGTTTGCGGAAGGTAAAAACAGATGCAATTGATGCTTACCACCTTTGCGAGCTGTTTTATAAAGAAGAGTTAGAGCCTTATAAAAAAAGAGGAATTCAACTTTTAAATCTTCGTAATCTAACAAGACAACAAGAAAGTATTGCCGAAGTATCAGCACAGACGAAAATACAGCTGCATACCCTTTTGGATCAGGTATTTCCTGAATATAGAGGAGTTTTTGGAAGTTTATATTCCAAAGTCTCATTGCTTACATTATTAGCATTTCCTACTTCAGAAGTAGTGTTAAGTGTGAGTGAAAGAGAAATAACAGAGAAAATAGCTTCGCTATGTATGAGTCGTTCAGATGCATGGGCAAACGAAAAGGCTAAAAAATTAAGGGAAGCAGCCCTTCGTAATCCGTTTCAAAACAACCTCTACCAGAGTAATATTTTTAATCTAGAGTTATTAGTCAAGATCGTTCTTCAATACCAAGAGCATCTATCTAAAATTGCAGTTGAAATAGATGCCCTCGCTAAAGAAATTGAAGAATATCATATACTTCAGTCTATCCCTGGAATTGGAGAGAAAATCGCCGCCACGATTATTTCCGAAATTGGTGAGATAGATCGGTTCAATGATGCCAAAAAGCTCGTTGCATTCGCTGGAGTGGATCCTAGTGTTTTCTCTTCTGGTAAGTTTACCGCATCAGTAAATCGAATTACCAAACGAGGTTCTAGCAGGCTTCGTCATGCCTTGTATATGGCTGTTCAAAGTGGTATTCGTGATGCTCGTAAAAAGAAAACAACTGATGAAATCATCGCACGCAATAAAAAATTAAGGGAGTTTTACGATAAGAAACGGGAAGAAGGAAAACCCTTTAGAGTAGCAGTTATTGCATGTGTTAATAAGCTCTTACATTGGATTTTTGCCTTACTAAAAAGCAGAACTATTTTCCAAGATACAGATTAAAAACTATATCTAACTAAATACAACAAAACCTTCCAAATAAGACATAGAGGAAGGTTATTTGGCATGAACATTTTTAGTATATCATGACGTTATTAATCATTTTATTGAAAAATGTTGACAAACTATTAGCTGGTTTTATTTAAGTACATTTCTTCACAAACTTTATATGAAATTTGGAAAAATAATGTTTCGTTGGATCTATTTTTCCAGTAAACTTGTTATAATTAACAAGTATTGATATGTCTTACTGTTTATGAAGGGATTGAGAACTGTTGGCTGGATTAGGGAAAGATGAGCTATTAAAAGAATTAGCTACTAATGGCTACAATGTAGGGTTTGGAGCAAAGAAGAACTTTGCGACTTATGATATTATTTCAAAAGTTCCAGGTTTCATTTCATTAATAGGATTGTTAATTGGAGTAGGACAACTTGCTTATCCTGATGGCCCTTTTGATACTGGAATATCAACAGTCTTAATTATGGCAAGCATAGTTGGTATGACAATTACTCCTTTTAACAATGAAAAGGAAAAATATAATGAACAAGGCGTAAAAATAACTCAGCTCTTTAATGAGCTAAGACAGCTGTACTTCAAAGTTCAAAGCTCTTCAGCGACAGAATTTGAAAATGAAGAACGGGAAATGGCAGAGATTATGAATCAATATTATTCCATCAGTATGAGTAATCAAATCTTTGCAAGCGATTGGTACGCACACTATAAATTCTTTAGACAAATGCAGATCGACTGGATTGACGAGCAGAAGAATTTTAAGTTATTTAGAGATAAAATACCAACATCATTTATTGTGTTTGTCGTTGTAATTGTACTTGCTATCCCGACATGGGTATTCATTTTCAAGGGGGAGTTACCATTTGTTAGCTGAATCATTTGAGGAGTTTGTAAATTCGCTTCAATTAGATAATCAACATGATATTGATACAAAATTTAGAACCATCACCAAGCGTTTAAATATGAGCTATTATGATGGTAGTACCAGTGAGGAAGACCACGGTTATAAAGTGGGGTCGTTAGGGCGTAAAACTGCAATTAATGGTATCAGTGACATGGATATGTTGTTTGTACTTCCTAAATCAAAATTCAAACAATATGATGAGCATAAAAGTAACGGGCAATCAGCTTTGCTACAGGATGTAAAGGCTCAGATAAGAAAACGATATCCAAATGAAAGTATAATAGTTCGTGGAGATGGACAAGTTGTTGTCATAACCTTTTCCAATTATGAAGTAGAAGTATGTCCTGCATTTGAAAATAGTGACGGTAGTTACAAATATCCAGATTCAAACAACGGAGGTACTTGGAAGCGAACAGACCCCATGGTAGAGATTGGGGAAAGTGAATATATGATTGACCATACTAATGATCACTACAAATATATTTGTCAAATGATTCGCGCTTGGAAAAATAACATTGGATTTAAGATGGGGGGATTATTAATAGATACATTGGTTCATAAGTTTTTTAACAAATATCCAGATTATGTGACAGCAACGTTTGAGGATTATTTGGTTTTATTTAAAGATTTATTTTTGTATCTACAAGGTCAAAGTAAAGAACAAAAGTATTGGCAAGCAATAGGAAGTAAACAACATGTTTATGATAAAGGTAAAGCTTTTATAGACAAAGCAGAGCTGGCCTACAATAAAATAAAAGATCTAACAGAAGAAAGCGAAGAACTTTATGAGATATTACAGGAAATATTCGGTATTAATTTTCCTGTTCCTGAAGTTGTGCAAAAAGCTGAACTTAGTTCATTTGCTTTGCGTGGTGATAACGAGCAATTCATTGAAGAAATGTTTCAGGTTGATATTAAATATAGATTGAAAATTGAGTGTGATGTAAAGGCAAATGGGTTTCGTGAAGGTTCACTACGGAGGTTTATAAAGGAAAAAATCCCTTTGCTACATAAAAGGGAACTTAAATTTTATATAGATGTAAATGAGGTAGAAGATAAGGGAATAAATTATTCTATTTATTGGAAGGTTCGAAATCGTGGTCCAAAAGCTGTTGAAAAGAAAATGCAAAGAGGAGAAATAGTTAAAGGGACTTCTCAAAAAGTAGAGCCCACTTCCTTTAATGGCCCTCATTACGTAGAATGCTACATCATTAGTAACGGAATTTGTGTAGCAAAGGACCGTATTAATGTGCCGATCTTTCAAACCCCTTTTAAGATGAAAATCTAATTAAAGATAAAGAGCAACAAATAAATAACAAGTTAACACCATAATATACGGGTGACAAACCTGAGATCAATCAATGTATCGTGCCTTTAGGCAAATCGATGATGATTATTTCAAGGAAGTAAATGCGATCTTATTATTTATCAAGACCTCAATTTAATAAAACCAATACAATAAACATAGGCTGTTTCACATTAATGACTAATATGTAAACAGCCTTTTTATAATAAAAGGCTGTTCTATATATTTTGGATTTTTCTGGTCTCTAAAATTAACTAACATATGATTCCCCCTAACTTTTAACAATTATATTATTCAGAATGACATTCCACAATTATATCCCTTGCCGTTTTGTTAATAACTTTTGATTGTAATTATGGTGTTTTTTCCAAATGTCTTATTATTCATAAAAATGCATTTTCTCTAAACTATCCCTTTGGTAGCAAAAGAAAAAGGCAGTATTTTTAGCAGACAGATCTTTAAGGAAAGCCCCCGATAGTTTAAGTCCTTCAAATTCTTCTTATACCTTGTATAAATATGGTCAATATAAAAAAATGCCCTCTTAATAAAAAAAAGCGTCGCTTGCGGATATATGCTGACAAGATCGCTCTTATGATTTGATTTCTTTTGTTATTTAAAGTCAATCAAGTTAAGGTTATAGTCTTTGAATAGATTAGGATCTTTTTCTCGATAATACCTTTCAGCAGATCGACAAATGCACTCACATAATTTGTCGATATTTACTCTGACACTTTTTGTCTTTAATATTTTTGAGTTATTATTAGGTTGGTGTCCCCAAGATGAACCAATTTTGTCTGCGCCACCTACTGCTAATTCAAATTCGCACGAAAAATAAAAATCTGCATCTTCTTTGTCGCCCCAGTTTCCTATATCTGAATTTCCAGCATGCAAGAAAGAACAGCGTAAAAAGTAACACATTTTTCCAGTTAAATATGGATTTTTAGCTTTAGTGTAATCATTTGTCCAACCTGAGGTATCTGCAAAATGGTGGTTTACCCAATTATCAAACCATGTTGCATATTGCTTTCCCACGTTCCGATCTCCATTTTTCTTAATAAAATGTGGGTATTCTATTTGCCCACAAATATCCGGTAAAGTTAATGATAGTGCAAGTGCAGATAAATAACTTTTATTAGTAAGAGCAAGATTAATGTCCTTTATTTTATCTAACAATCATTTTCACCTCTAGAATAAGTAGTCTCATTGTTAATTTAAGTATAAGGCCTTCCCACTTTTTTTTGGAATGCTCGGTCGAACCTGTTTTATTTTTCCTTATTAAGTTAACCTGCCCCGTTAGTTTAATAAGGAATTCAACAATAAAGGACCAAAGTCCTTCAAGCACCCTGCAGTTGTTTTTCTGGGTTAAGGAACTACTTCACTGAGGCACCCGAGGTTTTCATATTCCTGATTTATGTAAAACGATGCCATGGTGGGTTGAGGTTGGTCTAAACTTGCTGTTGAGTAACATCAAATGGAGGCTGCAGTCTATATTTATATGCTTTAGGTTATGCGGGCTACTGACTACGAATTGTACCCTCCCCTGTAACACGAATCATTGTTAGACTCGTATACAGAGGAAGTGATACTAGCGTACATGCTTTAGTGTAAAGCAGGGAAACTTGATGACGCTGCTGTTTAGTACCGAATCTCTTCACCTTGCCACTAGCTTTTAAAAAGCGCATACAGTTTCGCCCGCATGCTTTATGGCAAGTACCACTGGCCGTAACCAATCGAAACTCCACCGAACCGTTACTGCAAGAAGCCGTTCCCACTCCTCTAAGACTCACAATCCGATCATAAACAGCAGAAAGACCTTGTCTAATGATTGCTACGCTGATTTTCTGCATCGGCTCAGCTCACCGGACCTCTTATTTAGCGTGACTTAAGGGCGCTCCCACGGTTATTCTTTTATCCGGTATGTAATTGTCGAACCGGCGACAGCGTTTTGGCAGAGGTAGCGGCTCTGACCCTTTGGGGGTTTTACTAAGTAAGGTAAATAAAACCTTTTGAAAGTAAAATTGCAACATTTAATTATCGTATTTGTATTAATTTTACTTTTGTGTATATCTCTGTTATATTTAACATATAAAGAGCAGCGACTTTTCAACGTAAAGTGATAAGGAGCTACGAAAAAGTAACCATTACCTTATAACACCTGATCTGGGGTAAGGGGGGTTACTTTTTTTGTGAACGCCAATATCTAAATATTCAAACACTTAAACTTTTTTATTAAGTGGGAGGTGAAATATGACTTATATAGAGGTCCAGCAAAGTATACTGCAATGGGCAAAGGAGAGGTCAAGAAAAGGTGAATCGTTAAACTCTATTTTTCCAAAGTTAGATCAATGGTTAAGGGGAGAGTCTAAACCTACTTTAAAACAATTAGAGAAGTATGCTAAAGCTACATCTACACCACTAGGTTATTTTTTCTTGAGTGAACCCCCAAAAGAAGTTATACCAGTACCACACTACCGTACAATAGGTGATGAGGCTCCACCCGGAACAAGTCCGGAATTAATAGATACTCTACATACCATGCAACGAAGACAGCAGTTTATCAAAGAATTTTATATAGAAAATGTAGGAGTTGAAATTGATTTTATTGGTTCATACAGAGGAAGCAATCCATTAGAGTTAGCAAATTTAATAAGGACTAAATTGGGTTTACAAGAAAATTGGGCTGCTAGTTTACCTAACTGGCATTATGCCTTGCGATTTCTAATTAGTAAATGTGAAGAACACCGTATTATGGTAATGGTAAATGGAGTGGTCGATAACAATACACATCGGAAATTAGATGTTGAAGAATTTCGAGGTTTTGTGTTGGTGAATAATATGGCCCCTTTGGTTTTTATTAATGGAGCTGACGCGAAGGCAGCTCAATTATTTACTTTAGTTCATGAACTAGCTCATATATGGGTGGGACATAGCGCAATAGTTGAGGCTTCTCCTTTAGATAATGAAGAAAATGAAATTGAAAAACTATGCAATAAGGCAGCGGCAGAATTTTTATGTCCAAGGACTGCATTTATAAATAACTGGGAAAGTCATGAAGGTTCCAATAAATTTGAATCATTAGCTAGATATTTTAAAGTAAGTACATTAGTTGTGGCTCGTAGGGCCTTAGAACTCAACTTAATAAACAGGGAAGAATTTATGATTTTCTATAGAAACTATAGGGAAAATTTAAGGGATGTTGGGAGTTCTAGTGGGGGGAATTTTTATACCACCCTGGGAGCAAAACTAGGTAGTTTGTTTACCAGGATTGTTATTTCTGAAGTAAAGGCGGGGAATGTCATGTATAGAGATGCATATAGATTGACCGGATTAAAGGGTGACACTTTTAATAAATTTGTGGATTACAATGAGAGGTAGCATGTAGGTATGTTTATATTAGATGCTAACGTGTTTATATCCGCCCATAGAAGCTATTATTCTTTTGATTTTGCTCCAAGTTTTTGGGAGGCTTTAGAAAAGTCAGCCCAACAATCTGCGATTTGTAGTATTGATAAGATTCATGATGAACTTACATGTGCAGCTGAACCTGATGAGTTACATAATTGGTCCGGAAATGAATTTCGTGAGTACTTTGAAAAAACAGATAGCCACGATGTCATTAGTGCTTATGCAGAGCTGCAACAATGGGCTAATTCTAGTGAGCACTTTTTACCAGAAGCAAAAAGTGAATTCGCTTCAAATGCAGATGCATGGTTAATCGCATATGCGAAATCGAGAGGAGGAACTTTAGTTACTCACGAGGCATATAATCGAGAAAAAAGAAATCGGATACTTATACCAGTTGCTTGTGAGGCATTTGAAGTTCCTTATGTAAATACCTTTGAAATGTTAAGACAGTTGGGGATAAAACTTTAATTCCCTGTTATTTGTATTCACTTTTCAAGTGCTAAAATTATAACTATCTCTGTAAACAAACCAACATCTCATGTGTTGTCAATTACAATCCACACATGTGGAAAGTGTGACACAGCTTATTTTAAACGTGTAACCACTAAAGATATGCTTTTGCTGCTCTGACCCTGAATCGTTGCGATTTTGGGGTCTTTTTCCTGTTAAAATTATAATGTTTTTCTTAGCAAAACTTTATTTTAACTCGGATTGTGGAATGCTGATTAATAGGGTGAATTTTAGCGGGAGATACTGGCTGTCGTAAAGTTGATGTATACATTTTTGATCAGTTTGATAAAAAGTGACCAACCATGGTATAAGTGTATAGTAGCAGAAATATGCTGCTTTTTAATTTTGGGATACGGGTTAGTATGGTATCCCTTAATGAGAGGATTGGAATAAAAAGATGAAAGAAAATTTTTGGCGTGAGTTACCGCGGCCATTTTTTATACTGGCACCCATGGAAGAGGTGACAGATGTTGTTTTCCGCCATGTGGTGAGTGAAGCGGCAAGACCCGATGTGTTTTTTACTGAGTTTACAAACTCAGATAGTTATTGTCACCCTGAGGGGGTCAATAGTGTACGAGGGCGTTTGACTTTTACAGAGGATGAACAGCCAATTGTCGCCCATATATGGGGGGATAAGCCTGAATACTTCCGTCAAATGAGTATTGGGATGGCGGAAATGGGCTTTAAGGGATTGGATATTAATATGGGCTGTCCTGTACCCAATGTGACCCAGAATGGGAAGGGAAGCGGGCTGATCCGCCGTCCCGAACTGGCAGCAGAACTAATACAGGCAGCCAAAGCAGGAGGTTTGCCGGTAAGTGTAAAGACAAGGCTTGGCTTCACGGAAGTAGACGAATGGAAGGGTTGGCTGAAACACATTTTGGAGCAGGACATTGCTAATCTTTCCATCCATCTGCGTACACGGGACGAAATGAGCAAAGTGCCTGCGCATTGGGAGCTGATCCCAGAGATTAAGGAACTTCGCGACCAGGTGGCACCGGATACCCTTTTGACAATCAATGGAGATATTCCTGATCGTCAAAAAGGCTTAGAGCTTGCCGAGAAATACGGGATTGATGGAGTCATGATCGGGCGCGGCATATTCCATAATCCATTTGCCTTTGAAAAGGAGAAGAAGGATCATACTAGTGAGGAATTGCTGGACCTCTTAAGATTGCATATGAATCTCCATGATCAATATTCACATTTAGAGCTGCGGCCGTTCACGGCTCTTCACCGCTTCTTCAAGATCTATGTCAAAGGATTTCCAGGGGCAAGTGCACTAAGAAACCATTTGATGAACACAAGGTCAACAAATGAAGTGCGTGAATTGCTAGATGCCTTTGCGTCAAAGAATCTTTAAAATAATAACTGAATTCTAAAGGGGGTGGGCAAGAAGTCCATCCTCTTTTTGTAAAAATAAATTTGGCTTTTTCACAAGGTTTGTTGCTTTTTATATTATATTTACTGAGTTGATTGGAGCGGAAGGTGCGAGATCCTCGAAAATGCATTCGCATTTTTTTCGAGCGGTGTTTACTCAAGGGAGCTTATTCAATGTCCAGCGGGAGTAGCGGGACAGGTGAGACCCCGCAGACGCGCAGCGTCGAGGAGGCTCACCGCCCGCCCCGCGGAAAGCGAGCAGCCTGGAGCGGAAATCAACGGACAACATTGTTAAGCGAAAACAACAATTTATACGAAAAGAGCCTAAATATTAAACTTGAGGTATGAGGATGAAAGCTTTTTTATTATGCACATTCATGGTATTTTCTTTTGCAATCATAACAGGCTGTCAATCAGCTGAAACAATGGTTCTCTTGGATGAAGAAATACGTGAAATCAAAGTCTCAAAATCAGAGGGTTTAGGCGGAATAAATGAAGAAAATTTTATTTCTTTCAAGGACAGAAAATCGATCGCTGTATTTGAAAAAGCAATAAAAACTGCTGTCAAACAGTCAGGGAATGCAGATATCAGTAAACCTGAGTATGATATAGCAGTAGAATACAAAGGAGATCTTCCTTCTCATGGCATTCATTTATGGCTCGGCGAGGATAATGAAAAGAGCGCCTTCATGTATATTACCAATGAAGATATTTACCAGACTTCACCGCAAATGACGAAAAAACTAAGAAGCCTAATCCTCTCAGACTAACTCCCCTCTAAGGCCATTCTGCCTCAAATTGGAACATTATCCCATATGGTTAACTATCCGAAAAAGGGGTATATAATCACTAAACCAAAAGGAGGTGGCCAAAAATGGAAGTAGAAGTTTTGTGTAACGTGGAAAACTGTAAGTACTGGGCTGAAGGTGATAAATGTGTAGCTGACTCTATTTATGTGATTGGCCAGAATGGCCGGGAAGCGGATGAAATAGAGGAAACAGCCTGTAAAACGTTTGAGCAAGATGCATAAGCATGAAAAAGCCTGACCGCCGGAGGATTGAATAATTCCGGCTGTCAGGTTTTTTTACATACAAAAAGATGCCCGCTATGTTTTACAAGAAAGGGTATAATAAAGGAAAATGACTATAAAACCATGAAGGCAAGGAAGGAGTTATGATGACAATTAGCAATGAAATCGGATGGAATTTTGATAATAGCTATGCGCGGCTCCCGCAGACATTCTTCTCAAAAATGAAGCCCAACCCTGTACAATCTCCTGAGCTGGTGATCCTTAACAGGGAACTGGCGAAATCTTTGGGATTAAATATGGATGCATTGACAAGTGAAACAGGCATTGAGGTCCTTTCAGGCTCTCAAGTTTCAGAAGGAGCTGAACCTCTCGCTCAAGCTTATGCAGGACATCAGTTTGGACATTTTAATATGCTTGGAGATGGCCGGGCAATGCTGATTGGCGAGCAGATAACACCAGAGGATAAAAGGGTCGACATTCAGCTGAAGGGCTCCGGCAGAACGCCATTTTCGCGCGGCGGAGATGGGCGGGCGGCTCTGGGCCCTATGCTCCGGGAGTACATTATCAGTGAAGCCATGCATGCCCTTGGAATTCCCACGACCCGCAGTCTGGCGGTTGTAACAACAGGGGAAGCTATTATCCGGGAAACCATGCTCCCGGGTGCGATCCTGACAAGAGTGGCGGATAGCCACATACGGGTGGGAACTTTTCAATATGCGGCGAATTGGCGGCCGGTTGAGGAGCTTAGAACTCTGGCAGATTACACAATTCAGCGCCATTACCCGGAGATAAAGGAAAATGACAATCCTTACCTGGCTCTCTTACAGAAAGTGATCCAGAAGCAGGCTGAACTTATTGCTAAATGGCAGCATATTGGCTTCATCCATGGAGTCATGAACACCGACAACATGGCAATCAGCGGAGAAACGATTGATTATGGTCCGTGCGCCTTTATGGATAAATATGACCTGGCAACTGTCTTCAGTTCCATTGACAGGGAAGGCCGTTATGCTTATGGAAATCAGCCCTATATTGGCGGCTGGAATCTGGCGAGATTTGCGGAAACCCTTTTGCCTCTGCTGCATGAAGAGGAAGAGGAAGCTGTTAAAATAGCTCAGGGCGCCATTTCAGAATACAATAAAATGTATCAGGATTATTGGCTTGCCGGCATGAGGGCGAAGCTTGGGATCTTTAATGAAGAAGCAGAAGATGAAGCCCTTTTTACAGACCTTCTAAAGATTATGCAAAAGTCTGAAGCCGATTATACGAACACATTCCGTGCCTTAACACTGGGCGACTTTGAGAACACTGTATTAGGTAATGATCAGGAATTTGCCGGCTGGCTTGGTCAATGGCAGGAAAGGCTGACCAGGCAGAAGGAAACGAAAGAAGAAGTAAATCAGCTAATGAGGGCCAGCAACCCGGCCATTATCCCGCGAAACCACCGGGTGGAAGAAGCTCTGGAAGCAGCGGTTAACAATGGAGACTACAGCGTAATGAAAAAGCTTCTTGCAGTGCTGGAGAATCCTTATGCTTATAGGGAAGATCAGGAAGAATTCTGCAGACTTCCAGAGCCAACCGGCGCACCATATCGAACATTTTGCGGAACTTAATAACAATAAATAGGCAAAGCCTGACCCCATTATCGGGTCAGGCATTTTTTATTATGCAGGAATTTTCATTTTAGAAAAGAATACTATCTATGATTTAAAAAAAGGAGGAAATTTCCGTGTTAAATCAATTATGTGTTATTACGATCAAAGTAACGGATTTGAAAAGTGCGGTGAATTTTTATACTGAGGTTTTAGACTTCAAAGTATCGAAACATTATGGAGATAAAATTGTCAGTCTTGTACATAATGATGTGCCGGTTGTTCTGGAAGAAAGCGCAGATGAAAAAACGGGTTCAAACGTATTGCCTGGAATCCTCTCAAAGAATATCGAAAGTGATTTTAGCAAAATGAGAGAAGCTGGTGTGAAAATGCTTTTTGAAAATCCTCAGCCATGTCCTCCTGGCCGTTACTTCATTATTGAGGATCCTTCAGGAAATCAAATTGAAATAGTTGAGTTCTCTAATTGATAGAAGAGTTCTAATGGCAGGAGAAGCTAGTGCTTATTGTTGACATCATGAGCTCACAGTGTTACTTTCAATATAGAACATACATTCGATTTGGTGATTGACTTGAACATACAGCTTAAAGAAATCATATCAAAAAGTATCTTAACACCTGCCAAAGGTGCTATAGACAATTTTACCCATTCATTGAATCCTTATGCGGGCTGTGCTTTTGGCTGTAAATATTGCTATGTAAGGGAGCTCCCTGTTTCCATTTTCCGTGAAGAGGAATGGGGTGCGTGGATTGATATAAAATCAAATGCGGCCGAACTTTTGGAGAAAGAATTGGCTAAAGCCAAAAAAAGGGGAAAAGTTGCTTTATTTATGTCCTCTTCCACAGATCCTTACCAGCCGATTGAATATACCTCAAAACTGACCAGAAGTTTATTGGAAGTGATGCTTGAAAATCAGCCAGACTTTTTACATGTACAAACCCGTTCACCATTGGTGAAGCGGGATATCGATTTATTCCAGCAATTCAGAGATAGAATCAGAATTTCTATGACAATCGAAACAGACAAAGAAGAAGTCAGAAAGGCATTTGCACCAGCGGCCCCTCCCATCCAGGCAAGAATGGCTGCGCTAAAAGACATAAAAGATGCAGGGATTATAACTCAGGCAACACTGGCCCCGTTACTTCCATGCTCGCGGGAATTTCCGGCAAAACTTAAATCTATTGCAAATCGTGTTACGATTGACGATTTTTGGATGGGGGATGGAAGCGGAGGACGAAGGACCGAGAGACTTGGAATCCGGAAGATTTTTGATGAGCTTGGTTTGGAGAAATGGTATAATCCATCCGCATATAGAGTGGTTCTTAAAATGCTGGAGCAGGAATTTCAAGATGCACCCATTCAATTAGGTGTATCCAAGACGGGGTTTAGCCCTGATGGCAAATAGCTGACTAAAGGATATATGAGGTATTATTATGGATCTATTAAGTTCACAGTACGTAAGAGGCATTAGGCTTAAAAGAGAAGATATACCATCCTTCCATCAGTATCCCTTCAGCCTTCCGAGCCTGAAAACGCTGGATGAGATGGCTTTTCACCCAAAAGTCACCTTTCTGATCGGCGAGAATGGGATGGGTAAGTCGACCCTGCTGGAGGCAGTAGCGGTTGCACTGGGATTCAATGCGGAAGGCGGATCATTCAATTTTAATTTTTCTACCTTTGATTCACATTCCATACTGGGCGAATATTTAAAGGTTATAAAAGGCGTAGATAGGCCGTCTGATGGTTTTTTCTTAAGGGCAGAGAGCTTCTATAATGTTGCTTCCAATATTGAGGAAATGGACAGGGAAGGCGGCGCACCAAAAGTAATTGACTCTTTTGGGGGCCGTTCTTTACATGAGCAGTCGCATGGGGAAGCTTTTTTCTCCACCTTTCTTCATCGCTTTCGCGGCAGTGGAATCTACATTCTTGATGAGCCCGAAGCGGCACTTTCACCATTGAGGCAAATGTCCATGCTGACAAGGATTCATGATTTGGTAGGCGACCATTCACAATTTATTATCGCTACCCATTCTCCGATCATTATGGCCTATCCTGATGCAGCCATATATGAATTCACTGATGACGGCATCTCGGAAAAGAAGCTCGAAGAAACGAATCATTACAGCATTATGAAGCAATTCTTCGATGACAAGAATAGAATGCTGCATCATTTGCTGAATGAATAAAAAAATGGAGGCCGCATGCCTCCATTTTATCTATGTATCTTATTCGCTTTCGTGGCTGAACATCCAGTTAACGCCGAATTTATCTGTTAACTGGCCAAAGCTCCTGCTCCAGAATGTTTCCTGCAGCTCCATGGTCACATTACCGCCATCTGCCAGATTGTTAAAATACTTTCTCAGGTTATCCACATCATCAATGACAACTGCGAGATTAATGTTATTTCCTACTGTAAATGGCATACCTGGAAACGTATCTGAAAACATGACATTACTGCCGCAAATAGTAAGGCTTGAATGCATGACCAGATTTTTGGCTTCCTCCGGGAGAGGATATTCAGGATTCTGCGGAGCATCACCAAAAGTTGTAATCTCAGGTATTTCCAGTTCAAAAGCCTTTACATAAAACTCAATAGCTTCGCGTGTATTTCCATCAAAATTTAAATAGGCATTAACAGCCATACCGTCCACTCCTTCCTTTAAATACAATTCCATTATAGACAAAATATTCTAATATTAATATAGTTCAAAAGTCAAAATCAAAACAATCTTATAATTCCTGAAGTGCTTGTTCTATACTGGTAAATCCGCTTCTATCAGCACCATCGGGCTCATCTGATTCAATGGTCCACTCATTTCTTTCAGGTGATAATCCTCCATTCCCATCTTTAAGGAATGGGCTATGCACATGATACGTTTTCCCTGCTTTTTTCACCGTGTATCCCATATAGCAGTGCTGGTCCTGTCCTTCTTCCTCGAAAATGCCAATATCGTCGATTCCATATTTGTCTAAATAAGACTGAAATGGCTCCTGCAGTGAATTTAAAACTTGCTCTCTTGGTAAAAACTCCATTATGCTTGCTCCCTTCCATATTAGCTATCCTTAATATGGCTATTTTTGGAGGGATTAAACACGGAACTGTAAAAAGAGTACCCCGCATCAGCGAGATACTCTGCTCCTTAACTTAACTTTAAGGTTTCCGAGAAGCTTCATAAGTTCTTCATATTCTTCGAGTTCAATGCTGCACGTCTGAATGGCCTCTCCAACACTTTTGGTGATATCCTGTTTTTCATTGTGTGCTTTTTCCTCAAGGAAGATATACACTTTGCGTTCATCCGCTTTGGAGCGTTCTTTTCGAAGCCATCCGTTAGAAATCATCCTTGAGATCATCGGGGTAAGTGTCCCGGTGCCAAGGTTAAGTCTTACTCCAAGCTCTTTGGCTGTCATGCCATCCTTTTCCCAAAGGGCCAGTAGAACCAGATACTGCGGATAGGTTAAGCCGAATGGCTGAAGGGCACTTGTATAGAGTTTGGTAAATTCGCCTGCTGTTTCATAAACAGCAAAACATAGCTGTTTATCCAGTGTAAAAAAATCTTTCACATCATCACCTGATTCCGGCATTACAATAAATTTGTCAAATCATCCTCAATTTTTCCCGGCTCTGTTGTTGGCGCATAGCGTTCTACCACCTGGCCGCTGCGGTCCACGAGGAATTTGGTAAAGTTCCACTTAATGTTTTTGGACAGAATGCCCTTTTTCTGTTCTTTCAAGTAAGCAAACAATGGATCTGCATTGTCGCCATTTACATCGATTTTTGCGAAAATCGGGAAAGACACACCATAATTGAGTTGACAAAACTCAGTGGTTTCCTCAATATTATCGAACTCCTGGTTATTGAACTGATCACAAGGGAATCCAAGAATTTCAAGGCCCTTGTCTTTATACTTTTCATAGAGCTCCTGCAGGCCTTTAAATTGGGGCGTCAACCCGCATTTGCTTGCTGTGTTTACGATAATTAGAGGCTTTCCTTCGTATTCTTTCAGAGATTTCAATTCACCATTCGTCTTTTTGACTTCAAAATCATAAATCGTTGTCATGGGGATACCTCCTATTTTTAATCGTGTGCGATTTAATCTTAGGCGATTTAAATTCCTTTTGCAACAAATCAGCTTTTTATGAAACTAGCATTAAGGTTCATTCGTAGGAAAGATAGATTTCCAATTCATTTAAAAAGGATGATTATAATGTTGGACGAATTGCGGGAAGCAATTGAGAAACTCCCGGAGCATGGGGCGAAGAGCTATTTATTCCACATATTGCTTCGGGTTCACTTATTAAAAAACAGTGCTGATTCTCAGGAAGAGATCATGGAACTGCTCAATGATATTCAAAAAAATATAATCTTTTATTCCCAGGAGAGGAAATTGGAGCAGGAATATGAAACATACCACATTGTGTGCGGAGAATCACCGGCAGGATCTTTAAAGGTTGGGCTTAGTAAAGAAAATAAAGTCATTGGCTTTCCTGACTTCTTCAGCAATGGACCTCTCTGGAGGATGGATGAAGAGGAGGGGAGAAAACAGCGATTAGATTGGCTGAAGGATCATATTAATATACCTGAAGATTATCTGGAAAAGGAATATGAAAGAAAAATAGCCTCAGCACTTGAGGAGATTTGTGCCATTCCTGAAAGAAAACCGATCGTGATCTGGACAGCTGACAATGCAGATGAACAAACCGGTTTGCGGTATTTCCTGCACTTAATAAGAAACAAAGATAATAATGTGCATGTTATTAATACTGCTCAGTCATATAAGGAGCTTTTTCCTGCGAAAAAGAATCAAGTCCTTTTAAGGCACTCAGGTGAAGCAGCTCCGGAAAAACTGAAGATCATATTAGATAAAAACATGGGAAGCCCTTTATCTGCAGAAGAAAGAACTGCTTTTGTTTTGGATTGGCAGGCACTTTCCAAGACAAAAGAAGTATTGCGTATATGGGAAGATAACGAAATACACAGTGTGCCAGAGAGTTATTTTGATGACTATATCATCGAGGCAGCCAAAAAGCTTCATAAAAGCAACAAGGGTTTTATAAAATCAGCCAGATTAATCGGGGAAGTGATAGGGCATCTGGATGAGCCAATTGGTGATGGCTTTGCTGAGTATAGAGTAAGATCCCTGATTTATAACGGAATATTTGCGATAAAAGGGATTCCGAAAAGTATGAGGTTTTATAGCATTAAATTGAAAGAGATTTAGAATTTCATAAATCCCCCCGCTGGAATTTCATGCAGCCTTCCTTTATTCTAAATTAAAAGAAACGAATAGAAGAGGGATCTACTTTGAAAAAGATTTACAGTGATATTATTCAATTCCGCGGCACTCACTTTGATTTTGGCTTTATGCAGGGAGAGCGAATCAAGGATTCTCTTTCTGTGAAAAATCGGGAGGATCAATGGAAGGTAAGAAAGCCGCGTTTTTCAATAAATGAAGCAGAAGTGAAAAGAGAGATCACGAGGTTTGCGCCAGGAATCTGGGATGAGCTGCTTGGGATACAGGAAGCATTGCGATGGCCGATGAAGCGGGTGTTACAGGAATTTGGCGGGTATCGCCTTGATTATGTCCGCTCAGGCTGTTCCATCCTGACAGGGGCTGATTACCTGGTCCGCAATTATGATTACCATCCGAAAACCTATGAGGGGCGCTATACTTTTTATCAGCCAACAGACCAGGGTTATGCGATCATGGGTCCCAGCCAGAGGGTGACTGGCCGGATGGATGGCATGAATGAAAAAGGACTTGTCATCGGCTATAATTTCATGAACCGTAAAAAGCCTGCTGATGGCTTTATCTGCTGCATGATCGGCCGCCTGATTTTGGAGGCATGCGCAAATGTCAAAGAAGCGGTTGAGATGCTGAAGGAAATTCCCCATCGCCATTCCTTTACTTATGTGGTGTATGACACAAGCGGAGAGACATATGCAGTGGAAACATCTCCGAGAGGTGTAGAGGTCCGCCAGACAACTGCCTGTACAAACCATTTTGAAATCATGAAGGAGGAAAACCGCAACCATCTGGCTGACAGCTTGCGCAGGCTGGATGTTATGAAAAGCCGTCAGGATGGGCGCCTGGATGCACATGATGCATTCCGCCTTCTGAATGATAGCGATAAAGGTGTCTATTCAGATCTTTATGGAAGCTGGGCAGGGACCATTCATACATCAGCCTATCTTCCGGGGGAGATGAAAGCCTGGTTTGCGCTTGGCGGCGACAGAGAGCCTGTTGTTTTTGACTTCAGAAGATGGCTCGAAGGCCGGGATATTGAAATGAATAGAATCACTGGTGAAGTTGATACGGACATTCCTTTTTTGCATATGGATGAGCATGCGAATTGGTTCAGGAAATGATGAAACGGGGAGTAGAGTTCTCCGTTTTTTTATTTGAAAGAATATATTCATCATTTGGACAAACCCTCACATTCTTTCATCTCTTTAGGTTGTGGTACACTTTATATATGAATTGGATGTAACTGAGGTGCATACGAGTGAAAACAGTATTAGTCATAGGCGGCGGTGTAACAGGATTGTCCGCTATGTATGAACTGAATAAGTGGAAAAAAGAAAATGATCAGGATATCCGGCTGGTGCTGGCAGAGTCAGCAGAACAGCTTGGCGGAAAAATCCGCACGGTAAGGGAAGGCGGCTTCACTATCGAGGCGGGAGCTGATTCGATTGTTGCCCGAAAAGCAAATGCGATGAATTTTATCCAGGAGCTCGGTTTGGAAGAAGCGGTTGTGTACAATGCGGCAGGACGGTCTTATATTTACACTGACGGCGAGCTGAAGCTGATCCCGGCAGATTCTGTATTTGGGATTCCGGCCAGTGTTGAATCTCTTGCCAAATCCACGCTTGTTTCAGCGGAAGGAAAAGTGGAAGCCCTGAAGGATTTTTATACGAAAAATGACCGCTTTACAAAGAACGATTCGATCGGCGATTTCCTGGAGCATTTTTTTGGAAAAGAACTGGTGGAAAAACAAGTTGCGCCTGTTCTTTCAGGAGTATATTCCGGAAATCTCAGTGATTTAACCATTGCTTCAACTCTTCCCCAGGTGTTTGATTATAAAGAAAAATACGGCAGTATTATAAAAGGTTTTGAGGAAAATAAAAAGGTGTTCCAGAGCGGCGGGGGAAAGAAGTTCCTTTCCTTTAATAAAGGCCTGGATACATTAATTGATTCTTATGAGGAAAGATTGGACGGAACAGAAATATTAAAAAGCACACAGGCAGTTAAAATAGAAAAAACGGATCGCGGATATATGGTTGATTTCTCAAATGGCGAAAGCCTGGAGGCAGATCATGTAGTGCTGAGCATTCCGCATAATGCAGCTGAAGCCCTGTTCGATGATGAGGAGCTGAAAGCGGAGTTCGAACCGTTGAAGAACAGTTCCCTGATTTCTATTTATCTTGCTTATGATATTCCAGACAGCGAACTGCCTGAAGACGGGACCGGCTTCATCACGGCCAATACGGATGAATTAACCTGCAATGCCTGTACATGGACAAGCCGCAAGTGGAAGCATACATCAGAAAGCGGTAATTTGCTTGTAAGATTATTTTATAAAAGCAGCCATCCGGCCTTTGCATCTCTAAGGGAAATGGATGAAGATGAACTGCTTCGGACGGCTCTGGCTGACATTGAAAAAAGCCTCGGCATAACGGCTATGCCTTTGGAAAGTGAAGTGACAAATTGGACTGAAAAAATGCCGAACTATCTGATATCCCATCCGCAGACAGTAGCAGCGATTGAAAGCAGGCTGGGCCGGGAATACCCGGGAATATGGCTTGCCGGCTGCTCTTATTACGGCGTGGGCATCCCTGACTGCATTGAAAATGGGGCAGAAACTGCCGGTAAAATTATTGAGAATATGTAAAAACAAAAATCCCCTTTTGTGTAAGTAAAGGGTTCGTTTTCGGGCGCTTTAATTGAATTAGCAAATCCTTAAATAACAAAGACTCGCAATTTTCTAATGCGAGTTTTCTTTGTTATAACCTGATGGTAAGCAACAATGTTTACGAAAACAGCCAAAAAAATAAAGAGTGGGTTATGCAGCTTATTAACGCTTCTTCTTCGAACTTCATTAAAGTTTAAAATAATTAGGTCAATTGAATTCAAAAGAACCCCTCCCCTTAGTAGTCATAAATGAATTATTCACGAATATATGTTCTGGTGGAATTTTTGTTGAGATTTTTTAGAAACTATTTTAACGAATTATTACAATGTATTTGTGAAAGGTGGCAGTCGAGACTGTATTGTTAATGTTCTTATTAAACAAACGGGGCAGGATAGTTCAAGAAGGATTTTATAAAGACTAGTCGAATTTTACTTAATAGTAAAGAATACCATTGGTATCAAAAACTGCTTCTATAAAAAGGAGACGTTAAAATGAAATACTTGTGTTTGGGTTACTTCAACCCAGAGAAAATGGATGCCAGCCCCAAGGCGGAGATCGAAACTGTCCTGAGCGAATGTCAGCCCCACCTAAAGGAACTTTACAAGAGCGGTCAAGTAATTATAGATGTTGGTGTTGACTTAGAAGTAAAATGCTTGAAGCGGATGAACGGGAAGGTTGAGGTTACTGAGAGACCTTTTGACAAAACAAATGAGATGATAGGCAGTGTGTTCATCATAGAGGCACTTGACATTAAGGAAGCAATTAGGGTGGCCTCCTTACATCCGACCACACAATTGGATGCAGCTGAGCAGTTTAACTGGAGGATTGAAATCCGCCCTATCCACTACTTCGAGAAGAGAGAATAATGGTCAAGTTTCATTTTTCTTCTAGTATCAGGTGTGAAGCTCAATAGTTATTAGTCGCATACCCTATTCAACTAAAGGATGCGTTACTTTTAGATCCAGCTGCCACATCCCAGGTGGCTTTTTTTATTGAACTAAAGTGGCAGATTAATGAAATATAGATATACTCACTAATATACAAAATGTTACAATTATTGGTAGAGGTGAAAGAGTTGAGTATTTTTCTTTTTGCTGTTATTCACATATTGATAGGATTAGCCTTAATTTATTTTTATAGAAAATTGCCAAAGGCACTTACGGTATTTCTATCTGTGTTCTTTATTATGAGTTTTCTTTATTGGGGAACAATTTTAATAAATTCTTCGTTAAGCTAATGGGTGCTTATGTTCAAGAACAGCCGCAATCCTTGTGGACTAATGCTTTTACCAATGGTCCAGGCAACGTAATTATGGCGTTACCTCCTCAACCAGATATTGATTTTCTTCAATATTTACTAGCCCACGAATGTCATCACGCTAGTCCCGAGAACCCTATCTATAACTTATCGTTAAGTACTTTTACTTTAGAAGAATGGTATAAAATGGAGGGAACAGCAGAGTATTTTTCTCTTTCTTTGTATCCTGATAGGCGATGGTGGAAAGATAACCTTCCAGCTGAGGTAGAGTCAAGGTATTGGAATGAGTGTAAAGAACATCTTAAATCAACAGACGATAATCTAAAAGGGTCATTATGCTTTGGGAGCCGCAAAAAAGGAATACCTGTTTTCGCGGGATATTCATTCGCCTTAAAAGTAATTTCAAATTATACATCAACAAACCATATAAAAGATATAAGGGAACTATTTTCGGTTGAGCCTTCTGTATTATTGGAGTGTTATGCAACTAATACCTTAATAAGCTAATGTGTAAAAATTAACGGATGTAGCTGCCTCACCTCATTTTCTTATATAACAAAAGATGAAGAATAGCTTATAAAGGACTTTAAGAATTATATATTGAATTTTTTAATACTACAAAAAATCCCCATTATAAGGGGCGGATTGTTATGTGTGGGATTCGTAAGTAGACATTTAGAAAGGGATTTATCATTACCTGAGTTTCGGAATATTCTCCTAGAGAATGCATTGAATGATTTAACATCAGATACTGACGTTTTGGCTATTTACCAGGGAGGTTCATTGGCTAAGGGCAATTCTGACATTTACTCTGATATTGATCTTCATATTATTGTAACCCCAAGAAAAAAAACCTGATTTTATATTACAAAAAAGAAAGAGAGCACAAAAATGGGGAGAGGTATTATTTTATGAAGATTTTAATCGTGCGTCACCAGTTGTAGTTACACATTATGCTTCTTTTGTAAAAGTAGATAGCTGGTATCATTCCGCTGAACAAGTTGTACCTTCTATATGGTTAAAAGGATATGAAGTTCTATACGATCCATTTAATATCATTAGCGAGGTAATAAAAGAATCGTCAAACAAAGCATATGAACCTTCATCGGAAGAAGTAGAGTTTTGGAGGGGAAAACTTCTTGCCTTTATTCACGAAACATATAGAGCCGTTATGAGGAATGAAATATATTATGCTATATCTAATCTCGATAGAATTCGGTGGTTAGTCGTCTCGGGATGGTATATGGAAATGGAAATACATTTAGACAGTCCATGTGGTGTTTGGTCGAAAATTGAGGGGAAGAGAAGGAAATTAAACCACTGGCAATTATCGTTATTAGAAAGTTGGAATAGTAAACGTAATACCAATGAAATTATGAAAACGATAATAAGTATGATTCCAGAAATACTAAGACTAAATAAATGCCTAAGTACGAAAGTTAACATAGAAGTTGATGAAGAAAACATTCAAAAAATAATCGAAATGGCATATTAATAAGATTTTAACTGAAAGGTATACCGAAACTTGGTATGCCTTTCTAGGTCAACATACTAACAGTTTCGATGATTAATTAAGTTTGTGAAATATTGCACTTAAACTAAACCAGCTAATAGTTTGTCAACATTTTTCAATAAAATGATTAATAACGTCATGATATACTAAAAATGTTCATGCCAAATAACCTTCCTCTATGTCTTATTTGGAAGGTTTTGTTGTATTTAGTTAGATATAGTTTTTAATCTGTATCTTGGAAAATAGTTCTGCTTTTTAGTAAGGCAAAAATCCAATGTAAGAGCTTATTAACACATGCAATAACTGCTACTCTAAAGGGTTTTCCTTCTTCCCGTTTCTTATCGTAAAACTCCCTTAATTTTTTATTGCGTGCGATGATTTCATCAGTTGTTTTCTTTTTACGAGCATCACGAATACCACTTTGAACAGCCATATACAAGGCATGACGAAGCCTGCTAGAACCTCGTTTGGTAATTCGATTTACTGATGCGGTAAACTTACCAGAAGAGAAAACACTAGGATCCACTCCAGCGAATGCAACGAGCTTTTTGGCATCATTGAACCGATCTATCTCACCAATTTCGGAAATAATCGTGGCGGCGATTTTCTCTCCAATTCCAGGGATAGACTGAAGTATATGATATTCTTCAATTTCTTTAGCGAGGGCATCTATTTCAACTGCAATTTTAGATAGATGCTCTTGGTATTGAAGAACGATCTTGACTAATAACTCTAGATTAAAAATATTACTCTGGTAGAGGTTGTTTTGAAACGGATTACGAAGGGCTGCTTCCCTTAATTTTTTAGCCTTTTCGTTTGCCCATGCATCTGAACGACTCATACATAGCGAAGCTATTTTCTCTGTTATTTCTCTTTCACTCACACTTAACACTACTTCTGAAGTAGGAAATGCTAATAATGTAAGCAATGAGACTTTGGAATATAAACTTCCAAAAACTCCTCTATATTCAGGAAATACCTGATCCAAAAGGGTATGCAGCTGTATTTTCGTCTGTGCTGATACTTCGGCAATACTTTCTTGTTGTCTTGTTAGATTACGAAGATTTAAAAGTTGAATTCCTCTTTTTTTATAAGGCTCTAACTCTTCTTTATAAAACAGCTCGCAAAGGTGGTAAGCATCAATTGCATCTGTTTTTACCTTCCGCAAACTCGAACTTTTGGCTCGATGGGAGATAAGAGGATTGACAACAATATAAACAAAACTTTGCTCCTCAAGAAATTGAATTACAGGAAAATGGTAATGTCCTGTTGATTCTAAAACCACCGTTGGCTGATGACTACCAGCTGAACTTTCTACTTCATGAAGGAACTCTAATAAACTACCTAAACCATCGGTATTGTGCTTGATACTAAAGCTCTTCCGATACGGTTTGCCTTTGTCTAAAAATGCTTGAACCTGACTCTCTCCTTTTGATACATCCAGGCCAATGACTGGATTCATGCTTTTCTCCTCCTAAAACTCAATTTGTCGGTATCCCCTAAGGCTTCTTGTAATGTCATAGGTTCGCTTGTTAAACGGGATCTTTGTCCCAACCAGCCTGAAACATGTTTATACAAGTAGGGGGTGAACAGTTTAGTTGACGGGATTTAACCCACGGGTGCGACGTTCTACCCCGACTACCGTTATATAATAAGACCCAAAATTAAAAGGTCAACCAGAAATATCTGGCTAACCTTATATTACGAACGGGTGCGTTAGTTTAAGAACGGACTAAATAAAGGACCACACATTTTAGATATGTCTAATATGTGTGGTCCTTTTATTATCAACTGTTTTACCTATCTAACCTAAATATAACATTGGTTATACCCGTATATGCGAGATAATGACAATGATGGTAAGCATCTAAAACTTTGAGGAAAAATAAATGAACGAAGGAACATTTTCCTCTTTGGTCGATTTATAATTATTGATAATACCTCATTAGAGTACATTCCCTTGAAAGAATGGTTCACAGCTGCAATGGAAGTTGAAGACGGAAAAGTTGTTTCTACTTATTGCAATGTAGCAAAACCTACCTTATTTAAAAACGAAGAAATAAGTTTTGTTGATCTAGATTTAGATTTTATTCAGGAGAAGAATAACCAATGGACAGTAGTTAATGAGGATGAATTTGAATTAAATAGTATTAAATATGGGTATCCAAAAGAATTAAAGGTGGATCCATTCAAAATTTTCATTATTGGCTGCGATTATAAAACAATTCTTAAAAACTTTATCTCAAAAATCGCCATATAAAAGTAAATCCCTGGTTAAATCCAGGGATTTTTTATGTAGTGGCTTTATAAATGCTTCCAACTCTTCCGCAAGACAACATCAGTGTATTTGCTTCGGAACCGTCCCCGTGTCACAACCATGGCCGTTTCAGCCGGGTAATATCACTTTTCTGACAACAGGAGACGCCAGCAGGATAGATGTTCTGGTATTCCCAAAGGGGATGAAGTTTCCGATTAGTTGCGATAGTTCATCAGTTCCCTTTATAGCTGCCTTTATGTAGTAATGAACATGTCCTGTGGCTCGATGGCATTCGATCACATCTGGCTGGTTACTAACCATTTGTTCAAATACGTCTTGGGATACCTTAAGGTCACTTAATTCGATCATAACCAATAATTTTTTTCCTACAGCCGCAGGAGGAACTAGGGCATGGAAGCCGTCAATGATCCCTTTTTCCTGAAGGCGCTTTAAGCGTTCCGACACACTTGGCCGACTTAGGGCTAACTTTTTCGATAAATCACTGATTGAGATTCGTCCATCCTCCTGCAGTATGGTTATCATTTTAATATCCAAATTATCCATTTCTTCACATCCTTCAAAGTGTAAACCAATTGCCTAAATTCCCTTCAAATTTAACTTTTATTACATTTAATACCTACCTTTTAATATGTAAATCCTTATTTAATTGTACTATTATAGTATCATAAAAATTGTTTGAAAAATGAAAAAATAAAAACGTCGAAATGAGGGTGATTCTAACCGGCTGAAAATGACTGTGGAGATTCAGCAATTGTAACGAATCTAATAAACATAGAAAAGAGGTTAATATGAATAATACATTTAAAATTATTGTCTTAGCAGGTGCCTTTGTATCATTTATCTTAGGGGGTGGAACAGCAACAGGGCAAGAGATTTTGCAGTTTTTTGTATCCTTTGGTTACCTTGGCATTGGCGCAATTATCATTGCAGCCGTCTTGCATATGTGGTTTGGTGCCTATGCTATGGATGTCGGACTTAAATTAAAAGCAGAAGATTCAAAAGATGTTTTTATTTATTTTTGCGGAAAATATCTTGGGCTGTTTTTTTATTGGTTCGCACAACTCTTTATCCTAATCGTTTTTGTCGTGATGATTTCCGGAGCAGGGGCAACGGTTTCTGAACATTTTGGTTTGGGAATAGTCGCCGGCCGAGCAATCATGGCCATAGCCGTTTTAATTACCGCTTTATTCCGATTAGAAACCATTATTAAAATCCTGGGAATTGCCGGGCCGATTATTGTCCTTTTTGCCGTCATTGTAGGGATCGGAAATTTTGAATCAGCAGGATTTTCGCAAGCAGGGGATATTGTTAAGGAGCTTAACTTGTCAAAGGCTACAAGTGATTGGTGGCAAGCCGGTTTTATTTATTCTTCCTTTGTTTTACTTGTAGCACTTCCGTTTTTGGCAAACTTAGGTAAAGGTGAAGTAAAAAGAAGTAATGTAATCATTGGCGGGAGTCTGGGCGGGCTCATTATGCTGATTGGCGTCTTTGCCATCTATATTGGGATTCTATCAAACATTGAAAATCTCCACACAAAAGCTATTCCGACATTAGTTCTAGCTGATCAAATTAGTCCGGCTTTAGCAACAATCTATTCGATTATTTTGCTCATTGCTATTTATACAACAGCGGTTGGAATGCTATGGACGGTTGCAAAGCAATTTTCAAAAGACAACCTATCTAAATATAGAATTCTTGTTGTTACTTTAACAATATTAGGATTTTTTGGCGGATTATTTCCATTTGCGAAGATCATTGATCTTGTTTATCCGATTGTCGGATATATCGGCTTAATTTTAATGGTTGGAATGCTTTACCGCCAATTTATTAATAAGGGAAAACTTGAAAGTGCAACTTCTACTACAGTTAATATTGATAAAAATTTAAGTGAATGAGGGGAAAATATGAGTAAATATTCAAAAAAAGCAGACTATACAAGAGTAAAACTGGATATGCCCTTTACAGGCATAACATCCTTTCGAAAGTATCCAATTTGTACGAATTTAGATGATTTAGATGCTGATTTTGCAATTATTGGTGTTCCCAATGATATGACCACCGCCTGGCGTTCCGGGGCTCGGATGGGACCGAGATCGATTCGTGAGCAGTCTTCTCTATATGCATTTGGTTCAGGCTATGATCATGAAAGAGATATTGTCTACAATAATGATGGCTGGAAGGTCGTTGACTGCGGCGATGTTTCCATAATCAATGGAGACGTCGAACAAAGTCATGAAAATACCGAAGAAGCCATTCGGAAAATTATCTCTAAAGGAGCTATTCCAATTGTTTTAGGCGGCGATCATTCGATCACGAGCCCGGTTGCTTTTGCTTTAGAGAGTGAGCAAAAAGTGAATGTTGTTCAAATCGATGCCCATCTCGACTGGTTAAAGGATGCCTCTGGTCAGCGCTTTACGTTAAGCAATCCGATGCGAAGAATGTCAGAAATGGAGCATATCAATAAAATGGCACAGCTCGGAATAAGAGGGGTTGGCAGCAGCCAGAAAGAAGACTTTGACGATGCCCGTGCCTATGGAAGTACGATTTTGTCACCTAAACAAATTAGAAAAATGGGAATTGAAGAAGCATTGAAAGAGATGCCAAATGGCGAAAAGTACTATGTAACGATTGATATCGATGGTTTAGATGCCTCTGTTGCACCTGGAGCTGGTTCACCTTCACCAGGGGGATTCTTTTATGATGAAGTAAGTGAAATATTAGAAGCAGTCGCAAAAAAAGGGCAAGTAATCGGTTTTGACTTAGTTGAAGTAAACCCGCTATACGACCCAACCGGCGTAACTTCACAAATTGCAGCAAGACTAATTGTTGATTTTATTAACTTCATTATAAGAGAAAAACAGAACCAGGGGGATGGTTCTCGTATTTTTTTGAGCTAGCAGTAAGGAAAGAAACCGTTGTATTTACACTTCTTATTTAACCTAACAGATTCTTAACGATCGGCTGCAACAGCCGGTCTTTTTTATTCAATTATAGGGGCAGGTTTCTTTAATAAGAATTTATGCTGCTATGTCACTTTAGACATATATTGCGAAACAAAACAGAGCAATATGAATGCAGTAACATTAGAAACATTGAGTAATAGTCACAGATGTTGGAGGAATATTGGCTGCTGCTCCCAGAAAGTTATTGAAACTAAAATCCCATAGTGCAATTTCTACAGTATCTTGTCCATCTACTATGCTGTCGCTAACGTTCATTTGACCAATTGCTAGCTGGGGATTTCCAACTGTTGGTTTATAAATTCCAGCAAATCTTATACTTAGGGTTATTCTATTGTCACTTTGGCTACATCCAATCGGTTCTATAGAAACTGGAGAAACTCTAAAACTCTGATCTCCTTCGGATATGTCTAAATCGGTAAAGCTTATAAGAAAATTACTGGTATCATTATGACAATTAGGGCAGATGCTACCGATTACTGTTAAGATTCCTGATTTATTTCCCACTGGGAATATAGATACTTGAGTTTTTGATTTGATTTTAAATGAGGCAGAACATGTGCATGGGACATTTGGATTTATAGGACCAATAGGTTCACATGGATTACACTCAGGACAGCTATTCTTATTACATGAGCAACTGCTGCTTCTCAATATTAATCAATCCTTTCATGTTTTTTAATAGTATATTAAATAGAACAAATCATTGATTGGACAAAAAACATAATCTTTTTATTTAATGAATAGTACGAAAAAAATATCCACTAAGGAGAAGGTGGTTTTTCAACTAAGGGGTGCTTTAGCTCAATAAAAATGACTAATTTATAACAAAGAAAACTCGCCATTAGGAGCGAGTTTTACTTTTTTTATGTCATATTGGATGTCAAAAGGATTGTCATTCCTGTGCATTTTTTTAGAAAAGTACTTCAGTATGGAACCCTTTTTTTTGTAAGATGGGGATTTTTTGCTTATATGATTTTGGTAAGATCCTTAGGACTTTCAAGCTTCATTTGCTCCAGTTCGAGCTTCATTTTTTCGGTTTCAAGCAAAAAGTTTTCCTGCTTCAGCTTTTCCAGGGTGATTTCATCTTTGGTCATATTATGTTTGATCTTTGCGAGTTTTTGAGTATGAACAGTCAGGATGGCAATGATGGGAATAGAGAAAGTCATAATAACGGCAATAATACCTGTCAAATTCCTTGCACCTCACATTTAATTGAATTAGAAAATTTTGTATAATTGGTATTTGTATAAATTATAGCAAATGACAAGAGAGATAGAAACGCGAAAATAATCTGGTGGTGAAGAAATGGCTGAAATTACTATAAAAAGAGTATACGATCCGCATGAAGAGGCTGATGGATACCGGGTATTAGTGGATCGGCTGTGGCCGAGGGGAATTAAAAAAGAAGATGCACATTTATCAGCCTGGGAGAAAGAAGTTGCACCAAGCAGCGGACTTAGAAAATCTTTTAACCATAAGCCTGAACTTTTCGGTATGTTCCGGGAAAAGTATCTCATTGAGCTGCGCACACAGACAGACAAGATTCGCAAGATGGAAGAACTGTACGAGATATCGAAGAAGCAAAAACTTACATTACTATATGCTGCAAAAGATCCAGTAAATAACCATGCGATTGTATTATTGGAAGAATTATTAAGCAAGGAGAAATAGAAGCTTAATGTTATAGGCAGGAAAAAAATAAAAAATAGGTAGAAATACTTTAAAATTAAGTAATGATTCTGAAAGTTTAGTGTTTTCTTTTTTCCTATACTTAAAGTTAAAAGAAGTGAGGGGGAAGGGAATGATCGATTTACTCCTGATTCATGGAACAGTCATTACCATGGATCAAAACAGGCGAATCATCACCGATGGAGCTGTTGCCATAAAAGGCAGCAGGATCCTGGATGTGGATATGAGTGAAAAACTATTGCAGAAATATGAAGCGAAAGAAGTAATAGATTGCAGCCATCATTGTATCCTGCCGGGATTAATAGATGTACATGGACATGGCGGACATTCAATGTTTAAGACAATTGCAATGGAAAGCCTGGATGATTGGATGCCTATCATGACGAATACGTATAAGCATTTTGTAACAGATGAATTCTGGTATTTTGAAGGAAAGCTTTCAGCGCTTGAACGTCTGAAGGCTGGCATAACAACAGGTGTATCTGTTCTTGGCTCAATGCCAAGGTCGGATGATCCGATTTTTGCCCTCAATCATGCAAAAGCCTATGCAGAGACTGGTGTCAGGGAGGTTGTTTGCACCGGTCCCTGCAATCCGCCATGGCCTCATTCATTCAGCAGGTGGATAGACGGTCAACGAATTACTAAAGAAGTCACCTACGAGAAAGTGTTAAATGGTGCTGAAGCAGTGATTGAAGCTTTAAACCATGCCAATCAAGACCTGACAAGAGCATTTATTACGCCTTTCGTAATTGTTACATCAGTTGAACCGTCCGGCCCAACTTCACCTTCGAAACTTCATCATTTAACCGAACATGATTTATACCAAGCAAAGAAAGTCAGAGAAATTGCCAGAAAATATAATACAAGAATCCACTCTGATGCTTTTGGAGGCATGATTCACTTAGCAGTAAAGGATTGGGAGAATGCTCTTTTAGGTCCTGATGTTCATCTTCAGCATTGCCGGGGGATATCCTTTGATGAAGCGAAAATATTAGCTGAAACCGGAACAAATGTCAGTGCCTCTCCTGGATTCTCTCAAATTCATGCCCGCACACCAATGATAGAATTGATCGAGCTGGGAACAACAGTTGCCATATCAACAGATGGTACTTCACCATCCACTGGCTTTGACATGTTTCAAGCCATGAGAAAAACACAATTTATACATCAGGCCGCTCATAGAGATGAATATTGCTTGCCTCCTGGTAAACTTTTGGAGATGGTTACGATTGATGCAGCAAAATGTATTGGATGGGATGATGAATTGGGCTCACTTGAAGCGGGAAAAAAGGCCGATGTTATAACTGTCAACATGCATCAGCCGCACTTAACACCTGAATTTATGCATATTCATCGGCTTGTCCATCAAGCTTATGCAGCTGATGTGGGGCATGTTATCGTAGATGGCAGGGTCCTTATGAAAGACAGAGCAGTCTTGACCGTAGATGAAAAATCAGTTTTGGCGGAAGCAAATGAAGAAGCTAACGCAACAATTAAGCGTGCTGGTCTAGAAAGATACATGAAGCAAACGAAATATTTTTGGGGTCACACACGAACCTATGGAGATGGAATGGACCATAACGCGGAAGAAGCTGTTGGGGAGAAAGGGGATCATCAATGAAGACCAGGCTAAAGGGGAAATATGTTATTGGATATGATGGAAAAGATCATGTCCTGATAGAAAATGCTGAAGTTGTTTTTGAAAATGATACCATTATTTATGTTGGAAAAAGTTATTCGGGCCAGGCTGATAAAGTTATAGATGCCGGCCGCGCTTTAATCAGTCCGGGATTTATTGACTTGAATGCATTAGGCGATATTGATCATGATATCCTGCATTTGGAGGCCAGTTCAGCAAGACAGAAAAATCTGCTTTGGTCAGAGAAGTATGTGAATAAAGGGCACCATGAAATTATGACGGCTGAGGAAGAGGCCTTTAAATCTTTATATGCCTATTCACAGCTGATTCTTCATGGAATTACAACAGCTATGCCTATCACTTCTGTACATTATAAAAAATGGGCAGAAACATATGAGGAGCTTGCTGCAGCAGCGAGGCATGCTGCTGACCTGGGACTGCGCATATACCTGGGGCCAAGCTATCAATCGGGGATAAGAGTCGTTCAGGCTGATGGCAATATAAAGATTTATTGGGATGAAGAAGCTGGAAGGCAAGGATTAGAAAGAGCTGTGCGTTTTTTGGAGGAGTTTGATGGTTCATTTAATGGTTTGGTCAGGGGAATGCTTGCACCTGAGCGGATTGAAAGTCAAACGGAAGAAAGCCTTCTCAGGACAAAGCAATATAGTGATCATTATAAAGTTCCGATAAAATTGCATGCGGCCCAAGGTGATTTTGAATACCATACTATGGTTGAGAAATATGGCGTAACGCCAATTAGGCACTTGTATAATCTTGGATTTTTAGGATCCAGAACGGCGATTCCTCATGCCCATTTTATTGCAGGATACAGTGAGGCAAAAACAGGCGGCGGGGATGATTTGTCACTTCTGAGGGAAACGGGGACAACTGTTATTCATTGCCCATTGATAATTGGAAGGCATGGGCAGGCAATGGAATCCTTTGCAAAATATAAGCAGTCAGGAATTAATTTAGCGTTGGGAACAGACACCTTTCCTCCCGATATGTTCCAGAATATCAGGACAGGAAGCATGCTTTCCCGGATCGTAAATAAAGAAGTTAAAGACTCATCATACTCAGATCTATACCGTGCTGCTACGTTAGGGGCTGCAAAGTTTCTGGGAAGAGAAGATTTGGGCCGTCTTTGCGCTGGTGCAAAAGCAGATATTATTGCAATTGATTTAGACGGATTCCATATGGGAGTTTTAGATGATCCCCTAAGGACAGTGATGATAAGCGGAACTGGAAGAGATGTCAAGTTATCCATCATTAATGGGAAAGTAGTCATGAAAGACCGAAAATTACCCAACCTTAATTTAGAGGCATTAAAAGGAAAAGCAAAAGAATATTTTATGAAAATGAAAAAAGGTTATTTGAAAAGAGATTATCAAGAGCTTCCGGAAAATGAATTGCTGCCGCCTTCTTTCAGAGTTGTCGATTCTATTAATCAGCAATGACATTAATATTTTTAATAAGTAGTAGAAAAAGTTTAAAAACATGTAAAGAAAGTAGAAAAAGATTAATCAGAATATTTTATATAATTAGATAAAGGCTTAAGGGCTTAAAAAAGGAGGATTGAATTTGAAAGTGAAAAAAAGAATAGGGTTAGTCATTTTAGCTTTGCTGATCGCAATCCTTATTTCAGGCTGTTCGACCAAGAAGCAAGTGAACAGCAGTCAGGACACCAAGGGAATAGCATCTGAAAACGGCGGAACATTAGTTATAGCCCGTTTATCTGATGCGGAAAATTTAGATCATCATTTTATGTCGACGATCAATGCTGCCAGCGTAACACATAATAAGATTTATGAGGGTCTTGTTGGCCGGGATAAAAATGCCGAAATCAAACCGCTGCTGGCGGAGAAGTGGGAACAGTTAGATGATACAACTTGGGAGTTCAAGCTTAAGGAGAATGTTACATTCCATGATGGGACTGCATTTAACGCCGAGGCAGTGAAAGCGACATTTGACCGGTTATTAGATCCGGAGGTTGCTTCTCCAAGAGCTGTCGTATTCAAAATGGTAGAAGAAGTAAAGGCAGTTGATGAATTTACTGTTCAATTTAAACTATCAGAGCCATTTTCACCCTTACTGTCCATATTGGCCAGTCATGAAGGCGGAATTATCTCACCAAAAACAATTGAGAAATATGGAAAGAAAGTGATTCAAGAACCTGTTGGGACAGGTCCATTTGTATTTGAATCCTGGACTCCAGGAAAGGAAATTGTTTTTAACAAAAATGAAAAGTATTGGGGGACTCAATCTAAGCTGGATAAAGTCATCTTTAAAATTGTGCCTGAAGAAACAACAAGGATATCCATGCTTGAAACAGGCGAAGCCCACATAGCCGAACCTCTTTCGGTCACAATGATGGAAACGGTGGAAAACTCCAAAAATGCAGAAATATTCCGCAGTGAAGGATTTGGTACAGAATATATTGGGTTCAACGTTGAAAAGGAGCCATTCGATGATGCCCGGGTCCGCAAAGCTATTGGACATGCTGTTGAAATGGATTCCATTCTGGAAGGAGTATTTGAGAATGTTGGGAAAAAATCCAATTCACTGCTGGGGCCAAAGGTATTTGGGTATCATGAAAGCTTAGAAGCATACGAATATAATCTCAATGAGGCAAAAAGGCTTCTGGCCGAAGCGGGCTACCCAAATGGTTTTGAATCCACATTGAAAACAATGGATAAGAAAGAATGGATCAATATGGCGGAGGTTCTTCAGTCCCAGCTGAAAGGGATAGGAATCAAACTGGACATTCAGGTATATGAATACGGGACATTTGTCGAACAAGTAAACCGCGGTGATTCCGAGATGTTTATTTTAAGCTGGAGAAATGCGACGGGAGATGCTGATTATAATCAATATAACCTTTTCCATAGCAGTTCACACGGCGCTGCCGGCAATACTTTCTTTTACAGCAATAAAGAAGTGGACAGCTTAATAGAAGCTGCACGGGCTGAAAAAGATTCGGATAAGCGGATGGAGTTCTATGCAAAAACTCAGGAAATCGAAATGGAAGAATCCGTATATATTCCGGTTCGTGTAATTGAGAATATGGCGGCTATTTCAAAAGTTGTAAAAGGCTTCTCTATAAGTCCATCTGGATACTTAGAGATCAATGACATTTCAATTAAATAAGCTCTAAGATAAGAGGGATATCCATTCTGGGTACCCTTTTATCTTGTCCGGGGCACGAAAGGTGAATGAAAATGAATAATAGCTATTGGCTAAAGAATGTGCGATTAGAATGCGGATACAAAAATGAGAATAATAGAGTGTCAGGTACTATAACAGATCAATTTCATTTATTAATAGAGGACGGCTGCATTGCTAAGATTACGAAGGACTTAGAGGCTCCCTCTGATAATCTGCCTATAAAAGATGCAAACGGACTGCTGTTATTGCCATCCTTTGTTGAAAAGCATGTCCATCTTGATAAAACGTATATGGGGGATAAATGGATGGCCTGCATTCCTGCATCTGGTGTCATAGAACGATGTGAAATTGAAAAGAATGCAGTGTTATCTATGTCTTCAAGCACCTATCAGCGGTCAAAAGCATTGCTTAAGCAGCTTATATCTTATGGATCAACTCACATTAGGACCCATGTGGATATTTACCCTGAAGTACAATTACGGAATTTAGCTGAAGTTCAGCAGACATTGGAGGAATTTTCAAGCTGTGCCAGCTCCGAGATTGTGGCCTTTGCCCAGCATGGCCTCCTGCGCTCAGGGACACCTCAGCTTATTAGAGAAGCTATTAGAAACGGTGCTGGAATTGTAGGTGCGGTCGACCCCGCTACTGTTGACAACAATATTGAAGCCTCACTTGTTCAATTGATGGATTTAGCTGTAGAAGGCGATGCAGATATTGACTTGCATTTACATGATCCTGGTCACCTTGGGACTTTTACAATGAAAAGGCTGGCCTTTTTGACTAAGGAAGCTGGCTGGGAAGGAAGAGTTGCGATTAGCCATGCATTTGGCCTGGGTGATGTTTCAAGGGGAGAAGCCTCCGAGATGGCAGAGATACTGAAAGACGCTCGTATTTCGATCGTTACCAGCCTTCCGTCTGGACGTGCGATCCCGCCTGTTGATCTGTTAAGTGAATTTGGAGTAGAGGTTGCTGTCGGAAACGATAATATTTTTGATTCATGGTGGCCAACAGGAAATGGAGATATCCTGGAAAGAGCAGGCCGTTTAATTGAACGGTATAGATGGACGGATGAAAAGTCTCTTTCACAGGCATTCAGATATATTACAGGGGGCAGAACGCCGCTTGATCAGAAGGGAAACCGGATCTGGCCAGCACCTGGTGATGAAGCCAGCATGGTCCTTGTCGATGCAAGCTGTTCAGCAGAGGCTATGGCGAGAAGGGCGGAACGCCATGCAGTGTTCTATAAGGGAAATTTAGTTTGCGATAAAAAAGGCATAAATCCAGAGTGATCTGATCATTCTCTGGTAATTGTCTTCTTATATATTTCTAAAAAATTGAAGAAGTAAAGAAAACTAAAAAATTGGTAAAGGAATCCGAAAAAAATAGTTAGATTTTTTTATACAATTTAAGAAAGCAGTTATGAGGTTCCACAAAATACAGGATAAATATTAAAAGCAAAGGGAGAAATGCGATGATATATGATTTGATTATAAAGGGCGGCAATGTGGTTCTTAAAGACGAGGTAATAAAGAATGATATCGCCATTATAAATGGAAAAATTGCAGCGATTGCGGAAACAATTGATCATGAAGCTGAACAGATTATCGATGCATCTGATCAATATGTCATGCCAGGAATGATCGATACTCATGTTCATATTTGTGAACCTGGCAGAACAGAATGGGAAGGGTTTATAACTGGAACTAAAGCGCTGGCAGCAGGAGGAACTACATGCTATGCGGATATGCCGTTGAATGCTCTCCCGGCTACGATAGACAGGCACACACTGCAATTAAAGGCAGAAGCAGCCAAGGGGAAAAATTATATTGATTATACATTTTATGGAGGACTAGTTCCTGGCAATCTTGAAAAGCTTGAAGAGCTTTCAGATGAAGGAGTTATGGCATATAAATGCTTTATGTCCACTTGTGGAACCGATAATCCCGATGATTTTTCCAATGTGGATGATTATACCCTTTTTGCAGGGATGAAAAAGATTGCTGAACTGGGCCGAATTTTATCCATTCATGCAGAAAATGCCCAAATTACCGATCGATTAGGCGAAGAGTTAACGGTGCAGGGAAGGACAGCTGCTGCAGATTATGTCTTTTCAAGGCCTGTTTTAACAGAGGTTGAAGCAGTGAAACGCGCTCTTTATTTTGGTAAAGAAACGAAGTGTCCCATTCATTTTGTGCACATTAGCACCGCAGAAGCAGTAGAAGAAATTATGAAGGCCCGAAGCGCGGGTCAGGATGTCTCTCTTGAATCCTGTCCCCATTATTTTACAATATCATCTGAACAGCTCGAAAAAATTGGCCCTGCTGCCAAATGCTCTCCTCCGCTGCGAAGTAAAGAGGATCAGGAAAAGCTATGGAAAAAGTTAATAGAAGGCAAGATTGATATGTTAACATCTGATCATTCACCATGTCCGCCTGAAATGAAGTATAGTTCTTCAAATAATTTTTTCGAAGTGTGGGGAGGAATCACAGGGTGTCAAAACAGCGTTGATTTAATGTTTGATGAAGCGGTTTTGAAAAGAAAGCTGCCAATCACTCATTTTGCAAGGATGATTTCTTCTAATCCCGCTGAACGTTTTAACATTCCTAATAAAGGAGAAATAGCAGTATCAATGGATGCAGATATCATCTTCATTGATGCAAATCGTTCCTATGTTGTTGAGGAGGAAGGCCTATATTATCGGCATAAGCATAGCCCATACATTGGGAGGATGATTAATTGCAGGATAACTAAAACCCTTGTCCGCGGCAGGATTGTATATGATTTGGATCAGGGGATTGTCGGGAAACCTCTCGGAAAAGCCCTTAAGTTAAAAAACGGCAGGTCAGCTTTGAATATGATCTGAAATCAAAAAGTCCGCAGACAGATTATAGATAGGGGAATTTGGGATGACAGACTTAATCAATTTGCAGGGGAAACTTGAATATGAAAATTTAGCAAAACATATTGTGAACAGGCTTGAATGGCTGGGTTCATTTGCAAAGGACCCGGAAGGAGGAATTACCCGTCTGTTATACTCCCAGCAATGGACGGATACTCAGCAAGCTTTAAAAAGATGGATGGAAGACGAGGGTTTGGAAGTAAAGTTTGATGAAGTGGGAAATCTGAGTGGGATATTAAAGGGAGTAAATCAGACAGAGACCGTTCTAACTGGGTCCCATATAGATACCGTGAAAAATGGCGGGCTTTTTGACGGGCAATTTGGCATTGTAGCTGGAGTACTGGCCTTAATTTATTTAAAAGATCATTATGGGACTCCAGAGCGCAATCTCGAGGTTGTTTCACTGGCAGAAGAAGAAGGAAGCAGATTTCCTTATTGCTTTTGGGGTTCAAAAAATATTGCAGGATGCGCATATAAAAAGGATGTTGAAAATCTTGCAGATTCAAATGGAATAATTTTTTCTGACGCCATAAATGAGGCAGGGTTCAGATTTAGGGATGAAACCCTATCTCCACGGCAGGATTTGAAGGTATTCGTAGAAGTCCACGTCGAACAGGGAAATGTTCTTGAAACTGAGAAAAAATCTGTTGGTATTGTGAAATGCATCGTTGGGCAAAGGCGTTTTACAATTGAAGTAAAAGGTCAAGCCAATCATGCTGGAACAACACCCATGGGATATCGCAGAGATGCTGTGTATGCTGCCAGCCAAATGATATATGAAACACTTAATATGGCAGATCAATATGGTGACCCGCTGGTAGCAACCGTCGGGAGGGTTGATATTTCACCTAACATTGCAAATGTGGTGCCGGGAAAAGCTGCGTTTACTTTAGATCTGCGCCATATTGATAAAAATACAATATCCCATTTTACTGAAAGATTTATAGAAAAAATAAATGATATATCACGAGAGCATGGGGTTGAAACGGTCATTGAAAAATGGCTTGATACAGATCCGGTCCCAATGGATCCTGAAATTACGGAAATAATTGAGAAGAAGTGCAAGGAAAAAAATTTGAGCTATAAAGTAATGCATAGTGGTGCAGGCCATGATGCACAAATTTTTGCAGCCTCCATTCCGGCGGCTATGCTATTTGTGCCGAGTAAAAAGGGCATTAGCCATAACCCTGGTGAATATACTGCGCCTGCTGATTTAGCCGAAGGAGTTAAAGCACTGATCAGCACGTTATATGAACTGGCTTATAAATAATCATGAAAAGGGGAGTTATGTATGGGCTATCCAAAAGATTTATTATCAAGCAGGTCTGTAATAGAACATGGGAAGTATGCCTTAATTGCACCTGAAGGATTAGTGAACAATGTTATTCCTGGATTTCATCATTGCCTTATTTCTATTTTAGGTTCTCCTAAGCTTGGGGCAAGCTTTGTTGACTATTATGTGACAATGAAAAAAGGAGGCGGAAATAAAGAAGGTTTCGGCGGACAGGAAGGAGTACAGACATTTGTTTACATATTGGAGGGACAAGTAAAAGCTTCTGCAGAGGAAAAAGAATTTATCCTGGAGGAAAGCGGATACCTTTATTGTCCGCCGGGAGTGAAAATGTATTTGGAAAATATGAATGATGGGGATTCTAAGCTCTTTTTATACAAGCAGAAATATCGACCTCTTGAAGGGCGGAAGCCTTGGGTTATATCAGGACATGCAAATAAGATAGAATTCAGGAATTACGATGATATGCATAATGTAAACATTAAAGATCTGCTGCCTGCTGATTTAGATTTTGATATGAATTTTCATATCCTTTCGTTCGATCCTGCTGCGAGCCACCCGTTTATTGAAACACATGTTCAGGAACATGGAGCATATATCCTTTCCGGGGAAGGGATGTATAATCTCGATAACAAGTGGATCCCAGTCAAAAAAGGCGATTATATTTTCATGGGCCCTTATGTTCACCAGGCCGCGTATGCTGTAGGGAGAGAAAATTTAACATATGTCTACTCAAAAGATTGCAATCGGGACGCAGAACTATAAAAAATTTCAGGAGAGGAGAATTAGCGGTGCCAAACATACAGAAGATTATGGAAGAAAGAGTCTTTGAAATCGATAAAATAGCAAAGTTCGATCCTGAGAAACCGCAAAAGAACTATTTTTATGAAACTGATAAAACAGTGGGAGCTGTCTGGTGTCTGGAACCAGGACAGGAGGTATACTTGCATTCTCACTCAAATGTAGATGATATGTGGGTTTGTATGGAGGGAACAGGAACCTACTTTCCTGACTTGGAGAATGAAATTCAAATAAGTAAAGGCATGGTGATTCTTGCTAAGCCTAATCAGATTCATGGAATGCGCAATACAGGTAAGGATAGATTTTTATTTGTTGGATTTGCTGCTGGTTCTCTGCCAATGGATATTACAAGATATTAAATCTGCAGTCTTATAAAAAACATATCGCTCTAAGCCGGATTTTCTGGAAGAGAGCGATATGCAGAAATGAACACGATATATATTCATAATAAAAAAGGTGCCCCGGCTAGACGTTCATAGTCAGCTTCGTTCTTAATAGATTGTAAATGAAATAACTTAAGCAAATTAAGCTGGACAGAGAAAAGCTGATCCAAATCGTAAGAATATTTTCCGTAATAGGCAAAGCTGCAAATCCCCCGGCAGTCCCAATAATAGAAGCAAGGGGAATAAGGGCAGGCAAGGTTTTGCTCCCTAGTATAATGTACAGCATTGGAACGATCATGGAAGCATAAATATTACCGAAAAAAAACAGCAGTTCAATAGGGGATGGAGGCAAGATACTAACGATAATAAGTAATAATAGACAAATGGCTCCGGAAAACAGATAGGTGAATCCCCATTTTTCTTTATTGCTGAGAGGGCGAAGCATACCTGCGATATTTTTAATGATTAATGTGACAATAGCGTGTAATTCTGCACTAATGGCAGATGAAATGGCACTGAAGCAAAATAGGACAAATAAAACAATAAGCAAAGTTGAATTGATTTTTCCTATTAACTCAAATAACAAAGAAGATATGGAATCATAGCTTCTTCCAAAAATAATAATCATGATCAATGATGATAATGCAAGAGGAATAGTTGCCCATATTAAACCCGCTAATGTAAACGTAATTCTCAGCTTTTCTTTTTTTATAATAAAAACCCTTTGCCATGAGGCACGATCGATAATCACTTGTCCAAAGCCAATTAAAATGGCTGTGAAAATAAACAAAATAGCTTCGGTGTTTTTAACATAAAGTATGTATGGATGATATAATTTAATGCCTTCATAAACAGGATATACACCTTCCTGGATATAAAAGTAAACAGGGATGATGATGACAGCGCTGAATATGAGCACAACATTAATGCCTGCAAGTTGATGAATTCTTTGCATGCCTCCTGCTCCCCCAATAAAAAAACAAAACAATAAAAAGAAAACCATACCAGAAAAAACAGGCAGGGGAAAAATCATGTGCAGGAGGATTCCTGCACCCATAGCCTGAACAAATATAGAATGAAGACTAATCACAAGAAGAATAGAGATCATGAACCAGTAGCCGCGTGGAGTCAATCTTTCGCGCAATACATCTCCAATCGTTTGATGGTCGTGAAACCGATCTCGAATCTTTTTTGCTAATATTCCAAATAAGATGAGTGCAAGTGCCCCCATAAGCGAATAGCCGATTCCCCCGGTTAGTCCGTACTTTATTAATGTTTCGGGCGATGAAAGAATGGTATTGCCTGTTACCCATCTGGACAAAAGACTCACTACACCAAAACCGATTCCGAGCTGGAATGCCCCGCCAATATAGTATTGAAAATCGGTTTTCTTCATTGTGAAGTCTCCTTCAGGCGGTAATCCCTTGGCGATAGGCCAGTCATTTTCCGAAAGATTTGACTAAAGTAGTGCTGACTGTTAAAGCCGCACTTTTCTGAAATACTGCTAATGCTTAATTCAGGACTTTCAATCAGCATTTTTTGTGCATGTTTTAATCGAAAGTCATTTAAGTATTCGGAAAACCCCATTCCTACTTCCTCATGAAACTTTCTGCTCAGATAAGCTGAATTGATATGAATCTTAGATGCTAAATAATTTAAAGTTAGTTTTTCATTGTATTCCTTTTGAATAATTTGCAAAGCCTTAACAATTTGCTCAGAGTAACTGCCGATTCGTTCGTACCTTCGCAATACGCTCATTAATTCCTCTTCAATGACGGGCTTTGTAATATAATCAATTACCCCAAGTCTGAGTGATTTTTGAATATAATCAAAATTTTGATAAGCTGTAACCATGATTAAATCAATGTCACCAGCTGAGGAAAGCTCCATAGCTAAATCTAACCCTGATTTGCCTGGGAGCTGAATATCAAGGAAAGCAAGAAAGATGTCATGCTTCTTTATAATTTGAAGAGCTTGAGAGGCATCCTGAGCCTTATAAAGAATCCAATTGGGAAATTTCTTTTTGATGAGATATTCCAGCTGTTCCAGTTCGATAAGTTCATCATCTACAAGCAAAATATTCATTGCATCCTTTCTCCTTCCAATTTTTCTGACAAAATAACGTGGGGGAATATTGCCAAAACAGCTGTTCCGTCCCCCTGGTCTTTTAATTGAACAGAAGTTTCATCATGGGGGAATAATAGCTCAAGTCTTCTTTTTATATTCTCCAGCCCCACCCCGCCATCCAGGGGGCCTGTTTCATAGCGCTCTATGGAATTGTTCCACACTGAAACATGAATGGATGATTCGATCTTTATTACTTTTATTTTTAATAAAGCCTCGCCAATATGTCTTTCAAAGGCATGCTTAAAAGCATTTTCCACAAGAGTTTGTATTAAAAAGGGTATGATAATGGCTTTATTCACATGGTTATCCAATTGAATTTCATAATGAAGACGATCTCTAAATCTAGTTTTTTGTATCTCCAGATAGTAATTAACATAAGTAAGTTCATCTTCAATGGAAATAAAGTTATTTAAAGTCCGATATTTAAATTTCAGGAGTTTTGAAAGGGTTTCAATGGACCGTATCAATTCTTCTTTGCGGTCGAGCCTGGCTAGAGCCAGGATTGAGTTTAGAGTATTAAAAAAGAAATGCGGCTGGATTTCCTGGTTTAATTGATTGTATAAAGCTGTCTGTAATTCACTTTCCAGCGCTATTTCTCTTTTTTGCTTCTCAAGTAAATCAATTCTTTTTTCAAAAACAAATAAAAATAGCAGGGTAAAGGCTCCTGCCAGTGGAACCAGAACACAAAACATAATGTATATGGAGAATGATTCAATAGGCAGCATGCGGTTCGTTTCTCCTTAAGTATTAAAAAAGGGAGGTATCATAACCTATCCCTTTTTTAATATAACATTTTATACAAAATAGAGGTATTTGTATTAAACTGGAAGAGTTTCAGCGAAATGACAGCTTACAAAGTGATTATTAACCAGCTCCCTAAGGGGAGGTTCCTCCTGTTTGCATTTTTCTGCAGCAAAAGGACAGCGTGTATGGAACCTGCAGCCTCCAGGAGGATCAATTGGCGATGGTACATCTCCTTTTAATATAACACGGTCCCTTTTTAAAGTTGGATCCGGGACTGGAATTGACGAGAGAAGCGCTTTTGTATACGGGTGAAGCGGAGAATCGAACATTTCTTTTTTCTCTGCAATCTCAACCACTTTTCCCAGATACATCACCATAACCCGGTCTGAAATATGCCTGACGACGCTAAGGTCATGAGAGATAAAAAGAAAGGTCAATTTAAACTGCTTTTGCAGCTTCTTTAATAGATTGAGAATTTGTGCCTGGATAGATACATCCAGGGCAGATACAGCTTCATCACAAATGATTAATTTCGGATTGACGGCCAATGCTCTGGCGATCCCAATGCGCTGGCGCTGGCCGCCGCTGAATTCATGCGGATATCTGTCAAGCGCCTCTGGAGGAAGTCCAACATAGCCCAGCAGTTCCAGCATTCTTTCCTTTCGCTTTGATTTTTCAACCACATTCTGAATGGCCATGGCTTCATTCAAAATTTGCTTCACCGTTTGACGGGGATTAAGAGAAGCAAAAGGATCTTGAAATATTACCTGCAAATCACCTCTAAGTTTTCTCATATCCTTTTTATTTAGCGTTAAAATATCTTTCCCCATATAAAGAACCTTTCCGTCAGTAGGTTCATCAAGCCTTAAAATGGCACGTCCGGTTGTTGATTTCCCGCAGCCTGACTCCCCGACTATACTTAATGTTTCACCTTCAAAAAGCTCAAATGAAATATCGTCTACCGCCTTTACATATGTCTTTGGCTTGAAGATAGAGTCCTTTTTAACCGGGAAATATTGTTTTAATCGATCTACCTGCAGGATGATATTTTTTTCTGCGGCCATGTTCATATTAGACAACCCCTTCTTTCTCTCTTTTGCCAGTCCACTTGTCGGTGTATTTCCAGCAGCTTACTTTACTATCATCAGAATAGGCAACAAGATCAGGCTGTTGAGCAGCACATATATCTTCCGCATAAGGGCATCGAGAGGCGAACCGGCATCCGGCAGGCATATTGTAAGGGCTGGGGACACTGCCATCTATTGTAATTAATTCTTCCTGATCTTCATGTATTTTAGGCAATGAGTTCAATAAACCTTGGGTATACGGGTGCTTTGGAGCAGCAAATATCTGCTCTGTGGAAGCATGCTCGACTATATTGCCGGCATACATTACGGCTACCTTATCACAAGTTTCTGCCACAACTCCCAAATCGTGGGTAATCATGATAACACCCATTCCGATCTTTGTTTGCAGCTCTTTTATCAGCTCCAGTATTTGTGCTTGAATCGTAACATCCAAGGCAGTCGTTGGCTCATCTGCTATTAATACCTCAGGTGTACATGCAAGAGCCATAGCAATCATGACACGCTGGCGCATCCCGCCGCTCAATTGGAATGGCTCTTGTTTCGCCCTTTTTTCAGGAGAGGGGATTCCAACCATCTTCAGCATTTCAACTGATTTATCCCATGCAGCTTTTTTCCCCATCTTTTGGTGCAGCCTTAAAGCTTCTGCAATTTGCTCTCCAACCGGGATTACTGGATTTAAGGATGTCATCGGCTCCTGAAAAATCATGGATATTTCATTCCCTCGAATTTTTCTCATTTCATCCTCTGGCATTGTTACTAAATCTCTTCCTTTAAAAAGAACGGAACCCCCGGCAATTTTTCCCGGAGGAGAAGGAATAAGGCGGAGAATGGAGAGGGAGGTCATACTTTTCCCGCATCCGGATTCACCTACAATTCCCAGCGTTTCCCCCTTATGCAGTGTAAAATCGATGCCATCAACCGCTTTGCTGACTCCCCGCTTTGTTGTGAAATGGGTTTTTAACCCTTTTACTTCAAGTATTGGCTTGTTTATTTCTTTCATGTCCAGTCACCACCCCTAATTAATTTAGCTCAATGCGTTTATTGAAGAACCGATAAAAGACATCTACAAATAAATTCACAACTACGAAAATAAGTGAGGCAAATAGAACTCCTCCCTGGACCATTGGCAGATCTCGCATTCGAATTGCATCGACAATCATTCTTCCAAGTCCATTAATAGCAAAGATCGATTCCACCAATACTGTACCGCCAAGGAGTGCGCCAAACTGAAGTCCTACAACCGTAATCACTGGGATCAGTGCATTTCTTAATGCATGTTTAGAAATAATGATTCGCTCGCGAAGCCCTTTTGCACGTGCTGTTCGAATATAATCCTGGCGAATAACTTCCAGCATGCTCGACCTGGTCATCCTTGCGACAATTGCTGCACCGCCTGCTCCAAGAGTAACAGCCGGCAAGATGACATGGAGCAGACTGTCCCATCCTGCAACAGGCAAAATTTGAAGCTTAACAGAGAAGAAATACATAAGCATGAGACCAAACCAGAAGCTTGGAAGTGAAATGCCTAAGAGTGCAACAAGCATGACGCTGACATCGGTCAAAGAATAAGGCTTAACAGCTGAAATAATACCTGCTGCCATTCCCAGCACGATTGTGATAATGATGCTAAAGAAGGCGAGTTCAATCGTAATTGGCAGTCTTACCAATATTTCATCAAGAACAGGCTGGCTGTTTTTTAAGGAGACGCCTAAATCCCCCTTAAACACATTCGTTAAGTATTCGAAGTATTGGATATATAAAGGCTGGTTTAATCCAAGCTGTTCACGAATAGCTTCAATTGTTTCTTTTGAAGCGCCTTCACCAGCAAGAAGTACTGCAGGATCACCTGGAACGAGCTGCATAATGAAGAAGACAACAAAAGTAACTCCAATAATGACCGGGATGGTTTGTAAAATCCGGCGTAATATAAACATCAGCATAGATGTAACCTCCTCAAAGCTTTTATTTTTTCATCCGAGGATCAAAAGCATCACGTAAGCCATCACCAAAAATATTAAATCCAAGGACGAGGATGGAAATAGCGAGACCAGGGAACAGAGCGATATATGGTGCTGAGAATAAGAAATCCCTCCCGCTGCTGAGCATGGTTCCCCATTCAGGAGAAGGCGGCTGTGCACCAAGTCCAAGAAATGATAATCCAGCTGCTGATAGAATGGCAGTAGCTAAACGCAGAGTCCCTTGAACAATAATAGGTGATAGAATGTTCGGGAAAATATGCTTGAAAATAATGACAAAATCAGAGGCGCCAAGCGATCGGATTGCATCAATATACTCAAGGCGCTTTACTTCTAAAGTAGATCCGCGGACAATCCTGGCAAATAAAGGTACCGAAAAAGCCCCTACTGCTATGGTCACATTAATCAGACTTGGACCCAATGCTGCAATAATGGCTAGGGCAAGAAGAATCCCTGGGAATGCAAGCATAACATCCATCATCCTCATGATAATGGTGTCAACCCATTTGCCATAATAACCTGCAACAAGACCAAAAATAATTCCGAAAAATGCTCCGAATAGCACAGCAGCAAATCCAACCCCCATTGATAGCCTGGAACCATAAAGAATCCGGCTTAAAATATCTCTTCCTTTATCATCTGTTCCCATCCAATGGTCTGCAGATGGAGGAGTCAGCTTATTTTCCAAATCAATTTCGTATGGGCTATATGGAGCCAGCAGCGGTGCAAATGCCGCCATTAACAGGTAAACAAAAATAATGATGGCGCCTGCCAGGGCAGCTTTATTTTGAATCAATATAGAAAGAAAATCTTTAATTCTAGAATCTTTGGAGCTGATCAATGTCTTTACAGTTATTTCTGGCTGCTCCGTTTTTACTTGAACTGTCATCTTATTTCCCCCCTAAAATTTTTTTCTAGTACTAAAATGAAAAACAATATTCCTCCTTTCAAAAGAAAGAGTGATTGCAAACGTTTAGTTAAAATTATCAAAATTACCTGTAAAGTAAATATTTTTTAAAAGAGTTGTCAAAATATTTAAAAATAAGGTAAATATTCTGTAAATATCTAAATGCATCATCTTCTATAATGCAGATAAGCAATTAGGGAGGGACGGTGAACATTGAATTTATTACCGGAATTATTTATTAAAAAAGGGGAGAGAAAAATGGAGAAAGATAGAAAGCACTTTCGAAAGGGAATGCTAATGATTTTCCTATGCTTAATGATGCTGCTGTCAACAGCATGCTCTACACAAACAAAAACAGAGCAGGAAGCTGGCAATGAATCCGAAGGTAAAAAGGATGGAGGTACATTGACAGTTGTCCGTTTATCAGATGCAACAAAATTAGATCCTCACTTTATAACAGACATTCCTTCAGCAAATATTATTTATCAAAAAGTATATGAAACTTTAGTGGAACCAGATAAAGATATGAACATTCAGCCGCTGCTGGCAACAGAATGGAATGTCATTGATGATACGACCTGGGAGTTTAAACTAAAAGAAGACGTAACCTTTCATGACGGTGCACCGTTTAACGCTGAAGCAGTGAAGGCCACCTTTGACCGTTTGCTGGATCCCAACACCGGGTCTCCTCAGCGTGAGAAATTCGCGATGATTAATGAAGTAAAAGTAATGGATGAATACACAGTGCAATTATTGCTTGATTATCCATATGCTCCACTGCTTTCAATTCTTGCAAGCAGCGAGGGAAGCATCATAAGTCCAAAGGCGCTGGCCGAAAACCAGGAGTCGCTTGCAGAGAAACCTGTTGGTACAGGCCCGTTTGTTTTTAAAGATTGGAAAACTGGACAGGAAATTTCCTTGAAGAAAAATGAAAACTATTGGGGAAAACAGCCAAATATTGATGAGGTAGTTTTTAAGGTTGTACCTGAAGATGCGACCCGGCTGGCTATGATTGAAACTGGGGAAGCACATATTAATGATCAGGTGCCTGTTACAGAAATTGAGAGAATTGAGGCTTCTGATTCGATGGGACTTCTCCGGGCTGAGGGGCTTGCAGTTGAATACATCGGATTTAACACGATGAAAAAACCATTGGATGATGTTAAAGTCCGCAAAGCAATCAGCCATGCCGTTGAGAGAGAAGCAATCATTAAAGGGGTTTACAACAATGTGGGGACACTTGCTAATGCAGCGATGAGTCCAAAGGTGTTTGGCCACAGTGAAAATGTTAAGCCTTATGATTATGATTTAAATGAAGCGAAGAAATTGTTAAAAGAAGCAGGATATGAAAACGGACTAAAGCTTAAATTACTGACAAGTGATAGAAAAGAACGCATTAATATGGCTGAAGTTATTCAATCGCAATTAAAGGGAATTGGCGTTGAGGTAGAAATTCAAGTAATGGAATATGGAGCATATATTGATACAATCGATAAATCTGAGCATGATTTATTTATCGGAGGATGGGGAAATGCCACGGGAGATGGGGATTATAATCAGTATAATCTTTTCCATACGGCATCACAGGGACCTCCTGGAAACCATTTCTATTACAGCAACCCGGAGGTAGACAAAATCATCGAAGAAGCACGCAGAGAGACTGACGAAGCAAAGCGGAAGGACCTTTATGAAAAAGTGATGCAAATGGAATTAGAGGATGCGGTCTATATACCAATCCGAAACTATGAACATATGGCTGCGCACAGCAAAAACGTAAGCGGCTTTTGGCTTAATGCTGCCAATTATTTAATGATTGATGATGCAGTTATTAAGTAAATAGAAATTAAGAGTGAGCCGGAAAAGTACTTTTGAAGCAAAAGTGCTTTTCCTTCATTTTCAATATTAAGGGGGAATCAGAATGACAGCTCTATGGATTACAAATGTTCGGCTAGAAACAGGATTCATCAGCGAAAATGAACAAATTACAGGCACAAGCACAGAAATTTTCCACTTGAAAATCGAAGATGGAAAAATTGCAGAAATTTCACAGCTTGCCCCAGATTCTAATGAACACCAAATTGATGCAAAACAGAAGCTTCTGCTTCCTTCTTTAAGAGATATGCACATTCATATTGACAAAACCTATTACGGAGGGCCATGGAAAGCCTGCACTCCAATCACAAAAGGTATTTTCACTAGACTAGAAGAGGAAAAGGAGCTTTTGCCAAAGCTTCTCTCAACCGCACAAGAACGTGCTGAAAAAATGATAGAGCTATATTTAAAAAATGGCCATACCCATATTCGTACACATTGTAATGTTGACCCTGTAATTGGCCTGAAAAACTTGGAAGCTACAGTCAATGCACTAAAAAAATATGAAGATGTCCTTACATATGAAATTGTTGCGTTTCCGCAGCATGGACTGCTTAGAAGTGATTCTGTTCAGTTAATTCGGGATGCTATGAAAAATGGTGCCACGTTAGTTGGCGGAGTGGATCCAGCTACCGTGGACAGAAATATTGAAAAGTCCCTGCACACCATTTTTGAAATTGCGGCAGAGCATAATAAGGGAGTCGATATCCATCTTCATGATCCTAACTCATTGGGAGCTTTTACATTCGAGAGAATGGCAGATTATACAAAAGAAGCAGGCATGAAAGGAAGAGCAACCATTAGCCATGGAATTGCTTTAGCTGATCTGTCCGGAGATGCATTGGCTGAGATGGCGGCAATATTGAAAGAGCAGGAAATTGACGTGACCACTACCATTCCAATTAATCGTACAACTATTCCGGTTCCTGCCCTTGATCGTTACGGTATTCCCGTTTCAGTAGGCCATGACAGCATCACCGATCACTGGTCCCCGTTCGGAACAGGAAACACCATACAGAAACTGGGGACCCTTGCGGAAAGGTTCCGAATGATTGATGAATATTCTTTATCATCAGTCTTGAAGTTTGCAACTGGCGGGATTACTCCCCTGAATAAAGCTGGTGAACGGGTTTGGCCAAAAGTCGGCGACGATGCAACGATGATGCTTGTTGATGCGACTTGTTCAGCAGAGGCAATTGCAAGAAGAGCACCGGTTGAGGCATTATTTTTCAAAGGCAATAAGGTAGAAAGCAAACGAAGTGAAAAAAACCTGATAAATTCATAGTTTAAGAGCAAAAAGGAGGATATATAGTGTCAACTTCCCATTGGTTAACAAATATAAAGCTTGAAACAGGATATCTTCAGGATGACAAGGGAGCTTATACCACAACAACAGAACTCTTTCATTTGAAAATTGAAGATGGAAAAATCATAGAAAGACACAGCAGCAATTATAAAATTTCCGATAATGAAAAAAAGGTGGACGGAAGAGGATTTCTGGCACTGCCATCTTTTAAAGAAATGCACAACCATCTTGATAAGACCTATCTATCTCTTGATTGGAAGGCATGCAGGCCGGTCAAAAACTTAGAGGAACGTTTACGGTATGAAGCAATGGAGCTTGCGGAATTGGCGCCAACAGCTAAACAGCGGGCTAGCAAAATGATTGAGCTTCTCCTTTCTAAGGGGTCAACTCATATTCGTACCCATGTGAATATTGATCCCTATATTGGCTTGAAGAACCTGGAGGGCGTAAGAGAAGCTCTAGAAGACTACTCCGGCAAACTGACATACGAAATTGTAGCTTTCCCTCAACATGGTCTTTTAAGGGAACATGTAATTCCTCTCATGAAAGAAGCGATGAGATCTGGAGCCAGTATTGTAGGCGGTCTTGATCCTGCAGGAATTGACCGCAACATTGAAAAGTCACTGTATGAAGTCATGAATCTGAGTACAGAATTTGATGCAGATATAGATATCCATTTACATGATGGCGGACATGCCGGATTATATACCATTGATAAATTTGCTGAAATGATAGACGAAGCAAAGTGGCACAATCGTGCTGCTGTAAGCCATGCATTTTGTTTAGGGGAAGTACCAGTCCCGCAAGCGGAAGAAATGGCGGAAAGATTGAATGAGCTTGGAATGTCGATCATGTCCACTATTCCTATAACAAAATCTCTTCCGCCAATTGAACTCTTGGACAGGAAAGGTGTAAATGTTTATCTGGGCTGTGATGGATTCTATGATTCCTGGGGGCCTTTCGGGAATGGAGATCTGCTGGAAAAAGTAACGAGGTATGGTGAACTTTATCGCAAGAGCGATGAAATTTCTCTGGCTCAATCATTAAAATGGGCCACTGGGGGCCCTGTTCCATTAAACAAGGATGGAGAGATGAGTTGGCCGCTTAAGGGAGAAGAGGCAAACTTGGTATTAGTCAATGCTTCGTGTTCGGCAGAAGCAGTTGCTAGAACACCTGAAAGAGAAGCGGTAATTTTTAGAGGGAAAGTGGTGGCAGGACAGCTGACATAAAAGCGTTTCCTGGTATAAATACCATATTTTACGGAGGATCATATGTTAAAAATTGATGATAGCCTTGTGTTATTCGAAGCAGCAGAAAATGGTGACCTTGAATGTTTGAAAGCCTGTATAGAGAGCGGCATTGATATTAATCTGCAGGATAAGAAAAAACGAACGGCCATTTTGATTGCTTCGATAAATAAGCATTATGATTTGGTTCATTTTCTGGCGGAGTCAGGAGCAGACATTAATCTTCAAGATCAAACCAGCTTAAACCCATTTTTATATGGATGCATTCATGGAGATTTAAAGTTAGTAAAAATGATGATTAGCGCTGGGGCTGATATTAATCTCTTAACGAGATTTGGCGGAGTGGGTATTACTCCTGCCTGCGAAAAGGGCCATTTAGAAGTAGTTCGGGAGCTTTTAACATCTACAGATATGAACGTAAATCATACCAATTATTGCGGATGGACACCTTTGATTGAAGCCATTGTTTTGAATGATGGAGGAGAAACGCAGCAGGCCATCATAAAGCTATTGCTTGAACATGGAGCTGATACAAGTCTTACAGACCAATATGGTGTGAAGCCGATTGAGCTTGCCAGAAGAAAAGGATACAAAGAAATAGAGGATATTTTATTTACCGCTGGTATAGAGTAATTGCATAGATATTAATAATGCCCGATAAGATTTAAGATAAAGAAATCCCTTTCTGTTTTAATAGCAGAAAGGGATTTCTTTTATATAGATGTCCCTGAAAGATTGATTCCCTCAGCAGCGGCAGCATGCAATGCAAGAGTTTATTTAGTACCCGCAAGAAAACTAAAGTTTAAAAGTTTTATTAAGCAGGGAAGATATAGGAAGGGATATTCAAATAATTCCGAAGACAGTATGTTAACATCAAGTATAAGGACATATACAAATAAAGGAGGAAATGCGATGAATACAGATATACAAAGAGAAGAAAACCGTTTTTTTATGAATGATGATAAAGGAAATATGATTGCTGAAATTACGTATATTCCAAGCGGCGATTCTGTCATAACCATAGACCATACATATGTAAGCGACTCCCTGCGCGGACAGGGAATTGCAGGAAAGCTGCTGGAAAGCGTCGTTCAGGAGGCGCGCAGCAAGGGATATAAGATTGTGCCTGCCTGCTCATATGCCAAAGCTGTTTTTGACCGAAAGAGCGAATATCAGGATTTGCTTGCAAACTAAAGGAGGCCATCTGAATGGACGCAAAAAGAATAGATGTAAATGGAACAGTCATTTCATACTATGGTGAAGGAACAGGGGAGCCGCTTGTATTGCTGCACGGATTTTGCGGCAGCAAAGATTACTGGGCAAGGGTGATTCCACTTTTGGCGGAGAACTTTCGCGTGATTGCGATGGATCTTCCGGGACATGGAGTTTCAGGGCTGCCAGAGGGTGAGCCCTCTATTGAAAAGATGGCAGAAGCAATCAAAGGAGCTATGGATGAGCTGGGACTTGAAAAAGTATCTCTTTTCGGCCATTCATTGGGCGGTTATGTAGCCCTTGCATTTGCTGAAGCGTCTGAGGACAAGCTGAAATCCTTTTCACTTATCCATTCAACAGCCAGCCCGGATTCTGAAGAAGGGAAAAAGGGAAGGGATGTCGCTGCCGGTAAAATTGATAAGGAGGGAATGGAATCCTTTATAGATGGACTGGTGCCGAAGCTTTTTGCACCAGGGGAGAAACATCCGGACCAAATTCAAATGGCAAAAGAAATTGGCTATCGTACAAGAGCTGAAGGTGCAAAGGCTTCCCTGAAAGCAATGAAACTGCGCGGTGACCGCAGTCATGTCTTGAAAAGTACAAAGCTCCCAGTGTTAATTGTCGCTGGAGAACGAGACCAGATTGTCCCTCCAGAAAAATCATTTGCAGTTAAAGGATCTAACATTAAGCAGGTGACTATTAATGATGCGGGGCACATGAGCATGTACGAAGCACCGGAGGAACTGGCAGAGGCTATCCGCGGGTTTTTGAAAGAGTAAGGAGTCTCTGTTTTGATGCGCACATAAATTTTTTTATCCGCACATAAATTGGCGTTAAGCACACAGAAGGGTTCCTTTGCCGCCAAATTAATCATTTTTGCGAGTGAAATATAGAAAAAAAGCTCCTTTTCACCAGAAAAGGAGCTTTATCTTACTTAAATATAACTGAAATAATCTCGTCAGTCGTCATTCCGCTTTCTATTTCAAACGTGCCGGGACGCAAATCATTCTCAAGACCGCGTTTTTCTACATCTTTATAGAATTGAATTCCGCTTTCAATAATATGGGCTTTTTCAAGCGCATTCCCCACGTCAATGCTGGTCATTCCCATTGATACGGTTAAAATAGTCCGGTAAACAACTTTTTCACCTGTTTTATCCTCAGTTTTCTCTTCTGCTTTTTCATCTTTTTTCTCGCTGGACTTTGCTGCTGCAGCGAGCTGTTTGCTCCATTCATCTTCCGTGTTGATGACGTAGCCTTTAGATGCGAGCAATTCAATCATTTCTTTATCTGACAGCTTTTCTGCTTTCTCAGTTTTATCAGAAGGCTTTTCTGTACTCTTTGCTTCAGAAGGTCCAAAAAGGTAAACGCTTCCTGTCAAGATGGCCGCCGCTAAAAGGCCTGCTGCAAAACTGCGCAAGGTATTCGGTGTCATTGGGCAACCATGCTCCTTTCACCTTTGTTCGCTGTATAAGGCAGGAGCATCAGGTCGACCTCGTTCGGTGTAAGCTGTTTTTTTAATGCAATGCTTTCATTGGAATATCCGCGTTTATGCATATCCAGTACTTCGCGAAGCAGCAGTCTTTCTTCTGAAGGACCGCTCATTGCCCCGGATTGCTTTGCTGTAATCTCAGCATCCAATTCAATATTTCTGATTTGCTGCTGGAGCTCATGAATTTCATTTTTTAGTGTAAAAGTGACCTGGTCAATTTGCTGCTCAATATTTGATTTCGACTGCGCCGTTTTTAAAAACGATAAAATGAGCAGCACGACTGCTGAACCAAATAATATGGCAATTACCCATCCCATCCTAAAATCCTCCCTTATGTAAACACATTTTTTCTCGGTATCTATTTTTTAACCAAACTAAATTATACCTTTATTGCCGGGGGATTTCGAATGATAACCTCAAAATAACACGATAGTCCTGTTTTTATGTAAGAAAAAGGTTTGGATGGTAAATCTTATTTCTTATAAAAACCCGGACCATTCAGGACCGGGCTTCAATTTGTTCAGTTTTCTTTCTGCAGCTGTGCGCGTTTGGCGGCATGCAGAATATCTTCGATTGGAGACACTCTTCCGAATTTATCTTTATGGACAATATGTTTTCTTTCAAATTGGGTGGGGTTATCAATTCCTGCAGCTGCCGCCAGATTGTATAACCCTTCTCTGAGAGAAATGACATAGTTGCAGACCCGGTAATGCTTTTCCTCAACAATCAATCCATCTTGAAGCTTTTTGTCGGTTGTTGCCACCCCTGCCGGGCAGTGATTGGTATGGCAGACCCCCGCCATGATGCAGCCGACGCTGATCATAAAACCGCGGGCAATATTGACCAGATCCGCTCCCATCGCAAGTGCAATGGCAATTTTATCAGGAGTGATTAATTTACCGGAAGCGATAATTTTTACACGGTCCCGTACCCCATACTCCCTCAGCATTTCATCGACAACTGTCAGGGCTGATTGGATTGGGAGTCCCACGCTGTCTGCAAGCTCCTGATAAGTCGCCCCAGTTCCGCCTTCACCGCCATCCACTGTAATGAAATCAGGGCCTTTGCCGCTCTCATTCATATAGGAAATCATGTTTTCAAGAGCATCCAGGTCACCTACTACAATTTTCATACCGACAGGCTTTCCGCCAACACTTCTGAGCTCCTCTATAAATTCGAACATGGAAGGGACATTATCAAATTCATAGAAACGGTTTGGACTGTTAATGGTTTTGCCGACTTCGACAAGCCGGATACTAGCGATTTCTTCGGTTACTTTTTCGCCTTCCACATGGCCGCCGCGGGTTTTTGCACCCTGTGCAAGCTTGAGTTCAAAGGCCTTGACCTCAGGGATTTCGCTTTTCTTTTTAAATTCTTCCCATGAAAATTCCCCGTTGGCCTTTCGGACACCGAACATATCAGGGCCGATTTGCATAATGATGTCCGGGCTGCCGGCCAAATGATACTGAGACAGGCCGCCTTCACCCGTATTCATCCAGGTTCCCCCTGCAAGGCCAAGCCCTTTGGAAAGGGCCGTGATGGCTTTTTCACCGAGGGATCCATAGCTCATGGCCGATTGTCCCACAAGACCCTTAACTCTGAATGGCTGACGGCAGCTTTTTTCTCCCAGCACAACCGCATCCTCATCCCGAAGATAGTAAGGATCAGCCAATTTTTCCTCGCTGTGCTCCTTTCTTGAAAAAAGATTATCCCCATCGACCTTATAGACACGTGTGTTTATTTTCCTTGTATTATCCACCTTCATTTCATCAACCAGTTTGGGGAACAGGGTATTTCGTATATAAAAGCCTTCTTCATCAAAATCTCTTATCGAACCGAAGCCTATTAATCTTTCTTTGTATTTGCCGGCCTTGACAACATCCTGGTATTCCTTTCTGGAAAACGGCTTGCCTTCTGTATCATTATTGAACAGGTACTGTCTTAGCTCAGGCCCCACATTTTCTGCGAAGTAGCGCACCTTTCCGATTACCGGGAAGTTCCTCAGGATGGAGTGCTGTTTCTGCCTGTCATCTTTTACATACCAATAAATAAGTAGAATGACAGGCACAAAAATAACCAATGAGATAAATACGAATAATGCAATGACAAGGTAATCTGTTAAACTCATTTTATCCTCCTTCTATTAAAACTGGCTTAGGGCTTCACTGATAGGGGTGTCTCCCGAGGCTGCTTCAATGGTTGAATGAAAGATCGCTTCTTTGTCAAGGGACTCTGCAAGAACTTCAGCAGCGTCCTCGCGCGGAATCTCAGCCTCTCGGTCATGGATTTTCTCCGCCAGGGTAATGGTTCCGTTCCCGGGATTGTCCGTTAATTGGCCAATCCGGATCACTGTGTACACTAAGTTGGCAGCTTTAAGCATATCCTCGGGAAGATCCTTCGCGGCAATTTTGCGTGAAGGGTCTGTTTCGCTTTCCTCCGCTTTGACTGCACTCATCATCACAAATCGCCTGACACCTGATTTTTGCGCCAATTGGATGATATCGGATATAGATTGGTGATCGACCATAACAGTTTTGCCTGTATGTTTTTTAGGATTGACGCCTGTTAAATAAATCACTGCATCTGAAGCCTGAAGATAGGGGATCAGCTTTTCCTCGTCATAAACAATTGCCTGTGCTGCTCCCAGCTTGACCAGATCTTCAATTTGGTTTTCATTTGCCGCAACGGCAAGAGTTTCATGCTTCTTTTCCGCGAGCTTCCTGATTACATGCTCACCGACATCCCCATTGGCACCGATTACAATCACCTTCATGCTAACGCCTCCTTTTTTACCCTTTTTCCACAAGGGGTTGATTTAAAACCAAAATTAGGCAAACAAAAAAAGCGGCCCATTAGGACCGCGAAGTGTTCATTCCAATTCATTTGTAATCATGGTTAATTCATCAGCAGATAAAGCTACCTGCTGAAAAGCATCTCCTATTTCATTTACGACATTCACGAATGAGAGCAGCTCTTCTTCAATTTGGTTATTCTGTTTCCTGCTTTCTCGCATGTTGGTATGGATATTATGAAAATAGGCGTCTGATTCTTTCAGGTTGCTGCTGCCATTTTTTACGGCTTCACTGATTTTCGATACGGATTCAGTTAGTTTTTCAGTGTGTGCATTTGTATTGGCAATAAGTGATGATACGTTTGTGATTGATTTCTTCGTCTCTTCGGATAGTTTGCGTACTTCATCTGCTACCACAGAAAATCCCCGACCGTGCTCTCCTGCCCTTGCTGCTTCAATAGCTGCATTTAAAGAAAGCAGGTTAGTTTGATCGGCAATTCCTGTTACAATATCGGTAATTTCCTGCATCTGTTTTGAGATTTCCAGGAGGACTTGAACATCTGCAATAATATCTTGAACAGCTCCTTGGATGTTCAACATATGAGTTGTTTGCTTGCCCAGTTGTTCCTGCCCCTTTCGGGCACTTTCATCTGCAAGGGAAGAAAGCTCTGAACCTCTATAGGCAATTGAAACAATGTCTTGTGCTTGATTTTGAAGCTGATGAAAGGATACATTGGTTTGTTCCGAAACGGCAGCCAGATTTTGAGATGCACTGGCAACATTATTTCGGATTAAGGCTTTATGGTCCTCAGCTTCCTTTTTAATTCTCTCATTTTCAGCATCATAAGCCTCTAGAACCAGCTGCTGCTCCAGATTGAGGAGCTTTGAAACTGCTTTGATCATAGAAATATAATCTGGATGTTTATCAGAAATTTCTTCAATGATATTTATGATAGACAGGAGCATATCCTGAAACGCACACATATACCATTTAGTCTGTAAACCTATTTTAACGTGCATATTGGCAATGCGGATCCTTTTATGTAAATAGTTTTCGTTTATTTCTCCTTCAAACATTTCAACAATATGCTTTGTTAATGTTATCTTTAATCTTTGAATAGAACTATTATTATTAATAATATCTAATAAGACAGGTTCTCTTTCTAGATTTTTATAGAATTGGTCGACTATTGTATTGATGTTCTTTTCTATATAGGGTTTGAGGCCATTAATAATTTGCAGATCATAAACTGTTAACCCAATCATGTGTATTTGCTTTTCTACATCACTGCCTCTGGGAATATTAATTTCTCCAGTTCCAATTGAAAATTTTTGAGTGATTTCTGTATTTTTATTTTTTCTGAATAACAAGTGAAAGCACCTCTTATAAAAATATGTAATGGGAAAATAATACCATAAATAACTTGGGAATAATGGTATTATTTTTAAAAATAGTGTCACATTTCTTAATTTGATTTTTGCTGATTGTCATTATTCACACTTAATGGAAAAAACCGCCGCGTTAACACGGATGGACTAATGAGGGCAATCGCATCTGATTTTACCGCGCGTTATCTCTAAACTCCCTATACGGAATACGTTTCTAGGCATAGCTGCAGATAAGCCAGTACTTCCATTAATCACAGGAATATCATGAAGGAAAACTCTCTGAGTATTTTTAAAGGGACCGATTGATGGGATAATAGGTTCACTAAACTAAATAAAGCTCCATCCTTTAAGGATGAAGCTTTACTGTTATGCCAGCCGCTTAAAGTTCTGGCCGAGTATTTCATTCATGGTATGGACTGTAATAAATGCCTTATTATCAACCTGGGTAATATAGCTTTTCAGCTTTGTAAAATCTTTTCTGCCCAGGATGGTTGTAATGACTTCTTTTTTATCTGAAGTGAAGGCACCGGTTGCCGTGTGAATGGTTGCACCCTTCCCCAGTTCATGAACAATATAGGTCTTAATTTCATCACTGTGGTGGCTGATAATCACAATTTCCTTGTTTGAATTGAATTGCTGAAGTGCATAATCAATCACAAATCCATTAATAATGACTCCAAAAAAGGCATACATGCCGACTTGCGGCCCAAATAGAACAGCGGAAGACAGGGCAATGGCTAAATCAGCCAGAAGCACTCCTCTGCCAACTTCAATATTTAAATATTTATTAAAAATCATAGCGATAATGTCTGTACCGCCAGTGGAGGCCTGCTGGTTAAACACAATGGCCATGCCGGTTGCGGCGATGCATTGCCCGATAATCAGCTGAATAAGCAGGTCATCGCTTAGCGGCTGAGCCATCGGGGCGAACTTCTCAAGGGCCCACACATAAAAGGACAACGCAAAGCTTGCATAAATGGTTTTTGCCCCAAAACCAGATCCAAGAAAAACAAACCCAACTGCAAATAGTATCAAATTGACAAGAATCATGAACGTACCGATCGATAAATCGGGAAATAAGTCATTCATGATAATCGACAATCCGCTGACCCCTCCAGTTGCTAAATTATTGGGGGACAAGAAAAAATGGACATTTATAGAAACCAGGAAAGCTCCCAGGTTGATCATCATAAAAGAAAACAGTTTTTGCCGCATCGCCGCAACCTCCTTTTTTTATAGTGTTTTTTCGGATTCCGTAAAAAGTGGAACAACGGGATTATAAAGCCCATCAAGACCCTTTGTAAAGGGAATGAGAGGAAAAAAATAAGGTTTAATAATTATGAAAATTGGAACGGGTTTCACTGGAGAGTGTTAATATCTATTTTTGTATAATTCTTATATAATAGGTATGACTAGCACGAGCACGAAAGGATGTAAGAAATCTTGAAAAATAGAATGCTTATTGTCATTCCCATTATGATACTTGTAGCCGGGGCTGCAATGTGGATGCTGAATAAGGATTATCAGCAGATAGACCTGATGATCCGCTTGATGATAGCAGCCGGTGCAGCACTATTATCAGGGTGTATATCCTATTTTTTATTCAAGCCGGAAAAAGAAGAGCAATAAGATGCCTGCTCCCTGGAAAGGGGACAGGCATTTTTTTTGGAGAACTTTTACAATTCTGATGCGTATATAAGCTGAAGGGAGCTGATAAAGGTGAATCATGTTAAAGAATGCCCAAGATGCAAAGGGACAGAATTTGCAGAAGGCACTGACTATGCGGCAGTCAGGCCATTGAATAAAAAACTCTCAACTGGATCTCTGAAGATCTTTCGCTTTTGTTTAAACTGCGGGGAGATTGTTTCTATCAGAGTTGATAATCCTGGCAAGTTTAGAAGCAAGTGACGGAAAAAGAGGCGGGATGAAGCCGAAAAAGAGGAAGCAGTAAGGAAAACGGTCGCCATGAACGTTTCATGAAGTCCAAAATCAGGGAGCGAAGGTGAAAGTAGTCGCCATGAACGCTTTATGAAGCCGATAATAAGGAAGCGGAGGTGAAAACGGTCACCATGAGCGCTTCATGAAGCCGAATATGAGGAATCGAAGCGGAAAACGGTCGCCATGAACGTTCCATGAAGACGAAAATGAGGGAGCGAGGAAGAAAACGGTCGCCATGAGCGCCCCATAAAGCCGAAAATGAGGGAGCGGGGAAGAAAACGGTCGCCATGAGCGCTTCATGAAGCCGAAAATGAAGAAGCAAGGAAGAAAACGGTCGCCATGAACGTTCCATGAAGACGAAAATGAGGGAGCGGAGGTGAAAACGGTCGCCATGATCGCTTCATGAAGCCGAAAATGAAGAAGCGAGGAAGAAAACGGTCGCCATGAGCGCCCCATAAAGCCGAAAATGAGGGAGCGGGGAAGAAAACGGTCGCCATGAGCGCTTCATGAAGCCGAAAATAAGAACCGCAGGAGAAAACGGTTGTCATAAACGCTCCATGATCGCCGCACGTATAGGCCTTCCCCCGCCAGTCTCCCCACATTCTTATTTCTTCCGCTTAAGCAGCTGTAAATCAATGTACAGCTGGCATCTTGTGTTAAAGTCGTCAAAGTCGATTGAGGTCAGGTCAGTAATTTGTTTCATCCGGTATTTTAATGTATTGGTATGGATGAAAAGCTGTTCCGCAGTCGGCTTAAGGCGGCAGTTGTTCAATAAATAGACTTCAAGCGTCTTCAAAAGGCTGGTTTGGCTCTCCAGGTCTTTTTTCTGCAGCTTCATAAGGTCTTCATTTACATAATTAGTCTTGCTGTTATGCTGGGCGATCGGTTCCAGGTAACGGAACACCCAGAGCTTTTTATACTCATAAGGCAGTTCTTCAGGCGAGCCAATGAACTTGGCTGCTTTGATAACCTCCAGAGCCTCTCTATAGCTTTTGCGAAGTTTTAGGATGGAGGAATATTCTCCTCCGATACCTGCATAAACAGTCTGCTGCCTGAATTGGCTTAGTACGGTATTGGTTAATTCGTGTGCGTCTTCTGAAAGGCTGCCGGGTACAGGGGAGCTGCTGCCGATCATAACGATAATTTCATGCTGATTCGTAAAGATGTGAGCGGGATGGCTGAGAGCATTTGCGAACAGCCGAACGGTTTCATTCAATTCCGCAATCATCTCTTCATCTCCCTGGACGATCGTAAATACATTGATGATAAAGGCCTCCGGGAGGATGATTTTTACATTGGCCGCCTCCCACTTAATCTGGTCTTCTGTCTGGTAGGTGCGATCAATGATTTTTTGATAAAATTGATGTTTTTCTTCTTCTTTGCGGAGCTTCTTCAGGTTTTTCTGATATAAAAGCTTTCCAATATGGAAAGAAACGTCATGCAGAAATTTCATTTCGCTTTCTGACAGGAAGCCGTCCAATTCCTGAACCCAGATAAAGCCGAGTATCTGTTCTTTATATTTAGCGCTTACAACTACGCGCTGGTTAAGGCCGATTTCTTCCATTTTCTTAATTCTGAAAGGCTCAGGGATTGTCTTTAACTGATCAACAATGCCTTCATCCATAAATTTCTCCAAAATGGGAATCGGCCATCTCTTCGAAAATATGGTCTGCTGGTTGGCCAAATCAAAATGTTCAATATAATACGAGCTATAAGCCAGCAGCGAGAATTGCTCATCCTCGATGACAACAGGCTTCTTTAAAAAAGTGCTGACCATTTCTGTGATCTCATCAATATCAGTCAAAGTAAGGATTTTCTCCAGCGGCTGGCTCATTAAGCTCCCTCCTCATTATTGCTGTTCTTATTATAGTTAAAAACGGTGACAGGCACCACCCGAATTTTGTCGAAAGAAAAAGGACCGGGCATTTTCTTTGCCCAGTCCTAATATTTTGCAGTTATTTTAATGTTTTTTCAAATTCAGCAAATTGTTTCTCAATGTCTGCAGAAGGCTTTTCAGTTAGAAGGCTCACCACTACGATGGCAATTAAGCTGGCAGCAAAGCCTGGAACCATTTCATAAAGGACATCAGATAATCCGGCTTGAGACCAAATGATAACAGTGCTGGCCCCAACAATCATCCCTGCTAATGCTCCCCATCTTGTCATGCGCTTCCAATATAAGCTGAGAATGATAAGTGGTCCGAAAGCAGATCCGAAACCAGCCCATGCATAACCTACAAGGTCAAGAATCGTTTCATTTTTCTCCCATGAGATAAATAATGCAATGACAGAAACCAGCAATACAGATAATCTTCCTATTGTAACTAATTCTTTATCTGTAGCTGAGCGGCGGAAGAATGTCTTATATAAATCTTCCGTTAATGAGCTTGATGTGACTAGCAGCTGTGATGAGATGGTACTCATGATAGCCGCAAGGATTGCCGAGATTAAAAAGCCTGTAATGATCGGGTGAAATAATACCTCGCCAAGGAGGATGAAGATCGTTTCGGGATCTTCGATGCTAATTCCGGTATCCGCCACATAAGCAATTCCCACAAAACCAGTCAGCATAGCTCCAATACTCGAGAAAATCATCCAGCCCATTCCAATGCGGGTGGCTTTCTTGATTTCTTTAACAGAACTGATAGCCATAAAGCGGACGATAATATGAGGCTGTCCAAAATAGCCAAGGCCCCATGCAAAAAGGGATACGATGCCTAATAGACTTGTCCCTTTAAAGATATCAAGGAAAGCTGGATTGATTGTTCTGGCAGTATCAATTGCCGGCCCAAACCCTCCTACATGGAAAAGGGTTACGATTGGTACAAGAATGAGGGCGAGAAACATAATCAGACCCTGAACAAAGTCTGTCCAGCTAACCGCAAGAAATCCTCCAAATAGTGTATACGCAACCACAACACCTGTAATGATCCATAAACCTGTGTGGTAATCCAGCCCGAAAGTGCTCTGGAATAAAACTCCCCCGGAAACCATGCCTGATGATACATAAAAGGTAAAGAAAATTAAGATAACTAATCCTGAAATCAGGCGGAGGATTTTGGAAGCATCCCCGAATCGGTTTTCTAAATAACCAGGAATCGTAATAGAATCATTTGCTACCTCAGTATACGTGCGGAGCCTTGGTGCAACATAAATCCAGTTCGCCCATGCCCCGAGAGTCAAACCGATGACAATCCAGGAAGCGCTTAGGCCAGTGGCATACATGGCTCCAGGAAGGCCCATCAGCAGCCATCCGCTCATATCGGAAGCACCCGCACTTAAAGCGGTTACCGCAGGGCCCAGTGTTCGTCCTCCGAGCATGTAATCTGATAGATTGGAAGTCCGTTTATACGCATAATAGCCAATCCAAAGCATCCCAATCATATACACAGTTATGGATATAATTAATGCATAATCCATTTTGTTAGCCTCCTTTTTGTTGGTTTAACAAAATATTTAGATAAAATAAGCGATGAGAAAGCAGTGGTTTGCTTTCTCATTACCTAGAAATCATGAATGGTTTCTATTTATTATAGCTATATTTTAATATTTTGGAAGAAAAATATTATTTCTTGAAAATGCCCTTAAAAGCAAATGCAATATTAGCCGGCCGTTCAGCAAGCCTTCTCATGAAATAGCCGTACCAGTCCATGCCGTATGGCACATAGACACGCATCTTATAGCCTTGCTTTGCCAGCTCCAGCTGTGTTTTATTCCTCATGCCATAAAGCATTTGGAACTCGAAACGATCGTTTGAAATGTTATGCTTCTTTGCTAATTCTTTTGTGTACTCGATGATCTGATCATCATGGGAAGCTATTGCTGTATAGTTTCCGTTTAAGAGACTTTGTTCTATTAATTTCTTATAGTTTTCATCAACATCTGTCTTCTCAGGAAATGCGTGCTCCGGTGCTTCTTTATAAGCGCCTTTTACCAGTCTTAAGAAGGGCTGGTATTTCCCCAGATCCTCCAGATCCTTTTCAGTCCGGTACAGGTACGCCTGCAGAACGGTGCTCACACAGCTGTACTTCTCTTTAAACTGTTTAAACAAATCGATCGTTGCCTGGCAGCGCGGCACATCCTCCATATCAATTGTCACCATAATCTTATGCTTCTCCGCAGTATCAAGAATTCTGGTCATATTTTTCACAACAAGATCACGATCGATATCAAGACCAAGTGAAGTCATTTTTAGGGATACTTGTGAATCAAGTCCTTCTTTGCTGATCATTTCAATGGTTGAAATACATTCCTCTGTCCGTTCATTAGCCACTTCAACAGAATCAACAAATTCTCCCAAATGGTCCACTGTTACAGAAAGTCCTTGATTGTTCAGATCCCTGATAAAGCGGACGCTGCTTTTGAAATCAACCCCGCCAATTAATTTTCCTGCAGCAAAACTTCCGCCTCTGTTCTGGGCAATTTTATTCAGTAAGCTATTTTTTGATAAATATAGAAAAAAGTCTCTTGTAATCGCTTCCATTTTATCAAGCACCTCCAATGGTTGTATCTTTAGATTAATCTTACAATTCTGTGACAAGTTACGACAATGTTCATAAAAAACAAAGATTCTATCAATCTATTGTTGACAGAAGACAATGAAAGGCTGCATTTTCCATATTCCGCTGCCAATTAATATGTAAGAAAAGTTTCCATATTATTGTTTACAATGACAAGCATTTGTATTTAAATAGTAATATAGTTTTGAATATTTATTTATTTCAGAAAATGGGGGTCAGAAAAAATGAGAAAGCAGTTAAAGAAATTTGCTAAATTTACAGCATTGTCCAGTTTGCTTGTCCTATCTGCATGCGGCGGCAACCAGGCTGCAGGGGATGAGGATGGGAAGAGCAGCGGAGGAGCGGTTAAAGCGGATATTGGAGTTATTTCCTATATCAGCGGGCCGGGTGCAGCTTATGGCGAAGCTATCACAAATGGTTTAAAGCTCGCAAAGGAAGAAATCAATGGCAAGGGTGAAGTCGAGATAAACCTTGTTGTAGAAGATTCCGCCGGCAAGCAGGACCAGGCATTGACAGCAGCACAAAAGCTAATGAATTCAGAGAATGTGACTGCCATAATCGGGCCTACATTAAGTACAGAAATGAATGTAGTGGGTCCTGAAGCTGACCTCAACGGAGTGCCGATCATGGGGACTTCCACAACGGCAGAAGGGATTCCGCAAATTGGGGACTATGTCTTCCGCAACTCGCTGCCTGAAGCATTGGCCATTCCGGCTGCAATCGATAAAGCCATTGAAAAATATGATGCTAAAAAAGTAGCAATTCTATATGGAAATGATGATGTTTTTACAAAATCAGGCTTTGACACGATGAAAAAAGCAGCGGAAGAGAAGGGCCTTGAAATCTTAACGATTGAAACGTTCCAAAAAGGTCAATCAGATTATAATGCTCAGCTGACAAAAATTAAAGGCTTAAAGCCGGACCTTATTCTGGCGTCTGCTCTATACAATGAAGGTGCAGTCATCATGGATCAGGCCAGGAAAATGGGCATTGAGGTTCCGTTTGTCGGAGGAAACGGCTTTAATTCTCCTGAAGTCATCAATATCGCAGGGGATGCAGCAGATGGTCTCATTGTGGCAACTCCATGGTATGGTGAAAAAGAAGATGATAAGGTCAAAGAATTTGTAAGTAAATATGAAAAGGAATACGGCAAAAAGCCAGATCAGTTTGCAGCACAGGCTTACGATGCACTGTACATAATGGCTGAGGCATTGAAGAATGCGGGTGAAGCTGACCGTGATGCACTTCGGGATGCTCTGGCCGAGGTCAAGGGCTTTAATGGAATTCTTGGAGAGTTCTCTTTCGATGAAGAAGGAGATGTCGTGATGGATCCGACCGTTTTGGTTATTGAAGGCGGAGCATTTAAGGAATTTAACTAAAAAGTGCGAAAGTGAAGCTCTGGCGCCTTCAGTGCCAGAGCTTACTTTTAAGAAAATTACTAGTAAGCAGGTGAATGCCGTGTTAATCGAACAATTAATAAACGGAATTACCCTTGGCAGCATTTATGCCATTGTTGCACTTGGGTTTACATTGGTTTTCGGGGTGCTTGGGATTATCAATATGGCCCACGGAGAAATTTTTATGTTCGGAGCCTTTATTGGCGTTGTTGTCACTTCCACTTTTAAAGGGCCGCTTTGGCTTGCCTTTCTGGCAGCGATAGCGGTAACTGCTGCAATGGGCTATTTGCTTGAGCGATTTGCCCTGAGGCCGCTTCGGAATAAACAGGGGGTATCCCATCTGGCGCCATTGATCAGCACCATTGGTGTATCGATACTGCTGGAAAACCTGTCCCACCATATTTTTGGACCGGGCAACCACCCTTTCCGTGCTTCTTTTGCGGAAATAAGCTTCCAAATCGGTTCGATAACTGTGTATCTTGTGCAGATTGTCATCTTTGTCATATCCGTACTGCTCATGTACGCCCTTTCTTTTTGGCTGGGAAAAACAAAGGCAGGAAAAGCCTTAAGAGCAACTGCTGAAAATTTGGAAACTGCAAGCCTTCTTGGTGTTGATGTGAAAAGAACAATTACAATGACGGTCATTATCGCATCGGCAATGGGCGGGATCGCCGGTATCCTTGTCGGAATGGCCTTTAACTCTGTTACGCCGCAGATGGGCTTGTCCATCGGGCTTAAAGGACTCGCTATCATCATTCTTGGCGGCATGGGAAATGTCAAGGGAGCGATGGCTGGGGGCCTTATCCTTGGTCTGGCCGAAACCTTTGTCGTTGTCTACGGCGATTCAGGATACAAGGATGCAATCGCTTTTGCGGCCATCATCATCATACTTCTCATCAGGCCGCAGGGATTGTTTGGCCAAAAAATTTCAGCGTAAGAAGGTGAACTCATGCTTGCAGAATTAATAAATCCATATTATTTACAGGTAGCTTCGTTTATATTAATCAACATTATATTAGGGGTTAGTATTTATATTACTCTATCAACTGGACAGCTTTCGCTCGCCAACGCAGGATTTATGGGGATCGGTGCCTATACATCTGCACTATTGACGCTGAATTTTGACCTTCCGATTATTGTGGGCATACTGGCAGGCACTTTATTGGCAGGTGTTTTCGGAATCCTGATCGGGATACCGACATTAAGGCTTCAGGGTGTTTATCTCGCAATTGTTACCCTCGGGTTTGGAGAGGTTATCCGCGTTATTTTTGTAAACTGGGAGTCAATGACAAAGGGAGCTGTCGGTTTATCAGGCATACCGCATATGGGCCGTGAGCTGCTGAATACGTTAAAAGACTTAGGCTTTGATCCGAAAATACTTGGACTTCAAAATAACCAGTTTGTATTTCTGGCTATCTTCCTCATTTTATTAGGGGTGACAATCAGCATCATCGCATTTTTCAGAAGGCAGAACCGCTCAAGAGTAGGACGGGCTTTCGCAGCGATTAAGCTGGATGAGAAAGCTGCAGAATCAATGGGCATCAATATCACGTATTATAAGGTCCTGGCATTTGCACAGGGTGCACTGGTAGCCGGATTTGCAGGTGCACTATTTGCGCATGTTCTTGCGTACATAAGTCCTGCCGATTTTGCCTATCACCGTGCCGTTGAGATTCTGATTTTCGCCGTTTTCGGGGGAAGCGAAGTCATCTGGGGACCGGTGTTTGGGGCTCTCTTTTTAACTGTAATGCCGGAAGTGCTCCGATTTATCAGCGAATACCGCTACATGATTTACGGTTTGATCATTATTATTATGATGGCAGTCAGGCCGCAGGGATTAATTGATGTAAATATTTTAAACTGGGTCAAGCTTAAAACATCAAAGAGGAGGCAAAAGCATGGTACTTCAAGTCAAAAAAGCATGTAAAAACTTTGGCGGGCTGAGTGCCCTGTCTGATGTCTCGTTCTCTATAAATCAAGGTGAGATCTTTGGGCTGATTGGTCCGAATGGAGCCGGGAAGACAACGATGTTCAATCTGATAACATCGATGTTTACTCCTACCTCAGGCGAGATTATCTTTAATGAAGACAATATCAATGGCTTAAAGCCGCACCTGATAACGAAAAAAGGCATTTGCAGGACATTCCAGAATATTCGCCTGTTTCCGCAGATGACAGCAGTAGAAAACGTGATGGTTGGGGAGCACTGCCGAAGCAAATCAGGGGTTTTCAGCAGTGTATTCAGGACAAAATCACAGCGGCAGGAAGAAGAGAGAATCCGCAGCAAAGCGAATGAACTATTAGAGTTTGTGGGGCTGGGCGGCTTCGCGGAAACTGTATCAGACAGCCTCGCATACGGCCAGCAAAGAAGGCTGGAGATTGCCCGTGCCCTGGCCAGCTCTCCCCAACTGCTGCTGCTCGATGAACCGGCAGCCGGAATGAATGAAACAGAAACAAGCGAATTATTTCAACTCATCAAAAAAATTCAGGAACAGGGCGTCACGGTCCTGCTGATTGAACATGATATGCCGCTTGTCATGAAATTATGCGACCGTATCGCCGTCCTTAATTTCGGCAGGAAGATTGCTGAAGGCACACCTGCTGAAATCCAGAATAATCCTGATGTTATCGAAGCCTATCTCGGAAGTGAGGAGGAGGATATGTATGCTTAAGATAAATGGGATTAACGCTTTTTACGGCAAAATCCAGGTTCTTAAAAACATCAGCCTCGAAGTGGAAGAAGGAAGTATTGTTACGATCCTTGGCGCAAATGGCGCAGGGAAGACAACGACCATGAAGACCATTTCCGGAATGCTTAAGCCTCAAGCCGGAAGCATTCAATTCCAGGGGCAGGATGTAACGGGACTTCGGCCGGACCAGCTGCTGCGCAAAGGGATTGCCCTTGTTCCGGAAGGCCGCCAAATTCTTTCCGGAATGACAGTGCTTGAAAACCTCGAAATGGGAGCATACCACCGGAAGGATAATGAAATTGACCGGGATATTAAGAACGTTATGGAGCGTTTCCCCATCCTCGAAGAAAGGCAGAAGCAGCTTGGCGGAACATTATCCGGCGGACAGCAGCAGATGCTGGCCATTGCGAGGGCAATCCTCAGCAAACCAAAGCTGCTTCTTCTTGACGAACCGTCAATGGGGCTGGCCCCGCTGATAGTGGCTGACATCTTTAAAATTATAAAAGAAATTAATGAAGCGGGCACGACTGTTCTATTGGTAGAACAGAATGCAAGGCAGGCACTGAAAATATCCGATTATGGGTATGTCCTGGAGACAGGCAAAATGGTTGCTGAGGGAAGTTCAGAGAAGCTTCTGAATGATCCGCGTATCATGGAAGCCTATCTGGGGCGTAAATCAAGTTAAATATAAGAGGCCGAATCTTTTGGTTTGGCCTTTTGTATTTTTACCTATTGCATTATGATAAAATCGGTTGAAGTGAGAAATCATCGTGCAAAAACCGGAGGACAAATGAATAAGAGAAAGAAAATCTTAAAACAGATAATTATAACTTTATTAATTCTCGGCGTATTTATGTTTTTAAATAACAGCTCCCTGCTTACGAAAGAAAGAAACGATAAGCCGCTGCTGCTCGCTCATAGAGGAATGGCACAGACCTTTCATATGGAAGGGATCACAGGAGAAACGTGTACAGCTGAGAGAATTTACGAGCCTGAGCATACCTTTCTTGAGAATACGATTCCTTCCATGGAAGCGGCTTTTGAGGCAGGTGCAGATGTAGTCGAACTGGATATTCAGCTTACGAAGGATGGACAATTTGCGGTGTTCCATGATTGGACGCTGGAATGCCGGACAAACGCAAAGGGAAATACGAGAGAGTATTCAATGGGGGAATTAAAAAAGCTGGACATTGGATACGGCTATACATACGATCAGGGAAAAACCCATCCGTTTCGCGGTAAAGGGGTCGGAATGATGCCAAGCCTGGAAGAAGTCATTAACGAGTTCCCGGAAGGAGATCTTTTAATCCATATTAAAAGCAATGACTCCCAGGAAGGAGTAAAGCTTGCTGAATACTTGTCCATGTTTCCAGCAGACAGATTGGAGAAAATATCTGTATATGGAGGAGACAGGCCTATTGCCGCACTGAAGGAAGAAATGCCTGGGATGCGGATTATGTCTAAGGCTACATTGAAAGATTGCCTCCTGCCATATATAGGTGCGGGATGGACAGGTTATGTTCCAAATGCCTGCAAAAAGACACAGGTTCATATTCCTGAATCGTATGCAAAGCTGATGTGGGGATGGCCAAATAAGTTCTTAAACCGAATGGATGATGCAGGTACAAGAGTTATAGTGGTTGCAGGGGATGGCAGCTGGTCAGAAGGATTTGACAGACCTGAAGACCTAAAACGGCTCCCTGATGGCTACTCAGGAGGCATCTGGACAAACAGGATTGAGCTGATTGCCTCAAAATATAAAGAAGAATAGACGCCTGGTCTAATCCAGGCGTTTTTTAGATTTTTTTAATGGAATTATTTAAAAATTTTGTAAAAGGGATTATGATATGGATAGGATTATTTAGTTTGCCGAAGGATTTTAAGAGTATTATTATACATATATTAACTGCAATTACAGCTTGGGGGACTATAAATGGCGAAAGTATTGGCATTTCTTAAGCCTTACCGGATAGCGGTGGCTATAGCTCTGTCATTAATGCTGACTGAGCTTGCTGTTGAGCTTATTCAGCCATTATTAATGGCAAAGATCATAGATGAAGGCATCCTGCAGAATGACCTTCAGGAGGTCGTGAAGTGGGGAGGGATCATGCTGGCTGCTTCTTTTGCGGCTTTTGCGGCTGGAGTCATTAATTCCTTTTATGCTGCACATGTCAGCCAGAGCTTTGGTTTTGATGTAAGGAGAAGCTTATATGACAAGGTTCAATCCTTCTCTTTTGCCAACTTTAATCTATTTCCGACCTCTTCATTAATTACCCGTATGACGAATGATATTACGCAGCTTCAGAATACGGTTTTTATGAGCCTTCGAATCATGATGCGAGCGCCTCTCTTAATCATCGGCGGACTTCTTATGGCTTTTGTGGTAGATGTGAAGCTTGCTCTTATCTTATCAGCTGTGGCGCCATTCCTTTTTCTATTTCTGTTTTGGGTAATGGGAAAAGGCGGCGCGCTTTTTAAGGCAGTCCAGGAAAAGCTAGACTCTGTGAACAGTGTCATGCAGGAGAACCTGACGGGGATCCGGCTAATTAAAGCGTTTGTCCGCAGAAATCATGAAGTAAAACGCTTCACGCGCACAAATGAGGATCTCAGAGATGGAACCGTTAAAGCATTGCGTCTGATGGAAGTGACCATGCCTGCTCTGCTTTTCATTATGAATCTTAGTATTCTTGGAGTCCTTTGGTTTGGCAGCATACAGGTAAATGCAGGTGATGTAAAGGTAGGCGAGGTAGTTGCGATTGTTAACTATGCAACCAGAATAACGGCCGCATTCTCCATTTTTTCCTGGATTATCATGGCATTTTCAAGGGCGAGGGCATCTGCAAACCGTGTAACAGAGGTATTGGACACTGAAGTGGAATTGACTGACCGCTCAGAACCTCATGATATGAAGGAATTAACAGTCAGCCGGGGGGAAATTCACTTTAAAGATGTATCTTTTGAATATCCCGGCACTTCAGAGAAAGTACTCGATGGCATCAGCTTTATCATCCATCCCGGAGAAACAGTGGCAATATTGGGTGCGACAGGCTCCGGAAAGACCTCTTTATTCCAGCTGATCCCCCGGCTTTATGATGTGACCGGCGGGAAGGTTGAAATTGATGGTCGGGATGTCAGGGAATTGAAAATGGAGAACCTCCGCAGGAAAATCGGTTTTGTTCCTCAGGAAGCCCTGCTCTTTACAGGCAGTGTGAAAGAGAATATTTCATGGGGCAAAGAACATGCGACGATGGAGGAAATCACTGAAGCAGCTGTCAATGCGCAGATACATGAAACAATCATGAAGCTTCCGCAGGGTTATGAAACAAGAGTGGGGCAAAAGGGTGTTAACTTATCCGGCGGACAAAAACAGCGTCTTTCCATTGCCCGGGCGCTTGTACGAAAGCCTAAAATCCTTCTTTTTGATGACAGCACAAGTGCACTTGATATGGAAACAGAAGCAAAACTTCTGAGTTCATTGAAACAATATGCCTGTACAACCATGATTATTACGCAGAAAATCAGTACAGCAATGGAAGCAGACAGAATCCTATTGCTTGAAGATGGAGTGCTTCTTGCTGAGGGAGACCACGAGAATCTTCTTAAAACATCCGGATTGTATAAACGGATTTTTCAATCCCAGTCTGGAGAGGAGAAAAGAAACTATGCTTAAGCAGTTTAAAGAACCTTTCCAGCATAAAAAGATTCCTCTTGAGCTGAAAGGCGAATTTTCTAAAGGGAAAAAGCCTAAGTCTGAAAACATGGGGGCCACACTGAAAAGAATCTGGTCCTATTTAGCCTATAATAAGGGATTGTTATATCTCGTTTTATTAATGGTGGTCATAAGCTCGGCAATGGGGCTGCTTGGCCCATATTTAGTCGGAATGGCTATTGACGATTATATTGTCACAAAGAACAGCGATGGATTTATAGCGTTACTGATCTGGCTTGGAGTCATTTATGTGATGAACTCACTTGCCCTTTGGTTTCAGAATTATTGGATGATCGGCATTGCCCAGGAAACGGTTTTTACAATGAGAACGAAGCTTTTTGGCCATTTGCACAGGCTGCCTATTCCGTTCTTTGACAAGCGGCAGCAGGGTGAACTGATGAGCAGAGTCACAAACGATATTGAAAATGTCAGCTCGACTCTGAACAGTTCAGTAATCCAGGTTTTTTCCAGCCTGCTGACTTTGATTGGCACTGTCTCCGTCATGCTTTGGCTAAGTCCTTTGCTGACGCTCATTACCCTGATCATTGTGCCGCTGATGTTCTTTGGAATGAAATGGATTACAGCACGGACAGGAAGGCTGTTCAAAGAGCAGCAGAAGAATCTTGGAGAGCTGAACGGTTTTATTGAAGAAACTATATCAGGACAGAGGATCATCAAGACATTTTCTCAGGAACAGAAAGTAATGGCTGAGTTCCGGGAAAAAGGGGAAAAACTTAAGCTGGCAGGGTTTTGGGCTCAAACTTATTCCGGGTTTATCCCGAAGCTGATGAATGTCCTGAACAACTTGAGCTTTGCCATAATCGCCGGGGTAGGGGGCATTTTTGCCCTGAACGGCATGATCTCAATCGGTGTGATTGTCGTGTTCACGGAGTATTCCCGCCAATTTACACGTCCGCTTAATGACCTGGCAAACCAATTTAACACCCTTCTATCTGCCCTTGCAGGAGCAGAGCGGGTTTTTGACATCATGGATGAGGATGAAGAATTCAGACATGAAGAGCAACTGAAAGAACTTAACGAAGTGAAAGGAGAGGTTGAATTCCAGGATGTCTCTTTTTCGTATGAAGAAGACGGAACTACGGTAAGAAACGCAAACCTCCATGTCAATGCAGGCCAGACTGCTGCTTTCGTTGGTCCGACAGGTGCTGGGAAGACAACCATGATAAATTTGCTCTCCCGCTTTTATGAACGTGACTCAGGTCGTATTTTAATTGATGGTGAGGATATCGCAGATGTGAAAAAAGAAAGCCTTAGAAAGCATATGGGATTTGTCCTGCAGGATTCATTTCTATTCCGCGGCAGTGTGCGTGAAAATATCCGCTACGGCAGGCTGGAAGCTTCAGATGAAGAAGTGGTGGAGGCGGCTAAGCTTGCCAATGCCCATTCATTTATCATGAAACTTCCTCAGCGGTATGATACTGTGCTAAGTCAGGACGGAAATGGCATTAGTCAGGGACAAAAGCAGCTTCTTTCCATTGCACGTGCATTTCTGGCCAACCCGGATATATTAATTCTGGATGAAGCCACAAGCAGCATTGATACGGTGACAGAGCTTAAAATTCAGGATGCCCTTCAGGAGCTGATGAAAGGAAGGACCAGCTTTGTCATTGCCCACCGTCTGAACACCATTCAAAATGCGGATAAGATTTTTGTTCTGGAAGAGGGCAGGATTATCGAGGAAGGAACACATGAATCACTGCTTGAACAGGAGGGCTTTTATTACCGGCTGCATGGTAAAGCGGCAGCAGGGGCAAATGCATGAAATCAATGGTTATTCCAACACAAAAGGCGGACTTGATTACTATCAAGTCCGCCTTTTCGCTAATCTATCAAATGACATTTTTTTCTTTTGCTTCTTTTAGCCAGTCCGGGAATTCGTTCAGCAGGAGGTCATATAGTTCGTTATCAGAAATGGCCTCTACATCTTTAATGTGGAAAAAATTTGCGTTATCAATATAGCGGCCATCCATTTCATCCAGCTTTTCCAATACTTCAAAGTTTGAATCGCCTATCCCGACAAACTGCCAGAACAATGGTTTATCGGATGATGAAACAACGGGTTTTTTGATGGTTCTTTTGCAGCCGCCATCATTAATGAAAACGATGAAGGCAGGATCTTTGCTCGGATCTTCAGAGGTATATTTCTGAATGACATCCTCCATTACCGGAGGTTCATCATTTCTTCCGAATTTGTGTATCAGATCATTATTTAAAATATACTGATCCACATATCCTTCAAAATCATGTTCGGTTACCGGCTTCAGCCTGGAAAATTCATTATCATAGATCCAGACATCCAAAGCGCCATCATCATCGAATTGACTGGCAACTGCTAAGATTCTCTCCACAACCCTCTGAACGGTCCCATTTTTATATAACTTGCGCATGGAGCCGGAAATGTCCAGCACCAGACCTACTCTGGCAGTGACATTTGTCAGATTCTTTTTCTCCAATACTATGCCTGCTGACTTTTTTAATAAACTAATAGAGCTCATTTCTGTGAATCCCCCTTTAATCATATAATCTAAAATTTACCATAGCGGGAAGCTATTCACATTAAAAAAGCCTTCTAATTTGAAAATTTCATAGCAAAGTCGATAAGCATTTTTTCATATAAATGGATGGAATGCGGCAGAACGTATTCCTTATCACCGTGCCAGTTCATGCCGGTTGGGCCAAATTCGATAGCCGGTATCCCGTAATTGGCAAAAAACACAGTATCCGCAGAACCATGCTGTCCAAAGAAAACAGCTTTATCTTCGGTATGCTTTTCCACAATAGGTTCAAGCATCAGGATAAAAGGATTATCTCTGGCTGTCACAAGCGGCTTTGAAAACATATTCATGATAATTTCCCCATCTGTGATATTTTCGATTTGTTTGATGATCTCTTCATGATTCTGTTGGGGCAAATAGCGGATATCATACGACATTACACATTTTTCAGGCACCTTATTATAAACATCCCCTCCGGTTATTTTTGCAAGATTAATCGAAGGATATGGGTAAAATTCAGATGATTCCTTTGCAAAAGGCAATTTTAATAGTTTTTGATGTACTTCAAAAGCCTTTTCGATAGCATTGACTCCTTCCCATGGGCGGCTGCCGTGTGCAGGGTCTCCTTCAATCTCGATGTCCAGCCTGATAACTCCTTTTGCTTCGAGCGCAATTCCGAGCTGAGTAGGTTCAGAGCAAATGACAAAATCGCCGCGATATCCCTGTTCTGCTAAATACCCGGAACAATTAAAGCCGCCGATTTCTTCATCTGAAACAATTTGAAGCTGTATTTTTACGCCTATGGGCATATTTTTGAGCTCTTTTACTGCACACATCATGGCGGCAACCCCTGCTTTCATATCCGCTGCCCCACGTCCATAAATTTTATCGCGGACTTCAACAGGAATGAACTGTTCATCCTTCCCTGAAACAACATCCACATGTCCGTTGAAAATAATGGTCTGATCCCCGCTTCCAATCTCACAGACAGTCATTTTATAGCCATTATTTTCGATGACTCTGGAAGGGAGGTCATGTCCTGAAAGCCATTGATGGCAATATTCAATGGCCTGGTTTGCTCCTTCCTTTGAAGAGCTTTCAATGGAAATGAGATCTTTCAATAAGTTTTCAAGCATATGTCAAAGGTCCTCCTTTATTACAGCAATAAATTTACACAGTACTCTCTTACTATTCCCGCTATGGGAGGATGAAAACTGCTTGTTTAAGATGGCCCAATAATTGTGAAAAATTGGTGAAGTATATTGCGAAAAAGGGAAGGAAGGAGTATATTATAAGTGAGGAAAGTTAGTGAAGAGTTTCACAAATAACTTCACTTAAGAAATCTTTCTTCATAAGAGCTGGCCGGCTTTTTAAATCCCCAAGAGGGAAAAAAATTTAAGAAATTATGTGAAATAGTTCACATTAATAACATGGAGATGATTATGATGAAATGGTGGAAAACTCCTCAGGCAGCAGTTGTGTGGACAGTATTAAGGGTTTGGCTTGGTATACAGTGGCTTGAAGCAGGATGGCATAAAGTAGCAGACGGATTTGATGCAGGCGGATTCATGCAGGGGGCCATTGCCAAAGCAGCTGGCGATCATCCAGCAGTGCAGGGCTGGTATGCAGGATTTCTGGAAAATGTAGCACTGCCAAACGCGGATTTATTCAGCACTTTAGTGGCATGGGGCGAAGTTCTTGTCGGGATTGGACTTATACTTGGAGCTGCGACCATTCCAGCTTTAATTGCAGCAGCTTTCATGAATCTAAACTTCTTATTAGCAGGAACAACAAGCACTAACCCAATTTTGTATACAGCAGCAATCATCCTTCTATTCACAGGCGCAGGTGCTTACTACTGGGGAATTGACAGATTCGCTTATCCCTATATTAAGACAATGATGAAGGGCGGTCACGGCATAGGAAAAAGAGAAGCACACACCCACTAAGCAGAAATAAGAAGAAGCAGGAACCTGATCTTCCTGCTTCTTTTGTCCTGTGAAAATAAAAAAGCATAGGACGTCTGGAAACGGTTGTCATTGAGTCCTCATAAAGCCCAAAATTAAAAGCCTTTAGTGAAAATGGTAGGTATGGAGCACTCATGAAGCCTAAAATCTTAAGCCTTGGATGAAAACGGTAGCCATGGAGCACTCATGAATCCTAAAATCTGAAGCCTTGAGTGAAAAAGGTCACCATGAATCCCAAAATCTGAAGCCTTGGATGAAAACGGTCGCCATGAAGCCCTCATGAATCCCAAAATCTGAAGCCTAGGGTGAAAACGGTCGCCATGAAGCCTTCATGAATCCCAAAATCAAAAGCCATGGGTGAAAATGGTCGTCATGAATAGCTGAATTGTTTCAACGCACATTCCCGCGTCGTGGTCAGAAGCTTGTCTAGTTGCTCTCCTAAGAACACGGGGTCATAAGTGTATCTTTTTTTTAGGGAAATACCTTCTGCAGGAAACGACTAATGCCTGTCGTCCTGGGCATTCACGTCCAACTTCGGGCAATCCTCCCAGAAAAGGCTAAGAACCCTTTTCGGGAGACTCTCTGGTGATTGTCGGGGGGCGGTCACGGCATAGGTAAAAGAGAAGCACACACTCACTAAGCAGAAATAGGAAGAAGCAGGAACCTGTTGTCCCTGCTTCTTTTTTACCCTTTGGCTTAGCGTTTTTGTCGGCTTTTTGCCCGCTGATCGGCAGCCTTGGAACGTGCCATTGCCTCGAGATCATCCTGATCGGCGAGTTCGCGGTTAAATTCTACGTCAATGCCGTCAGATTTCATGTTTTTCGGTACTTGTGGAAGTGATGCTTTGTTTTTATCACGAGTTTTATGTCCATGTGCACGGCCCATTGCAAATAACCCCTTTCAGCAATAAAGGTACGGAAACTCAGGTGTTTCCGTACCTTTATCATGTACCATCGATCATGGCGGTATGAGTGGAAATTAATGTTTAGACTGTCTGCCTGCAAATCCGCCAGCTTTGTCAGCCCGTTTGAATTCTCTTGAATAAGTGACTTCCTGCATGCTTGATAAAGTGCTTTTGGATTTGTCTCTTTTCTTTTTATCCACTTTGCATCATCCTTTCAGAATAAGGGTACACACTTACCTTATTTTTCCCTTATTTGACATAAATGATACAAATTTCATTGATAAATATTCCTGAGAGCTGACCTTAAATTCGGATATAAGAAGTCATAGCCGAATGTCTGCAATTTTTCAGGAAGCACTTTTTGCCCTTCTAATACCAGGGTACTCATCTCTCCGAGAGCTATTTTTAAAGCAAAACCGGGAGCGGGCAGCCAGTGGGGACGATTAAGGACTTCACCAAGTATTTTTCCAAATTCTTTCATTGTCAGGGGATGTGGAGATGTAAAGTTAACGGGACCCTGAAGCTGCTCGTGTTCAATGCAATAAAGGATCCCGTTTACAACATCATCTAAATGAATCCAGGAAACCCATTGATCACCTGTTCCGACAGTCCCCCCGGCAAATAGCTTGTAGGGAAGGGCCATTCGCGGAAGGGCTCCATCGTTCTTTTCAAGAATGATTCCAAATCTGCAAAAAACGGTCCGGACTTCAAATTCTTCTGCTTTGAAGGCCTCTTCTTCCCAGCTTCTTACTGTTTCAGCTAAAAAATCAGTGCCGTTTTTCCTGTTGGCTTCTGTAAAGGTTTCATTTTGGGATGTGCCATAGTAGCCGACCGCACTGGCATTGATTAATGTATACGGTTTTTCTTCAAGGCGGCTAATAATGCGGAGAACTTCCCTTGTGGCTGTAATGCGGCTGTTTAATATACGCTTTTTACGTTCATCTGTCCATCTCCCGCTGTTAATGGACTCACCAGCCAGGTTGATAAACACGTCAATGCCTTCCAGAGCATCCTCAGGTGAGTCAACATCGTTCAGCCATTGTACATAATTCAAATTTTTAGAAGAGTGTTTATCAGCTGTGTTTCTTGTAAGAATAAATAGTTCATGTTTTTTATCCAGTAATTTTTTAACTAAGGCGCTTCCAACAAAACCAGTTCCGCCGGCGATGGCTATTCTCATGGGAAATTCCCCTTTCAAGTGTCATATACTTTGGTACATTTTACGACGTTTTCTTTCAAAATCCTTTTTTGGATGTGTTACATTTAAGATAAGAGGTGGAGAAAATGCCGACTATTACGAAAATCACAGTTCAGAAAAAAAACACAGACCGTTACAATATATATATGGATTATGGGAAAGGTGAAGAATATGCATTTAGTGTGGATGAAGATGTTTTAATTAAGCATCAGCTCAAAAAGGGAATGGAGCTTGATGAATTCTCTTTAAATGAAATTGGATACCAGGATGATATTAGGAAAGCCTATAACAGGGCTATTCATTATTTATCCAGAAGAATGCGCTCAGAAACCGAAGTCCGCAAACATTTAGCTGAAAAAGAAGTGGAAGAACCGGTTATTCAGGAAGTTATCCACAAATTGTATGATTACCATTTTTTAAATGATGAGGAATTTGCAGCTGCTTTTGTGCGTACACAAATGAACACATCAGATAAAGGAAAAGGTCTCATCCGCACAGAACTAAAGGAAAAAGGGATTTCCCCTCAATTAATCGAAGTGGCATTGGAGGAATATCCATGGGATGCTGAGGTAGCTGCCGCCATAAGGCTGTGTGAAAAGTATTCCAAGAAATATGCCCGTGATTCATCAAAAATCCTTAAACAAAAGCTCGAACAGATGTTAATGCGCAAAGGCTTTAATTTCGACATCATTCAAGAAGCCATAACTGAAACAGAGATTGATAAAGAAGAGGATGAAGAACTGGCAGCCCTGAGGTTTCAGGCGGAAAAAGCGAGGAAGAAATATGCGAACCTTCCTGAGTTCGAATATACGCAAAAAATGAAACAAGCCTTGTTCAGAAAAGGTTTTTCTTTTGATTTAATAGAGCAATTTTTAAGTGAAGAAGAATAACACATGGAAGCCCATGTGTTATTCTTTTGACTCGATGACAATTGAGTCTTCTTCCATATGATCCAGAATCATTTCTGCCACTTCTTTAGGAGAACGAAGCCTCGATTTGTCCTTGATATGGTCACTTTCATCCCAGAAAGGAGTGTCCATGCCGCCCATATAAACAGCTTTAACTTTAATATTTGTATTCTCCAGTTCCTTCTGAAGGCTTTCAGTAAAGCCTCTTACAGCGAATTTGCTTGCCACATACACGGATTCATTTACTTTTCCTTTTAAGCCCGCGGTCGAAATGATATTCATCAGCAGGCCTTCGTTTTTTTCTTTTAAGAAGGGCAGGACTGCCTGTGTCATATAGATAGTGCCCAGCGTGTTAGTTTCGAACATATCCTGAATGTCTTGCTCTGAAAGGCTGTTAAAAGGCCCGAAATGTCCAACCCCGGCATTGTTTATCAGGCCATAGAGTTCATAATTTTGGATTTGCGTCATCAATTTGCTGATCTCTTTGGTTTGTGTGATATCTGCTGTATAGGATTGAGCGCTTCCGCCTGCTTCATGAATTTCCTGTTCCACGCTCTGCAGCTTGTCTAATGTCCTGCCTGTTAAAATAGTATGAAATCCCTGTTTGGCAAATAATAAAGCAAGCTCTTTTCCTAAACCCGACCCCGCGCCGGTAATGATGACTGACTTCATATTAATCCTCCTTCGAAACGTCTTATAACCACCATCTTAGCAAAAAAGTCCATTACTTGCGAAATGCATCAAAACAAAAAGCAGGAGCCTTTTCTTAACAGGCATTTTCTCATATACTTAGCTGTGTGGAGTAACAGTAAATTTGCATATCATCAGCTTGACTACTATCTGAAGAAAGTAAGAGGATCTCTTTATGCAGGAAAAAAGATACAGTATGATGTCTACGTATGAGCTTCAGCAGGAAATTGCCAGTTTAAATGAAAAAGCAAGGAAAGCGGAACAGATGGGGATGGTAAATGAGTTTGCCGTGCTTGAACGCAAAGTCATAATGGCGAAATCCTACCTGCTCAATCCAGAAGCCTTTTTACCTGGTGAAATTTATGAAATTGACGGGGATCCGGGTGTTTACTTTAAGATTGACTATATGAATGGAGTATTTGCCTGGGGATTCCGGCTGAACGGAAGCAAAGGCGAAGAGGCTCTGCCCATTTCCATGCTGAAAAAATTAGAGAAAAAAGGATGACCTGACGTGGAGTTAAATGCAATCAGAGGGGGAAAGCCCCCCTGATTTGATGTTTCACCTTAAGAGTTTTTGCGAATCTGCCGCTTTAAAATAATGAGGTCTTGAGTTTGCTGGGTCTCGCCATTTACTTGTGAATGTGCACGTTTTGGCCTAAAGTGCGGTGAAGTAAACGGACTGGAATAAGGATTATCACCAAAAAAGTTTTTGCTGTTTCCCATAACCAAGCCTCCCTGTATTTTAAAATTCAGGTGTGTCACTTTCGCGGTCTGTTGAAGCTTTCATTCGTTCCTGAGGGTGTGTGTTAATCGTGCCATCAGCCCGGCGTGAAGCATACTCTGCTTTTGCCCGCGGCTCCCCCTCCAATTTTATATTGTTCTGATTTGGGAAATTTCTCGCTTTATTGCGCATAACATGCCTCCTAAACCGGAATAAGAGCGTGACCGGCAAATAGCTAATCACGTAATACTATTATTTGTATTTTACGGAAGGCTATGAAGGATTAAGGGGATTAATAAATGGAAAAGAGGTGATTTTTATGAATGAGTACCAGCAAAAGCTTTATGAGCTTTTATTGGAAAAGAATAACCTGCTTTCGGCAAGTCAGGCCCAGACATGGATTGAGCTGCTTTGGGAGGATTTCGAAGCAACATATGCCAAGGCTGGCAGAGAATATAAGGGTGCTGAAATGACAGAAAGAATTGTAAGGCAATGGATAGAAAACTATGGCAGCAGGCTCCATGAATTTGTTGCCAATAATCCTAAATACCAGCATTTGCTTGAACAGGATAAGAATACCTTAAATTAAAAACAGGCTGCCAATCGTAGCAGCCTGTTTTTATTATCCGGGAAGAATATCCAGTTTTTTTCGAAGCTTTTCCTCGCTGAAAATCCAGCCCGTATAAGATGATTGAATGTTAAACTCCCGATCGAGCTGGACCACGGCTACAAATGGATAATGTCCATTGCTCCGGTAGCGAAGGTCAATAAAACGAACTTCGTAATAATCATCATATTCATCCACTTCCCAGCGGTAAACCGGTGAGAAGGACAGGAATGCAGATAGATTTTTATCTTTCTTCGCGGCTTCTATTACAGGTGTCTCGGGAACGGGAACGCGATTAAATTGATCGAGAATTCTCACGTGGTTTTTAACAGCACGCCCGACGAAAAATTGCTGCCTGCTCATAACCGCCACACGCCACTGATTAAATCTCATCGTTGGGGCAATGATGATTTCAGTTGCATCCGGTATCATAACCTTTACGGCATTTAAAACACTTCTCTGGGCTGCAAACCGCAGAAGATAATAAACGAAAATAATGCCATAAATGATTAGGAATGTATAACCTGGATGAGCCCCAAATGCCCAAATGAATAATCCGGCGACATGAATCCCAAAAATGAATGGGTCAAATGTGTTAATAATCCCCAGTGCTACCCATTTGGATGAAAAGGGCCGGAGTGCCTGTGTTCCATATGCATTGAATATGTCTACAAAAACATGCAGGAATACAGCCAAAAAAGTCCATAGCCATAAGTGCAGCAGATTAGCTGACGGAAAAAACGGATAAATCACAGCTAGTATGGCAAGCGGCCAAAGCAGGACGGCCGGAATGGAGTGAGTAATTCCCCTGTGATTGCGAATGTAAACGGCATTATTTCTTAGTTTTAAGACAGTATCGATATCAGGTATTTGCGAACCGACGATGGCTCCAATCATGACACTTGTTGCTGTAGCAGAACTCTCCGCAACAACGGGATCAAGAGTGGCTATGCCGCCAAGCGCCAGCCCCATCACTACATGTGTGCCGGTATCCAAGAGGAAAATACCTCCTTCCCTGGTAACAAATCATATATTGAGTACCTAATTTACTTAAAGTGTAACAGCAAAATTCTTGTATTAACAGCTGAAAATGGGTACCTTTAAAGGTGTCGCAGAAGTTGATGTTCAATTATTAATAAGCAGCGACTGTACTAATATATTCCCATATTTTCCGATTGTTTAACATCAGGAGGATTAAAAAATTGAAAGAAGTTAGTCAAAATACAATCGAATCAACCGATATAAAAGGTTTTCAAGATGATTTGCTCAGCTGGTTCGAAGCCGAGCAAAGGGATTTGCCCTGGAGAAAAGATCAGGATCCGTACAAAGTATGGGTTTCTGAAATTATGCTTCAGCAGACACGGGTGGACACTGTAATCCCCTATTTTCACCGTTTTATTGAACAGTTTCCGACCATCAAGGATCTTTCTGAAGCAGACGAAGAAAAGGTATTAAAAGCCTGGGAGGGTCTAGGGTATTATTCACGGGCAAGAAATCTTCAGGCTGCCGTCCGGGAGGTACATGAAAAATATGGGGGGAAAGTTCCGGATACGCCAAAAGAGATCTCCACCCTAAAAGGAGTGGGACCCTATACAGCAGGGGCCATTCTCAGTATTGCGTATGGAATACCCGAACCGGCTGTGGATGGCAATGTAATGCGTGTCCTGTCAAGAATCCTCTCCATCTGGGAAGATATCGCAAAGCCTTCTTCCAGGAAAATCTTTGAGTTTTCCGTTCGAACTTTAATTTCACATGAAAACCCGTCCCATTTCAACCAGGCGCTTATGGAGCTTGGCGCATTAATATGTACACCAACCTCGCCTTCCTGCTTATTATGCCCGGTGAGAGAACATTGTACTGCTTTTTATGAAGGGACTCAGCAGGACCTGCCCGTAAAAACGAAAATCAAAAAGCAAAAAAATGTGCAATTGGCAGCAGCTGTCCTTATAGATGATCAGGAGCGGGTTCTCATACACAAAAGACCCGGTAAAGGACTGCTTGCTAATCTCTGGGAATTTCCCATGGCAGAGATCAATATTGCTTATGTAAGCGACAAAGAGCAGATGAAGGATGCGTTCAGTACACAATATGGCGCCAATGTGGATATTCAGGAAATGACGGGTCAGATCGAACACGTTTTTTCCCATTTGACATGGAACATTAATGTTTATAAAGGGAAATTATTAGAACTTATAGAGGAAAAAAATGATTTGAAATTAGTCACGCTTGAAGAAATGAAGGAATTTCCTTTTCCGGTTTCCCATCAGAAAATCTGGAAGCAATATTTGGAAAGCCAAACATAGAAAAAGGGGAACGTTCCCCTTTTTCCTTCACTATTAATCGTAGCTGACCCTGGTCCCGTGAGTATAATCGGCTTCCTGTCTCTTCAGGCCGCCGCGGTTTTCTATTTCTTCAATAATCTCTCTATGAATCGTCTGGCCCTCAGCATTTAAATAAGGCATGATCTGCTGAAATGAATGATGGTAAAAAGCAAGCTCGCTGTCCTTCCAGTCCGATTTTGACATCATAGAAAGCTCTGTCATATCACGACCCACAAACATATGCCATCTTCCTTTCCTCAATTGGATTACAGATAGTGTTTTAATTCGAATTGCCATCTATACATGGAAAAAGCTAAAATGAAATCGGTAAGGTGTTTTGTTTTATAAATTCCCGTGAAAAAAATCCTTAAACAACAGAAATACATAACAGAAAGGAAATTGAATCATGACACAAAGAGTAGCACTGGTAACAGGAAGCAGCAGAGGAATTGGAAAGGCAACAGCCATCAGGCTTGCCAAAGAAGGCTATGATATTGTCATCAATTACGCACGCAGCAAATCGGCTGCAAATGAAACAGCAGCCGAAATTGAGGCGCTCGGAAGAAAAGTATTGGTTGTAAAAGCAAATGTGGGGGATGTAGAGAAAATTAAAGGCCTTTTCGCGGAGATTGACCGTGAATTCGGAAGGCTCGATGTGTTTGTCAACAATGCAGCTTCCGGGGTTCTGCGTCCGGTTATGGAACTGGAAGAATCTCATTGGGACTGGACGATGAATATTAACAGCAAAGCCCTGCTTTTCTGCGGTCAGGAAGCTGCAAAGCTAATGGAGAAAAGCGGGGGCGGAAAAATTGTAAGCATCAGCTCGCTGGGATCAATCCGCTATCTGGAAAACTATACGACTGTAGGGGTTTCCAAGGCAGCATTGGAAGCATTGACACGTTACCTGGCTGTTGAATTGGCTCCTAAGAATATCACCGTAAACGCTGTTTCAGGCGGTGCAGTGGATACAGAAGCATTAAAACATTTCCCTAACCGTACAGAGCTTCTCGAAGAAGCAAAAGCCAAAACTCCTGCAGGACGAATGGTTGAAATTGAAGATATGGTGAATACAGTAATGTTTTTGTTAGGCGAGGAATCCAGCATGATCCGCGGCCAGACGATTATTGTGGATGGCGGCATTTCTCTGCTGGTTTAATAAAATATGGATATTTTTGGTTTGTAAAAAAGTTGGATAGTTTCCTCCGCTCCCGGTTAAATTAATGAGCGTGGAGGTGATTATAATGGCTAAACAACCAAACCAATCTCAAGCTGGAACTAACGTTCAAGAAGTGAGACAACAAAACGCACAATCTGCTGGCCAAGGCCAATACGGTACTGAATTTGCCAGCGAAACAAATGCTGCTGAAGTAAGACAGCAAAACCAGCAAGCTGAAGCTCGCAAAGGTCAAAATGCCGGCAAACAAAGCCGCTAATTACATCTAAAGAGAGAAGCCGCCTTTTAAATGGAAAAGGCGGCTTCTTTTTTTGCTGCTCTCACCCTTCGACAAAACTTCCATAAAGTCAACATAACTAGTCAAAGGGTTAAAAAAAGGTACAGCGAAATTATAGAAATAGGAAAAATAATGGGGACGGTGGAACAAACATGGAGAACTTTAACAGTTTAGTTTCAGAACAGATGAAAACGATGGAAAAACTTCTTTATCTGCAGAGTGAGCTGGAGCGCTGCCAGGAGATTGAAGAGGAATTAAAAGCAATTCAGCAGGAAACGGAACTTGAAAGTGTACAGTATGAAATTGCCAGAATGAAAGAAGAGCTCAAACAAATTCATCGTATATTTGAGGAACAGACCGAAGAGGTCATCCGCTCCTATCAGAAAGTAAATGTAACCGTTTAAAGATAAACTCTCTATAATCTTTCGTTGTCTTCAATACCTATAAAATAAGCTATTATATCCTTTTTTTACAGCCGTTGATACATTTCAATGGCTCTTTGTTTTAAAAATTTCCTTTTACCGTTATAATAGTAGAAAACAGGAATCGTACTTTGTTGCCTTTTTCTTTTGGATATTATTGAGTCATGCTGTGCAGTATGCACTTAGCATGAAGGGGAGGAAGCCTATTAAAGGCGCCAAAAAAGTATTATCAGGTTGCAAAGCTTCCGGAAGGAAAGTAGGGGAAAAAGAATGGCGGTACCCATCGAAGGCGAACCAATGCAAATACACAGCTATAAACATAATGGGCATATCCACCGCGTCTGGGAGGAAACAACCGTATTAAAAGGGACTCAAAATCTTGTGATTGGCGGAAATGACCGGACAATCGTAACAGAATCTGACGGAAGAACATGGGTGACAAGAGAGCCAGCCATTTGTTATTTTCATTCACAGCACTGGTTTAATGTGATTGGAATGATTCGGGAAGATGGTGTTTATTATTACTGTAATATTAGTTCACCATTTATTTTTGATGGAGAAGCGTTAAAGTATATTGATTATGATCTCGATATTAAAGTATATCCGGACATGACATTCAATTTGCTTGACGAAGACGAGTATGAACGGCACCGTCAGGAAATGAATTATCCCGATGTGATTGACAGCATCCTTAAATCAAATGTGGACAACCTCATCCATTGGATCCGTCAGAGAAAAGGTCCTTTTGCACCCGACTTTATTGATATATGGTATGAACGTTATCTTACTTACAGACGCTAAAAAATGGCTGAATGCCGAAAAAAACGCCTGTTGGACCTTGAGTCAGCAGGTTTTTATTTTTGTCTAGCGAAAGCGTCTGCTCCCTCAAGGTGTCGGGGGTGGGCAAGGCGCTTGCGCTTTTCTTATTGCCCTGAATCTGCATGATTGCCGGGTTAAGGGGTAAGTTTAAGAAAATAACAGGGAATGCGACAGAGAGGGGGAGCGATCCGGTTGGACAGTATAAAAAGATATTTGAAATTCGTTAAGCCGTATCGGCTTCAGATTATCGGAACCATTATCATAGGCATCATAAAATTTGCCATTCCGCTTTTGATTCCGCTTCTGATTAAGTATGTAATAGATGATATTATTGGTAATGAAGCATTGAGCCAGAGCGATAAGAACAGCACACTGTTAATGGTTATGGCTGTGATGATTGCTTTATTTGTCATTGCCCGTCCGCCAATTGAGTATTACCGCCAATATTTTGCCCAGTGGGTGGCAAGCAAAATTCTCTATGATATCCGGGACAAGCTTTTTACCCACATTCAAAAGTTAAGCTTCCGATTCTATGCAAATACCAGGACAGGGGAAGTTATCTCCAGGGTAATAAATGATGTTGAGCAAACCAAAACATTCGTAGTAACCGGTTTAATGAATTTATGGCTTGATGTGGCAACCATTTTAATTGCAGTTGTTATTATGATGAATATGGACGTTACGCTGACGTTTGTGTCACTGCTGTTATTTCCATTTTATGCTTTTTCAGTTAAATACTTTTTTGGGAACCTCAGAAAGCTGACAAGGGCCCGTTCACAGGCTCTTGCAGAGGTACAGGGCTATCTTCATGAACGTGTACAGGGGATGGCAGTTGTGAAAAGCTTTGCCATTGAGGATTATGAGCAAACCCAATTTGATGCACAAAATAAGAATTTCCTGACAAAAGCGATCGACCATACGAAGTGGAATGCAAAAGCATTTGCAGTAGTTAACACCATTACAGATATTTCACCTCTTTTAGTCATTGGGTATTCAGGATATCAGGTTATCCAGGGAGATATTTCCCTCGGTGTCATGATGGCATTTGTCGCTTATATAGATAGATTGTACGGTCCGCTTAGAAGGCTTGTTAACTCTTCAACCACCTTAACCCAATCAATCGCATCCATGGATCGGGTATTTGAGTTAATTGATGAGAAATACGATATTGACGATTCACCTGATGCCATCCAATGCCGGGATGTTAAAGGGCATATCCAATTTGAAGAAGTGAGCTTTTCCTACAATGAGAATGAGCCTCCGGTATTAAAGGAAATAAATCTCGATGTATCAGCAGGGGAAACAATTGCCCTTGTAGGGATGAGCGGAGGAGGAAAGTCCTCTCTGGTAGGGCTGATTCCGCGTTTTTACGATGTGAATGAAGGCAGAATTCTGCTTGACGGCACTGATATCCGTTCGTTTAAAGTAAGGAGCCTTCGCGATAAAATAGGGATGGTGCTTCAGGATAATATTTTGTTCAGTGAATCGGTCAAAACTAACATTCTGCTCGGCAAACCCGATGCTACTGAAGAGGAAGTAATAGATGCTGCCAGGGCTGCAAATGCCCACGAATTTATTATGAATTTGCCTGAAGGCTATGATACCAAGGTTGGCGAGCGCGGTGTGAAACTCTCGGGAGGGCAGAAGCAGCGAATTGCCATTGCGAGAATCTTTTTGAAAAATCCGCCGATCCTTGTGCTGGATGAAGCCACTTCAGCCCTTGATCTGGAGAGTGAACATCTGATACAGGAAGCATTGGAAAAATTGGCTAAAGACCGCACGACTTTTATCGTGGCTCATCGCCTTTCCACCATCACACATGCAGATAGAATTATTCTGATAGAGCATGGTGAAATTTCTGAAGCGGGAAGCCATGACGAATTAATGAAAAAACTAGGGAATTATTATAAGCTTTTTCAAGTTCAGCAGCTTGAAAATTAGGTTAAAAAGCCGGCTCTATTACAGGGCCGGCTTTGTTTGTGAGCTTTTTTATAGCAATGCGTTAAATTACTATAGTGTTAAAATAGCTTCCGGCAAATAACGGTCATTAATCTCCATCTTTTTCATAAATATTAGTAGGATATTACTTATTAAACCAAATCTAAAAATATATAATGTTTACTATATTTAAATAATTTAGAAAAATGAGTAGACTTAACCAATCTTTTTTTATAGAATGAAAAAAAGATAGTGACCTAAGATCCAAAATTGTTAAAAATGTCCCATTTCATAGAAACGGACGATCAGGAAAGGAGTATCCGTGTGACTCAAGCTCCAGTTTTAGATGTAAAACAGCTAAGGACATCCTTTTTCTCTTCAGATGGAGAAGTTCCGGCTGTGGATGATATCAGCTTCTCGGTCAACAAGGGTGAAATTCTGGGAATAGTAGGAGAATCAGGCTGCGGGAAGAGTGTTACATCTCTATCCATTATGAAGCTGATTCCACAGCCCCCGGGAAAAATTGTTGGCGGTGAAATTCTTTTAGATGGAGAAGATCTCGTTAAAGCATCAGAAAAAAGAATGCGTGAAATAAGGGGAAATGAAGTGGCTATGATTTTTCAGGAGCCGATGACTTCATTGAATCCGTTATTTACAATTGGAGATCAGCTGATAGAAGGAATTAGACTACATAAAAAGCTAAATAAAAAGGCTGCAATCCAGCAGGCTGTTGAAATGCTTAAGCTTGTTGGCCTGCCAAGGGCAGAGCAGATTGTAAAGGAATATCCCCACCAGCTGTCAGGGGGAATGAGGCAGAGGGTAATGATTGCCATGGCATTGTCCTGCCATCCCCGGCTTCTGATTGCAGATGAGCCGACAACCGCTTTGGACGTGACAATCCAGGCACAGATATTATCCCTTATGAAGGATCTTAATGAAAAGCTGGACACAGCCATAGTCATGATTACGCATGATCTCGGGGTAGTAGCGGAAGTATGTGAGAGGGTAATTGTCATGTATGCCGGGAAAATAGTGGAGGAAGCTCCTGTAGAAGAGATATTCAAAAATCCAAAGCATCCTTATACCCAGGGACTTCTTCAATCAGTGCCTGATGTAAGAGAGAAAAAAGAGCGATTATATTCGATTCCGGGAAATGTGCCTAAACCGGGCTCCATCAAGACTGGATGCCGTTTTGCAGCGCGCTGTGAATTTGTCCATGACCGATGCATGACGGAAAGCCCTCCGCTTTATAATGCCAATAATGCAGAACAGCATACAGTGCGCTGTTTCCTGCATGAGTCTGGGGGTGTCATTAATGACCGAAGTGCTGTTGGAAGTTAATCAGTTAAAGAAATATTTCCCCGTAACAGGCGGTCTGTTTGGAAGAAAACAGGGTGATGTGAAAGCGGTTGATGATATCAGCTTCTTCGTTAACAAAGGGGAAACGCTTGGCCTTGTAGGTGAATCAGGATGCGGCAAATCAACCACAGGGAGAATGCTGATGCGCCTGATTGAACCAACAGAGGGGAAAGTAGTTTTTGAAGGCAAAGATCTGACTTCCCTAAACTCTGCGGAAATGCGCAAGATGAGAAAGGAAATGCAAATGGTATTCCAGGATCCGTTTGCGTCGTTAAATCCCCGCCATACTGTTGAGCAGATTTTGGAGGAGCCTCTCATTGTGCACGGCATCGGGAACAAAGAAGAACGTAAACAGCGGGTAAAAGAGATGCTTGAGGTTGTCGGCCTCAGCAGCTACCATGCCAAACGCTATCCGCACCAATTCAGCGGAGGCCAAAGGCAGAGGATTGGAATCGCAAGGGCATTGATGACCAAGCCTAAGCTGATCATTGCAGATGAGCCTGTTTCAGCACTTGATGTATCCATTCAATCACAGGTGCTCAACCTGCTGGAAGATCTTCAAAAAGAATTTCAGCTGACGTATATATTCATTGCCCATGATCTCGGGGTAGTTAAACATATCAGTGATAGAGTTGGTGTTATGTATCTTGGAAGATTAGTAGAGATCACAACCTCTGACCAGCTCTACGATAAGCCGCTGCATCCATATACAAAGGCATTGCTTGGTGCAGTTCCCATCCCTGACCCGACATTAAAGAAAGACAGGGAATTATTAACCGGGGACATTCCAAGCCCGCAGAATCCGCCTGCTGGATGTGCCTTCCATACTAGATGTAAAGAATGCATGGAAATCTGCAAAACAGATAGGCCGCAGCTGAAGGAAATTGAACCGGGTCACTTTGCAGCCTGCCATCTCTATAGCTGAGCTATAGAGGCAGAACTGCATGGATGATAAATATGTAAACAGCCGATACCGGCAAAAGAAAAAAGGGGGAAAACAATGAAGAAGCGCAATGGCATTTGGTTCCTGGTTGCAGCTTTGTTACTGTCACTGGCTCTTGCCGGCTGCAGCAGCAACTCAAGCAGCGGAACGAAAGACGAAAAGGATAAAGAGAAAGGTACAGATACAGAAGAAGCGTCATCAGGCGGAACATTAGTATTTGGCCGCGGCGGTGATTCAACTTCACTTGATCCCGCTATTACAACAGAAGGTGAATCTTTTAAAGTTACAAAAAACATCTATGAAACTCTGATCGAATTTGGTGAGCAGGATACAGAAATTCAGCCTGGCCTTGCTACTGAATGGGATTCAAGCGAAGATGGGCTAAAGCATACTTTAAAGCTTCGTGAAGGCGTTAAGTTCCACGATGGAACTGATTTCAATGCCGAAGCAGTTGTCTTCAACTTTGAAAGATGGAAAGCTGGAAGCGCTGAGCAATTCTATTACTATAACTCTCAGTTTGGAGATAAAATCTCTGAAGTGAAAGCGGTAGATGATTACACAGTTGAGTTTACTTTAAACAAGCCAATTGCACCATTCTTTAAGAATCTTGCAATGTCTCCATTTGGAATTGCAAGCCCGGCAGCGATTGAAAAGCATGGTGAAAAATTCCTTCACAACCCGGTGGGAACAGGTCCATTTGTATTTAAAGAATACAAAGCAAACGACCGCATCACTCTGGTGAAGAATGAAGAATACTGGCAGGAAGGCCTTCCAAAGCTAGATGAGGTTATCTTCCGTGTCATCCCTGAAAACTCTGCTCGTCTGAACGCCCTGGCTACAGGCGAAGTCGACTTAATCGATGGTGTTAACTTCAGTGATGTTGGCCAAATCGAAGGAAATCCGGATCTTCAAACTTTTGAACGTCCATCATTAAACGTAGCTTACCTTGGATTGACAAGCACACGTGGACCATTAAAAGATAAAAAAGTCCGCCAGGCATTGAACTATGCAGTTGATAAGCAAGCTCTTATTGATGCATTCTATGCGGGTGCAGCTGAGCCTGCGAAAAACCCAATGCCTTCAGTTGTAGCTGGTTACAATGATGACGTTAAGGATTATGAGTATGACCCTGAGAAGGCTAAGGAACTTTTAAAAGAAGCAGGATATGAAGATGGTTTTGAAATGGAGCTATGGGCAATGCCGGTTCCTAGACCATATATGCCGGATGGACAAAAAGTGGCTGAAGCACTTCAAGCCAACTTTGATGCAATCGGTGTAAAAGCAAAAATTGTAACTTATGAGTGGGGTACTTACCTGGATAAAGCTAAGAATGGTGAAGCTGATACATTCCTATTAGGATGGACTGGCGATAATGGGGATGCTGATAACTTCCTGTATGTGCTTCTTGACCAGGACAGCATCGGTTCTAACAACTACTCTTACTACAAAAACCCTGAAGTGCATGAACTGCTTGTAAAAGCTCAGGCTAGTGCAGACCAGGCAGAGCGTGAAAAACTTTACAAAGAGGCTCAGCTTCTGATCAAAGAAGATGCTCCGTGGATTCCACTTGTTCACTCAAGGCCAATCCTTGCGGGTAAAGCTGATATCACAGGCTTCAAGCCGCATCCAACAGGTTCTGATTTACTGGCAACTGTAGAATTTAAATAAGGTGCTTTACAAGTGAGATAGTATACTTCTTATATTCAAGGAAAAGGGAGTACAGTTCTGTAGCTCCCTTTTTTATTCCAAAATATTTTAACCCTTCAAGAGAGGTGAGATGGCAATGCTGTCCTACACACTTAAACGTCTGTTTTCCCTAATTCCCGTTCTGCTGGGGCTTTCTTTAATCGTCTTTTTTATGATCCGGGCAATACCCGGTAATCCGGCACAGATTATTTTGGGACAATTGGCAACAAAAGAAGCAGTGGAAGAATTAACGAAGCAGCTGGGGCTGGACCAGCCTTGGTACCTTCAATATTTTACATATCTGGGCGGGCTTATTACGGGGGATCTTGGAGAATCACTCCGGACTAAAACGGAAATAAGCCAGGAAATTTGGCCGTATCTGGCTGCAACAATTGAACTTACATTCGTTGCCATGCTAATTGCTGTTTTTATCGGTGTGAATGCCGGAATCATCAGTGCCTGGTATCAGAATTCATGGTTTGATTATGTGGCAATGGTGCTTGCACTAATTGGCGTTTCCATGCCAATCTTCTGGCTCGGCTTAATGGAGCAGTGGGCATTTGCCATTAAGCTGGACTGGCTTCCTACATCGGGAAGGGAAGAAGTAAGAAATCCGATTGAGGCCATTACGAACATATATATGATTGATACCCTTCTGCAGGGAAGGATGGATCAATTCTGGGATGTCATCAGACACCTGATTCTGCCGGCATTTGCCCTGGCGACCATCCCAATGGCGATCATTGCGAGAATTACCCGTTCTACGATGCTTGAGGTAATGAGATCCGATTTTGTCAGAACAGCAAGGGCCAAAGGCTTGAGAATGTTCTGGGTTGTTTATAAGCACTCATTAAAGAATGCCATCATTCCAGTTCTTACAATTATCGGTCTTCAAATGGGATTATTGCTGGGAGGCGCCATTTTAACTGAGACGATTTTCAGCTGGCCGGGAATCGGACGATATATTTATGAGGCTATCAACTATCGGGACTATCCTGTTATCCAGTCAGGCATACTTATCATTGCATTTATCTTTGTCATGATTAATCTAGTGGTGGACTTGCTGTATGCAGCAATTGATCCGCGGATTAAATATAATTAAGGAGGGGGAACGTACTTGGAACTTTCAACACAAAAAGACATTCAGCCGCCTATTATGCCAGCTGAAGAAAAAGCGGTTTCCCCCTGGGTGGAAGCATGGAGGAGCTTTAGAAAAAATAAACTGGCTTTAATCGGCACCATTATTGTAGTATTTTTCATCCTTCTGGCTGTATTCGCACCCCTTATTGCACCACAGGGGATTAATGAACAGATGCTGTCAAAAAGGCTTCAGGCTCCATCCAGCCAGCATTGGTTTGGAACAGATGACTTCGGCCGGGATATCTTTTCAAGGGTTGTTTACGGGGCGAGGATCTCATTATGGGTAGGTTTTCTGGCCGTAATCGGATCTATTGTAGTTGGATGCCTTTTAGGTGTAGTAGCAGGATATTATGGCAAATGGGTTGATACCATCATCTCCCGCATTTTTGATATCATGCTTGCTTTCCCAAGCATATTGCTGGCCATTGCGATTGTGGCTGTGCTTGGCCCATCATTGAGAAATGCTCTGATTGCCATTGCGGTTATCAATATTCCCAACTTTGGCAGACTTATCCGTTCGAGGGTACTGAGTGTCAAACAGGAGGAATATATTATGGCTGCAAAAGCGATTGGGATGAGCAACAGCCGTATTCTCTTCAGGCATGTACTGCCAAATAGTATGGCGCCGATAATTGTGCAGGGAACACTTGCAATTGCAACCGCCATTATTGAATGTGCTGCCTTGGGATTCCTTGGCCTCGGTGCAGAGGCTCCAAATCCTGAATGGGGAAAAATGCTCTCTGATGCGAAGGCATATTTAATACAGGCTCCATGGACGATGATCTTCCCCGGGCTTGCGATCATGCTTACAGTTCTGGGATTTAATTTAATGGGTGATGGATTAAGGGATGCACTTGATCCGCGTATGAAGAATTAACAAAAAAGCAGCTGACATCAGCTGCTTTTTTCTATGAAGGCAAGTTGTATAGATATCACAGTCTACTCGGCATTCTCCGGTATGGAAACCTCATTTTCTTCCTTATGATATGACTGAAAGCTGGATATAAGTTTATCCAGATGCTCTACATGTTCATCGTAATCAACAATAGCTGATACTACCTGCATGATATGGGGGAGAATGGATTCTTCATCATGTTCATGTTCTTTTTGCTGAGCCAGGAAAAGGTTCACCAGTTCCTTTCTGCTCAGGCTGAAGTCGCCTTCCTCAAACACTACATTCGGACGAACTTTCCCAATAAATTTAAGCATGACGTGTTCATGATAATGGATAAGAATATCAAGCTGCTGCTGCACAGCATGCTGGAATTCTTCAGGCATTTGCTGCAGATCATTTTCAAAGCGATGAAGCTTTTTTAATGTTTCAAGCGAGCGTTTAACAGTGGAAATCATATGCCGGTAAATAACGAGTTTTCTGGATTTAACCAGGTCATTTCGTTTAAAATAATTTCTTTCCTCTTTATACATTAAATACAGCTGTTCAAGCTTAACATTGCTGTCTTTCATCTTATCAATATCGTTTTTCAGCAGTCTGTGTTCAGATGCATGACGTATGGTAAGCCTGATCCATTTGGTAATTTCCTCTGTGTTATTGGATATTTTAAAGTAAAGCTTGTTTTCATATTTAGGAGGCAGAAATACAAGGTTAACGATAAAAGCTGACAAAACCCCGAGCATAATGGTTGAGAATCGAATAAGAGCAAATTGCAGAAAGGTATCGCCCGGTGTCTCCATAATGACAATCAGGGTTACAAGTGACAGGCCAATTGTGTTTTCAATTTTAAGCTTAAGATTAATCGTGATAACAATAATAGCTGCCAGGCCTATGATGAAGACATGGTTGCCGAATAAAAGCACAAAAATCACGGCAATTAATGCGCCGATTGCGTTCCCCTGGATCTGTTCCACAATAGAAAGATAAGATCTGTAAATGGTCGGCTGAACGGCAAAAATAGCAGCAATTCCTGCAAAGATAGGAGCAGGCAGATGAAAGAGTTCTGATAATAAAAGAGCTAAAATGATTGCGATTCCCGTCTTAAGAATGCGGGCGCCAAGTTTCATACAATATATGTCCTTTCTTTCATAAAAGTTGGGTTCATTAAAAAGCGATTAAACCGTAAAAGCAGTAATTATACATACTTTAAACGATTTTGCTCATTGTTAAACAATATTGTACTATACAGGGATATGGAAAGAAGTTCAAGGGGCATTTTTATGAAATTAATATTAAAAGTTAGTAAAAAAAGTTAAGGGTGCCTAAATGAAGTGAAAAGTTCAAGAGATTGCTAATAAAGAAGACAAAAAGCCCCATCCGAAGAAACGGATGGGGCTTGATTGGTGCAGATAATCACTCTGTGGAAACAGATGGGTCTGCCTGCTCTTTGACCGGTATAACTTGAACAAAGTGGTCTTCCGGATGATTAAGAAGGGAAGCAAACTGGGAAGCTTCTTCTGTCTGTCTCTGATCATTCAGCATGGCAATGTATTGGCCAAGCAGTTCTTTTACATCTTCCTTTCCTTTATCGGAAAGAGAAGTAACGGAGACTTTAGCTCCTTTTGCAATTCTGCGCTGGATGGCTTCTTTTGTTAAGCCCATTTCCGGCTGGTGTCTTAAGTAAACAACACCGCCTGTCATTCCTGCGCAGATCCATGGACCGGCATCGCCAAGGACCAGGCCTCGGCCATTCGTCATATACTCAAAGGCAAACCCTTTAATATTGGCGTTTGAACCGATATTGCCGTATTCTTTTTCAGGCAGCGGCTTTTGCAGCTGGCCGCCGATAATCATATCCGCTCCGGATAATCTGATTCCGGCACGTGCGTCAGCATTTCCTTGAGCTACAAGCAAGCCTTCCTGTGCTCCATAGCCAAACCCTTTGCCAACAGAGCCATTATAAAACTTGCCATTCTTGCCTTTAGCTTTAAAGATTTTAATTTGTCCGCCGAACGAAGTTTTTCCGATGCCGTCCTGTGCACCTCCGGCAACTTCGATGTTGATGCCGAAGCTGTTGTAAGCTCCAAGGCCATTGCCCGGAATGGAACCGCCTTTGTATTTCAAATCAACTTGCGGAAGAGTTTTATAAGAACCGTCGAGTCTGTTTCTTACACGGTGGCAGGAAACCCGGCTTCCCAGTACACGCTGCTCGGAAGTGACGCTATGGAATTCACGTGACTGATCCAATTCTTCTACACTTGCATCGAGATACTCTGCTCCAACAGCTACCTGCAGCTGGGCTTCCTGCAGGGCTTCAGGTGCTTCCTGTGCAGAGAATTGGCCGATTTCAAGTGTTTTCAGCAGGTGAGTCAGGTCAAGCTGATCCTGCCCCTTAATCTGTACAAGCAGATCAGAACGGCCAACTGCATCCTGCAGATTTTTTATGCCAATAGAAGCTGCTAATGCTTTCAGTTCTTCGCCAAAAGCACTAAACAGGTTCATGATGCCTTTGACAGCAAGGTCGAATTGGCGTGGAACAAATCTTCTTAAGCCATGTTCCTTTGCCTGTGCCTCTGAATCTATTTGTGTTGCAATCCCAACATGGCAAGTATCAAGATGGCAGCCGCGGCATGTCGTACAGCCGATAGCCAGCATGGAAAGTGTGCCAAAGCCTACACGGTTAGCACCCAGCAGCATAACCTTTAATACGTCTGCAGCACTCTTAATGCCGCCATCAGCCCAAAGCTCAACATTATCGCGGATGCCTGCTTCCAGCAGGGCGTTGTGAGCTGCCTTTACACCAATTTCAACTGGAAGGCCTACATGCTGCAGGGCGTGAATTCTCGCTGCCCCTGTACCTCCGTCAAAGCCGCTCAGTGTGATTATATCAGCACCAGCTTTTGCAATCCCGACTGCAATGGTTCCGATATTGGGTACAACCGGCACCTTAACAGCAACCTTGGCTTTGTCATTGGCTGTCTTAAGCTCGTGAATCATCTGTGCCAAATCTTCAATCGAGTAGATATCATGGTTGTTGGAAGGTGAAATTAAATCCGATCCAATTGTAGCATTACGCGCCTCTGCAATTTTTGCAGTTACCTTGGATCCAGGAAGGTGGCCGCCTTCACCAGGCTTTGCACCCTGCCCAATTTTTATTTCCAGCAGGTTGGATGAATTCAGGAGCTCGGCATTAACACCAAAGCGTCCAGATGCTACCTGCTGTCCGCGGGTCCGCGGATATTTTCCAAGCATATCCTTGATTTCTCCGCCTTCTCCATTCAGGCTGACCATGTTCAGCCTGTCAGCACCTTCTGCATAGGCTCTGAAGGCCGTTTCATTCTGAGAGCCAAAGGACATGGAGGAGATGACAAATGGCAGGTCATGCTCGCCCACATGCAAGCTGATATCTTCGGGCTTTAGATGAGAAGCCGTTTCCTTAAATCCGGTTAAATGGCGGATTGTTGTCGGGTTCTGGTCTTCCTGTTCAGTGATTTTTTCCTTGTAAACACTATAGTCACCAGTCGACGCCACTTCGCCGATCGCTTTCCAGATACGCGGGAAAAGGCTGAACGTTTTTCCGATCCGCTCCTTTTCATTCTGGTAATCCTCCGCTCTGGCAAAAGCGTCTTCCTTTAAAACGCTAAAGCTAAATGAAAGTTCCTTAGATCCGAAGAAGTTGACGATATTCAAATATCCGGCTAATTCCTCATGAAGACCAATGGCAGAGAACAACCGTCCATAGCCTCTTAGTTCATGAATCCCGATAGTGGAAATGACTTTTTCAAGTCCTTTAGTCAGAGCTGAGTATAAATTTTTCAGCGGTGTATCAGATTCGCCAAGAACCGTCATAAACATATAGTAAGGGCTTATAATATCAGCGCCTAAACCGAATGCGGTAATGATATCATGAAGCGATCTGATTGAAGCTGACCGGAGCAGCAGGGAACATTCACGGCGCAATGCTTCTTTGACAAGAGCCTGATCGATCGCAGAGACGGCAAGGTGCGGATCAATCCAGTAAGCGTCCTCCTGATGAGCATTGGCATCATCCAATACAAGCAGAGTTTTGCCATTTTTTACCGCATCAACTGCTTCTGCTGCTAAACGGTCTAAAGCTTCCTTTACCGTTTCATCTTTCGTAAATGTGGCAGACAAATAAGATATCAGCTTTTGTTCCTGATAGAAGCAGGTTACCTGGTCGTAGCTCGGCTGATTGAGTTCATCGAAACATTCAAAGCCTGCTTTGCCTTCTATTAAAATAGGAGTCTGCAATTCAATTACGGCCCCTGGCTCCTGTTTTTCAAATAAAGAAGGACGCTGGCCGATAATTGTACGGGTTGAGAAATGCTCCGTTTCCCGGTCACGGTCAATGGCAGGGTTTGTAACCACAGCAACACTTTCTTTAATAAAATCTGCGATGTTCTTCCGCTGAGGATTTAGCGCTGCTAAAGGTGAATCGTGTCCAAGAGAACGAATTGGCTCCGCTCCTTTTTCTGCCATCTGCTCGACAAGCTGGACATGGTCTCTCTCCCAGCCGAACGCTTTATACTGCCCGTTGTGAATCTTATCCGGGTAGTTTACAGAAATGGTTTTCTCCAGTTTAGGAGACTGCAGGCGAATCCGGAAATTTTCAGCGTTCACTCTCTTTGAAAATCTTTCAAAAACTTCAGCCTGATAGTGGCTATGTTCGTAAACAGCCAGAGTGTCTCCGTCCCATTTCAGCCCCACCTTTTCACCTGGTGATAGCGGCTTAGGCTCATTAACATATTCGGTGGATGGGATGATTCCTGGTTCTGATGAGAACAGGTAGGAGCTTTCGGTTTCCAGCATCCACAGCGGGCGAAGCCCCAATGCATCGACACTGAATACTGCCTCATCGGCAAATCTGGAAATAATTCCTGCCGGTCCCTGGGCAAAATGTCCCCATGCTTCCCGGATATAGGCGTACATATCCTGAAGATGCTCAGGGTATGACTTGATTTCATTCACGATAGGAGGGAACATGACGTCCATTGCTTCAAAGAGAGTATATCCGTCGCGGCAAATAAATGTTTCAAGCGTTCTGCTCAGATCCTGTGAGTCACTGCCGTCTTTTACTAGCGGAACGCCGACCATTTTGGCTTCATCCCTAAGCTTGGCAATGGTGTTGATTTCCCCATTATGTCCCAGCACGCTAAAAGGCTGCACGCGGAAAAAGCTTGATAATGTGTTAGTTGAATATCGATTATGCCCAAGCGTCATTGTTGAGGCAACAAGGGGGCTTGCAAGATCTTGATAATATTTCGGAAGAATATCTCCGGCTCCCATAACTTTGTACACAGCATGATGCTGGCTGAGGGAGGCGACATGGACATGTTCGTCTTCTTCAAAATTAACGATTAATTCAAACAGCTTTTTGGAAAGCTCTGTACCATTCGATTCTGCTAAACAGGCAAACTGCCAGAATACTGGGTTTTCCTGTATGGCAATCGGCCCTAAAGCTGATGAGTTGGTTACTTCGTCAGATGCATAAATAACCGTCAGATTTGCGTCAGCGAGTTTTTGCAGCAAGATAGCTTTCAGTGATTCAGTATCCTGCTTTCTGGACATAAATACATGTCCAACCACAAATCCTTCCTTTTCCGCTGCGTTAGAATCAGCTCCCGCTTCCTTTAACTTTTCTTTCCATAGCTCTCTGGGGATATCAATATGGATCCCTACACCGTCGCCTTCTCCATTAATAAAACCGGCACGGTGATTCATCGTAACAAGTGCATTGATGCAGCTGAAAATATTTTCGCGGGTTGGGACTTTCTTTTTCTCCATGGCAGAAACGATGCCGCATGCATCATGCTCCTGGCGGTGATACTCTTTAAAAAGTGAAGGACTCCATTGCTGTAATGTCATAAAATTCGGCTGAAAATAAGGCTGCGCCTTAAAGCCGTTCACCTCCTGAAAAATAGTAATCTATAAGTTTTTTTGTTTACGGGTTTTAAATGAGGGTATTGCAAAGTTATCTTTAGTTTGAAAGGTAAATGCATGGAGCATTTATTGAATGAATAGTTGGATAATTCGGGATATGCTGCATGACATAATGTTCTTTAAGTCAGCGTAATCCGTTCTTACACAAAAGATTTCTCCTATCATATCATATGAATTTTCAGAAATCAATTATTTATACAAAAAGTTGGATATGGTTTAGAGAGGGAAATAAGCTTTTGTATAAAAAAACTCCATAATTGTAAACGTTTTCATTCCTGGAAATAAAGAAAACGGAAGCATTTCTGCTCCCGTCGGTGTATAAAATAGTGAATATTTATTCGTCTTTTAATTGTTGAAATGCGTTTTGCACCGCATGAATGGTGGCTTGAATATCATCCTCTGTATGCGCGATTGTCATAAACCAAGCTTCATATTTTGAAGGAGCCAGGTTTATTCCCTGATTGAGCATCAGCTTGAAGAACTTTGCAAACATTTCTCCATCTGTATTTTCCGCCTGCTCATAATTCACCACTTTTTCTTCCGTAAAGTAGATTGTCAGGGCACCTTTTAATCGATTAATTGTAATTGGGATGTTATGTTCTTCAGCTGCCTCGCTAATCCCTTTTTCAAGCATTTCTCCCAGTCTGTCCAGATATTCATAGACACCAGGCTGCTTTAAAACTTCGAGACAGGCAATTCCTGATAGAATCGACGCTGGATTTCCAGCCATTGTACCAGCTTGGTAAGCTGGACCTAAAGGAGCTACTGTTTCCATAATTTCTTTCTTTCCGCCATATGCACCGATTGGAAGGCCTCCTCCAATGATTTTCCCCATGGCTGTCAAGTCCGGTTTTACACCAAGCAGGTCCTGAGCGCCGCCATACATAAAACGGAAAGCTGTGATGACTTCATCATAAATGACAAGCGCACCAGCTACATGTGTTAATTCGTTAACCTGTTCCAGGAATCCTGGTTTTGGTTCAACAATTCCAAAGTTGCCGACAATCGGTTCCACCAGCACAGCAGCTATCTGGTCGCCCCATTTTTCCAGCGCTTCCTTATATGGTTCGATTTCATTGAAAGGAACCGTGATCACTTCCTGGGCAATGCTTTTTGGAACTCCGGCAGAGTCAGGGGTTCCGAGTGTTGAAGGACCTGAACCTGCAGCAACCAGTACAAGATCGGAATGGCCGTGATAGCAGCCGGCAAACTTAATAATTTTGTCCCTGCCCGTATAGGCCCTTGCCACACGGATTGTTGTCATAACCGCTTCAGTTCCTGAGTTCACAAAACGGACTTTGTCCAAATTAGGCATTGCTTCCTTAAGCATCCCGGCGAATTTCACTTCATGAGGTGTCGGAGTTCCATATAATACTCCGCGCTCAGCAGCTGTTTTTATGGCTTCTGTAATATGCGGATGGGCATGCCCGGTAATGATGGGACCGTATGCCGCCAGATAATCAATATATTGATTGCCGTCCACATCCCAGAAATAAGCGCCCTGTGCCCGTTCCATTGCAACCGGCGAGCCGCCGCCTACTGCTTTATAGGAGCGGGAAGGACTGTTTACCCCGCCTACAATATGTTCTAAAGCTTGTTTATGCAGCCGTTCAGAATTAGTAAATTGCATGTTAATCCTCCTGATAAAAATCCATTTATATGTCCGTCATTATTTTAACATGTTTGGAAGGGGCTTCGTCCAATCTAAGGGAAGGCGGATTATTCTGTATTTTAAAAATAAGAATTGAAGCAATCTAGTTGTGAAGAAGGCGCTGTTTGTCTAAACTATTTCATTAGGGCATTAATGGGCAGGAGGAGTAAAGATGAAAGATGCAATAACAGTCCAGAATTTAAAAAAGGAGTTTAAAGCTTATTCCAGCCGCTCCGGATTAAAGGGTGCTTTCCGTGATTTGCTTACAAGAAATTATAAGATTGTGCCAGCAGTGAACAATATCAGTTTTAATGTAAAGCAAGGGGAGATGGTTGGGTATATAGGTGAAAATGGAGCCGGGAAGTCAACTACCATAAAAATGCTGACAGGGATCCTGACCCCAACAAGCGGTGAAGTGATCGTGAATGGAATGAACCCTCATAAAGACCGTGAAAAATTCGTCAGCACGATTGGAGTTGTCTTCGGCCAGAGATCTCAGCTTTGGTGGGATATTGCTGTTCAGGAATCCTTCAGGCTGCTCAAGAAGGTGTACAAAGTTACTGATGAGCAATACAACAGTCATATGGCACATGTGATCAATACCCTGGATATTGAACCTCTGCTCGATAAGCCTGTCCGGAAGCTTTCACTCGGGCAAAGAATGAGGTGTGAACTAGCAGCGGCACTCATCCACAATCCGCCGCTCTTGTTCCTGGATGAGCCGACTATTGGGCTTGATGTGCTTGTTAAATTAAAGATCAGAGAGTTTTTAAAAGAAATTAATGAAAAATATAATACAACCATTCTGCTGACTACTCATGATCTGTCGGATATCGAGGCGCTGTGCGAACGCGTAGTGATGCTGGACGAGGGCAAAATCATTTATGATGGAGCCTTAAAAAGCCTGAAGGAAAAATGGGGAGAAGGAAAGGAAATAGAATTCCAGTTCCTTGAAGATGTGACCCTGAACGACTTAAACCGAATTACGGCTTCATCGGAAGTGAAATGGGAAAAGGATGAGAAAGAAGCGATTTTTACAGCCTTTGCCGAGGATAATGATGAACTGATTTCCCTGCTGATTGCCAAGGTGGTTGCGGATTTGAAAGTGAAAGACATCAATATTAAAGAAACTTCAACAGAGGAAATCATAAGAAATATTTATGACCGGGGGATATCTTAATGAAAGAATTTACTTTTACCCGGGGGTGTTCCTGTGGATAAGTATATCGAAATGATTCGGATCCGTTTTTTGATGATGCTTGCCTACAGAACAAATTATTATACAGGCATTCTGATTTACAGCATTAATATTGGTGCTTACTATTTTTTGTGGAGTGCCATTTATGGTGAAAAAGATGCGATTGAGGGTATGTCGGTGATTCAGATGTCGACATATGTAGCTGTAGCCTGGATGGCCAGAGCATTTTACTTTAATAATATAGACCGGGAAATGGCTGCTGAAATTAAAGAAGGAAAAGTAGCGGTGGAGCTGATCCGCCCATATAATTATTTGGGTATGAAAACCATGCAGGGACTGGGGGAAGGGATATTCCGTCTCTTCTTTTTCTCGGTTCCGGGTATGGTCATCGTCTCGTTCATTTTCCCCCTCCAATTTTCTGCGGATTGGACGACCTGGATTTTCTTTGCGGTATCGATTGTATTAAGTTTTTTTATTAATACGCAAATTAATTTGCTGACAGGTATTACCACTTTCTTCTTATTTAATAACACCGGGCTTATCCGGGCAAAAAGAGTGGTGATTGATCTCTTTTCCGGCCTCCTGATTCCTATCAGCTTTTTTCCGGTATGGGCACAGGATGTACTAAAATTTCTGCCCTTTCAGGGTATCAGCTATGTGCCCAGCATGATTTTTACTAATAGCTTTTCAGACAATGAAGCCATCCAGGCGATTCTAATGCAGGGAATCTGGGTTCTAATTCTGATCATACCCATTCAGGTCCTGTGGATCATTGCGAAAAAACAGCTCATTATTCAAGGAGGGTGACGCATGTTTTATATAGCCATTTTCTTTCAATATGTCGCCCAATATATGAAAACAAGAATGCAGTACCGTGCAGATTTATTTGTAGAGATCTTTTCAGATCTTCTTTTTCAGGCAGTTAATTTAATTTTTATCTTAGTCGTCTTTGGGCATACCAATCTGCTTGGCGGCTGGACAAGGGATGAAATCATCTTTATTTACGGGTTTTTCCTTGTGCCATATGCGCTGTTTTCATCGTTCTTTAATATTTGGGATTTTAATGAGAGATATATAGTAAAAGGTGAACTCGACAGGATATTAACCAGGCCGATCCATAGTTTGTTTCAAATCGTATTGGAACGGATGGAGCTTGAATCCTTGTTTGGGGCTGTAACAGGAATTGCTGTTATGATCTACGCCGGAAACAGCCTTGGTTTAGGGATTTCCTGGACTGACCCGTTCTTGTTTTTCTTATTTGTGATAGGCGGAATGCTTGTGTATGGAGGCATCTTTGTACTGATTGCCTGCATCAGCTTTTGGGCAGATGCCAGAACATCAATCATGCCGATGATGTATAACATCGGTAATTATGGAAGGTATCCGGTTGATATTTACAACAGTGTTATACGCTTTGTCCTCACCTGGGTTCTTCCGTTTGCCTTTGTCGGTGTATATCCGGCTTCCTACTTTCTGGGGAAAGAAGAATGGTTTTTGTATTCCTTTTTAACACCTTTAATTGGAATCGTTTTTTTCGGTATCTCGATCCTGACCTGGAATTCAGGCGTTAAGCATTATCGGGGTGCGGGCAATTAGAGCCGGGATAAATCCTGGCTTTTTTTTATTGGACGGACCTTCCCGATGCAGCAAGATGTTTTAGAGACAGGCTGTCATACAGTTCTGGCCATAAGCGTATAAATGAATTGAAAGCATTTCGAAATGAGGTGCAGTATGGCATTTTATTTATCGCTGATTTTAATTGTGCTGTGCATGATCATGAGTCTGCAGACTCTTTTTTCCTCCGCCAAGATAAAGGGAAGATGGGTTTCTGTGGAGAATTTCCTTTATCTCATAAGTTTATATGCAACGATTCTGATTGGGTTTGGGATGATATATATTTGGCTTGATTTACATGGGCTGGTGGTTTTGATGGACGGCACAGAATATATGGAGACCGGTTTCCTCGAGAGGCTGGAGACGGGTTTTTATTTTAGTGCGGTAACCCTTTTTTCTGTTGGGTATGGAGATATCAGTCCTGTTGGAATAGGCAGGCTTATTGCCGTGCTGGAAGCGTTAATCGGCTATGTGATCCCGGCAGCGTTTGTAGCCAGGGTAGTATTTGATGCAGGTGACCGTGCTTTATAATGATATCAGTTGTTTTTGGCAGCAAAGTTGGATAGGCTTAGAGTAAGAAACCTATTCAACAGGAGGAATGACGATGGCAATTGAGATCGGTAAACCGGCTCCGGATTTTGAGCTTGAGGCAAGCAATGGTGAAAAGGTAAAATTATCAGATTACCGCGGGAAGAATATTGTTCTGTATTTCTACCCGAAAGACATGACACCTGGCTGCACGACTCAGGCTTGCGATTTCAGGGACCAGCATCAGAATTTTGCAGATGTGAACGCAGTCGTTTTAGGAGTAAGCCCTGATCCGCTCAGCAGACATGAGAAGTTTATTGAAAAGCATGGACTGCCTTTCCTGCTGCTTGCAGATGAAGACCATAAAGCGGCAGAGGCGTACGGTGTGTGGAAATTGAAAAAGAACTTCGGGAAAGAATATATGGGAATTGAGCGTTCAACCTTTATAATTGACCAGGAAGGCAAGCTCGTGAAAGAATGGCGCAAGGTAAAGGTCAAGGGTCATGTCGAGCAGGCGCTGGAGTATATTAAGGAGAATTTGACCCAGCGCTAAATGGGTTGCCTATTTTTTATCGGAACAAGGCTTTTGTCCATTCCGAAGAACAAGTTTTGCATATCATTTTATTAGGGCATACCTCCTCAGATACTTTTTCGAAACGGACCTGAACGGGTTCGTTTTTTTTATTGTTTTTACCATTCATCGATGGGTGGTATGATGAATAAAAACTATGTTGGAGTGGAGTTTATGAAAATTGTGTCTTCCATTTTGCCGCCCGAAGAGCTGCGCCAGGAAGTAATTCGGGATTTTCCTGAGGGAGATTTCCTGTTTTTTGACGGAATAGAAGCTGCAGGGGAATCCTTTTATAATGCTGAAGTATTTATTACCTATGGAGAAGATCTGACAGAAGAACATATTAATCAAACCACAAACCTAAGGTGGATTATGGTGATGTCAGCGGGAATGGATGAAATGCCTTTGGAAACCTGCAGGGAGAAAGGCATCTTAATTACAAATGCAAGAGGAATCCATAAAATCCCCATGGCTGAATTTGCGCTTGGAACTATGTTAGGGCATGTTAAACAAAGAGCATTGCTGGCTGAAAATGAAAAGGCAGAAGTTTGGAATCGTAATCTGCCAATGGATGAGCTGCATGGAAAAACTTTATTAATTATCGGTGTAGGTGCAATAGGGGGAGAGATTGCAAGACTCGCCAAATGCTTTGGAATGAAAGTGGCTGGAGTGAATAGGAGCGGCCGGGAAAACGCATGGACGGATCGTGTTTTTCCAGTCAGCAGGCTTACCCATGTCCTTCCTGAAGCTGATTTTATCGTTTCTGTCCTTCCGAGCACGCCTGAAACTAAACATCTGTTAAAAGATAAGCATTTCTCTGCTATGAAGAATTCTGCTGTTTTTATGAATATAGGAAGAGGAGATCTTGTTGAGGAGAAAGTGCTTCTATCTGCACTTGAAAAAAACCAGCTTTCACATGCGTATCTAGACGTTTTTGAAAAAGAGCCTCTGCCTGAAGGGCATCCTTTCTGGAGAATGGATAATGTAACGGTCACACCTCACCTGTCAAGCCGAACAAAAAACTATTTACCGAGATCTTTTGAAATTTTTAAGCATAACCTTCATACATATATAAAAAATAACAAAGATTATATGAATGCGATCGATCTTGAAAGAGGGTATTGAAATGAGAATTTATACCAAAACGGGAGATGAGGGGACAACGTCACTAATATATGGGCAGAGAGTCAGTAAGAATGACATTCGCGTAGAGGCCTACGGTTCATGTGATGAAGCGAATTCCATGATTGGATTGGCCTTAAGCCATTTAAGAAGCGAGTATTTCAGCGGTAAAGAAAAAGCGGAACAGGTATTTCATAAAGTACAGACTGACTTGTTCCATGCAGGAGCAGAGCTGGCAACCCCCGCAGGAAAAGAAGTTAAATGGACGATAAAGGAAGAAGATATCACCTTCATGGAAAAGCGAATTGATGAGTGGGAAGCTGATCTTACTGTACTGAATAACTTTATTTTGCCCGGCGGTCATCCTGCAGGAGCGGCATTCCATGTAGCGAGAACCGTTGTGAGAAGAGCGGAACGATGTGCGGTGTCGCTAGGTGGTGAAGTAAATCCGCTCGTATTAATCTATCTGAACCGGCTGTCTGATCTGCTGTTCGTTGCTGCGCGATTTGTGAATCATCATTTGGGCACTGGAGAGCAATCACTGCACGATGAAAAGAGCTGATTCCCTCTATTAAGGTGTTTGTAATATTGACAAATGTGGTAAAAAATTAGTACACTATTTATAAAGATTATAAAGTAAGAATATTTGTTGGAAAAGAGGTGCATGGCGGTGGCGCATATGGAATTAAAAGAGGCGCTGGATACTTTAAAAGACACTGGAGTTCGTATCACTCCGCAGCGTCATGCGATACTTGAATATTTAATAAACTCCATGTCACACCCGACTGCTGACGATATTTACAAAGCATTAGAGGGGAAATTCCCAAATATGAGTGTGGCAACAGTTTACAATAATTTACGAGTATTCCGTGAGGTTGGCCTGGTAAAGGAACTGACATATGGTGACGCATCTAGCCGCTTCGATTTTGTAACCACTCATCATTATCATGTCATTTGTGAAAGTTGCGGCAAGATTGTAGACTTTCACTATCCTGGCCTGGATGAAGTAGAGCACCTTGCTTCGCATGTTACAGGTTTTAAAATCAGCCATCATCGAATGGAGATTTACGGAACATGTCCGGATTGTGCAAGTAAAGAAGCTCACTAATAATTTTAAAGCTGCCGGCGCTTTGCTGTCAGCTTTTTATTTTTAATCCAATAAAAAACCGGCTGTCTGGAGCCGGTCATTTTGAACTTGAATATGGAAGCTAGAGAAAAATCAGCTCTGCTTCGTATTTTTTTTGTTGTATTTTTCATCAAATTCAGCGCCCTCAAGATTTGGATCAAGCGTCAAAGGTTCATTGCAGTACATGCACATATCAACGCGGCCAAGCATCTTTGTGTGTTTTCCGCAATTCGGGCAAACCACCTGCACGGTTTTTGTTGAAAGCATGCCGATCCAAAAATAAACACCGGTGCTGGCAAGAATGCAGAGCATTCCAAGAAGCATAAATATTGTCATGAGCAGAGCGGAATTCCTAAAGAATATTCCGAGATACATAACGATAAATCCGATAAAAATTAAACTAAGGGCAAATGTACGAATCTTATTGATTTTATTTGAGTACTTAGCCATACTGCTCCCTCCTAAAAACTAACTATACCACACTCCTTTTGCTGAAATAAATATTAATATAGAATGGTGTCGAAAAATGTCTCACCTTTAGGAAGGATTTCATTTATAATTGTCGAAGATATACGCTATCAATAAAATGGAGGAATTATGATGGAAGATATTCTCCGTCCTATATACCAGGAACGGGCAAGCCAGACAAACACTCTAGGCGTGATTATGACCGAAAAAATGCAAAAGGCTATTCCTGCTACTGATACATTTGATGCTGTACTGCTGATCCTTGTTGAGGAAGCAGATGAACCTGTATTTGTTAAACATTACACATATAAAGATAAAAAAGCGGCCCTTCATATCGTGACAGATAAGCAGCTTCGCGAATGGATCCTGCTGGGGTCGAACCGGAAAATCTTTGACTGGCTCTATAATGGAAAAGTTCTATTTGACCGAAATGAATATATTCATAACCTGAAGGTGGAATTAAGAGAGTTTCCATTCTATGGGCGAAAATTAAAAATGGGGCTTGAGTTTGCCAAGCTGATCAGACGATATATGGATGGCAAAGCCTTCTTTGAGAACCGCCATTATTTTGATGCCTATAACCATATTGTTCATTCCCTTCATCATCTGGCCAGGCTTGCTGTTATCGAAAATGGATTCCATCCGGAAGTAACTGTCTGGAATCAGGTAAAGCAAATTGAGCCTGAAATAATGAAACTGTATGAAGAATTGGTGAATAGCCAGGAGCCGCTTGAAAAAAGGCTGGAGCTGCTGTTCCTTGCAAGTGAATTTTTAATCCATTCGAGAACGAAACAAGGAATCAGTCATCTTGCTGATGTGCTTGCTGAGAAAGAAGAATGGTCCATCCACGATATTATGAACCATGATGAACTTCATCTTTATGCGGTTGACTTAAGCATGCTTCTTGAGTATTTGATTGATAAGCATTTCATAGAAGTAGTAAACATAGAAACAAAAGGTCAAGGAATTTATCACAGGTATTACAAACTCAAAAAAAAATTATCGTAAAAAAACTTTAAAATCTATTGACCTTTATTTAAATCCTTGTTATATTTATATCCGTCGCTGCGATATGAACGAAAAACATTTTCACAGACGACGGATAACTTTAAAAAAAGTGTTGACAGATAAAATCAACACATGTTATATTGATAAAGTCGCTTCTAAGCGATTAGGTAAAATATAACAAGAGAAATTGATCTTTGAAAACTGAACGAACAAAAACGTCAACGTTTAAATCATTAGTCTTTTATGAAAAGACAACTCGAGCTTAATCAACTCTTATATGGAGAGTTTGATCCTGGCTCAGGACGAACGCTGGCGGCGTGCCTAATACATGCAAGTCGAGCGGACAGATGGGAGCTTGCTCCCTGAAGTCAGCGGCGGACGGGTGAGTAACACGTGGGCAACCTGCCTGTAAGACTGGGATAACTCCGGGAAACCGGGGCTAATACCGGATAACTCTTTTCCTCACATGAGGAAAAGCTGAAAGATGGCATCTCGCTATCACTTACAGATGGGCCCGCGGCGCATTAGCTAGTTGGTGAGGTAACGGCTCACCAAGGCCACGATGCGTAGCCGACCTGAGAGGGTGATCGGCCACACTGGGACTGAGACACGGCCCAGACTCCTACGGGAGGCAGCAGTAGGGAATCTTCCGCAATGGACGAAAGTCTGACGGAGCAACGCCGCGTGAGTGATGAAGGTTTTCGGATCGTAAAACTCTGTTGTCAGGGAAGAACAAGTACCGGAGTAACTGCCGGTACCTTGACGGTACCTGACCAGAAAGCCACGGCTAACTACGTGCCAGCAGCCGCGGTAATACGTAGGTGGCAAGCGTTGTCCGGAATTATTGGGCGTAAAGCGCGCGCAGGCGGTTCCTTAAGTCTGATGTGAAAGCCCCCGGCTCAACCGGGGAGGGTCATTGGAAACTGGGGAACTTGAGTGCAGAAGAGAAGAGTGGAATTCCACGTGTAGCGGTGAAATGCGTAGAGATGTGGAGGAACACCAGTGGCGAAGGCGACTCTTTGGTCTGTAACTGACGCTGAGGCGCGAAAGCGTGGGGAGCAAACAGGATTAGATACCCTGGTAGTCCACGCCGTAAACGATGAGTGCTAAGTGTTAGAGGGTTTCCGCCCTTTAGTGCTGCAGCAAACGCATTAAGCACTCCGCCTGGGGAGTACGGCCGCAAGGCTGAAACTCAAAGGAATTGACGGGGGCCCGCACAAGCGGTGGAGCATGTGGTTTAATTCGAAGCAACGCGAAGAACCTTACCAGGTCTTGACATCTCCTGACAACCCTAGAGATAGGGCGTTCCCCTTCGGGGGACAGGATGACAGGTGGTGCATGGTTGTCGTCAGCTCGTGTCGTGAGATGTTGGGTTAAGTCCCGCAACGAGCGCAACCCTTGATCTTAGTTGCCAGCATTCAGTTGGGCACTCTAAGGTGACTGCCGGTGACAAACCGGAGGAAGGTGGGGATGACGTCAAATCATCATGCCCCTTATGACCTGGGCTACACACGTGCTACAATGGATGGTACAAAGGGCTGCGAAACCGCGAGGTTAAGCGAATCCCATAAAACCATTCTCAGTTCGGATTGCAGGCTGCAACTCGCCTGCATGAAGCCGGAATCGCTAGTAATCGCGGATCAGCATGCCGCGGTGAATACGTTCCCGGGCCTTGTACACACCGCCCGTCACACCACGAGAGTTTGTAACACCCGAAGTCGGTGGGGTAACCTTTTGGAGCCAGCCGCCTAAGGTGGGACAGATGATTGGGGTGAAGTCGTAACAAGGTAGCCGTATCGGAAGGTGCGGCTGGATCACCTCCTTTCTAAGGAATATTTACAAGAAACGTGACGTTCTTTGTTCGTTCAGTTTTGAGAGTTCAATCTCTCAATGAAAGATTCGTTCTTTGAAAACTAGATAATGTTAATGAAGAAGCAATAACCGAGTAATCGCCATCTTAGTTTTTTTCTCTTATTTAAAAATAAGTAAGAGCACAAACCATGAGGACGATGAGCGGCAAGGAGATCAAGGAAGCGACTGAGTGAGCACCGGAGCGTACTTTAGTACGTGAGGAGCGGAGCGAGAGAGCTGACGCAGAGATCTGCAGTCGATCAGCGGCCGAAGTAGGTTAAGTTAGAAAGGGCGCACGGTGAATGCCTTGGCACTAGGAGCCGATGAAGGACGGTACTAACACCGATATGCTTCGGGGAGCTGTAAGTAAGCTTTGATCCGGAGATTTCCGAATGGGGAAACCCCCTATCCGTAATGGGATGGGATCCTTATCTGAATACATAGGATATGGAAGGCAGACCCGGGGAACTGAAACATCTAAGTACCCGGAGGAAGAGAAAGCAAACGCGATTCCCTGAGTAGCGGCGAGCGAAACGGGATTAGCCCAAACCAGGAGGCTTGCCTCCTGGGGTTGTAGGACACTCTACACGGAGTTACAAAGGAACGAGGTAAATGAACAGGTCTGGAAAGGCCGGCCAGAGAAGGTAAAAGCCCTGTAGTTGAAACTTCGTTCCCTCCAGAGTGGATCCTGAGTACGGCGGGACACGAGAAATCCCGTCGGAAGCAGGGAGGACCATCTCCCAAGGCTAAATACTCCCTAGTGACCGATAGTGAACCAGTACCGTGAGGGAAAGGTGAAAAGCACCCCGGAAGGGGAGTGAAAGAGATCCTGAAACCGTGTGCCTACAAGTAGTTAGAGCCCGTTAATGGGTGATAGCGTGCCTTTTGTAGAATGAACCGGCGAGTTACGATTACATGCGAGGTTAAGTTGATAAGACGGAGCCGCAGCGAAAGCGAGTCTGAATAGGGCGAATGAGTATGTGGTCGTAGACCCGAAACCAGGTGATCTACCCATGTCCAGGGTGAAGTCCAGGTAACACTGGATGGAGGCCCGAACCCACGCACGTTGAAAAGTGCGGGGATGAGGTGTGGGTAGCGGAGAAATTCCAATCGAACCTGGAGATAGCTGGTTCTCTCCGAAATAGCTTTAGGGCTAGCCTCATGTAGTAAGAGTCTTGGAGGTAGAGCACTGTTTGGACTAGGGGCCCCCATCGGGTTACCGAATTCAGACAAACTCCGAATGCCAAAGACTTATCCATGGGAGTCAGACTGCGAGTGATAAGATCCGTAGTCAAGAGGGAAACAGCCCAGACCACCAGCTAAGGTCCCAAAGTATACGTTAAGTGGAAAAGGATGTGGAGTTGCTTAGACAACCAGGATGTTGGCTTAGAAGCAGCCACCATTTAAAGAGTGCGTAATAGCTCACTGGTCGAGTGACTCCGCGCCGAAAATGTACCGGGGCTAAACGTATCACCGAAGCTGTGGATTGACATCTTCCGATGTCAGTGGTAGGAGAGCGTTCTAAGGGCGTTGAAGCCAGACCGCAAGGACTGGTGGAGCGCTTAGAAGTGAGAATGCCGGTATGAGTAGCGAAAGATGGGTGAGAATCCCATCCACCGAATGCCTAAGGTTTCCTGAGGAAGGCTCGTCCGCTCAGGGTTAGTCGGGACCTAAGCCGAGGCTGAAAAGCGTAGGCGATGGACAACAGGTTGATATTCCTGTACCACCTCTTTACCGTTTGAGCAATGGGGGGACGCAGGAGGATAGGGTAAGCGCGCTGCTGGATTAGCGCGTCCAAGCAGTTAGGCCGGTAACGAGGCAAATCCCGTTACCACACAGGCTGAGCTGTGACGGCGAGGGAAATTTAGTACCGAAGTTCCTGATTCCACACTGCCAAGAAAAGCCTCTAGCGAGGGAAAAGGTGCCCGTACCGCAAACCGACACAGGTAGGCGAGGAGAGAATCCTAAGGTGAGCGAGAGAACTCTCGTTAAGGAACTCGGCAAAATGACCCCGTAACTTCGGGAGAAGGGGTGCTCATTAGGGTGAATAGCCCTGATGAGCCGCAGTGAATAGGCCCAGGCGACTGTTTAGCAAAAACACAGGTCTCTGCGAAGCCGCAAGGCGAAGTATAGGGGCTGACGCCTGCCCGGTGCTGGAAGGTTAAGAGGAGAGGTTAGCGCAAGCGAAGCTTTGAATCGAAGCCCCAGTAAACGGCGGCCGTAACTATAACGGTCCTAAGGTAGCGAAATTCCTTGTCGGGTAAGTTCCGACCCGCACGAAAGGCGTAACGATCTGGGCACTGTCTCAACGAGAGACTCGGTGAAATTATAGTACCTGTGAAGATGCAGGTTACCCGCGACAGGACGGAAAGACCCCGTGGAGCTTTACTGTAGCCTGATATTGAATTTTGGTACAGCTTGTACAGGATAGGTAGGAGCCTGAGAAGCCGGAGCGCCAGCTTCGGTGGAGGCGTCGGTGGGATACTACCCTGGCTGTATTGAAATTCTAACCCGCGCCCCTGATCGGGGCGGGAGACAGTGTCAGGTGGGCAGTTTGACTGGGGCGGTCGCCTCCTAAAAAGTAACGGAGGCGCCCAAAGGTTCCCTCAGAATGGTTGGAAATCATTCGCAGAGTGTAAAGGCACAAGGGAGCTTGACTGCGAGACCTACAAGTCGAGCAGGGACGAAAGTCGGGCTTAGTGATCCGGTGGTTCCGCATGGAAGGGCCATCGCTCAACGGATAAAAGCTACCCCGGGGATAACAGGCTTATCTCCCCCAAGAGTCCACATCGACGGGGAGGTTTGGCACCTCGATGTCGGCTCATCGCATCCTGGGGCTGTAGTCGGTCCCAAGGGTTGGGCTGTTCGCCCATTAAAGCGGTACGCGAGCTGGGTTCAGAACGTCGTGAGACAGTTCGGTCCCTATCCGTCGTGGGCGCAGGAAATTTGAGAGGAGCTGTCCTTAGTACGAGAGGACCGGGATGGACGCACCGCTGGTGTACCAGTTGTCTTGCCAAAGGCATCGCTGGGTAGCTATGTGCGGAAGGGATAAGTGCTGAAAGCATCTAAGCATGAAGCCCCCCTCGAGATGAGATTTCCCATAGCGTCAAGCTAGTAAGATCCCTGAAAGATGATCAGGTTGATAGGTCAGAGGTGGAAGCGTGGCGACATGTGGAGCTGACTGATACTAATCGATCGAGGACTTAACCAAAACGAAAAGCGGAGGCGACTGTTCAACTTCGAGAGACGTTGGAGAGCCGGCCATTCAAATCCTGGTTTTGGGATTTGGAGGGACGGATCGAAACGGCCGAGAAGTTAGGAGCCGAAGCTAGACAAGTCATTGGTGAATACTCGGCAAATACTTCTTCATGCATTATCTAGTTTTGAGGGAACGAAAAAAAGTAAATTTCCTCTTGAAAAATGATAGAAAGACGGTATAATAATACTTGTCTCTGAAAAAATAGTCTGGTGGCGATAGCGTGAAGGTCACACCCGTTCCCATACCGAACACGGAAGTTAAGCTTCTCAGCGCCGATGGTAGTTAGGGGCTGTCCCCTTGTGAGAGTAGGACGCTGCCGGGCTGTTTTACAAATATCATTATTCCGCAGTAGCTCAGTGGTAGAGCATTCGGCTGTTAACCGAACGGTCGTAGGTTCGAATCCTACCTGCGGAGCCAAATGGAGAGCTGTCCGAGTGGCCGAAGGAGCACGATTGGAAATCGTGTATACGCTAACCGCGTATCAAGGGTTCAAATCCCTTGCTCTCCGCCATTTTAATTTCATATTGGCCCCTTGGTCAAGCGGTTAAGACACCGCCCTTTCACGGCGGTAACACGGGTTCGAATCCCGTAGGGGTCACCATTTTGGAGGATTAGCTCAGCTGGGAGAGCATCTGCCTTACAAGCAGAGGGTCGGCGGTTCGATCCCGTCATCCTCCACCATATTATTTTATTATCGCGGGGTGGAGCACGCCCGAATAACCTTCGAAGGAATTACTTCAGCGCACCGATTGAGCTGCTGCTTGAATAATCTTTCTGAAATCGGGGGCGGTACATCATTGAATAAGCTGCGAGATGAAATACAAAATGTGAGCATAGAAAAATCACATTAATACTATTATCGCGGGGTGGAGCAGTCCGGTAGCTCGTCGGGCTCATAACCCGAAGGTCGCAGGTTCAAATCCTGCCCCCGCAATCCGGTCCGGTAGTTCAGTTGGTTAGAATGCCTGCCTGTCACGCAGGAGGTCGCGGGTTCGAGTCCCGTCCGGACCGCCATTTTTTATATATGGCTCAGTAGCTCAGTCGGTAGAGCACGACCGAATAAGCTGCCTTGAAAGACTTCAGCGTACCGATTGATAAATCGGGACGAAGGACGAAGCCAAATTTTATTTAGGCAAAATATCTTAATATGGCTCAGTAGCTCAGTCGGTAGAGCAAAGGACTGAAAATCCTTGTGTCGGCGGTTCGATTCCGTCCTGAGCCACCTTGTTATGTGATTAGCCGGTGTAGCTCAATTGGTAGAGCAACTGACTTGTAATCAGTAGGTTGGGGGTTCAAGTCCTCTCGCCGGCACCATTTTTTTATGTTAATATGGAGGGGTAGCGAAGTGGCTAAACGCGGCGGACTGTAAATCCGCTCCTTCGGGTTCGGCAGTTCGAATCTGCCCCCCTCCACCATTTATATAGGGGTATAGTTTAATGGTAAAACGAAGGTCTCCAAAACCTTTGATGTGGGTTCGATTCCTACTACCCCTGCCAATATTATTATGGCGGCTGTGGCGAAGTGGTTAACGCATCGGATTGTGGCTCCGACACTCGTGGGTTCGATTCCCATCAGTCGCCCCATATTTTAATGTAACAGTACAAGTGTAACTCTCATATAAATGTATTATGAAACGTTCATTGGGCTATAGCCAAGCGGTAAGGCACCGGACTTTGACTCCGTCACTCGCAGGTTCGAATCCTGCTAGCCCAGCCATTTTGCGGAAGTAGTTCAGTGGTAGAACATCACCTTGCCAAGGTGGGGGTCGCGGGTTCGAATCCCGTCTTCCGCTCCAGAATTTCATTGTTTTTATGGCGGCATAGCCAAGTGGTAAGGCAGAGGTCTGCAAAACCTTTACCACCGGTTCGAATCCGGTTGCCGCCTCCATAATTTAAATCTTGATTCGCTGATACACGCCGGGGTGGCGGAACTGGCAGACGCACAGGACTTAAAATCCTGCGGTAGGTGACTACCGTACCGGTTCGATTCCGGTCCTCGGCACCACAAGATTTACTCCATTTTAATATGCCGGTGTGGCGGAATTGGCAGACGCGCACGACTCAAAATCGTGTTCCGCAAGGAGTGCCGGTTCGACCCCGGCCACCGGTATCAAAAAGCTTTATGAATCAAGACTCTGACGTTATGTCAGGGTCTTTTTTCTTTGCCTTCTAACACGACAAATATAATCAATAATCGTGTGCGTCGAATCGTGTGCGTAGGAGGTAGTAATGGCTAGAAGACAGGAATTATCAGCAGAAGAACTTCGGATAATAAAAAAGAAGATTAACGATGAAGAAGCATTTGAAAGGTTCTTTAATGACTGTTATTTAAGGAACCTTAGACCTGCAACAGTGACTTACTACAAAAATGAATTTCATGCTGCAATTAAGATTATTGGTAAGCAGCTCGTTGAATGTCATCAGAAGGATATAGAGATTCTTTCATTAAAAGTAAAGAGTTAATGAAAGTAACAACAATCAATATTCGTTTACGAGCATTAAGAGCTTTTTATAACTTCCTTTTTAAGAACAAGGTTATTGAAGTAAATCCAATGAAGAACATCAAATTACTTAGAGACAGACAAAAGACAATTGAAACTTTGGATGATCGTGAAATTGAAAAGTTAATTGCGGTAATGAGGAAGCAGAAGTCCTTTGTTTCGTTTAGAGACGAAGTAATCTTACTGGTGTTTTTAGATACTGGTATAAGACTATCTGAGCTTGTAGGAATTGAAGTGGAAGATATAAGGGGTAACACGGTTATTATACGTAAGACAAAAAACTCATTTGAAAGAACTGTCTATTTATCAGAAATTACACAGGAACAGGTTAAGAGATACATTAAAATCAGAGGTCAAGTTGAAACAGAAAGTTTATTCATAAATCGAGATGAAGGCGAACTAAATCCTCATAGCATCCAAACAAGATTCACAAAGTATGGTAGCCAGGCTCAAATAAGCAAAAGAGTAAGCCCACATACTTTTAGGCATACAATGGCCAAACGAATGATTATGTCAGGTATAGATGCATTCTCCCTCATGTATCTTCTAGGACATACAGATATCACAGTTACAAAGAGGTATGTAAACCTTTGGGGAACAGATTTAGAAAAAAAGCATAAGGCATATGGAGCTCTCAAAGGTTTAAAACTATAATTTTACGAACGTGTGTTCGCTATATATAATAAATAAAAGAGGGGTGGATTCGCGGTCCAATACCCCTCAATACACTGCACAGAAGATAAACCTCTGCTAACTAAAATTTTAGCATGTTTTCTTTCCTAGTGCAAAAGGAGAGAGTAAAATGAAGCTCATGCCATTATTGAGCGGTAAAGGCTTTGTAATGTACAACAAACAGTTGGCACACACAGTATCGGTTAACGGAGCAATAATTTTTGGACAGCTTTGTTCTAGTTATGAGAGTTTTGGAAGTAAGGGTATGTTAACAGCCAGGAATGATAAAGAATACTTCTTTCTGACAAGTGAAACACTGAAGGAAGAAACTGCACTTACTTATAAGCAGCAAATGAAAGCAGTAAAAGAACTGGAGGATGCTGGCTTTATTGAAACGAAGATAATGGGAGTACCATCAAAAAAGTACTTCCACATTACAGATAAAATTGCTCAGGAGCTTGTAAAGCCCAGCTCTTACAAAAGGGAAGACCTGAAAGACAAGCAAGGGACTGTCGGAAAGCCTTCTGAGACATCCTCTAGGAATGACAAAAGGTCAATCCTACCCTTGACCAAAGATACAGGCAAGCATGTACAAAAGGGTTCCGCTATTAAAAATAAAAATAAAAAAGAACAATATAAAGATAACAAAAATAATATTGATAATTATCAAGGAAAAATTACCAAGTCATTAGAACCTAACCAATTTAAGTCTTTAATGACCGATGCTGTTAATGAATTTTATACGAAATTTGCTTTAGGAAGATGGAGCAAAAAACAGTGGGGAACACTTGTAGATCAATTTGTAACTGAAACAATTGAGAGTGGACGATACGCTAATATTCTGGAAGATAAGATTAAGGGATATGCTTATAAGTCACTTCAAAGAATGTGTGACCATTCGGATTACAAACGTTCAGAGGAATTTGCTGAGTATCAAGAATTAATGATGGAGTTTGTTCGAAGAAGAGAAAACGATGACTATGACGAGTTACCCTATTAGTCATTAATCAGGATATATCCCAGAGGCCCAGAATTGACCCAGATGGAACGGAGAAAGGGAGATAATATAAATTATTATCTCCTCTTTTTAGGTCTTTAAATAAAGAGCTAGGGCTCCAAAATAAATGGAAATTTTTCACTTGAATAAATGATATATTAAAATTTCTATTTTATAATATGGGAGAGGTGGTATGGGAATGAAGCTTACAGCAGAACAGGTTTTACAAGCAATTGAAGAAATGGATAGCGGCGAACGAATTAAGTTACTTAACGAATTGTTTTACCTTTACTACAATAACAGAAGCCTTCCTAGAATGGATGGGATGATCGAGCTTAATGCTCGATTTTTTTTAATTATTTTCTATCATGCTTTACACTTTCTTTTTCCTCGATATAAGTTACTCCGAGAGATAAAAAACACTTTTGGAGGTAAATTAACATGATGGATGTAAAAAAAGAAAGATTTAATGCGAGAGGGATTACATTATCCGACATGAGAAGGGCACACAAAAATATAGTAGAACGAAACTATAATTACGAGGTGAATCTAAATACATTGTACCAATTGCGGTCATTAATTAATGATGAAGTTCGTACGGCTGAAGATAAAAAGGAAGCATTTTATAAAGCAATGCTAAGACATGATAGAAGAGTATTTAAAAGACCGGAAGATAAGGAACCCATTATTATTGGCGGTCAACCAATTTATATTTACTTAGATGTTCTAAGGAAAATTAAATCTTTAGGCGGAACTGAGTTTGATGAATACTGGAGTGATGATCGAGCATAATGCTCGGTCTTTTTTTATATAAAATCATTATTTTATTTATATAATTTTTAACGAAAAAAGTAACCACCCCTTACCGCACCCGACCAGATAATGTAAGGTAGTTGGTTACTTTTTTCCTGTAGCTGGCGATTACTTTGCTATTGGAAAGCCGCTGCTTCATGCAAGACAGTAAAGCAATAAATATTGTTTGTGAGCCAATATTTACTTACTGTAATGAATATACTAAATTTTCCATCTTGCTACAAACATTGTATCTCTCAAAATGAAATCATTATTTTTTCTCCATTTGATTTACGTATTTGTTTCTCTTGATATAAAGAGTGTGAGAGAGAAATAAAGTACTCGGAGGTTGATTATGAACGGAAAAATCGTAATAAAATTTGAAAGAATTGATAGGCTGAAAAAAGATTTTACTCAAATTTCGAATAATGTTTTTTATCTCTTAAAAGGTAAAGCAACAGTATATATGGTTTATTGTTACTTAAACCATAGATATAACACAAACATGAATTTTGCTTTTCCATCTATATCAACAATACAACAAGATTTGGGCATAGGAAGTAATAAAACCGTTGTAACAGCGATAGAACTACTGGAGCAAAAAAAATTAATTAAAGTTATTCGTCAAAAAACTAGCTCAAATAAAAATGCAGTAAATAAATATATTGTTTATTTTCCGGTTGCTATTAATGCTCTTACAAAAGAAGAAGAACAACTTGCACCTGATGAGTTCATTGAAGTGATCGCTTTATAGCGGTCTTCTTTTTTGCACATTCCAAGTGTAAAAAATACACTTTGATAGTGTAAAAAATACACTTCGATAGTGTAAAAAGTAAACTCTATTAATACTTAATTAATAATATTTAATTATAAAAATTTATTTATTTCGCAACAAAACGTTGTTTTATTGCGAAGGTTTTTAATTTAATTTAACTGTAAAAAGTGTCTAGGAAGCACTACTTGTATATATTATATATGAGAGGTAAAAAAGTTGTTTATTTAAGCAATATTTTGTTACAAAAATACAAGTTGTATATATTATATATGAGAGGGTTATTTAGTTACTCCGATTACTAAGTAGCTCTTTCACCCCCTTTCTGTAGTTGGGTTATTAAAGGTTTAGCTAAGCTTTTAATTCATTGTTCGGATAAAGAACCTCCACGTACTTCGTCGAACTTTGAACATGGCCAAGTTTATTTCCATTTGCTTGGCTTCTCTTCTTTATAAAATTTGTCATTCGGAGCTACCTTTATGGTAGCTACTAATATTATGGAACTTGCAGAATGAGTTCTATTTTCCAATCGATTTTTTCTTTTTGGAGAGGCGTATCCTTCGGGGTACGTCTCTTTCTTTTTGCCATTTTTCAGGTTTGCTTTGGTAAGCAAACTCATTTTATACGGAGGTGCACGAGATTATGAAAATGGAGTTGCGATTTCAAGGCACTAAATTAAGTGCTAATAAAGATGATTCATTAACAGTCTCTGGTTATGTGAACAAAACAGGACAACTAAGTGAAGTTCTTGGATCAACAAAAAAATTCGTTGAAAAAATTGCTAAAGGTGCTTTTACCCAGGCTATTAAGAATGCAAAAGAAATCGACTTTCTTGCAGAGCATGATTCAAAAAAAATCTTATCTTCTACTCGAAATAGAAGTTTAAAACTTCGAGAAGACAGTCAAGGTCTGTACATGGAAGCAACAATCGTTCCTACAAGTTATGGAACAGATGCGTATGAACTTATCAAATCTGGAATCTTTCAAAACATGAGTTTCGGATTTCGTACAATTCGTGATTCATGGAAAGCTCTTGGAAATGGTCTTCATGAGAAAACTATTGAGGAAATGGAATTACTTGAAGTTTCCGTTGTGAAAAATCCAGCATACAGCCAATCAACTATTGCAGCTCGTGGTATCAACTTGATCGAAAAAGTTGAGATTCCGAGTTTAGCAGAATACAAAATTGAAGAGGAGAAACACACAATGGAAAAAACAGAATTTAGATACGGAAGTTATAAGAATGAAGTAGAGTTTCAAAAAGTAACAGAAATTCGAGAGTTCAACGAGAGCTTTCGGAACTTACAGCTTACATCTGGTAATGAAGCGGTTATTCCTCAAGCAGTAGCTGACTTGATCGTTGAAAAGTTAGAAGAAACATCACCTGTTTTCGCTCGTGCCCGTAAGATTCCATCTGCAAGTGGTTCAGTAAAGATTCCAAGAGAAACTGCTGTTGGAGTTGGTATGTTCGTTGGAGAATCGCAGAACTTATCTGAAGAGGCAATGTCTTTAGGCGAGGTGGCTTTAAATCAAAAACGAGCCGGTGCTTATATGGCCCTTACAAATCAGCTAATTAATGACGCTGCAACTAATATGGCTGAATATGTTCCAAACTTACTTGCAAAACGGACATTTAAAGCAATCGAAAAATCAATCCTTCGTGGTACTTCTGCGGAAGAATTCCGAGGAATTGTTCCAGATGCTACTATTGGTAAATTTGATTTATCACTGGCTGCTACAAATGATCAGCTATTAGATGTGTTATTAGACATGACGCTTAATATCCATCCTGAGTATCTTCAAAAGTTTCAATTCATTATGTCAAGACCATTCTACAACCGAGTAGCAAAGCTACGTGATGCTTCAGGTCATTTTTATGTGCAGAACGGATTTGTTAATGGCAAACCACATTATACTTTATTTGGATTAGAAGTAGTCATTACTGATTCTTTGGCTGCTGGTGATACAATTGGTCAAACACCTGTTTTGCTTGGAAGTTTAGAAGATGGTTACGCAGTAATGGTTAAACAAGGTCCAAAAATGAGGATGGTTCAAGATACGGACCATGCACTACGTGGTTCAGTTGGCTTCTTATTTGATGTATATCTTGATGGCGCAGTCTACAATCCAGATGCCTTAACTAAGTTAACAGTAATTGCTTAACTAAAACTATTTATGTGAAAACATTCACATGTTCGGAGAGTAGATTATTTTGCTCTCTTTTTTTACATTTTTAAGTGAAAGAGGTAGTTTAGATGTCGAAGATAACCGGGATGAAATGTAAGGTATATATTGAAGATGCTTCAACAGGAAAGATTTTAGCTGGACAGCGTAATGCAACCCTTTCTCGCTCAGCTGAATCTATTGATGCAACTTCAAAAGATACAGAAGGTTTTTGGAAAGAATCATTAGCTGGTTTTAAAGAATGGAGTATTGATTGTGATGGAGCATTTGTTCAAGATGATGCTGCTTACAGTATATTAGAAACTAAATTCATTAATAGTGAGAATGTTAATGTATATATTGAGTTACTTTCTGGTACGAAATATAAGGGCAATACAACTATTACTGATTTTTCATTAGAGATGCCTTATGACGATTTAGTAACATACAGCATTTCTCTTCAAGGTAGTGGAGCATTGATTGTCGAAGAAGTAGCACCGTTTTAATTAAGTTTAGGAGGACTAAGAGTAGTGAAGGCTCTTAGTTCTTTTTATTTTCATTATTAAATAGAAAGGAGATAGTTAAATGAGTGAGAAGTTGTTCTACTTAAAACAGGTTCGTGAAGATATAGGAGAAGAGCAATTTAGATTCGCTGCAGCTTCTATTGTTGCTAAACACTTTACTGAACTAATGAAGAACAAAGGGAAGAAGCTCGATAGAATGAAGTTGTTAGATCGTGTGAATCTAACTCTCTGTAACTTGAGTTGCTCTGAAGTAAGTTATGGATTTGTTAGAAGTTACTACTAAGTGATTCATCTTAATGAATCTATTCCTCCAGACATAGCGCCTAGCTCAGCCACAGTACCGCCTACCTTCCAAACAAAAAACGTCAAAACAACCATAATAACGAGGGGAGGTTTGTTTTTGGTGTTCGTCCCAATTGGCCCAAATGGAGTTGAATGTAATTACCTGCACTTAATAGATTATTAATTAATAGATACAATATTTCGCCAAATAATATCATAAAATGTAAAAATTTTCATAAATTGAGTGAACATTGTAGTAAAATAAATATAAATAAAGATTTGATCTAAGGGAGATATTTATGTATTTACATAGTTTGAAATTATGGAATTGGCGAAAGTATGGAGAAAAAGAAAACAGTCAACCCGGCCTTGAAGTTGAGTTTAATAAAGGATTAAATGTATTAGTTGGTGAAAATGATTCCGGGAAAACAGCAATAATTGATGCTATAAAATTGATTTTAGGTACAAATAGTAATGATTTAAACTGGATAACAGAAGAAGATTTCTTTAATGGAGCAAATACCTTAAAAATAGAATGCATTTTTAGGGAATTATCAAAAGACGAAGAGTCCTACTTTTTTGAATGGCTTTCATTTACTAAGGATGAATCACATTTAAGGATAGTGATGGAAGTTGAATATTTCATTGATTTAAATGGGCATAAAAAGTTAAAGAAGAGCACAAAAGCCGGGGATTTAAACGTGGAAAGTTCAATTGACGATGAAATAAGACAGTTACTTTCAGTAACTTATTTAAAACCTCTTCGAGATGCTGAGGTAGAGCTTAATTCTGGCAAAAAGTCACGAATAGCACAAATAATTAGAAGTTTAAAAGAGTTTTCATCAGAAGATAATGACGAGCAAAAGGCAATTATAGGGGATTTTGAAAATGCATTTGATACTCTAAAAACAGTTTTAAAAACCCCAGTATTAGAGAAAATCGGTACTACACTCGAAGAGTTTTTTGTGAAAAATAGTAATAAAAACCCTGAAATTAGAAATAAAAGCATGTCATTCATTGAAATATTAAGGAAATTAGAATTGTCTATTGGTGAAGTTGGAACAGGTCTAGGAAGTTCTAATTTACTGTTCATGGCTGCAGAATTACTTTTATTAAGTGAAGGTGAAATAGGACCGAAATTAGCTTTGGTTGAGGAGGTAGAAGCACATATTCATCCTCAAGCACAATTGAGGTTAATTAAATATTTTGAGAAAAGAAGTGATGAAAAAGAGATGCAATATATTTTTTCATCTCATAGTACCACTTTAGCTTCTTCTATCTTATTAGAAAATATTATTTTCATTTACAATTCGAATGCATATCCTATGAGAAAAGGTCTTACCTTATTGGAAGCTGATGATTATAGTTTTTTAGAAAGATTTCTAGATGCTACTAAAGCAAACATGTTTTTCGCTCAGGGAATAATTTTTGTTGAAGGTGATGCAGAAAATCTTTTGTTACCTTCAATTGCAGAATTAATAGGAAGACCGTTACACAGATACGGAGTGTCAATTATCAATGTAGGGTCTTTGGCATTCAAACGTTACTCATCTATCTTTCTAAGAAGGGATGAACATCATCCGCTTAATTTCCCTGTTTCTATCATTACAGATTTAGACTTGAAGCCTCAAGCCTTTTATCAGTTGCCATGCTACTTTTTAGTAGATGATACTACCAATAATGCAATCATTGAGCTTTATGGAATCGAAGAATGTAATAAAGATTTAAATGGATGCTATATAAATTTTACTGATTTTCAAGAAAAACTAAAAAAGGTTTATGAGGTTAATCAAATTAATAAAGAATTAGTAGAAATAATTGAACCGCTATCAGGGGCACAATATTATAAAGTGTTAGAAGCAAGAGAAGAATCTTTGAAAGAGAAATTTTTCGACCATAGAGAGCAGACCCGTCTCTTTGTATCAAATCCATGGACACTAGAATATGCAATTGCAAAAAGTTGTTTTTCTAAAGAATTTCAAAAAATTGTAGTTGATTCACATTACACTGAAAAAAGCTTTAAAACCAAGCAATTAAAACTATGGGAAAATATCATGGATGAAGAAGAATTAGCAGTAAATATTTATAAATTTATCTTGGAAAAGAAGGTATCAAAATCAATAATTGCCCAAAACTTCGCAGAATATCTTTCCCGCAACAGGGAAGATGCTATTAAAAAAGTGAGTCAGGACAATCAATTAAGTTATTTAGTCAGTGCTATTCTTCATGTAACAGGTGGTGTACGCGGATGGAATTTACCAATTTAGATTATAAAAGAATAGAAGATGCACTGCTTAATGGGTTAAAACTAAATAAATTACAAAAAGAATTTATAGAGCTTTTTGAAACTAAAACAATAATAGCAGGACCAGGAACAGGAAAGACAACTTCTCTAGCAGCTAAAATTGCCCTTATGTTAATAGATTTAAATAGAAACAATAAAAATGAAGGTATTTGCATCATTACGCACACTAATGTAGCTGTTAATGAAATAAATAACGCATTACAAAAGGCCGGAGTGGGAAAAATAAAACATCCACACTTTATTGGAACAATCCATGAGTTTTTCAATAAATTCTGTGTTTTACCTTTATTTAAGATAGCGTTTAAAAATAACAATTTACATTTTCCAGATAAAAATCAACCTGATCATAATAATATTGATACATACATCTCACTACTTTCAAGGAAATACAGGTGGATGGATGAAGGAGTCAAAAAATCAATTGCAAGGAGGATAGATAGCAGTAATCTCATAATAAATACAGAAGAAAGAAGAATTGATATAGAAAATACAAATAACTGGGATAAGTTCGATAAATACAAAGATGATATGTTACGTTTTAAGATTAAGAGAAAATCCCAAGGCTATATTACTCATAGTGATACCTTTTTATTTTCAGAGTACTTTTTGTTTAATAAACGAATGGTTGAAATACTTAGAAATAGATTTAAATATGTTTTTATTGATGAGTTCCAGGACACTAATAAACATGGGGAAAGATTACTCGACAACCTTTTCAAAACAGATAAAAATATAATTCAAAAAATAGGTGATCCTTTTCAAACCATAGGGTTTGGGGAAGTCATGCCCGAGATAAAAAAGGACGACATATTTAGACTAAATATTTCTAACAGGTTTGGAAGTGCACTTGGTAACCAATTAAACATCATTATTCCTGAAGCACAAATAGAGACAAAAGAAGAAATTTCTTCTTTCAATCCGATATTGTTAGCTTACAATAATCCCGAAAGTGTAGGTTTAGCATATAATAGAATTATTGAAAAACTATCAAAAGAGTCACTTACCTTTAATAGCAATAAGAAAAGAGATAGCATACTTGTATTAAGAAAAGACACTACGAAGAAGTACTTTAATATCGAGTATAAAGAAGATAAGAAGAAGAAGAAAGATTCCATTGTTTCAGAATTAAAAAAGCTAATTGTTAAATTTATACATAAAAAAATAATGGAAGTTGAAATTGATCAGACTATTGAGGTTAGGAAATGGATATTAAGCCACAGAAATATCCCTGAGATAAACTCATTATTGGTAGATGTATTAAAAAACGGTTTAAATGATACATTAACTATAAAAATTAGAGATGAAATAAACTGTTTGTTAAAAGAGAGGGCAATTACAGAAATTAAAAGAAATAATAAGCTTTTCAAAGATATTGAAGAGATTGTTAATAAAACCCTTAATACTGAGGATCAAAATTATATAGAAAACCAAATATCTACTATTCACTCAGTAAAGGGTGAAACTCATCGATCTGTTTTATTACTCGATTTTGAAAAGAAACCACTTACAAAAATTCTTATGAATAGATATTTAAGTCCCGATATAGAAGAAGATATTGACTTTATAAATAGAAATTTACTTTATGTTGCTATGAGTAGACCTACCCATCTATTTATATATGCTATCAATGAAGAAGAATTAACAGATGAAATCAAAACTAAGTTCATAGACCAATATTGGGACATTAAATATGTGCAAGAATTTATTTAAGATATAGAAAATAAAATATTAATTTTATCCAACTGCATCTATCAATTAGGTGTAGTTTTTTATATAAAATGAGAATTTTATTTTAAAACCTTAAAGGACCTCGTTAGTGTATTATTAAAATAGAACGTAAAATAGAGAGTATATCAAAGGATGAATATAATGGTAATTACAAATGATTATAAATGTAATGTTTGTAATAGCGTTACTCGTATAAGAGTGCAGCTAGGTTGGTTAGAAAATTATCCAGTAAGAATTAAATGTGGCAGTTGTAATATTTCATTATTCGGCAATGTCTATTTAGACCAACAAAACGCAGGATATTCTATTAAATTAAAAAATGCAACTCCTTTAGAGGATATTGGAAATCCGGCATATTTAATTGAAGTTTCTGGAGAACTACTAACTGAAAAAATGCGCCCATATTCTGAAGATGAAGATACATTTCTCACTCCTTTTTTTAAAAATGGTTTATTTTCTATGGGAGAAAATATTGGAGAATTTAAAAAAAGTACAATGCATTTTCTACATAAAATTGAAAATGACTGGCCTACTGTAAAACGAATTAATGAGCTATGGTTAAATGGAAATCATACATATTTACCTAAAGAAATTCATAAATTATTAGATAAAGCAAAATTCCCAGCAGATAACGAGTATGAATTATTAAGAGCAATTCATGTCTTGAATTTCTTGTTTACTAATAATTTTGCTCGTAATTATTTTAAAGAAATTACTACCCATATATTTAATGAGTTTCGAAATATTAATCATAGTAGCCAATTAATCTTATTGGCAAAACATTTCGAAAGCCATTTGAATGATTATGAAAAAAAGATTTTCGGAATTATCAATAAGTTTGTTGAGAAATTCCACATGTTTATACCAATTTACGGATTAGACTTTTATTCAGAAAAAAATCACAAAGAAGATGTGATTAAGAAATTAGGATTAACAACTGTTGATTTTGAAGACATTAAGGATTTTTATATAGATACTTTTGAGGATATAGGAGATATTTTAAATTTAGTCGTTGCATATAATAATTTGAAACATCGAGCAGATTTTAAAAAGATGAAGGAAAATGTAATCAAAGAAATTCAAAGCATTGAAGATTATATGAAAATGCATAAAAAAGGAAGAAAATTAGAATTTATTAATGGTGAAGAAAGCTTTGACAAAATATTTGTTTCCAAAGTTGATAATAGATTACGAAATGCAATAGGTCATAGAAGTTATACTTATGATGTTATTACACAAGAGATAATTTACTATCCTTCTGGCGAACTGAAAAAGGGTACCTCCGAAAGTTTATATTTAACAGAGTTTGTACTTGAATGTTTTCAGTTAATGAGATCGTGTATTGGACTTGCAGAGATAGTTTATCAAACCCGTAAGCATATGTGTGTCAATCAAGGTATTATACCTAGAACTTTACAAGATTACTATCCATCATCTAACCGACCTAAGAACAAAAAACAACCGAATAAAAAGAAAACTATAAAGAAAATATCGAAAAAAGCTCGTCAAAAAAATAGAACAAGGTAAGCTAAAAGGACCTAAACGCTCCTTTTATTGTTTAATAAAATATTGATTTTATATATAACAAATATATGATAAATAAAAAGACAAAGGGTTTCCGGAATCCCTTTGTCTTTGTTTATTTATTTATTTAACTAATGCGATGATCGCAGTAAATAGAATTACCACGAAAGTCATGCCTTGAAGAACTAGAGAAAGAACTTCGTTTTTCATTTACTAAACCCCCTTTTAAAAATTAATAGGGAGTATAAGCGCTTATACTATTTTATGTTAGCTTCAAATTATATTCATTTTTAACTATTCATCATTTAACTATTCGTCTTTTAACTATTCATCATTTAACTATTCATCATTTAACTATTCATCATTTAACTATTCATCATTTAACTATTCGTCTTTTAACTATTCATCATTTAACTATTCATCATTTAACTATTCATCATTTAACTATTCATCATTTAACTATTCATCATTTAACTATTCATCATTTAACTATTCATCATTTAACTATTCATCATTTAACTATTCGTCTTTTAACTATTCGTCTTTTAACTATTCGTCTTTTAACTATTCATCTTTTAACTATTTACACTTATACCCGCTTATTTAATACCTATGCATCTTTTTATATTCAATGGCTGAATATAAATTAATATGCACTGAATATATCATATAGGAAGGAAGGGATTATGTAAAGAATATTTCTATTTGTTAGTAAATTCAGTATGCTACATATACGAAAGGATAGGGTTTAAAATAAGGTGCCTAAAATGAGTACTGTTTTAAAGTATTTTATACACAATATCTTGTTCGTTTTTTCTTAATTGCAATTTGTTTTTGCTCATCTATAAACTTGTTAACGCACCATTCAGAACAAAACTTTTCTCCATGTATCTTTACATGATGATTTTGAGCTACCCAATATCCTTCATGCTCTTTGGTTGAAATTTCACTTAAACAATTAGCACATTTAATTGTATAATTCCTTTTTAAATCTTTTCTAAATGGCCTGTTAATGTGAGGTCCTTCCTCAAAAATTTCAAAATCATGATTAACATCATAAATAACTTGGTCTAACGTTCGTTCTTTGTATTCCTCTTCACTGATCTTCTTATAGGCAATTGTAAGCCCATCAATTAGTTCTTGAACCTCTTCTAAAGTTAATTCTTCATGCAGGCCATTAAATACTTGGATGCCACCAGATTCATTATCTTTAAAGAAGTTATAAAATGCTCTTCTTTGTTTATCTATATCCTTTTCTGTGAAATATCTCATTCAAATTCCCCCTAATAACAATTTAATAATTCCATTTTACATTTATCATTTCGTTGATATAAGGTTTTTGAGGTGATTTTCTTGTATCCAACTAAAGAAGAATTAGTTAAGCATTTGTCTTATAAAATGACCAATCAAGATATAGCTCGGTTATACGGCATTTCTTTTCAAAAAGTAATTCAACTAATTAAGAAAAATAAATTGATTCCAAGTGAACTAAGGAAGGTAAAGAAGTATGTAGTATATGAGCATTGGTACAACGGAGAAGTTATTTATGTTGGAAGTGGAGTCTGGTACAGGTGTCGAAGATATACTAATAGAAGAAACAAGGTACACGTTCAACTTATGACAGAAGAAAAAATTGAATATCGGTTTGTTGGAGAATATGATCTATTGGAAGATGCACGAATACATGAAGCTATCTTAATCCAAAAGTATAAGAAAATTGGGCAGGCTAGATTCAATAAAAAAATGGAAAAGCTTGACCAAATTGAAGTGTAAAGGCATAATTTGAAGTAGTCGTGTTACCCAAGAATTAAAGAAATTCCAACAAACGTTGGGGTTATTGATTCTATAAGCTAAATGATTCGTAGTGGGACTCAAAATCGTGTTCCTTCTGGAGTGTCGGTTCGACCCCGACCACCGGTATCTGAAGAAAAGGGTTTCCCATTTGGGAAACCTTTTTTTGTGTCTAAAAATTATATCCCTGGGAAATTTGACGGACATTTATCATCCCAACAGGGTTCCGGACGGTTCAGAAGGTGGTTTCGAAAAAGGGTTCTGAACTGTTCGGAAGGCTGCTATGAAACAAGGATAAGACGATTGACCCTTTCAAAAAGTCAAAATATTGCACCATTTAGTCAATCCAGTCACCTATTTATGCAAGCGGTTTCAAATATAATGTAGGAAAGCGTTTGCAGGAAATGAGGGGGGCGGTGAAGAGAGTTGGAGACAAAGATTGAGATCGGGGAACCGGCAATGAAGTCAGAGGTTAAAACAGTTTCCAGGAAAAAAGCAAATTTGAAAAAGATCTTAACATACCTTGCTTTTGTAGGGCCAGCATTAATTTTTTTCCTGGTGATACAGATCATTCCTTTCCTGATGGGGATATATTATTCGTTTACTTCCTGGAATGGCGTCAGTTCTATGGTTGAGTGGGTTGGGCTGGAAAATTATATAAAGATTTTCAAGAATGATCCTAAGTTTTTTGATTCCTTTATGTTTACTACTAAATTTATGTTAGCTTCGGTTATTATTAGTAATTTACTAGGGTTTGGGCTTGCTTTATTATTGAACGCAGCCTTGAAGTCCAGGAATTTATTGAGGACTGTGTTTTTCATTCCGAATGTTATCGGGGGATTATTGCTTGGATTCATCTGGCAGTTTATTTTTGTAAAAGGGTTTGCTGCAATTGGAAATCTAACGGATCTTTCGGTTTTTAAGCTTCCATGGCTTGGAGATGAGACAACAGCATTCTGGGGCATTGTGATTGTGTTTGCCTGGCAGATCAGCGGATATATGATGGTGATTTATATTGCAGCACTGCAGGGTGTTGATCAGACACTGCTGGAGGCGGCAAGAATCGATGGAGCTTCAAGCTGGACACTGCTGACAAAAATAATCATTCCGCTTATTTTACCGGCATTCACGATTTGTTTCTTTTTAACGATATCCATGGCGTTTAAGATTTTTGACCTGAATATTTCACTCACAGGCGGAGGGCCATTTAATTCGACACAATCTGTTGCGATTAATATTTATCAAGAAGCATTCCAGAATAACCGGTATGGTCTTGGTACAGCGAAATCCATTTTATTCTTTCTTGTGGTAGCTATTTTTACAACGGTTCAGGTGATGATGACGAAGAAAAGGGAGGTTGAGGCATAATGAATCCCAGATATACAAAGGTTACGTTTCTGCTGGAGATCATCGGAATCGTATTAGGAATCATATTCCTCATTCCTTTTTACTTCGTGCTTATTAATTCTGTAAAAGGCTTTGCGGATATTCTGATTGATGCTGCAGCCTGGCCGCAGGAATTTTTATTCTCCAATTATCTGAAGGTATGGGATATCATTAATTTCCCGCGGGCCTTCTGGAATTCGCTTATAATAACGGTAATCAGCAATATTGGACTGGTTGTCATCAGTTCTATGGCTGCCTGGAAGATGGTCAGGACTCCGGGGAAATTCAGCAAAATCCTGTTTGTATTATTTGTATCTGCAATGGTTATTCCATTTCAGACAGTCATGATCCCTCTGATGAAACTTGGAGGCACGCTGAATCTGACAAACAGCATACCGGGTCTCATCATTATGTACTTTGGCTTTGGAGTACCATTATCGCTTTTCCTTTATCACGGCTTTATTAAAACAGTTCCAATCGAGATCGAAGAATCAGCGAGAATTGATGGGTGCAGCCAGTTTGGCGTCTTTTGGAGGATTGTTTTTCCGCTTCTGAAGCCAATTACTGTAACAGTTGTTATTTTAAATACATTATGGATCTGGAATGACTATCTGCTTCCGCTTCTGGTGCTTCAGGATGCAGAGCTTAGGACGATTCCTTTGGCCACAAGCTCATTCTTTGCACAATATACTAAGCAGTGGGATATGGGACTGGCTGCCCTTGTGATGGGCATTACTCCGGTCGTAATTTTCTTCCTTTTCCTGCAGAGACATATTATAAAAGGCATTGCACAAGGCTCCATTAAGTAGTGGTAGAGACTTTTGCATCCAAAGAGGCTGTGAAAGTTTATATAAAATTATTCAGGGGGGAAACAAAATGAAACGCTTTGCTCTATTACTGCTTTCATTGGTTCTGATGGCAGGCATTATGGCGGGCTGTTCTTCTTCCAGCTCTTCAGGGGATGAAAAGCCTAAGGATGATTCAAAGAATGGTGATGAAGTGGTAACACTGAACATGTTCCAATTTAAAGTGGAGATTGCCGATCAGCTTCAGGAAATGATTGGCGAATTTGAAAAAGAGCATCCAAATATTAAAATAAAGCTTGAGTCTGTTGGAGGCGGAGCTGATTATGGTGCCGCATTAAAAGCGAAGTTTGCATCCGGCGAACAGCCTGACATTTTTAACAATGGCGGATTTAAGGAATTGGAGCTTTGGAAAGAGCATCTTGCTGACCTTTCAAATGAGCCGTGGGCAGAGCATGTGCTTCCAATTGGTAAGGTTCCAACGACCGATACAGATGGCAAGCTTTATGGAATGCCGGTAAATCTGGAAGGATACGGTTTTATTTATAACAAGGATTTATTTGAAGAAGCGGGAATTACTGAACCGCCTAATACGATTTCAGAATTGAAGGATGCTGCTAAAAAGCTTAAAGATAAAGGAATTACCCCTTTCTCTGCCGGTTACGGTGAGTGGTGGGTCATTGGGCAGCATTTATTAAACATTCCATTTGCACAGCAGGAGGATCCTGTTGCATTTATTGAAGGCTTATATAGCGGATCTGAAAAGTTAACCGGCAATGATAAATTTAAAGAGTTTAAAGAAGTTCTTGATACTGAAATTAACTTTGGAAATGACAATCCGTTAACAACTGATTACAATACGCAAGTTACACTATTTGCTTCCGGCAAAACAGCTATGCTTCAGCAGGGCAACTGGACGGAGAACATGATTCTTGAAATTGACCCTGACATTAATATGGGATTCCTTCCAATTCCGCTGACTGATGAAGAAGCTGATGCAGACCGATTACCGGTAGGCGTGCCAAACAACTGGGTTCTTAACAAAAACTCTGAGCATCTTGAAGAAGCCAAGTTATTCCTTGACTGGATGGTTTCATCCGAAACAGGCAAGCGTTATATCACAGAAGAGTTTGCTTTCATTCCAGCCTTTGACAATATTGAGCCAACCGGTTTAGGGCCACTTGGAAAGCATATTCTTGAGTATTCTAAGGCAGAGAAAACGATTCCTTGGACGTGGTTCAGATGGCCGGATGGTGCAAACAAAGAGTTTGCTGCAACAATCCAGGAATATGCTGCAGGAAAGATTGACTATGATACGGTTGTTGAACGCTTCCAGGCATCCTGGGATAATTTGAAATAAATTTGGTAAAACGGGAAGCATGTCTGCGGAAGATATGCTTTCTGTTTTCCCTGTGAGATCCCATAGAAAAAAAGCATCCCCAAAAAGGGAAGTTGCTTTATACTATTGTAAAAGAGATAGCAGCGGGGGAAGCAGATGTTCAAAAAAAGCATTAGGAATAAACTGATCGTTCTATTAATGGTAGCCACGATTGTTCCATTTGGGGCGTCCATTATCATCACTTACTACCATACAGCGGAATCATTGAAAGACCAGGCCATTAAAGAAAATAGCAACCTTTTATATCAAGGAAAAGTGAACCTGGAGGGATACATAAATGAACTGGACGGGTTGACACTATCTCTCTACAATAATCCAGGTTTAATAAACTTTCTAAAAGATCCCAGGAAGGAAAATAATTATCAGGCTGTTGAAGCTGTAAGAAATGTAATTTCTACCATCCTGTATGCTGAGGAAAATATCAAACGAGTTAATATTGCTGTTGCCAAGGAAGATCGGCTCATAACAGCCTCCCGCCGCTCTGCTGTTGTTTTTTCAAAGAGGCTGACAAATGCCAATCAGGAATATTACGAAAAAGCGAAAGAAAGTCCAAACAATATGTTTCTTGAGCCCATTCATAAGATAAAGGATCCTGATGACAAAAAGCCTAAAAATGTCATTACGCTGCACAGGTCTTTAATCAATATTCCATCAGATGATCTATTGGCCTATATCTCATTGGAGTTTTCCCCGGATCAAATAACCAATATCAGCCGTAATCTTTATTCAGGGGATAATGAAGAATTCTATATTATATCTCCTGAAGGTGACATGATCTATCGTTCAACGGATGAAGCTGGTAACGGAGATAAAACGTCTGATTGGATTGATTGGGTGATAGGGACAAATAAAGAAAATGGCACGGTTGAATGGGAGGAAGATGCATTCAGCGGTGTAATGATATATGATCAATTATCGCAAAATTCAGGCGGCTGGTATCTTGTTAAGCGAGTCCCATATACCACTTTATATGAAAGTGCATTCAGTGTGGCGAAGATCAATATCATGTTTGGCGTAATGGGGCTGTGCCTGGTTATTCTCGCCACACTATTTATTTCTGTCAGAATTACCTCTCCCATCAGAATTCTCCTGAAAAATATCGATCAAGTTGAAAAGGGGAATCTTGATGTCCGTTTTAAATCTTTCGGCAATGATGAGATTGGTTATCTAGGTGATCGATTCAGGCAAATGATCGATAAAATTAATGATCTGATTAATAGGGAGTATAAGCTTCAGCTTGAAAACAGGACCAATCAGCTTAAGGTTCTGCAGTCCCAGGTTAATCCTCATTTTTTATACAATGCATTGCAGTCAATAGGAACAGCGGCCTTGAAAAATCAGGGTCCGCAAATTTATTCATCTGTTACCCGTCTTTCAAAAATCATGAGGTACAGCATGAATATGGAGGAGGGTATGGTTCCTCTTCAAAAAGAAATTGAACATACCAAGGCCTATCTCCTGCTGCAAAAGGAACGGTTCGGTGATCAGCTTCAGTTCAATTTTCAGCTTGATGAAGAAGCCATGGGGTTTCCTGTACCAAAAATGATTTTGCAGCCTTTAGTGGAGAATTACTTTAAACACGGCTTTGATGCACGCGAAAAAACTGGAGAGGTTAAAATAACCTGCAGACAGGATGAATTTTATCTGGATATCCTTATTGAGGATAATGGCACTGGTGTTTCGGAGAGCAGGCTGGAGGAAATTCGAATGCATTTGATGAATGACAGGATAGGGCAAAAGGGAGAGTTAATGAATATCGGACTGAAGAATGTTTATGTCCGGTTAAGACTTTATTATGGCAGCCGGGCTTATCTGCAGATTAAGAACCTTGAGCAGGGCGGACTGCTGGTTTCTATTAAACTTCCAAAAAAGATGGAAGGTGGAAAAGATGAAAGCAATTATTGTGGATGATGAACAGCATGTGCGGGAAGGCTTAATGCTTCTGGGAGATTGGAGCCGCTTTGGGATTGACACGATCATGGAGGCGGCAGATGGTAATGAGGCCATAAAGCTGATTAAAGAGCATCGCCCTGAAATCATATTCACAGATATGAGCATGCCAAAGAGAGATGGCATAAGCCTTTTAAAATGGATACATTCTTCAGATCTATCCAGTAAGACGATTGTTGTCAGCGGATATGATGATTTCGACTATATGAGAAATGCCATCTGTTACAAAAGCTTTGATTATATCTTGAAGCCTATCGATCCGGACATATTGAATGAAACCCTGGAGAAAGCCATTACTGAATGGAAGCAGCAAAATTCTCCAGTAGAATGCCAGCAGGAGCAAAACAGGGAGATGAATGTGATCCAGCAAATAGAACAGTTTCTGCTGGAAAGCTATAACAAAGATATTAACCTGCAGGAAATTGCAGACAGATTTTATTTAAGCAGGGAGTACATCTCCAGGAAGTTTAAACAGGAATATCAGGCTACTATTACAGATTTTATAACGAATGTCCGAATGACTAAGGCCAAGGAGCTTTTGCAGAACCATAAACTGAAAATCTATGAAATTGCTTTCCAGGTTGGCTATCAGGATGAAAAGTATTTTAGCAAAGTCTTTAAAAAGACAGAGGGAATTTCTCCAAATGAATATAGAAGTTTGAATTAAGAAGGAGGAAGATTCATGATTAACGTGCTTGTCTGGAATGAAAATCGCCATGAACAAAAGGATGAAAAGGTAAGGACTGTTTATCCCGATGGTATTCACGGTGCCATTGCAGATTTTTTAAATGGAGAAGATTTTAAAGTGAAGACAGCAACATTGGATGAATCCGAACATGGACTCAGTGATGCTGTTTTGCAGGAAACAGACGTTTTAGTCTGGTGGGGGCATCTGGCGCATGGAGAAGTTGAGGATGCAATCGTCGAAAAAGTAAAACAAAGAGTTCTCGATGGAATGGGGCTGATTGTCCTTCATTCAGGCCATTTTTCTAAAATTTTTAAAGTGCTGATGGGAACTTCCTGTGATTTAAAGTGGAGAGAAGCTGATGAAAAGGAACGAATTTGGATTGTAGACCCGAGCCACCCGATTGCAGAAGGACTTGGAGAATATATTGAACTTGAAAAAGAAGAGATGTATGGAGAACATTTTGATATCCCTGCACCGGATGAGCTTGTAATGGTTAGCTGGTTTGAAGGCGGGGAAATTTTCCGGAGCGGCTGTACATACAGGCGGGGAAAAGGAAAAATCTTTTATTTCCGCCCGGGACATGAAACGTATCCAACCTATTATCATAAGGACGTCCAGCAGGTTATTAAAAATGCTGTTAAGTGGGCTAAGCCGGCTGATCTTCCCGTACCGGTCTATGGAAATGCGAAGCCGCTGGAGAGAATCAGTGTGAAACATGAAGGAGTGGAGAATTAGGATGAAAAAACTCAAAATCGGAATCATTGGATGCGGAAGTATTGCCAAGCATCGGCATATGCCTGAATATCATGCAAGCAGAGGAGCTGTCATTGCAGCGGTATGTGATATTAATAAAGATCGTGCAAATGTGTTTGCTGATCTTTACGAGTCGAAGGCGTACACCGATTATAGGGAATTGCTAGCTGACAAGGATATAGATGCAGTGAGTGTCTGCACACCGAATTACCTGCATGCCCCTATTTCAGTTGCAGCATTGAACGCGGGCAAGCATGTTTTATGTGAAAAGCCAATGGCCACATCTAAGGAAGAGGCGCAGGACATGATAGAGGCAGCCCGTAAAAATGGAAAGAAATTAATGATTGCTCACAATCAGCGCTTTGTTCCGTCCCATAAAAAAGCAAAGGATTTGATTGCAAGGGGTGATGCGGGAAAAATCTACAGTTTCCGAACTGCTTTTGGCCACGGCGGGCCAGAGGGGTGGAGTGCAGATGGCAAAGAAAGCTGGTTCTTCAAAAAGAATCAGGCTTTTATTGGCGCGATGGGTGACCTTGGTGTCCATAAGACCGACCTGCTGCGTTACCTGCTGGGAGAAGAGTTTGCTGAGGTTGGGGCATTTGTCGAAACGAGTGCCAAAGCCGGTGCTGATGTCGATGATACAGCAGTATGTGTTTTGAAAACGGAAAGCGGTGTGATCGGTACATTGGCTGCAAGCTGGTCTTACGTATCTAAAGAAGACAATTCAACTATTATTTATGGAGAGAAAGCTATTTTGAGGCTGGAGGATGATCCGGTGAACTCTCTTATTGTTCAGTATGCAGACGGTGAAACAGTGAAGTATGAGCTCGGCGGAATCCAGACAAATGAAGAAGGCGGGCAAAAGAGTTCAGGTGTCATTGACCACTTCATTGAAAGTATTCTAAATGAACAGGAGCCTGTGATCTCCGGTTCCGAGGGGATGAAGTCGCTCCAAGTGATTCTTGCTGCCCTGGAGTCAAGCGAAACAAAGCAGATTGTCAGAATTAATTGAGGTGCATCCATGAAGAAGCTTCGGATCGGAATTATCGGTGCTGGCGGAATTGCCCAATCCCGGCATATTCCCGTTTTATTAAAATTATCGGATAGTGCTTCCATAACAGCTATCTGCGATGTGAATGAAGAAACTGCACAGCTGGCTGCAAAGAAGTTTGGAATTAGCAGCGTTTTTACAGATTATAAAGAAGTATTCACTGAAACAGATGCAGTGGTTATTTGTACACCGAATAAGTTTCATGCTGAAATTACCGCTGCTGCGCTGGAGGCCGGGCTGCATGTTTTGTGTGAGAAGCCGATGGCCATGACAGCAGAAGAATGCAGGAAAATGATCGAGGCAAGAGACCGGTCAGGGAAGGTATTGGCCATTGCTTATCACTACCGGTTCATGAAAGAGGCACAAGCTGCAAAAAAACTGATTTCAGAAAATGAAATTGGCACTCCGTTTGCAGCCAGGGCAAGAGCGATGAGAAGAAGAAAAGTGCCGGGCTGGGGTGTTTTTACCAATAAGGAACTCCAAGGCGGCGGAAGCTTGATTGATTACGGCTGCCATTTGCTTGACCTCTCGCTTTGGCTTCTGGGAAACCCGGCGGAAACGGAGGTATCCGGTACAGCTTACAATAAATTAAGCAAAATGCCTGATCAGGTGAATCTATGGGGCAGCTTTGACCATCAATCCTTTGATGTAGATGATCATGTGACAGCTTACATAAAATTTGCGAATGGCGCTTCCCTTCTTTTTGAGACTTCCTGGTCTGCCAATATTGAAAAGGATGATGAAAGCCTCAGTCTTTCAGGGCAGCAGGGAGGGATTGATTTATTCCCATTCAGTTTGAATCAATCCAAACATGGAATGCTCCTGAATACACGTTCAGAATGGCTCCCGGGAGAAGATGACTATGCTTTAACGCAGGCACGGAACTTTATTAACAGCTGTTTGGGCAGCGAAGAATTTATGGTTAAAGCAGAAGAAGCACTCCAGACAACCAGGATTATTGATGCGATTTACAGTAGCAGCAAGCGAGAAATATATTAAAGCCAGGAGGGGATTTTGTGAAGCTCGGGGTATTTACCGTATTATTTGCTGAGAAAAATTTTGAAGATATGCTCGATTATGTGAAAGCTGCAGGACTTAAGGCTGTTGAAATCGGAACGGGAGCCTATCCCGGTAACGCTCACTGCAGCCTGCAGGAGCTTTTGGAAAGCAATGAACTCCGGGATGATTACCTGAACAAGGTTTTGTCGAGGGGGCTTGAAATCAGTGCATTCAGCTGTCATGGCAATCCGATCTCACCTGATAATGCATTTGCAGAGGAATCAGACCGTGTATTATACGACACGATTAAGTTAGCAAGCTTAATGAATGTTCCGGTTGTTAACTGTTTTTCCGGCACTGCCGGTGACGGGGAAGGGGCAAAGCACCCGAATTGGCCGGTCGCACCGTGGCCGAATGAGTATGGAGAAGTGCTGAAATGGCAATGGGAGGAGAAGCTCATTCCTTACTGGAAGAAAGCGGGACAATTTGCCAAAGACCATAATGTGAAAATCGGTCTCGAACTGCATGGCGGATTCCTTGTACACACCCCGTATACACTTTTAAAATTAAGGGAAGAAACGTGTGACGCCATTGGAGCCAATCTGGATCCAAGCCATTTATGGTGGCAGGGCATTGACCCTGTGGCAGCAATCAAAATACTGGGAAAAGAAAATGCTATTCATCATTTTCATGCAAAAGATACCTATATTGACCAGGAAAATGTGAATATGTACGGGTTAATGGATATGCAGCCGTATGGCAATGTACAGACCAGGGCGTGGACGTTCAGATCAGTCGGGTGCGGACACAGCCTGCAGGAATGGTCTGATATGATGAGCGCTTTGCGCACGTTTGGGTATGACTATGTTGTCAGCATTGAGCACGAAGATCCGCTTATGTCGATTGAAGAAGGATTTACAAGAGCAGTAAGGAACCTTAAATCCATCTTAATCGAAGAGCAGCCTTCGGAAATGTGGTGGGTATAAACAGGGAGGGGAAAAACCCTCTCTCTGTTTTTTCGACAATTTTTTCAATAAAGGGTTGACCATTTACGCTGGATTTAGTACTATTAAATAGTTGATTCGACATAATGTTTAATCATATTTGCATTAATATTTGAATATATTTTCACAAATGCTGGTGTAGTTTAGTGGTAAAACCTCAGCCACGAGCAGCACATCCATGAATCAGCTTCGAGTTGCCTCGGCGCATAGGCTTCCATGAATAAGCTTTTAGAGGAAGAGGCATGCAAGAACGGGAAAGAAGTAGTAGCTAACAATTATATACAAATGCGGGTGTAGTTTAGTGGTAAAACCTCAGCCTTCCAAGCTGATGATGAGGGTTCGATTCCCTTCACCCGCTCCATACATAGCCAACGCAGTGTTTCGTTCAAAAAGAACGAGGTATTGCGTTTTTTCATATTTTTTGGCTATTAAGAAAAAAATCGGGCGGCATCCGCAGATTCCACTCGATTTTTAATAAACTAGATTAACATCCAATTACCTTAAAAGCCGCTTCTCCACCATGCACTTGAGTGTACATGTTCATTAATGACTCTGTCATTTTTTCAGCCTTATCGGTTTCCAGAGAAGGTCGCAAATAAACAATTTGAATGGCATTTTTAGTCTGTTCCGTGACAGCTGTCCTTTCAGAGTCCACAAAAGGACTGCCAAATGGCCCTGCTGCATCTTCACTGATTATTAAATTGGCAAGCGAATTGGGTCTTCCGTTTAAGCCATTATATTCTTCGCCTTCTTTGCCTAACCTGATAGTCAGATGGCCTGAAAGCTTATCAGCATCATATATACCGATGGGTATTTGGTATTCCAGGGAAAAGAAATTGTTAATATCTATTGAGCTGTTGACCGGCTGCAGATAATTTTGTTTTTTAATTCTTCTGTACAGTGCTTCTGCAGAATGGCGGTAGCGGTTCGGATCCTTGCCTGCTGTTTTGAAAATCTGTCGCCATTCTTTGATCCCTTCAAATTCTGTAACACTCTTGTCCTCTAAGTCAAAATAAATAGATTCCTGAAATAATTGGAGTCTGCCCTTTACCATTTGAGGAGATTGTCCGACTTCGATATTCTTATATGTAATGAATCCAATTTTAAAATTGGGCAATAATTTGCACAACTCTGGAGCTATCATAATTTCCAAGCTTTCCACCTCCAAAATTACTTTAAAATAGTTTATCATAATAAGCGGTGATCAATAAATTAAAGACTTTCATATAAATTTAATTTCTCATGAAAGGAGGTCATACAATGGACTTTGCACAATTCAAGCAGGAAGTGATTGAATACAGTAACACAATTGGCATTGATAAAATCGGTTTTACGACAGCGGACACTTTTGATGAAATGAAAAATAGGCTGATTCGCCAGCAGGAGCTTCAATATCATTCAGGATTTGAAGAACCTGATATTGAGAAGAGGGTGAATCCCGCCCTGCTAATGGACAAACCCCGGTCTATTATTTCCATAGCAGTTGCTTACCCTTCCAAAATGAAGGTAAGGGTTGTCAGCAAAAGAGGTGAAAGAAGGGGAATTTTCTGCCGGGCTTCATGGGGGAAGGACTATCATCATATCCTGAGGGAACGTCTTCAAAAGCTTGAGGAATTCATTCAGTCAAGAATTCCTGAGGCGATATGCAAATCCATGGTGGATACAGGTGAGCTGGTGGATCGGGCCGTTGCACAGCGTGCCGGAATTGGCTGGAGCGGAAAAAACTGTTCCATCATCACACCGGAATTCGGATCGTATGTTTATCTTGGAGAAATGATAACAAATCTGCCTTTTGAGCCTGATAAGCCAATGGAAGACAGATGCGGAAGCTGCAATAAATGTGTTGATGTCTGCCCGACCGGAGCTTTAATTCAGGGAGGTCAGCTTGATGCACAGAAATGCATTGCATTCTTGACACAGACAAAGGGCTTTCTAGCAGAGCCATATAGAGAAAAACTGGGGAACAGGCTTTATGGGTGCGACACCTGTCAAACCGTTTGTCCTGAAAATAAAGGCAAGGATTTTCATCTGCATGATGAGATGGAGCCGGATCCGGAAGTGGCAAAGCCGCTTTTAAGGCCGCTTCTTTTTATCAGCAACCGTGAATTCAAAGAAAAATATGGCCCTGTTTCAGGTTCCTGGAGAGGGAAAAAGCCGATCCAGCGAAATGCCATCATCGCCCTGGCTCACTACAAAGATGAGACAGCGGCAGAAGACCTGGTTAAAGTAATGACAGAAGATCCGAGGCCGGTGATCCGGGGAACGGCAGCATGGGCACTCGGGAAAATAGGCGGAGAAAAATCACTGCCTGCACTAAAGCAGGCATTGCAGCTGGAGAAAGACGGAGAAGTCATCGCTGAAATTGAAAAGGGTTTAAGTTTTTTTGAACAATGATGGGGGAGGAAACTCCCTCCTTTTTTTATGGCTTTGTTTACCTTGTGACCGTAAAAACATGCGACTCATACGCAGAGAAACTGGCCAGCCAGGTAATTTTACTGTAATATGGCACGAAAAATTAAGCAAAGTCCTTTGCTTCCTCTCATATGTATTGAATAGGAGAGGAGTGAGATGCGTGAGGGACCAGCTTCATGAGCTGTTAAAGAAAAGAGTGCAGCAGTGCGTTTCCCATTCAAGAAGTTCAATTCATACATGCCCTAAGATTGAAAAAAAGAAGGAATCTCTTTCCGGCCGCTCCGGTGAGATTGTGAAGGCTCAGGCAGCCGGAAAAGTGATCAGTGTCGGCATGGAGAAGGAAGATGTGACTCCAGTTGAATATAGAGTTCACTTCAAATATTTAATTAAACAAAAAGGTGTATTTTATATGGAAGAAGAGATTGAAGAGCGGACAGCCGACTTTTATAAAGGAGTATTTGTTGAAGACCGGGAGAAAAATCCTTTTAAAGATATTATAAAGGAAGAGGCGTTTCCAGCCCGGGAACTTGAAGAGGAAGAAAGATATGAGTATGAATATGACCGCATGAAGGCAGTGCAGTATGCAGAAAAATGGTGGAACAGCTATAATCCGGCTTATAAGAAATTTGATGTGGATTGCACCAATTATATTTCCCAGTGTCTTCATACAGGCGGCGGCCCAATGAGGGGATACCCCAACCGCGGAAAAGGATGGTGGATGAGAAGCGGGAATTGGAGCTACAGCTGGACAGTAGCGAATTCAATGCGGTGGTATCTGCCCAGTTCAAATTCAGGGTTAAGAGCCGAGGAAGTCTCCAGTCCGGATCAGCTTTTAATAGGAGATGTCATTTGCTATGATTTCCAGGGAGACGGGCGCTTTGATCATACAACGATCGTGACGGGTAAAGATGCATCAGGAATGCCCCTCGTCAATGCCCATACCTATAACAGCCGAATGCGCTATTGGGCTTATGAAGATTCAACAGCCTATACACCCAATATTAAATATAAATTTTTGACTATAACCGATGACCAGTAATTTGTATGGTGATTTCAACGTGATATAATAACACATGCAGATTTAATTTAGAGGTGAAAAAAGTGGGATTGCATGTAGTATTATATCAGCCGGAAATTCCGGCCAACACAGGCAATATAGCCCGTACCTGCGCGGCTACTGATACGACATTGCATCTGATCCGGCCGCTCGGCTTTTCAACAGATGATAGAATGATGAAGCGGGCAGGCTTGGATTACTGGCAATTTGTAAAAATTGTTTATCATGATTCATTGGATGATTTCTTTAAAAGCACTGAACATGGTGAATACTTCTACTTAACGAAGGATGGCACCAAGCCATATTCCACTTTTGACTATAGCAAAGTCGAGAAGGATTATTATTTTATTTTCGGCAAGGAAACGATCGGTCTTCCCAATGATGTTATTGAAAGAAACAAAGAGCGCTTGTTAAAGGTACCAATCAACAATAATATCCGTTCGCTTAACTTATCCAACACAGCTGCCATTCTTGTCTATGAAGCACTGCGCCAGCAGGAATATTTACATTTAACATAGGAAAACACAGGGCCTGAGAGATTATCAGGCCTTTTTCTTTGGAGAAAGCTTTCTTCTCTGGGTAAAATGAAAAAGTACATATGGAAAGGATGAGATGTGATGAATGAAGTTACCAATTTGCTGATGGACCATCGTTCCGTCCGGAATTTTGAAGACAGGCCTCTGTCAAAAGAGCAGATTGAAACAATTGTACTATCTGCTCAAGCTGCTTCCACTTCAAGTTTTGTCCAGGCCTATTCAATAATCGGAGTGACAGATAAGGAAAAGAAAGCGAAACTTGCTGAAATGGCAGGCAATCAGAATTATGTAGCTGAAAATGGCCATTTTTTCGTGTTTTGTGCTGATCTGCATCGCCATGAAGTCTTGGGCCAAATGGAAAATAAAAATGTAATTCCATCAATCGAAAGCACAGAAAAGTTTATTGTGGCTGTCATTGATGCTGCATTGGCTGCGCAGAATGCTGCCATTGCTGCAGAATCGCTGGGACTTGGACTCTGCTATATTGGCGGAATAAGAAATAATCTGGAGGGAGTGGCTGAGCTATTAAAAACACCAGATCGTGTGATTCCTTTGTTTGGACTGGCTGTGGGCTACCCTTCCAAAAAGAACGACAAAAAACCGAGGCTCCCTCTTCAGCACATTTATCATGAAAATGAGTATAATCAGGATGAAACAGCATACCGCCAAGAGCTGGAAGTGTATAATAAAATCATTTCCGAGTATTATGATGAGCGTACAGGCGGCAAGCGGAAGGACACTTGGACCAGTCAAATTGCCGGCATGCTCGAAAAGCAGACACGCATGTATATGAAGGATTTTGTTCAGAAAAACAAGATGGATTTAAGGTAGGAGTATATTGAAATAAGAAAAAAGCTGCTGAATAGATCAGCAGCTTATTTTTTGCTTACGCCTGGCTTGTCATCATAGCCGGCAGTGAAAATAGCAGCAAGGAAAGCAACCATTACACCGATAATAATAATTGTACCCATGTATATGTAATCCTCCTTTAGCGGTATCTCAATAGGCAAGCATGTAAATATAAGCTTATTATAGCCCAAAAATGAATAACTGTGAATGAAAAGTATGGAGTTTTTTTTACAGTTAGAATCCTGCAGCAAAGTATTCCTAATAATTATTCCCCGTAAAAAGTACAAACCAAACTCTTAATAGTTTACGCATGTTCGATTACCGGTGCGCATAGAGTATATTAATCGTCTCTGATAATGCGACAGGGGGAGGTCCTTATGGATATTCTAAAAAAAATTGAGATGTACAGACACGAGGAAGAAAAGCTTAAATGGGAAGGGACTTTTGGAGAGTATTTAGAAATTGTTAAAGAGAAGCCATGGGTTGCCCAGTCAGCACATTCGCGGGTATATAATATGATTAAGGATGCTGGTGTCGAAGAAGTGAAGGGGCAAAAACGATATCAATTTTTCAGCAATCAGCTCTTTGGTTTAGAAGAAGCATTGGAAAGGCTGGTAGAAGAGTATTTTCATCCTGCTGCCAAACGCCTTGATGTCCGTAAAAGGATTCTTTTATTAATGGGGCCGGTCAGCGGCGGTAAATCAACATTAGTGACAATGCTAAAGAGAGGTTTGGAGCAATATTCCCACGCTGAAAGGGGCGCGGTCTATGCTATTAAGGGCTGCCCAATGCATGAAGATCCGCTTCATTTAATTCCGCATCATCTCCGCAAGGACTTTTATGATGAGTATGGAATAAGAATTGAAGGAAACCTGTCGCCATTGAATAGTATGCGTCTCGAACAGGAGTATGGCGGCCGCATAGAAGATGTTTTAATTGAACGAATCATTTTCTCAGAAGACCGCAGGGTGGGGATTGGAACTTTCAGCCCTTCCGATCCAAAATCCCAGGATATTGCTGATCTGACTGGAAGCATTGACTTTTCAACAATTGCTGAATATGGTTCTGAATCCGATCCTCGAGCCTATCGTTTCGATGGGGAGCTGAATAAAGCAAACCGAGGTATGATGGAATTCCAGGAAATGCTGAAGTGTGACGAGAAGTTTTTATGGCATTTATTGTCCCTGACTCAGGAAGGCAACTTTAAAGCCGGACGCTTCGCCCTGATTTCGGCAGATGAGCTAATTGTCGCTCACACGAATGAAACAGAGTATCGTTCATTCATTTCCAATAAAAAGAATGAAGCACTGCATTCCAGGATAATCGTTATGCCAATCCCATATAATTTAAAGGTTTCAGAGGAAGAGAAGATTTACGATAAAATGATCCGTGAGAGCGATGTTTCCAACGTGCACATTGCACCGCATACCTTGAGGGTTGCAGCGATGTTTACGATTTTAACCCGGATGAAAGATCCGAAAAAAGGCGATATAGATTTAGTTAAGAAAATGCGTTTGTATGATGGAGAGAGCGTTGAAGGCTATAACAGAGCAGATGTGGAAGAATTGAAAAAAGAACATGCAGATGAGGGCATGAGCGGGATTGACCCGCGCTATGTCATTAACAGAATCTCTTCGACAATCATCCGCAAAAATATCACAAGCATCAATGCGCTGGATGTATTGCGATCGCTTAAAGAAGGATTGGATCAGCATCCATCCATCACTCCAGAACTGAAAGAAAGATACCTGAACTTTATTTCTCTGGCCCGCAAAGAGTATGATGATATCGCCAAGAAAGAAGTCCAAAAGGCCTTTGTTTACTCTTATGAAGAATCTGCGAAAACACTTATGGAAAACTATCTTGATAATGTTGAAGCATACTGCAATAAAGCGAAGCTGCGCGACCCATTAACCGGTGAGGAAATCAGTCCGGATGAAAAGCTGATGCGCTCAATTGAAGAGCAGATCGGCATCTCCGAGAATGCGAAGAAAGCATTCAGGGAGGAAATCCTCATCCGCATCTCAGCTTACGCAAGAAAAGGCAAGCGCTTTGACTATAATTCGCATGACCGCCTGCGCGAAGCCATCCAGAAGAAGCTTTTCGCTGACCTGAAGGATGTCGTGAAAATCACAACATCTTCAAAAACGCCGGATGAGCAGCAGCTGAAGAAGGTCAACGAGGTAGTAGCACGTCTGATCGACGAACATGGCTATAACTCCACATCTGCAAACGAACTGCTCCGCTATGTGGGAAGCTTGCTGAATCGATAAAAGAAGGGCCTGGCAGAGTTACTGCCAGGCTTATTTTTGCGGTGTAATCGATAGATTTAATGAAAAATAACCCATATTAAAAAGAGGCTCCGAAAAGCCTCTTCATCAATTTTTCTCTATTTTTAATGCAAGCTCTTTCTTTTTATTCTGGCATTCCGGACAGATTGGCTTGTTATCAAGATAAACGGTCCGCTCATACAATGATAATTCACCACACCAGCTACAGCAAAGGAATTCGCTCATAAAATCCCCCCTTTAGTATAATCCTATTTATGCTTGGCCATATTTATGCTTCAGAATCAGTATAAAAGTTTAGATGAGCCCAATTAGGGGTATAAATACAGCAGAGGTGATATTCATGAAAAAGAAAGAATTAGATAAGAATTATACACCGAGAAACAGCTCAATGGCAGAAAATATTGAAGAAATGGAAAACCTGGGCAAGCAGATGGAAAATTTGCGGACCAATAAAGAATTAAAAGAGGATTATGATAAATATCCGGATCCCATTCAGAATAAAAACAAAGACAAGGACCTTCGCTAAACGCGGAGGTTTATTTTTGTTTTAAAAAAATGGGCTTGTCCAAAAGGTGCTTTGAATGTCTTATTGTCAAAATTATTTGTAAATTATTTTGTCTTCCCGCATATGATAGAGTAATAAACATTTCTTTGTATTGGTGCATTAATATCAAAATCACTGCCGGGAAATGAGTCTATGAAATGAAGGCAGACTGCTGAAATGGGGATGTTTCATCTTTTTTTGACACTCGCGATATTGTATGTTGGAAAGCTGTAATGTGTGAAATTAATTTAAAAGGAGGGGTTAACATGACGAATGTCAATAACCATCAGTTTGTGATTTCCCAAGAAGATTGGTCCCTCCATCGCAAAGGCTATGATGACCAGCAGCGTCATCAGGATAAAGTCCAGGAAGCAATCCGCAACAATTTGCCTGATTTAATAACGGAAGAAAATATTGTAATGTCGAATGGGCGGGAAGTAGTAAAGATTCCAATTCGCTCATTGGATGAATACAAAATCCGTTATAACTATGATAAAAACAAACATGTCGGCCAAGGCGATGGAGATAGCCAGATTGGAGATGTAGTGGCACGTGACGGATCCGGCAGCCAGAAAGGACCCGGAAAAGGGCAAGGGGCAGGCGACCAGGCAGGCGAGGATTATTTTGAAGCAGAAGTATCACTGATGGAAATTGAAGAAGCTTTATTTAAACAATTGGAATTGCCTAATTTAAAGAGAAAAGAGCAGGATGAAAATCTGGTAGAGGACATTGAATTTAATGATATCAGAAAGACTGGATTAATGGGTAATATTGATAAGAAACGGACCATGATGTCAGCATTCAAGCGTAACGCAATGAAGGGAAAGGCAGCGTTCCACCCAATTTATAAGGAAGATTTGAAGTTTAAGACCTGGAATGAAATTGTAAAGCCTGATTCAAAGGCTGTCGTGCTTGCGATGATGGATACGAGCGGGTCGATGGGGATATGGGAAAAGTATATGGCCAGAAGCTTTTTCTTCTGGATGACCCGATTCCTGAGAACCAAATATGAAACAGTTGAAATTGAATTTATTGCCCACCATACAGAAGCAAAGGTGGTCTCAGAAGAGGATTTTTTCTCAAAAGGGGAAAGTGGTGGAACGATTTGTTCATCTGCCTACCGAAAAGCGCTTGAGCTGATAGATGCCAAGTACGATCCGCGTAAATTTAATATTTACCCATTCCACTTCTCAGACGGTGATAACCTGACCTCTGATAATGCCCGCTGTGTGAAGCTGGTGGAAGACCTGATGAAGGTGTCCAATATGTTTGGATACGGTGAGGTCAACCAGTATAACCGCCACTCGACACTGATGTCCGCCTATAAAAATATTAAAAATGATGATTTCCGATATTATATTCTTAAGCAAAAAGCAGATGTATTCCATGCGATGAAGAGCTTCTTCAAACAGGAAGAGGATAAGAAGAAATATGCCTAAGAGAGGGAAACCTCTCTTTTTCGTTTCAGTAAAAAGCCCCCTTTTCCGGGGGGCCGATGCTATTTAAGCCTGTCCTTAGTAAGCTGTTCATCCCAATTTAGTTCAGCGCTGGTTTTCATCTCTGCTGACTTGGGTGAATCCGGTACACGACTATGATTCTCTTTGACACAGCATGTATCAGCAGATTTATCTGCCAGTGTTTTGATATCCGATTCATGGACAACCTCCCGGGCTGAAGCGCTCTCTAAATATCCTTCAGAGTTTTCGGCAGTGACCCTCTGATTGTCATGCGAGGAGTCAGGATACTTCCCATAATAGTCAGCGATTAAAACATATTTTCCGTCAAAAACCATGCTTGCGTAATGATCCAGGTCATGTTCATCGAACCGTGTACCATCTTTTTTATCGGGATCAATTCCTGAACTTGTGGCCGGATCTTCCCCCATGAAAAGAGCTTTAACTGAATCAAGAAAACGCTGATTCCCCAGCTCCTGGGATCCGACTATTCGCAAGTTCACTCCGTAATTGTCTGCAAAGCTTTCAAGATTTGCTCCATCCTTTGAGACGATCACCAGATTTTTCTTCTGATACCCATTTGACCCTGCACCTTCAATGGCGTCTTTAAGCTCTTGCTGTGTATCGTATCCGCCTATTAATATATTCTTCTTCATATTTTTCACTCCCAGTGTATTATGATATTTTTTTATTTTCCCTGAATTGCAGGCGGGGAAACTTTCTTTTACTTTTGAAGGACAGGAAGCAATAGCATATAGTCCTGAATCTTTATATGGCATAAGCCGTATATATTAATAAAATGCAAAGAATACAGTATGATAAAGATATAATTGCTGAATTGGATTGCTGCTGGAGGTGGGCAGATATGGAAATTGAGAAACTGGCTAAAAGGCTAAGGAACAGAACCCCCATCATTTTGGGGAGTGAGCGATTTTCGAAGTTCGCTATTTTGCTTCCGCTTGTTGAAATCAATAATGAGGTACATGTCCTTTTTGAAGTGCGTTCATTAAAAATGAGAAGGCAGCCTGGGGAGGTATGTTTCCCCGGCGGAAGGATAGATCCGGAAGATAGGGATGAAGAGCATACGGCCATCCGTGAAACCTCTGAGGAACTCGGTGTGGGCGAAGACAGCATCACCGATGTTTCCCCGTTGGATTACATGATTTCCTTCGGTCAAATAATTTACCCTTATGCAGGCATTATCCAAAATCCGGACAAGATTGTGCCGAACCCTGCTGAAGTAGAAGAGGTTTTTACCGTTCCCCTTTCATTCCTTAAAAAAGTAAAACCGGAAACGTATCACGTGAATTTTAAGGTAGAGCCAGAAGAAAATTTTCCTTTTGACTTGATTGCCGGAGGTGAAAATTACAATTGGCAGACTAGAAGAGCGGAAGAAGTATTTTACTATTTCCAGGATAAGGTTATCTGGGGGCTGACTGCCAGAATTCTTAAGCATTTTCTTGAGATCATAACGGAAGATTTTAATGAAAGTGAAAGCGTTTGAAGAAAATAATTTTTCAAAAAAGGTTGACGCAGTCCTTATAAATGTTTATGATTCATATAAATTGAATACTTAGAAACTTCTTATCAAGAGAGGCGGAGGGACTGACCCTAAGAAGCCTCGGCAACCAGCATTTATGCACGGTGCCAAATTCAGAGGAATACATTTTCCGAAGATAAGAAGGCGGAATGAACGGAATATAAATTCAAACCCCTTCTTGTCTGTAATGGACGGTAGGGGTTTTTTGTTTTTACGGCAGGCACTAAAAATTTTATCCAGGGGGAATGAGTAATGTCAGTGATCACGATCGGGCTATTGGGGTTTGGAACTGTTGGAAAAGGAGTGTATGAAACAATCAGAAAGCATCAGGGAAGGCTTCAGGCGATACTCGGGAAAGAAGTAAAGGTTTCCGCCATCCTGGTCAAAAATGTGAATAAACATTCTTTGCCTGATGATGAGGTGCTATTAACAGATGACTTTCAGGAGATTATTGAGCTTCCAAAGCTTGATGTCGTAATTGATGCCATTGTTGGCAGGGAACCGGGCTATACGTATTTGCGCCAGGCAATATCGAGAGGATGCCATGTCATTACAGCAAATAAAGAGATGTTTGCATTCCATGGAAGTGAGCTTGGGAGGCTTGCAAAAGAAAAGAATGTATCACTGGGATTTGAAGCAACAGTCGGCGGCGGAATCCCCATCATTCAGACCATCAGGCAGCTGCTGAATGCCAACAGAATTGAACGGATTGAAGGAATTTTAAATGGCACATCCAATTTCATTTTGACAAGTATGCGCGAGGAGAACTTATCATTTGAAGAAGCATTGAGAATCGCTCAGGAAAAAGGCTATGCAGAAGCCGATCCTAAAAATGATATCGAAGGATATGACGCCTTTTACAAAGCGGTTGTTTTGAGCGAGCTTGTATTCGGGAAAGCGCCGGCACAGGAATACTCTGTTAGAGAAGGCATTACTGATATTACGATTGAGCAAATCCGTTTGGCTGAATCGCTGGGCCTGAAATTCAAACATGCAGCATCGATTCAGAAGGAAAAAGATTCTGTCCGCTGTACAGTAAAGCCGGTTCTGACAGGTGAATCTCATCCTCTATACAGAGTAGAAGGCGTGCAGAATGCCGTTTCAATTGATGCGGATATTGTCGGGAATATCAGCCTGCAGGGTCCTGGAGCAGGTATGTTCCCGACAGCGAGTGCGATTATTGAAGATTTAATTCATGTGGGAAAAGCCGATTTTCCTTCAGCATTTGAGGAAGCTGCATCGGAAGAAACTATACCTGACCAGCCGCTCTGGGTTATATTGGGTGATGCAGAGCAAACAGAGCTGCCTGGGGGAGTTGAAATCGTCAGCGAAGTGTCAGAAAAGGCCCTGATCGTTAAGGCATCTGCAGAAGCTGTGTCATTATTAGACAGATCCGATTGGAAGGCTTATCAAGTGCTTGGAGATTATGCACATACGGCAGGGAAGTATAAGCAGGTACAGCCGGTCTAAAAAACAGAAGGGGCAAGCTTTTGAGCTGCCCCTTCTAAAGTATGTTTAGAGATGGTGTATACTAAGCCTGCTGTTTATTAAATAAAGGATTATTTAATCCGGAATACAGGTCTTTAACATGAACTGTTACTATCTTAGCGCCAATCTGGACATGGACCATATTATCAAAAACAGCTGTTACCAGGCCGTTTAATGAAACATTCGCACCAATATTTAGATCTTTGCCGGGAGATTTAACATTTTTCTTGTTTGCCATCGTAACACCATCCCATTCCATTTTATTGAAACTTATACATAGAATATTGCCTTTTTATAGTAAAATAAACGCTTTAATAAAAAAAGTCCAGTAAAATAGCTTGTTTTTTTATCGACAAATTGTTATGAAATTAGACACTTATCTAAAAACAGCTGATGGTACATCGAACTGTCTCCATAGGAAGAGGATGAAAAGAATGGAAAGCCCCCATGCGGCAGCTGGACGCTTATGATGCACCCAGAGGATGATAAACATAACAGCATTGAAAAGAATCGACCATTTTAAATTCCAGCCATTATCGTACTTTATCAAGTTAAATTTGATGTCAACAACCTCATTAACAGTATAGAGAAGGACCCAGCCTGAGATATAAAGCAGTTTCTTAATAAGCCTGCCTGCAGGGAATCTGTATAAATAGATCAAAATGGTTGCCGGATACTTTACAGCCATAATGGAAAAACTGACATGTGTGTTTGTAAGATTCACTTTCTCATCAATTCCCTGCGGGTCATAAGACCACATCGGATAAAGATCTGAGAGCAGATATAAATATAAAAAGTCCCCTAATATGTAAAAAAGCATAGTGGGATAATACATTTTCCAATTTCTCCAGTCACCCCACTTCCATAGAGCGAAGATCCACAAAAAAGCATAAAGAGCATTCATTCCATTCACCTCTTCCCGAACGCGCAGTTATTCCTATCCTATCCAATTCAAGAGAAAATAAAAAATTAATGTAATACTTTTTATCAGCAGGGTAACCTGCGCTGATGGATTAAGACAAATTAAATTAACCGGAAACCCTCATCTGTTTTTGAAGAGGTTTTCCGGTCGTTCCTTTAATATCGCTGTTATTTTCTGTTCCGTGAAACATAAGGACTATCCGCAATCCAGAATCTCCAGGGATAATCCCGGGCTTCACCTGAATTATCAATGCCGATCCGTGTTCCGCGTTTGATTTCCCCGGGAGGGATTCCTTTAGCAATCATAAGAGGAGGGATGGTAAAATGACGGCCATAATCATCTATTGTTATATCGAGAGCTTTAGTTAATTTACCGGGCCCATTAGTGAGGTTTTTAAGGTCTTCCATCTTACGTCTTTTCTTCATTAACTCAAGTCCGTCGACAGGTTCAATCCCTCTGATCAAAACAGCTTCCGGCTTTTCCTTTGGACCACTCACAACATTAACCAGGCAATGGGTATGCATCACATAAGTGTAGACAAAACCTGGTTCATTGAACATGATTTCGGTCCTTTTTGTTCTCCTGTTCCCAAAGCTGTGTGCTGCTCTGTCCTCCGGGCCCATATAAGCTTCCGTCTCGACAATATAGCCTGAGGCAATTCCTTCTTCAGTTTCTTTGATCAATAAGCAGCCCAGAAGTGCTTCAGCCAGCAGAAGCGTCGGCTGCTGGTAAAAGCTTTTTGGAAGGGGAACATACTGTTTAATTTCCTTCATAGTCAATCTCTCCATTAAGTATTTTATGAGTGCTTATAGCTTCGTGTCCTATGTTTTTACCCTGTGCTATTTTTTCATAACCATACCTGCAGTATAATAGCAAAAGGAATACAAGACAGGATGTGTGCATTAATGAATAAAAATATCGGTTTTATCGGATGCGGAAAAATGGCTCAGGCGATAATCGGGGGTATATTAAAATCAGATCTGGTGAATGCAAGGCAGATTATTGCTTCAGCGAAAACGGAGAAATCGCTTGTTAACGTTAAAAGCAGGTGGGATATACAAACGCGCTTTTCTAATAGTGAGGCAGCGGAGGGAGCGGATATACTGTTTCTGGCTATTAAGCCTGATGCTCATGCTGCGGTTATTGAAGAAATTAAAGATTGCATCCAATCACATGCCATTATCATAACGATTGCGGCCGGCATAAGTCTTTCCTTTCTGGAAAAGGCATTTGGCAGAAAAATAAAAGCTGTCCGTTCCATGCCTAATACTCCATCATTAGTGGGAGAAGGCATGAGTGTTCTTTCAGCGAATGAATCACTATCTCCTGAGGAGATGGAAGATGTAATCAGAATATTTTCTTGTATTGGAAGAGCAGCTGTTATGGAAGAAAAGATGATGGACGCAATTCCCCCTATCAGCGGTTCTTCGCCCGCTTATGCCTATATGTTCATTGAAGCATTGGCAGATGGCGGTGTAAAAGCCGGGCTGCCCCGTGATCAGTCTTATGAGCTCGCAGCACAGGCTATTTTGGGGGCAGCCAGGATGGTGCTGGAAACAGGCATGCACCCTGCGGTATTGAAGGATGAGGTCTGCACTCCGGGAGGTGCAACAATAGAAGCCGTTGCCGAACTGGAGAGAAAAGGGTTCCGTGCAGCAGTGATGAGTGCAATGGAACAATGTTTTGAAAAGACGAAGGCACTTTCCCGGAAAAATAATTAGACAAGATATCATTATCCTAGACCCGGCAATCCTATCGTGTCGGGTTTTCCAATAGTTTCAGGCACAAATATAAAGAAAAATAAGAACATTCCTCAGCGAAATGGAATATATAATAAGAAAATTTAAATTTTAATTCCGACTTGACTCATAGGAATACATGTATTATAGTAAGTCATTATAATAAGATCTCTTGGGGAGGATTCAGTCCGATGAGTACAGGACTTTTAATTTTAAACATTTTCGTAATGCTTCTGCTTTTAGGCGCTTTATTCTTTATGCAGAAAAAGCATATCTCATTCTCAAAGCGTGTGTTTACAGCGCTTGGTTTAGGGATCCTGTTTGGCTTCGCACTTCAGCTGATATATGGACCGGGTGCTGAGGTTATTGCCAAATCTGCAGACTGGTTTAATTTAGTTGGCGGAGGTTATGTCAAGTTCCTGCAAATGATCGTCATGCCGCTCGTCTTCATTTCGATTTTAGGTGCTTTTACTAAACTGAAATTAACAAATAATATTGGGAAAATAAGTGTCCTTATCCTTGGACTGCTTGTAGGCACCACCGCAGTTGCTGCTGCTGTCGGAATTGCAACAGCTGCCGGTTTTGACCTGGAGGCTGTCCAAATCAGCGGAGGCGATGCTGAGACTGCCCGCGGGCAACAGCTTGAAGAAACATATCAGGGCATTGAAGGAAGAACGTTCCCACAGCAAATGCTTGATTTGCTTCCGGCCAATCCATTCCTTGATTTTACAGGGGCAAGACCAACATCTACGATTTCTGTCGTTATCTTTGCAGCCTTTTTAGGGATTGCTTATCTTGGTGTGAGAAGGAAATCACCAGACCAGGCTGAACTCTTTGCGAAAATTGTTGATGCCTTCTATGCAATTATAATGCGTGTTGTTACAATAATTTTACGTTTAACACCATATGGAGTTTTGGCAATTATGACGAAAACAGTTGCCATGAGTGACTTTGACTCCATTTTAAATTTAGGTAAATTTGTTATTGCTTCTTATGTGGCACTTGCCATTATGTTCCTGATTCACCTGCTGCTTTTAACATTAAGCGGATTAAATCCAATCACTTATTTGAAAAAAGCATTTCCGGTATTGACCTTTGCTTTTACGTCAAGAACAAGTGCCGGTGCATTGCCTTTGAATATTAAAACGCAAAAGTCACTCGGTGTTCCTGAAGGAATTGCTAACTTTGCAGGATCTTTCGGCCTTTCCATCGGCCAAAATGGATGTGCGGGAATCTATCCGGCCATGCTGGCTGTAATGATTGCTCCTACTGTGGGCATTAACCCGCTGTCACCAGGATTTATTTTTACTCTCATTCTCATTGTAGCGATCAGCTCCTTTGGTGTGGCAGGCGTCGGCGGCGGTGCGACATTCGCAGCGATCCTGGTATTATCTGCCCTTGACATGCCTATTGCACTGGCTGGCTTGCTGATCTCAATTGAACCGCTAATTGACATGGGCCGCACAGCGCTTAATGTCAGCGGATCCATGACCTCCGGTATCTTAACAAGCCGAATCACCGGTGAAATGGATGGAAACCTTTATAATGATATGAATGAAAAAATAGAAGCAGAAGCATAAGAAAAATCGACAGGTGCCTGGCACCTGTCGATTTTTTCATTTGACGGCCTTTTTTATAACCGTTAAGGACGTCATGGCTCCCACAAAAAGTATGGTTATAAACGAGTACAGGAATTTTTCAATACCAACTATTTTTACTCCGCTTAAAATAACCAATCCATCAATTGCAAATATTAAAGCGCCGATATTAATAGGAAGGAGCTTTGTCATCAGCTGTGCAAGCAGGTCTGTGCCTCCTGTACTGGTTTCATAACGGAGCATAAGGCCGATCCCAAAACCCACCAGGCATCCCCCTAAAATGGAGCTGGGCAATATGGAAAGCTCAAAATGCCCTCGCAAAGCAGAAAGCAAATCAATAATGAAGGATGAAATCAGAAGGCCATGCAGGCTATAGAAGAAGTATTTTTTCTCATAAAACCAGGCAAGTACATATAATGGAATGCTCAGGACAATCATGCTCAATCCAGTGGGAAATTCGTAGTAATAATGGAGCATCAGCCCTATGCCAATAATGCCCCCGTCAAGTAAATGGTGGGGGACTAGGAAGCCGTTAATGCCAATGCCTAATAATAAACTTCCTATTAAAGTTACAAGCAGCTTTTCAAACATAAGCCTATCACCCTAACTTGTCCATTCTATACTTATAGAATATGAATCATCAGGGATGAAATAGAAGCGGTTCCATGCAAAAAAAGCTTGTCCGGCTTGGACAAGCTTTTGATCAGCTGGTCGCTTCCGGCTAGTGAGGCAGGAACGCAAGCTGATAAAAGAATAATACTGCAAATAAATAAACCAGGGGATGAACTTCTCTCCATTTCCCTTTTACCACTTTCATAAGCGGATAAGCGATAAACCCAAGTGCAATTCCTGTTGCAATGCTGGATGTAAGCGGCATGCTTAAGATAATCAGGAATGCAGGGAATGCTTCATCAAGTTCATTCCATTTAATATGAGAGATGCTGCCCATCATCAGGCTTCCCACGATAATCAGGGCAGGTGCAGTAATGGCAGCAAGACCTGATACCGCACTGACAAGAGGTCCGAAGAAAGCTGCAAGCAGGAACAAACCTGCAACAGTCAAGGTTGTTAATCCAGTTCTTCCGCCGACTGACACACCTGTTGAAGATTCAATATATGCAGAAGTAGGACTTGTACCAAACATGGCACCGATAGAAGTAGCGATGGAATCCGACAAAAGGGCCTCGCGTGCTCTAGGCATTGTTTTGCCTTTCATTAATCCGGCCTGCTGGGCAACGCCGATCATCGTTCCAGTCGTATCAAAAATTGTTACAAGCAGGAAGGAGAATACAACGGCGTATAAACTGTGCTGGATAACATCTCCAATTGCTTCAAATGGATTTAAAATGATGATTCCATCCGGAAGCGAAGGCAATGAAACAAATCCCTGGTCAAAAGAAAGCTGTCCTGTAAAGAAGGCAATCAGGGCAGTGATAATCATGCCGAAAAATAAAGCCCCGTTAATCCCGAGCGTCATGAGAATTAAAGTTACAGCAAGGCCGACAAGCGCAAGAATGGATTGAGGAGAATGCAAGTCTCCGAGCGCAACAAGATTTGTTGGGTGGCTTGTTATCAGCCCGGTTAAGCGCAAGCCGATAAAGGCAATAAATAACCCGATTCCGGCAGTAATTCCGTGCTTTAAATTATCCGGTATCGCAATGATCAACTTTTCCCGGAAAGGGGTAAGTGACAATATAATGAAGATAATACCAGCAATAAATACTGCTGAGAATGCAGTCATGTAATCAATATTTCCATGAGTGCCGACAACAGAGTAGGCAAAATAGGCGTTCAGGCCCATTCCAGGTGCGATGGCAATCGGATAATTGGCGAACAGTGCCATCCATAGAGTACCTGCTACAGTTGCAATAATGGTTGCGGAAAAGACTTGATCAAAAGGTACACCTGCATCAGATAAGATGACAGGGTTTACGACCACTATATAAACCATAGTTAAGAAAGTTGTGATGCCTGCCAAGACCTCGGTCTTAACGTTTGTTTGATTTTCTTTTAATTTGAACATAAAAAGTCCCCCATAAACTAAAACTTCTTTCAGGTTATATGTGTAAATGAGAAATACGAACGTTTTGAAAGCACAAATAATATAATATTCGTTTTTGATGAAAATTTCAAGACCTTAATGTTATTATTCTATATATTGGCTGTTTCATCCTAATATATAGAAAAAAGCTTCTCTAATGCTGCTGAGTGAATTTGCTTCCCCCGATATAAAAAAGTGTTGATTCTCAATAGAGTATGCTTATACACTAAGGTCAAACGACAACGAAATGGGGTTGGCCTATGTTTGCAAATCTTAAAACCATGAATCTGAGTCAGCAGGCCGAATATTTAACAAAGGCCCTTGTGCAGATGGAGAGCTATAACCATTCAGATGGAGAAGTGCATAAAGCTGAATTTCTAAAGGAAGTTATCTGTTCGTATCCATCTTTTCAGGATAATGATCATCTAGTATGGACCCAGGAAATCCCCGGAGATGAACTGGACCGCAAGAATGTGTTTGCCTTCCTCAAGGGGAGGGCGATTAGCAAAAAGACCATTATATATCTGGCCCATTTGGACACGGTTGGCACTGAGGATTTTGGTCCCATTCAGGGCATGGCCCATGATCCCGATAAGCTTCAGGAGTTTTTTGAACAATATGGCTCTGATCCGGAAGTGCAGGAAGATGCCAGATCCAATGAGTGGCTTTTTGGAAGAGGGTCATTGGATATGCAGAGCGGAATTGCTGTACATCTGGCCAATCTCCTGTTTTTTTCGGAAAATCCCGGTGAATTGGACGGGAATTTGCTGGTTATGTTCAACGCTGATGAGGAGGGTGAGCATAAAGGAAGCAGAGCAGCCCTTTCCGAATTGCTGAGGCTGAAGGAAGAAATGGGCCTTGAATATATTGCTGCCATAAATAATGATTTTATCTCGCCATTGTATGACGGAGATACCACTAAGTATATTTACACTGGTACTGCAGGAAAAATATTGCCGTGTTTCTCCATTTTCGGAAGGGAGGCCCACGCCGGTGAAAGTCTTGCGGGAATTGATCCTACATTAATTGCTGCAGAGCTGACTGCGCGTATCAGCCAGAATTTTCAGCTTACTGAGAGGCTTGAAGGAGAACTGGTGCTTCCGCCAAGCTGTTTATATATGAGGGATGATAAAAAACGATATGACGTTCAGACGGCAGTTGGCTGCAGGGTTTACTTCAATTACTTTTTCTATGAAAAACCCTTGAAGCAGCTTTCGAAAGAACTGAGAATGATTGCAGAAGATGCGGCCATCGCTGTTGAGCACCGCCTGGAAGGTGCCTATAAAGATTTTCGGACCGTCAATAAGCTTCCGGAAAGACAGCTGGACTGGGGAACAGAAGTGACGGCTTTAGATGAGTTTCTTGTCTATCTTGAAGAAAAGGGCATCAATACTGTGAGTGTAATGGAAGAAGCAAGGAATAGGAGCTCGCTTCATGAAACTGATGCCAGAATGATTGCTTTTGATATTGTAGAAGCTCTCCACCAATCAGACCCTGAGAAGAAACCCAGAGTGATCTTATTTTATGGAACACCCTTTCTTCCTGCCAACACAATTGATGTAACTGCAGAAAGAGGCATCTTTTTAAAAAGTTGTCTGGAGGAAGTTCTTGCTGAAGAGGCTAAGAAAACAGGTGAGACATTTAAGGTCCGCAAATATTTCCCCTACTTATCGGATGGAAGCTTTTTATCTTTTGACGGCTCGGATGAGGACATACAATCTCTTAAAAAGAATTTTCCTGCTTTAAAAAGCCTTTTTCCGATCCCATTAAAGGCGATGAGAGATTTAAGTATACCTGTGATTAACATTGGAGTCTATGGCAAAGCTGGACACAAATGGACTGAGCGGGTCTATAAACCGTATACTTTTGAAATATTGCCTGAGGTTATCCGAAAGCTTACAAAAAGAATCCTTGAAAAGCCGGGAAATTAAGTTTCTCGCTTTTGGCGGCAGAAGTAACTTTAACTGGAAAATAGCGTCTAATGCAGGGAGAGAATTCGGGGGCGGTGACAGAATGATAAAGGCTGTAATTTTTGATTTTGATGGAACCATTGTAGACACAGAATCTTTATGGTATGAGGTTTTTAAACAAATCCTGTTTGAAGATTACGGATTTGAACTTGGGCTGGAGGATTTTGCGAAGGGCATAGGCACCACAGATGATATTCTATTTGATTATATTGATGATAAATTAGGTTTTAAAGTTAATCGTAAATCTATTCAGGAAAAAACAGAAAGAGCATTCCAGAGCCAAAGGGATATTTTAATTCTGAGAGAGGGGATTCGGGAACTGATAGACAAATGCATTGAAAAAGGCCTTAAGCTTGGAGTCGCATCCAGCTCAGGCAGAGAGTGGGTTAATCATTATTTAAATCATTTTGGAATCGAGGCTTTATTTCAAACGGTCAAAACAAAAGAGGATGTTGAAAAGGTAAAACCTGATCCAGCTCTTTACATAAAGGCACTTGAAGAAATGGGCGTTGAACCTGAAGAAAGTCTGGCCATCGAAGATTCCTTAAATGGGTCAATTGCTGCTGTTCAAGCAGGAATGCACTGTGTGGCTGTTCCTAATGATGTGACGCATTTTCTTTCCTTTCATGAGAAGGTTATGCGGTACAAGGCATTTTCTGAAATACCCATTGATGAGATGATAATGGGGCAAAGCGGCAGATAAAAAAGGAGCAGGCTAAGCCCGCTCCTTTTTTATTAAAAAATTGCATTCAGGATAAGGTAAACAATACCCGCTAATGTTGCTGATATCGGCAATGTGATTACCCATGTAATAAGCATTCTCTGTGCAGTTCCCCATTTTACTCCTTTAAGTCTGTGGGCAGAACCTACACCCAGGATAGAAGAGGAGATAACATGAGTAGTACTGACTGGCAAATGAATATATGTAGCGCCGAAGATGATCATTGCACCTGTTAAGTCAGCAGCCACTCCATTAATCGGACGGATCTTCATGATTTTTCCGCCGACTGTCTTGATGATTTTCCAGCCGCCGATGGAAGTCCCGAGACCCATTGCTAATGCACAGGAAAACTGTACCCAAAATGGTATATCAGTTGAAGTGACATAGTTGTTTGCTATAAGTGCCATTGTAATAATACCCATAGCTTTTTGTGCGTCATTTGTTCCATGTGTATAAGATTGCAGAGCTGCTGTGAAAATCTGGAACAGCCTGAAGTTGCGGTTTGTTTTAGTCAGGTTGTTGTTTTTGAAAACAATCTTAAAGATGCTGTAAACAATAAAACCGGCTGCAAATGCAATTAAAGGCGAAAAGATAAGTGCTTGAAGGATTTTTAAAAATCCCTGATAATTTAAAGCTGAAAATCCTGCTGCGGCAATCGCAGCACCTGCAATCGACCCGATGATTGCATGGGAAGAGCTGCTTGGAATGCCATAATACCACGTCAGCAGATTCCAGAATATCGCAGCAACTAAAGCAGCCAGAATGACAAGAGAACCATTCTGCAAAGTGAACGGGTCCACTATATCCTTTGTTATGGTTTTGGCAACCCCAGTAAATGTCATGGCACCAACAAAGTTCATGACGGCAGCCAATATGATGGCATGCCTTGGTTTAAGAGCCTTAGTGGAGACAGAGGTAGCTATTGCGTTTGCCGTATCATGAAATCCATTGATAAAATCAAATGCAAGGGCTCCAATGACAATTAAGATTGTAATAATAAATACTGCATCCATTGTGATCGCCCCTTAAGCATTTTTCATGATGATGGTTTCAAGCGTATTGGCGACATTCTGGCAGCTGTCAGCAATATCTTCCAGAGTTTCATAAATTTCTTTATACTGAATAATGCGGATAGGATCTTTTTCAGTAGCAAAAAGATGCTTGATTGACTGACGGCGGACTCCATCACACTTGGATTCGTAATCTTTGATTTTGATCGCATGATCTCTTATTTGCAGTAATTTCTTAGTTGAAAGAAGTTCAACAGATTTTTCAATTTCAATTGCACAGTTCTTAATCGCATCCACGAACTTCAGCATAAATTCATCTGCCTGTGTCATGGAATACATTTCAAATAAATCAGCACATTCCTCAAATCCATCCAGAACATCATCCATGCTCATGGCAAGGTGAAGAATATCTTCTCTTTCGATCGGTGTAATAAAAGCGTTATTTAATTCCTTGATGACTTCATGAACATAGGAATCACCCTTTGTTTCATAATCCTTCATTGTTTTTGAAAAGGTTTTTAAATCACTGACATTGTTAATCTTATAGTCTGCAAAGTAAATCGCACTATCCTTTAAATTCATGGAAATATTGCTTAACAGCGTGTTAAACTTGTCCTTTTTCTTAAAAACCATTTTTTTACCCCCAATATGTTAGGAAAACTTCAATCAAACGTAATTATTTTATACGAAATCGACAAAATATGATAGTTTTTTTTATTACAGTAATATTCCCTAGTTTGATGAGAATAAACGAATAGAGAATTTTAGCTAAAAAAAAAGACACCGCCAAACTCGGCGGTGCCTTAGTTAAGGGGGGATGACAATCTACCCTTTCAGCCTTCCAATAAAATCATGCAGTTTTTCAAGTGAATTCAAATTTGCATTGCATTTCCGGCTGTCCTGGCAAATGTAATTCCCTTTTTTTGTATAGGTGCCTAACTGAGAACCCTTAATTTCAGTTAAGAACATGCCTGTTTCTTCGAGTTTGCTGCAGATGGCACAGATTCCTTTTTTGCCAAGCGGCTTAAATGTTCCATATATCCCAGCCAGTTTGCCATCCAGCAGGCTGATCATATACTTCCTGTTTGTACCTTTGTCGTCCCATCCCAAGTAGGTTATTTCCCTGAAATCGATATCTTCAAGTGCTGGTATTTTTATTTTTTTTGCCTTTGGAAACAGTTTTTTGATCGATTGTTCAGTTATTGACGGGAAGGGTATTACATATTCCTTTATATGTGCTAAGAAGGCATCTGCCTGATCTCTTTCTTTAATATCACTGACTGGGGAAAGAAGCTGGTTTTGTTCTTCACTCAGCTCTGCAAAAAGGCCCAATACCTTTTCTGAAGAAAGAGATTTCAGCGCATTCAGCACCCCTGTATCATTGACAGATGCATGGCCATTAATTAGCACTTGCGTCTGATATTTAATAAAATTATATTGATCATTCCTGATGAAAGGTTCCATTATACACACTCCTATACTTTCAGCACCTTTGTATATCAATATTCACTTTATAAGAGTTACATAAAAATGTAAATGTATAAAATGATTAGGAAATGAACTTAGCATATGAAAAAGCACTGAACAAAGTTCAGTGCGAATAATTCATTTTTTATAAACTATTTTTTTGATTGTTTCAGCAGAAAGAAAATATTCCTCCGCCAACTGGGTGATGGTTTTGCCGTTCTGGAAGGCGCCTTTAATAGAATGGTTCCTTTCATCCAGAATTTTTCTTGCACCAGAGCGGGAACCCCATTTTTGGTAGTCCTTTTCTGGCTTAGGGATATAAATAGCCTCACCCTGAACGTATTTTTGAATCTCTGCTATCAGATTCTCCGGTAAAACAGCATTAGCTTTTACATAACTCATTTCTGCCAGCTCCTTATTTATTTTGATAATAAAAAATGAATAAGGTGCAAAGCCGATATCAGAAATGGTTTTAGCTGAATGGGCGATAATATTTTAGTCCATTACCGCCTCATGCAAAGTATCGCCACCAATATCAGGCTTTGCATGAGACGCTGCATTATCAGGCATTGCAACTGCAATGGCCATTCCCATCACCTCCTAAAAAGCGTTTTTTTTATATTATAAATTAAAATGATCGCCGATGTATATTTCTGCTCAATTCGACAAAATTCGGGTGGTGCCTGTCACCACTTGATTCTTGCAGACTTTTCTGATAATATATTTTTCTGCCCACGCGTTCGCTCATATGTATTTCTCCATTGCGGCTGAAAAAAATTGAAAGGAGAAACATATGTCATCCCAATTTGAACACCCCGATTTTCAAAAGGAAGTTCAGCGGCTTGAATTTACGAAACGTTATATTGATGTCGTGATTAAAACGTCAGAATCCAGCAAAGACAAGTTTCAGGAAAATATGAAAGAAGCTTTCGAAGACGTTGACTGGCTTGAATCCAGCTTAAGTTACTCATCACTGCTGACTAATGCCCGTTTTTTTGAAATGTCCAAAGATGAATTAATGCAGCTGAAAAAAGCCCGGAAAAAGCCGTACTTTGCCAGAATTGATTTCTTAAGGGAAGATTTAAACGAAGAAGAGATACTGTACATAGGCAAAACTTCATTGTATTCAAGGGAAAATCAGGAGCAGATTATTGTTGACTGGCGTTCTCCCATAGCCAACTTATACTATGAAGGCAGGCTGGGAGAGGTTCAATACCATTCCTATGAAGAAAGCTTTACGGGACACCTGTCTTTAAAAAGGCAATATATGATTGAAGAAGGGATTCTGGATGAAGTACGGGACATTGACCTCACGACCACAGATGAATTACTTCAGGAATCACTGTCCAAAAGCTCAAGCAACCGCCTCACTGAAATTATTTCAACCATACAGGAAGAACAGAACAAAATAATACGTGCTGATTTGAATAAGCCTATCATTGTTCAAGGAGCGGCAGGCAGCGGTAAAACAACGATTGCCCTGCACAGAATTAGTTATTTTATTTATCAGTACAAAGAAAATTTTGCCCCTGAACAGCTTATGATACTGGCGCCAAGCAGGCTTTTCATTGATTATATTTCGGAGGCGCTTCCGGAACTGGGGGTGGAGAGAGTCCGACAGACAACTTACCAGGAATATGTACTGGCATGTCTTGGCGAAGACCTGAAATTGGCGGAAGACAATAAATTAGTGAATCTGCTTGAAGACCATGGCAGTGAGGAAGTAAGTCTTGCAGCTTGGGTATCATCCATTAAAGGGTCACCGGTATTTCAAACTATTCTCACTAATTACCTCAGAGAAATATATAATAGCTTCTGCCCCAGAGAAGATTTTATGGTAGGTAAATTCAGGCTTTTTGGCCGCAAGAAACTTTTCCAGCTTTTTTTAGAGGACTACAATTATCTTCCTCTCTACCGCAGGCTGGAAAAATTGAAGGCTGTGCTTCAAAACGATCTTGCAAAGAAAAAGAAAAATATCATTAAGAAAATCGAAACCTATTATGACGAGAGAATCGAAAGGGCCCTTTACAGAGGGAAAGATCCTGAAAAAAGAAGACAGTATGTTTCCGATGCGCTTGATAAAAAGGCAGCCAGACTGGAAGAATTAAAGAAATGCTTTAGAACAGCAGTTCCAACATACTTGAAGCAATTTCCGAAAAAAAGTCTGATCCGGTATTATAAAGAATTATTTGAAGATCCCAGCCGTCTTTCAAGGCTGTCAGGCGGAAGTTTAACGGAAAAAGACGCAGAAATTCTTTGTGAATACTGCACGAAATGGTTCAGGAAAAAAGTGTATGAGAGGGAGGACCTGGCTTTAATGCTTTATCTGCAGGAAAGCTTATTTGGCATTCCCAAAGAGCTGAAGGCAAAAAATATCGTCATTGATGAAGCACAGGACTACAGCTTTATGGAGCTGCTCTCATTAAAAAAGTCACTTGGTACAGATATGTTTACACTAGTGGGGGACCTTGCCCAGGGAATTCATTCCTATAGGGGGCTCACAAGCTGGCAGGAGGTCCTGGACTATATTTTTCCCCGTGCAACATATACAGAGCTTCAGAAAAGCTATCGTACTACAGTGGAAATTATGGAAAAAGCAAATGAATTACTTAAGCTTCTCCCTTATTCATTCCCTGAAGTGGAGCCGGTTGTCCGCCATGGCAGAAATCCTGAATTTATCAGGAGAGAAGATGGATGTGAGCTGGTAAAACAGCTTGAGAAACAGGTCATTTCATTGAAAGAAGAAGAGTATAAAACATTTGCGGTGATCGGGAAAACGATGAAAGACTGTCAGCTGATTCACACCCTTTTTGAAAAGCATGCCAGGCTTCCTTTTAAACTGCTGCAGGAGCAGGAAAGCATACCGAAAGATCAAATTGTTATAGTGCCATCCTACTTGGCCAAGGGACTTGAATTTGATGCCGTTATAATTCTGTCCATGGAAGAGGAGTTTTCCAGAGATTCTGAACTGGATATTAAATTGCTTTATGTCGCCATGACACGGCCTCTTCACAGATTATATTTTTACGGATTGGAACAAGGTAATTTCATAGTAATTTAAAACTTCAGCAGCTGATTTTTCAGCTGCTTATTCTTTTTAAGAAAGTGATCCTGTCCCTTGTTTAGGACAATTTTTCACCGGGAAAATCATTTTTGCATGAGAAAAAATGGCAAAGAATGCGGAAATATAAAATCCCGGCATCTGCCGTTTATATAGATGGGCGATTGCTTATCTAAGGCAATCGCTTTTATTTTGGAGTGTAAACAGTAGGTCTCCTTTTCCTGCAAATGATAAAATGAATTAAAACTTTGAAGGAGATGATTCCATCATATGAAGGATATCAGCAGCACTTTAACCTTACATAATGGAGTTGAAATGCCTCAATTCGGGCTCGGCGTATATAAAGTCGAAAAGGGATTGCAGATTGAAAACACAGTAAAAGATGCGATTAACTTAGGATACAGACTGATTGATACTGCGGCTTTTTATGAAAATGAGGAGGGTGTTGGAAAGGCAATAAAAGAAAGCGGGGTGCCCAGAGAAGAGATTTTCATTACGACAAAAGTATGGAATGCGGATCAGGGATATGATCAGACCCTTAATGCCTTTGATAATAGTTTGAAAAAGATGGGTTTGGATTACTTAGATTTATACCTTATCCATTGGCCGGTTAAGGAGAAATACCTCGAAGCCTGGAGGGCGCTTGAAAAGCTTTATAAGGATGGCAAGGCAAGGGCCATAGGGGTGAGCAATTTTCAAATTCATCATATAAAGGACATTCTGGAGAATGCTTCAGAAAAGCCTGCAGTCAATCAGGTTGAGCTGCATCCTCTTCTTTCTCAGAAAGAATTAAGGGCATTTTGCGGTGAGCACAATATAAAAGTACAGGCCTGGTCTCCAATTGCCAGGGGAAGAGTGCTCGAGGACAGTGACATAAAAGAAATTGCCGAAAGGCATGGTAAATCACCAGCCCAGACTATTCTAAGATGGCATCTCCAAAACGGCATAATGGTCATTCCTAAATCAGTGAAAATAGATAGACTAAGGGAAAATGGAGATATATTTGATTTTGAATTAACTGAAGATGAAATGCGACAAATGAATGCATTAAATAATAATCACCGCTTTGGAGCAGATCCGGATAATTTTGATTTTTAGGTATTGCAAAAACATCCTGACGGGTGTTTTTTTATTTTATAAAATTTTTCCAAAAGAATAGTTTTTAAATTTTTGGTTTTAGATAATGAATCCTGGGTAATTTAATTGTACAAGCAGATAAGATCACCAAAAGCTGCGCAGCTGAATGAAATTCTTTATCTGAACAAAAGCTAAATTAAATTAAAACGAGGAGTGATTTTCAATGTTGAGCTTTTTATGGGCATTAATTATAGGTGGTATCATTGGTTGGTTAGCAGGTATGATCTTGGGAAGAGATATTCCAGGCGGAATTATTGGTAACATCATTGCTGGTTTCATTGGTGCATGGTTAGGTTCATTAATTCTTGGTGATTGGGGTCCAGTCGTAGCTGACTTTGCTATTATTCCTGCTTTAATTGGTGCTATCGTGCTTGTATTCATCGTAGGCTTCATCATGAAGGCTATGCGTAAATCACATGACTAATTGAATTAGTTCAAAGAAGTCCCGTTTGGGGCTTCTTTTTTTGCATTAAGCATTCTGCTTCTTAGCAAAAACTTAAAGCTGCCTCAGAAAGGGCAGCTCTCTGAATTAAAAACGATACGGGTCAATACCCTTGAAAATCCCAGGGTCATCCAGGAAAGGCGCATGACAGACTATAGTTTCCTCTAAGAATGGGTGTGGAATCTCAAGCTTTAGAGCGTGCAATGCCTGCCGTGAAAAAGCAGGTTTCCCGCCATATAAAGTATCCCCTGCAAGAGGATGACCGATATGGCTTAGATGAACACGGATCTGGTGTGTTCTGCCTGTATCCAAACGGCATTTAATAAGTGAAAGACTTTGTTTTGGAAAGTACTCAATTAGCTCATAGTTCGTTGAAGCTGGCTGGCCTCCGGGGGATACTCTTCTTCTGGTTGGATGATGCCTGTCCCGCCCAATTGGTTCCCTGATGGTTCCTTTGTTCTTTGAAATTCTGCCATGGACTAAAGCTAAATATGTTCGTTTAATTCTTCTTTCTTTCAGCTCTTTATCCAGAATTGCACCAGCTAATGCATGCTTTGCAAACAAAATGGCACCGGTTGTATCACGGTCCAGGCGATGAATATGTTTTATCTCTCTATATTCCCCCTGCATTTGCATATGAAAAGCTGCAGCGTTTGCGAGGGTATTCGTTTGATCCGGTGAGTTAGGATGCGTGTCCATGCCGGCCGGCTTATTCAAAACAAGCATATGGTCATCTTCAAAAAGAACATCGATCTCGTAATATGAGGGAATAACGCCTGAATCTTCATCCTGAAAAAATTGAAATCTTAATTTATCTCCTGCATGTACAGATTTTGTCCAATTAGCAGGTTCATCATTGGTTAAAACCTGTTTTTTCATTCTCATATTGTGTGTTTGTGTTTTTGGTGCTCCCCATAATGTCCGGACAATATATTCGATTGAATAGCCTTCCCAGTGGGCAGGTGCCTCTATTTCACACCATTCACCAAACCTTTGTATTTTTACCATAAATTACTCCTTATCCTGATTGAATAATCGTACCTTTAATACATATAAATTAATGACAATAATATTTTAGCCTTTAAAGACAGATGATAAAAGGAATAGTAATCCCCAAAAATTATTGTAATATTTAAAATCACCTTTAATTTTGCTAAAAATGGGGTTAATATAGAACTTTGGAACTAATTACTTAGCATTATGCCTGTTCCATCTATTTCCGCAGGAGGAATAAATACCAGCAAATTCCTTCTCCATGGGTATAATTACCACCCTAAAGGGCTTTCAGAATATGATATTCTTATGTATATATTACGAACTGATTACAAGGATTACAAAGGTGGGTTATCAGTGAAAGTTGTATTTGCATCAACTCCTGATCAGGAACAAAAAATTCAAGAATTAATAGGAAAATTCTATTCAAATGTGTTTCCTCTTTATTTCACAGACGATGATATAAGAGAATTTGAACAGCAGAAGATTTTACATACTTCTACAAGGCACTTTGAATATTTCGGAACGTTAAAGGAGGCATATCAGGTTATAGCAGGGCTGCAGACGCTTATGGCTATTCTGGAATCTCGCCCAATCAGCGATAAATATGAAATGATATTCTTTAAAAATGTTCAAATACTTAAAGAATTCGGTTTATCATTTCCGTTTGATTACAGTCATTTTTGCGGAGAGAGAATGCCCCGGAATGATTTATTCAGTGTTTATGCTAAAGCCGCAAATGAAATGCTTGTATGAAAAAACGCCTGCTGCTGCAGGCGTTTTCTGGTTATTTTGAATTCTCATTAAACCATTGTTCAAATACTTCTTTTTCCTGATAACCGGTAATTCTGTTAACCTCTTTGCCGTCTTTGTATTGAACGATTGTTGGAGTTTCCTTAATTCCGTAATTATCCCAGCCGTCTTCAAATTCAAGCAGGTTGAATTGCACGAGATCAATCCCCATATCTTCTGTAAGCGGAGCCACCACCGGAGTAGTCTTTTGGCAATGAGGGCATGTCGGGCTATAAAAATAAACGGTAACATCCTCATTGTTATTTAACTTTTTCTCCAATTCTCCGGGAAGAATCAGGTTTTGATAATTCGGGTCCTCAAGCTGTTTGACTGTTTCAGGATGAAGTGAATCCTTTCCATATGGATTTTTCTCTGACACTTTTTCTTCATTTTGCATTTTAGTTAAGATTCCTACTGCTGCAAATAATGCAACGATAATAGCAAGAAATATAATGACCTTTTTCATTATTCTGCTGCCTCCTTCGTTTTCTTCCAGACAAGATAACTGCAAATGAAAATAATTATAAAAGCTGTTAATGCTAAAAATGGAATTGTAACAAATCCCAGCCAATTAATATATTGTCCCGTACAGGGAACTCTCCCGCATGCTGCTGCATGATCAGCCATAAATGAAATCTTCTGAATGGAGTAGTGGTAGATGGAAATGCCGGCTCCGACAGCAGATAACACCATCGTATATAGGCTGATGCGATAATCCTTCTTAACCACTGCCAATCCTAGTATGACTGCAAAGGGATACATGACAATCCTCTGATACCAGCAAAGCTCACAAGGTTCATATTGCCTGATTTCCGAAAAATAAAGGCTGCCGAACAAAGCAAGAATTGAAGCTGCCCAGGCAATAAACAGCAAATTCTCCCGCCGGTCTGTTTGTGTTTTCTCCATAATAATCTCCTTATTAATATGTACTCTAAAATTATAAAGCTATTGGACATCCCTTGTAAATCAACATGTTCAAAGGGCATTCAGAAATAGGGCATTTGTAATATTGAAATGGCATCAGACAAGGAACAGGGGGAATTAAGAAAATTAAAAGAAGATATTCAATCAGCTATATAGAAATATATATGAAGGAAAAGAAGCAAGATAAGAACAAGAGGGAATTCAGCTAAGAAAATTCTGATGGTGTTATCAATTCAGTAAAAAAGGGAAAAGGAACCTGTATATCACTGGAGAGGCTGATCTTTCGCGACAGCTCCCAGGATAATTATTATTTTCCAAAAGGAGTGCACCACCATTGACAAAGCTTGATTTAAAGAAATTTGAAAAGAAAATGATTATCAGAAATACCCGGCATTCAGATATAGATCATATCATTGCCCTTCAGGAGCTATGTTTTCCCGGCATGGTTCCCTGGAAGAAGGATCAGCTTGAAAGCCATCTGGAAATTTTCCCTGAAGGCCAGTTTGTTGCAGAATATGACGGGGAAATCATTGGTTCCTGCTCAAGCCTTATTATAAATTTTGATGAATATGACGACCGTCATTCCTGGGATGATGTAACAGACAAAGGATACATAACGAACCATAATCCCGAAGGCTATAACCTTTATGGAATAGAAGTAATGGTCCATCCTGATTACCGCAGGATGAAAATTGGCCATCGACTGTATGAAGAAAGGAAGGAGCTTGTCAGGTCTTTAAATTTAAAAAGCATCATCATAGGCGGGCGTATTCCAAACTATCATAAATACTCAAATGAAATGAACCCAAGAGAGTATGTAAACGAAGTTTCGCTCCATAAAATCTATGACCCGGTTTTATCCTTTCAGCTCCTGAATGGATTTACCCTGATGAGGATTAATCCCAACTATTTGCCTGATGATGTGCAGTCAAATAAATATGCAACCCTGATGGAATGGAATAATGTCGACTACAGACCAATGAGCAAACGATTTTATAAAACAAGCTACCCGGTTCGTATTTGTGTGGTTCAATATTTAATGCGGCAGATAAAATCCTTCGATGAATTTGCCCATCAGGTAGAATATTTTACAGATGTTGCTTCAGATTCAGGGTCCGACTTTGCCGTTTTTCCCGAGTTATTTACTACCCAGCTGATGTCCTTTTTGGAGGAACGTTCACCAAGCCTTGCGGTGAGAAAGCTGACAGAATACACTGAACAATACATCGAGTTATTTACGGATTTGGCAGTCAGATATAATATCAATATAATTGGCGGCTCTCATTTTGTTAAAGAAGATGATGATGAGATTTATAATATCGCTTACCTTTTCCGGCGGGATGGAACGATTGAAAAGCAGTATAAGCTCCATATTACGCCAAATGAGCGCAAATGGTGGGGAATCAGCCGCGGGGACGAAGTAAAGGTATTTGATACGGACTGCGGAAGGATAGCCATCCAAATTTGCTATGACATCGAATTTCCTGAGCTGGCGAGAATTGCAACGGATAAAGGGGCAAAAATAATATTTACCCCTTTCTGTACCGAAGATCGCCAGGGATATTTGAGGGTACGCTATTGTGCTCAGGCGCGCGCTGTTGAAAATCAGATATACACGGTTATTTCAGGTACGGTCGGCAATCTTCCGCAAACAGAGAATATGGATATTCAGTATGCACAATCTGCCATTTTTGCACCATCCGATTTTGAGTTTGCAAGGGATGGCATAGTGGGGGAAACAAATCCAAATATCGAAATGGTCCTGATAGGTGATGTTGATCTCGAAATCCTCCGGCGCCAGAGGCAGGATGGCACAGTGCGTCAGCTAAAAGACCGCAGGCATGATATTTACAGCATTAAATATAAGAAGTAATATATAGTTGCAGCTTGAGCGCCTTTCAATTGGCGCTCAACGCATTTAAGGGATAATGTAAAGCCTTTGGCAGCGCGTACATAATGTCAGGATGGAATTTGTCAAAATTCCTCGGATGTTTTTAAAAGGAAAATCTGCCTGAGACTCGAAAAAGATATAAAGAAGCTTTTTTTGGGAGGTCATATGATGGAATGGAAAACAGCGGCAGAACGATGGATAAACCATGAGAATTTGGACAGTGAATTATTAGGACAGCTGAAACGTCTGCAGGGAAATGAAAAGCTCCTTGAAGAAGCATTTTATAAGGGACTGGAATTCGGAACAGGCGGTATGCGCGGGGAAATTGGCCCGGGAACAAACCGCATGAATATCTATACTGTCCGGAAGGCATCTGCAGGATTGGCGGCATACATAGAGGAAAAAGGATTGGATGCAAAAAACAGAGGGGTGGCAATTGCCTATGACTCACGCCGAATGTCTCCGGAATTTGCAATGGAAGCTGCTAAAACACTTGCCAGCAGGGGAATTCAGGCATATGTATTTGACGAACTCCGTCCAACGCCTGAACTCTCATTCGCAGTCAGGTACCTGCATGCGTATGCAGGGATAGTCATTACAGCCAGCCATAACCCTCCGGAATACAATGGCTATAAGGTGTATGGATCGGACGGCGCTCAGCTGACTCCTGCCGAAGCTGATATTGTTATAAGCAAGGTAAATGAATTAGAAAACGAATTGCTGATAGAAGTAATGGATGAAGATGTGTTAAAGGAGAAGGGGCTCATTACCATGATTAGCAAAACAGTTGATCAGGCTTATCAGAAGCAGCTCCTTACCATTTCCGAAAATCCGGGTGCCGCAAATGAAGCGGATGTTCGCGTAGTTTTTACGCCGCTTCACGGTACGGCCAACAAGCCTTTGAGAGAGGCTTTGTCAGCGCTGGGCTATGTAAATGTGCATGTGGTGAAGGAACAGGAGCTCCCGGATCCTGAATTTTCAACAGTAAAGAGTCCTAATCCAGAGGAAAAAGATGCTTTTGAGCTTGCAATGAGGGATGGAAGAGAAACTAATGCAGACCTGTTAATTGCTACAGACCCGGACGCAGATCGTCTTGGCATCGCTGCCAGGAACAAAGAAGGTGAATATGTTCTTCTGACAGGAAATCAGACAGGTGCGCTGCTGCTTCACTACATACTTTCTCAGAAGAAGGAAAAGAAGACACTGCCTAACAATGGCATCATGTTAAAAACGATCGTTACATCTGAATTTGGCCGCAGGGTTGCCTCTTCATTTGGAGTAAAAACCGTTGATGTTTTAACTGGCTTCAAATTCATTGCAGAAAAAATCAAAGAATATGAAGAGTCGGGTGAATACAGCTTCCTGTTCGGTTATGAGGAAAGCTATGGATATCTTATCGGCGACTTTGCAAGGGACAAGGATGCTATCCAGGCAGCTCTGCTTGCGACGGAAATGGCTGCATACTATAAAAAGAAAGGCATGTCCCTTTATGAGGCACTGCTAAGCTTATTTGAAAAGTTTGGCTATTTCCTTGAAGGATTAAAATCAATGACTCTCAAAGGAATTGAAGGAGCTGAAAAAATCCAGCAGACACTGGCATCTTTCCGCGCTAATCCAATAAAGGAACTTGACGGGCTGAAAGTCCAGGCTGTTGAAGATTACTTAACAGGAATCAGAACAGAAGCAGATGGAACAGAGAAGAATATCGGCCTGCCTAAGTCCAATGTTATTAAATATTTCTTCGAAGAAGGGAATTGGATTTGCCTAAGGCCATCAGGTACAGAACCGAAAATTAAATTTTACTTTGGAATCAATGACTCTTCATTAGCCAGCAGCAAGGAAAAACTGGAATCCGTTCAAAAAGCATTTATGGACATCGTCCAAGAAAGAATGGGAATTTCAGTGTCAAAATAAATTACCACACCCAGAAGTGTTAACAGAAAGGAAGATATGATGTTAAAGGGACAAACGGCAATTGTAACAGGTGCATCCAGAGGAATTGGCAAGGAAATCGCTGTTAAGCTGGCTCAGCAGGGCATGAAGTTAACCCTGATTGGAAGCTCAGAGGAAATACATCAATCGGCAGAAGACCTCAATAGGTTGGGATTTACAGATGTACTGCCTATTCAGGCAGATATTTCAGATGAAGCACAAGTAAAGGCTGCAGTTGAAAAGACTCTTCAAACATACAAACAGGTTGACCTTCTCGTGAACAATGCAGGTATGGGATTTTTTAAACAGGTTGATGAAACGACACTGGATGAGTGGAAAAAGGTCTTTGAAGTAAATGTACAGGGAGTTTTTCTCGGAAGCAGGGCAGTACTGCCGTATATGAAAGAGCGAAAATCAGGTACAATCATTACCATTTCTTCAGATGTAGCCAGGTATACCATTCCTAATGGATCAGCCTATACGGCAACAAAATATGCGGTTCAAGGCTTTTCGGGATCTTTAGCTCAGGAAGTCAGAGAATACGGTATCCGTGTCGGAACCATAAATCCTGGAATGGTTGATACATTTTTTGCAGAATCCAAGCAGGGACTTGAAGAGAAAAGAGATTGGCTGAAGGTCGAAGATATCGCAAATGCTGTTGTTTACATGGCATCAGCACCGAAACACATGATGATAGACGAAATCGTTCTTCATCCATTTGTTCAAAACTATCCAATAGCATAAAATTCTGCACCGAAGAGGATTGCTCTTCGGTGTTTTTTATGAGGGTGATTTTCCTGTCTGCAACTTTAGTCGCAGGCTGCTTCCTCCCAAATGCCAAGGAAGTTAGGGAAAAAAAGTTATATAATATAGGTACATATATGACAAGGTCCAAGGGGGGATCCGGGTGTTGGGGAAAAAAAGACAATCAGAAATCGGAATATTAAAAGAAATAGCAGAGCTATTGAATGAAGGAACAGAAATAGATTCGCTTCTTAAAGAGGTGCTGCAAAAATTGCTTCACATCACTGGTCTGGAAACGGGATGGGTATTTCTGATCGATAGCCATGGGGAGTTCCGCCTGGCAGCAGAAGAGAAACTGCCCCCTGCCCTTTCCGCGGATAACTGCAGGCCGATGTGCAAGGGAGATTGCTGGTGCATTGACCGCTATAATGACGGCAGACTAAACAAAGCTTCAAATATAATTGAATGCAAAAGAATAGAAGATGCAATTGCCGAGCAAAGAAATGATACCAACGGGCTAACCCATCATGCCTCCGTACCGCTGAGAGCAGGAGAGGAAAAGTTTGGGGTTCTTAATATAGGTTCACCTGCTAAAACTCATTTTTCACCGGAAGAATTGGCTTTGCTGGAATCAGTTGCTTTCCAAATCGGAACGGCCATAAAACGAATCAAGCTGACACAGCTGGAGCAGGAGACGGCTCTTGCTGCGGAAAGAAACAGGCTGGCAAGGGACCTGCATGATTCTGTTAACCAGCTTTTGTTCTCTTTAAGCTTAACGGCGAGAGGTGGAGCGGAAATGACTGATAACCCGGAAATGAAAGAGACCTTTTCCTACATGCAGGATCTCGCACAGGAAGCCTTAAGCGAGATGAGAGCGCTTATCTGGCAGCTCAAACCGCGCGGACTGGAAAATGGAATTATATGTGCTATGCAGACTTACAGTCAAATGCTTGGCCTGAAGCTAAACTCAAAAGTAAAGGGTGTAATCTGTCTTCCGGGGAAAGTCGAAGAAACACTTTGGAGAATTGGTCAGGAAGCCCTGGCTAATTGCAAAAAACACTCTGGTGAATCAACAGCTGATGTAGTGCTGACTGTGGATGAAAGGACAGTTACCATGACGATTTCCGATTGCGGCAGAGGGTTTCATTATCGCGAAAACGATATCCCTTCTCTTGGCCTCAAAAGCATGAAGAAAAGAACGGAAGCGCTGAATGGTTTATTCAAATTAATAACAGAGCCAAACAAAGGAACGAATATTGAAATTACCATTCCTTTGGAAAAGGGAGGCAAATAAATGGCCATCAAGGTTTTAATTGCGGATGATCATCATGTTGTAAGAAGAGGACTTGTATTTTTTCTTAAAACTCAGCCGGAAATCGAAATTATCGGAGAGGCAAAAAACGGCCTTGAAGCTGTTGAGATGATGCAGGCAACCCAGCCTGATGTTGTATTAATGGACCTGGATATGCCTGTAATGAATGGAATCGAAGCCACACGGCAGATTAAACTGAATTATCCTGCTGTAAAAATCATGATACTCACAAGCTTTTCAGACCAGGATCATGTGATACCCGCAATTGAGGCGGGCGCATCAGGATATCAGCTGAAGGATATTGAGCCGGATATCCTTGTTCAGGCAATTATCCAGCTGATGAAAGGAGAGAATCAGCTTCATCCAAAAGCTACCTCCCAATTGCTCACACATTTAACGAATAAAAACAGTACAGAAAGACAGCCGCTTGAAGAGCTGACAAAGAGAGAGCTCGAGGTTCTGAGGGAGATTGCAAAAGGAAAAAGCAATAAAGAAATTGCTTCATCTCTTTTTATAACAGAAAAGACTGTCAAAACCCATGTTTCCAACCTGCTGTCCAAATTAGAGCTCGCAGACAGGACACAGGCAGCACTTTATGCAGTGCGTCATGGTATTGCAGAGTCATAATAAAAAACTCATCCAAAAGTCTGAGAAGATATTTACTGAATTAGTACCAAAACAAGCTTTATAAAACTCAGCCATCCTGACGATGTGTAAAAGCGAATATTTCTATATACTAAAGAATATAGGATCTTAAAGGAGAGTTTAAAATGAAGCTTACAATTATTAATGGAAGTCCGCGAATGAAGGGACGAACGGGAATAGCCTCCCGTTATATTGCAAGAAAATATAATGCTGAACTGATCGACTTAAGCCTTGGAGAAATTCCTTTATATAATGGAACAGAAGATCAATATGGGCTGCCTGCCGTTAAAAAGCTGCGACAAATGATTGCAGACTCTGATGGAGTCATTCTGGCATCCCCTGAGTACCACAGTGCCATGAGCGGAGCATTAAAGAATGCGCTGGATTTTCTGGGAAGTGAGCAATTTGCCCATAAGCCAGTCGGCCTGCTGGTTGTGGCTGGAGGCGGAAAAGGCGGCATCAATGCACTGAATAATTTAAGAATTGCCGGCAGAGGCGTATATGCCAATGTTATACCTAAACAGCTTGTCCTGGACCCGCATTGTTTTGATTATGAAAATGATGGCCTTTTTGAGGAACCAGCCAAATTGGTAGAGGATTTAATGAATGAACTTCAGGCATATATGAAGTCATATTGTCAAATAAAGCAGGAATTAAAATAATAATAAAAACAAAAACACGGACCAAAAATCCGTGTTTTATTATTGGTGGAATTCTTTTGTTAGGTTAGTTCATAAAATACAGTGTTTGGCAGCTGTTTTTCTGATAATTCATTGGCATGGTCAATATATCTAAGCAGTGAGTATAAATGTTTCTCAATGACAGAATAATCTTTTTCGAAATTGTAGGCATGAAGAAAATGTTCAATTTTCTTCGAAAGAAACTGATCTTCTGTCCTGACCATCAGGATCAGCAGGTTATCCCATTCAGACCGGTGTGTATAATATAACGCACGGTCATAATCCACTTTATTCATTTGTCCTCTCCTCCTCTTCCAGGAGTTGATTATAGTTTATGATGATGCGGCGTTTTATTTCAAAGTAAATCTTGGACTTGTTGATATACAAGGGTTTTCATCATTTTCCTGTATATATTGGCCACATTCATTTATAAGACAATTCCATACATAAAATCGAAGCCTGGGTCAAAAATAGAATTAACGACACATGCTTTGGAGGTCTAAATGAAAAAGTATTTATCCATCTTTATGCTGATTTGTTTATTAGCCGGGGGAAGTTCATTGGCAGGAGCTGTACAAAAACCGGATTATGAAAAATATGGAAGAATTGCCATCGCAGTTGTAAAAGAAGATTACCCTGGGGAAGAAGTGGTGGATTATCAGTATGGAGGAAGAAAGAAAGTTACTGAAACAGATGTAACAGATACCTTTACTTTTACCGTAAAAGAAGACGGGAATCCAGTAACCGTACTGGTGATGGTCACACATAACCTTAAAGATAACAAAGCGGTTAGCCTCACTGTAGAAAGAAAAACTCAGTAAGCTCCTTCGGGGGCTTTTTTCATTGTCTCTTTATTCAAAATAATGATAAAAACATATCTTTCTGATAATCTTGGATTATGAATAACACAGTCAAATATGGGGAGTGAGTTTTTTGAGGGAATCAATTCTTGTTGCGGAGGACGAAGCTAAAATCGCCAGGCTTCTGGAAATTGAACTTGAATTCGAAGGCTATCAAGTAACAAAAGCAATGGATGGTTTTCAGGCAATGGAGTTATACCGGACTGGAAACTGGGACCTAATCATTCTGGATATCATGCTTCCAGGATTGAGCGGAATTGAAATTCTGCGAAGAATTCGCAGCAAGGATAAACAGACCCCCATTTTGCTGCTGACGGCTAAAAGTTCAGTGGAAGATAAAGTATCTGGTTTAGATCTGGGGGCGAACGATTACATAACAAAACCTTTTCAGATTGAGGAACTGCTTGCGAGGATTCGGGCGGCACTAAGGGTTAAAACAGTGACTGCTCAAGAAACTCCGGTTATTGACTTTCTTGAAGTGTCAGACTTAAAGCTCAATGAAAAAACAAGGGAAGTCAGCCGGGGAGATCAATTCATAGAACTGACGCCCAGAGAATTTGATTTACTGGTTTATTTAATGACAAATAAAAGACAGGTCCTGAACAGGGAACAGATTTTGGAGGCCGTCTGGGGATATGACTTTTTGGGGGACACAAATGTTGTTGATGTCTATATCAGATATTTGCGCAAGAAAATAGACTTGCCTGAGATGCCTTCTCTTATCCATACAATCCGCGGAGTAGGGTATGTACTAAAGGAGACGAAATGAATCTTAGGAAGAAAATTTATTTGTATACAACCGTTCTCTTTGCAGTACTGCTGATTATCATGAATATTGCTGTGTATGCTGTATTCAGCAAATTAATATATGAAAATGAGCAGGCATCCATTTCAAATGAAATAGCTAATATGATAAAGATTGCGCAAAGTTCAATCGGGAATGTTCCGGAAGCTGAACTGCTTAGGGCACTTGTTCCTTCAAGTGGAATGGTAAGACTGGTTCAGCCAGATAAAAAGGCGGTAACCTCCACATCCTCGGATGAAAAGGCGCTCAGTGAGATCCCTTCAGAGTACATCAGCAGCGAAGTGATAAAAACAATGGAACGTAATAATAGGGTCTATATGTTTGCAACTGCACCTTTGATCCTTCCAGATGGTGAAATAGGAAGCTTTCAGCTGACCAGAAGCCTGGAAAATGCAGAAAAAATATTAAGGACTCTGCGCTTCGTTCTGGGGATTGTCACAGTCCTGGCAATGATTCCGGTTCTAATTTCCAGCGCGATCCTTAGTAAGTTTATTACAAGGCCTGTTGCGACAATGACAGCCACCATGAAGGAAATTAGAAAAAGCGGCCAATTCAAGCGTCTTGAACTGGAGGGGAAATCCCAGGATGAGCTGCATCAAATGGGTGAAACCTTCAACCATATGATAGATCTTCTTGAATCCAATTATGAAAAGCAAAAACTTTTTATTTCAAATGCTTCCCACGAATTAAAAACCCCATTAACTGTTATTGAGAGTTATTCAAGCTTGCTTAAGAGAAGGGGATTGAAAGAACCTGAATTATTTAATGAATCAATAGAAGCCATTCATTCAGAGGCATTAAGAATGAAGGAAATGACAGAACAGCTTCTTATGCTTGCACGGCATGATGACCAGTGGATGCTCGATTTGAAGATGATAGATCTTAACCGTTTTTTAACCCAAATCATACGGACATATGGAGATGCTTTTAAAAGGACTATACAGTTGGAATCGAGTTTGTCTGGAAATGCCTTTATTCAAACGGATGAAAATAAATTAAAGCAGCTTCTGTTTATTTTTCTGGATAATGCCAGGAAATACAGTGATGATGTCATAAAGGTTACTGCCGGGACAGAGGAAAGTGAGGTTTATATCCGGATTGAAGATCGCGGCATGGGTATTCCCCAGAAGGATCTGCCAAGAGTGTTTGACCGTTTTTACCGGGTAGATAAGGCAAGAAACAGAAAAACAGGAGGGTCGGGACTGGGACTGTCCCTTGCCAAAGAAATCGCTGATGCTCTTGGGGTTGAAATCAGACTCGAAAGTACTGAAGGATTGGGAACTGCAGCATCCATAAGAATTAAAAAAACTTAACCATTCTCATCAATTTCTCATTTTATTATCAGATAATAGAGAAATAAGATATGTGGAGAGGTGTAAGGAAATGAAGCATAAACTTATAATAATTTCAGCTTCGGGTCTTCTGCTGGCTGCGCTCCTTGTATTTGCTGTAATGCAATTCACAAATGTCTCCGCTTCAGAATCAATTACTGAAAGTGAAGCCAGAGAAATAATTAAAGACCGATATGAGGGAGAAATTCTGAATTTGAAAAAAGTGAACAGCACTTATTTGATTGAAATGAAAAAAGGCGAAGGGTTATATCAAATAAAGCTGAGTGAAAACGGAGGAGAAATTCTTTCTTTTGAAAAAAAAGATCAGAATTCTAATGGTGAACAGAAGCAGCTTGATGAAGAAAAAATAAAGGAAATTATTCAGGCAGAAGAAACTGGTGAAATACTTTCCCTGAAAAAAGTGACTCATAAAGAAAAATCAGCCTTCGAGGCAATCGTTCAGAAAGAAGAAGCGAAGATTAAGATTACTGTTGATGCTCTGAATGGAGAAGTTTTATCCCGTGCTGCTGAGGAAACAAAGGTCCCTGTAAAAAATCTAACCGAAGAGGAAGCTGTCCAAATTGCTCTAAAAAATGAACCTGGGGAAGTGGATGACATCAGCTTTGGAGAAACAGAAAAGGGACCTTCTTATCTTGTTGAGATAGAAAAGGATGATGGCAGGGATGCAGCTGTCGAGATCCATGCTATTACAGGAGAAGTGTTGTCGGTTACCTGGGATGATTAATCCCTTTCTCATCAAATTTTAATTTTCTTATCCTTTTTCTCTCATTTTCATCGGTTATATTGAACATGTAGAAAAGAAAAAGGAGGAAAAATATTATGAACAAAAGATTTACAGTCATTTCATTGACAGGAGCTTTATTGCTGGGTGGTGCTGTTGCAGCAGGTGCAGCAGATACGAATCAGAATGGAAGTGCTGGAAGTAAGAAAGAAGCTGTGCAGGATTTGATTACTGTTGAAGAGGCGAAGAAGATTGCTCTTTCTGAAGCAGAGGGAAGGGTAGAGAGCATTGAATTGGAAAGAGCAAATGGCAAACAGTATTATGAAATTGATATTGAGAACGGGAAAGAAGATTTCGATATTAAAGTTCACGCCTTAGATGGTGAAGTCATTTCAATTAATAAAGAGCGAAATGACGATGATGACGATGATCAATCCGGAAAAGAGGTAAATGGGGAAAATATAATCTCCGAACAAAAGGCTATTGAAATAGCTGAAAAAGAAGTTAATGGAACGATGAAAGAAATTGAGAAAGACGAAGACGATGGACAAATCCTTTATGAAGTTGAACTGAAAACAAGTAAAGGCGAAGCAGATGTTGATATTGACGCTGAAACAGGTAAAGTATTAAAAGTGGAATTGGATGACTAATGCCATATGGAAAGCGGGGCGAAATGCTCCGCTTTTTGCTGTAATTTGTTACAAGCTTATGAAGAGACTACTCATCAATCCTCTTGTTGGTTCATAGATTATGGTAAGGACTAAAAGGGGGAGTGGCAATGCGGGAAGAAGAAAATAAATCATTGGAATATGCCATTCAGGAAATTACTGAAATTGCAAATGGATTTGGCTTGGACTATTACCCAATGAGGTATGAAATTTGCCCAGCCGAAATCATTTATACATTCGGCGCTTATGGCATGCCGACCAGGTTTTCGCATTGGAGCTTTGGAAAACAGTTTCATAAAATGAAGCTGCATTATGATTTAGGATTATCAAAAATTTATGAGCTCGTAATTAACTCGGATCCTTGCTATGCATTTCTGCTGGATTCCAATACCCTTATCCAAAACAAATTAATTGTGGCGCATGTTTTAGCACATTGTGATTTCTTTAAAAATAATGTCCGTTTTCAAAACACAAAGAGGGACATGGTAGAGAGCATGGCTGCCACTGCTGAAAGAATAAGGCAGTATGAAATTGAGTTTGGGAAGAAGGAAGTGGAAACTTTCCTTGATGCCGTGCTGGCAATTGAGGAGCATATTGATCCGTCTCTTATGAGGCCGAAGCTAGCCTGGAGTACGGATGATGAGTATGAAAGCAGCGGTGATACGGCAGCGGCCAGCCCTTATGATGATTTATGGGATTTAGATGAAAGAAACAAGAAGCTTGAGCCAAAGAAGAAGAAAAAGAAATTCCCTCCAAAACCCGAAAAAGATTTACTGCTGTTTATTGAGAGCTACAGCAGGGAGCTAACCGACTGGCAGCGGGATATATTAACGATGATGCGGGAAGAAATGCTCTATTTTTGGCCTCAGCTGGAAACTAAAATTATGAACGAAGGCTGGGCATCCTATTGGCATCAGCGTATTTTGAGGGAAATGGATTTGACATCTGCCGAAGCGCTGGAATTTGCAAAATTAAATGCAGGGGTAGTGCAGCCGTCCAAAACCGGAATCAATCCATATTATCTGGGACTGAAAATTTTTGAAGATATTGAAGAGCGATATAACAATCCGACTGAGGAAATGAAGAGGCGAGGTGCAGTGCCAAATTCCGGACGAGAAAAAATGTTTGAGGTTCGTGAAATCGAGTCAGATATATCTTTTTTAAGAAATTACTTAACAAAAGACCTTGTCATGAGAGAGGATATGTATCTGTTCCAAAAACAAGGCAAGGATTATAAAATTGTGGATAAACAGTGGGAGCATGTGCGCGATCAGCTTGTCAGCATGCGTGTAAATGGAGGATTTCCATATTTGACGGTGAATGACGGCGATTATATGAAGAATGGTGAACTATACTTAAAGCACTGGTTTGAAGGTGTGGAGCTTGATCTTAAATATCTTGAAAAAGTACTCCCATATGTACACCAGCTTTGGGGCAGAGGTGTCCATATGGAAACCATTGTTGAAGGCAAGAACATGCTTTTCACTTACGATGGGAAGAGCATTCACAGAAAATATTTATAAAAATAACCGACAAACCACATATGTTGTGGTTTGTCTTTTTTTTTGGGTAGGGCTGCAGAGAGGTTTTTAAAAAATGGGCAGGATAAAACTAAATACTTTCCTTTTTAAAGAGTATTGCAGTAATATTAACGTGTACAGGCGGGGGTATTGTAAAGGTAGTTTGATGACTCCCAGTTACTGATATTTGTTTCACATCCATTGATAAACTGAGGAAAGGATGATGATCTTGAAAATTACAGATTCAGCTCGGGATCTATTGAAAAAGGTTCTTCAAGAGAAAAATACTGGCGGCATTAGGGTTTACTTTGCAGGCTTTGGCTGAGGAGGCCCACAAATAGGACTGGCTCTGGATGAGCCGGAAGCAGACGATATAATTGAAACAATAAATGAAATCCAGGCGGCAATCGACCCGGAAATCAAGCCGCATACGGAAAGTATGATTCTTGATTATGATCAGCAAAATGAAAGACTAGTCTTAATAGGCAATGACAGCGACTGCTGCTAATGCAAAAAATTAAAAACACCCGCTTGGGTGTTTTTCTATTAAAAAGCATTGACTATATACCCAATAGGGTATAATATATGAATTGTAATTAAATTATTTATGCAGAGGAGAGAATTATGCTTCTGATTTTTTTTACCTTGCTGCTAGGGAGTTTCTCATTATTTAAAAGGTATTATCCTGTTAGAGACATCCCTTATTATCGGTTGGATCAATGCCTTACCAAGGAAGGCATAGCACTGCTGGATGTCAGGGATTATAATGTTTCCTGTCATTGTGAAATACCAGGAGCGATCAATCTGCCCATTCCATATATAAATAGGCATATAAAAGATATTCCTTATAACGAAATCCATTTAGTTGCATCCAGCTCATTAGAGAAAAATGTGGGAATAAGGATGCTCCGAAAAAAAGGGTTTAAGATAGTTGGTTTTTCAATGCCTGATTGCCAATGTGTAAAATAAAACTATAAAAGGGGTGAAGCTTGTGTTGTATGATGTAAAAACTAAAAATCGAATCAAGAGGGTGGAGGGCCAGCTTAGAGGGATACTAAAAATGATGGAGGATGAAAAAGATTGCAAATCTGTCATCACCCAGCTAACAGCTTCAAGATCAGCAATTGATAAAGCAATTGCAGTTATTGTCAGTTCGAATCTTGAACAATGTATTGTTGAAAACGCTGAAAAGGGAATTGAGAGTTCAATCATGATTGAAGAGGCTGTCAACTTACTTGTTAAAAGCAGATGATGGTTAGTTGACTTTCTCTTTTTATTTAGTTACAATATACCCCGTAGGGTATAAAATGATATAAAAAATTCAAATCACATAAATTCGGAGGTAAGCAATGACTATTGTAAATGGAATTATTATCGCCCTGCTTATTATTTTTCTGGCTCAGAAGCTTATTCCGGCAAAGGGCGTTAAGCAGATGACAACTGCTCAGCTAAAGAATGAAATGAAGGACAAAACAAAGCAATACATTGATGTGAGAACATCAGCAGAATTTAATAGCTTCCATATTCCAGGATTTAAGAATATGCCTCTTCACCAGCTTCAACAGAAAATGGGGCAGCTTTCAAGGGATAAGGAAGTAGTAGTTATCTGCCAAAGCGGAATGAGAAGCAGCAAAGCAAGTAAAATTCTAAAAAAAGCCGGATATAAGAACATTACAAACATTAAAGGCGGAGTAAGCGCCTGGAAATAAAGGGGAGAATATTAAATGAAAACAATGACTGTCAAAGAAGTAGAGCAGCAGCTTGCCGCCGAAGCGAAATTAAATATCATTGATGTGCGGGAAGCAGATGAAGTAAAAGAAGGTAAGATACCTTCAGCTATTCATATTCCGCTTGGATTAATTGAATTTCGTATGCATGAGCTGGATAAGAATCAGGAATATGTTATGGTTTGCCGATCAGGCAACCGCAGCGGATTAGCTGCACGCTTTCTTGAAGGACAGGGGTTTAGTGTCATTAACATGCTTGGCGGTATGATGAATTGGGAAGGGCCATTAGATTACTGATATGCAGAACGACCAAGAATAGGGTATTGACAGAAAACCAAATATACTCTAGTATATACCCTATATGGTATTCGAACACTGAAATAAATTTTTTTGATTATAAAAATACCCAATAGGGTAAAGGGGGATAAAAGATTGGAAAAGAAAAAAACAACAATCGTTCTATTCAGCGGAGATTATGACAAGGTGATGGCGGCTTATATCATTGCAAACGGTGCAGCTGCTTACGATCATGAGGTAACCATCTTTCACACATTCTGGGGACTGAATGCTCTTAGAAAAGATGAGCCAATTCAAGTCAAAAAAACTTTTATGGAAAAAATGTTTGGCAAAATGATGCCAAGAGGACCTGAAAAAATGGGCTTATCAAAAATGAATATGGCTGGAATGGGTCCTAAGATGATCAAAGATATCATGAAAAAACACAACACGATGCCTGTGAGCGACCTTATTGAAATGGCAAAAGAACAGGATGTTAAGCTGGTAGCCTGTCAAATGACTGTCGATCTTCTTGGGTTTAAACAGGAAGAAATCATTGATGGTGTGGAATTTGCCGGTGTAGCTGCTTATCTAGCAGATGCAGAAGACGGCAATGTCAACTTATTTATCTAAAGTTATAAGGAGGAATAGTAAATGGAAACTTTAAAAACAAACTCTTCATTAGATGCAAAGGGGCTTGCCTGCCCAATGCCGATTGTAAGAACGAAAAAAGCAATCAGTAATCTGAATCCGGGGGAAGTGCTTGAGGTCCTTGCAACTGATAAAGGTTCAAAAGCAGATATTCAGGCCTGGGCAAAAAGCTCGGGACATCAATATCTTGGCACAATGGAAGAAGGCGATGTGCTTAAGCACTATATACGAAAAGCAGGTGAAAATGAAGAGCGCCAAACTGCAGCTTTTGAGCCTGTTGCCTCTAACGATGATCTTTTAAAAGAGATGAATTCAAATGATGATATAGTTGTTCTCGATGTCAGGGAACCTGCTGAATATGCATTCGGCCATATTCCCAATGCTATTTCGATCCCCTTCGGAGAATTGGAGGAGAGAATTAGCGAGCTCAACCGGGATAAAAAGATTTTTGTAGTATGCCGTACAGGGAGCCGAAGTGATATGGCATCCCAGGTATTAGCTGAAACAGGCTTCTCAAATGTAATTAATGTAGTCCCGGGAATGTCTGAATGGAATGGACCAACAGAAACGAAGCTTAACTAATAAAAAATTTTTAAATAAAAATATACATTAGGGGGTATATAAACAATGAAAGCAATGACTGCTAAAGAAGTAACAAAAAAGGTTATTCAAAATGAAGAACTATTTATACTTGATGTCCGTAATGAAACCGACTTTAATGATTGGAAGATTGAAGGCAAAAACTTTGATTACTTGAATGTTCCATACTTCGATCTTCTTGATGGCGTAGAACCTATTCTTGATAAAATTCCGGCTGATAAAGAGCTTTTAGTAGTGTGTGCAAAAGAAGGTTCTTCTGTAATGGTCGCAGAAATGCTTGAAGAAGCTGGACGCGATGCTTCCTACCTGAAAGGCGGGATGAAATCATGGAGTGAACACCTTGAGCCTGTTAAAGTGGGCGATTTGAAGGATGGCGGAGAAATGTATCAATTCGTCCGCATCGGAAAAGGCTGTCTGTCCTACATGGTGATTTCAAACGGTGAAGCTGCAATCGTCGATGCAACAAGAATGACAGACGTATTTACTGATTTTGCTGCTGAAAAGAATGCAGAGATCAAGCATGTCTTTGATACACATCTGCATGCAGATCATATTTCAGGCGGACGCAAAATTGCTGAAAAAACGGGTGCTTCTTACTGGCTTCCTCCTAAGGATGCAGAGGAAGTAACATTTGAATACAGCCGTCTTGAAGATGGAAACGAAGTAATGATTGGTTCTACTAAGATCAGTATTCAAGCTGTTTATTCACCAGGCCATACAATTGGTTCAACATCTTTTGTAGTGGACGATCAATACCTTCTTTCAGGTGATATTCTATTCATCGATTCAATCGGACGTCCTGACCTTGCCGGTAAAGCTGGGGATTGGGCTGGAGATTTAAGAGAAACACTTTATAAGCGCTATAAAGACCTATCAGGCGAATTAGTTGTTTTGCCTGCACACTTCATGATTATTGAAGAATTAAATGAAGATGGCAGCGTATCCGAAAAACTTGGCACATTATTTGCTGAAAATCACGGACTAAATATTGAAGACGAAGGGGAGTTCAGAAAATTGGTTTCTGAGAATCTTCCTCCTCAGCCAAATGCTTATCAGGAAATCCGCGAAACAAATATGGGTAAAATCAGCCCGGACGAAGAAAAACAGCGTGAAATGGAAATCGGTCCAAATCGCTGTGCCGTAAGATAATCTTTTAGTAATATAATTCAAAATACTAATAATAAAAATTGGAGGAATGGAACATGAACGCAGCAAAAGTACTAGATGCAAAGGGTTTAGCTTGTCCAATGCCCATCGTAAAAACGAAGAAAGCAATAGGTGAAATCGAATCAGGGCAAGTGCTTGAAGTTCATACAACAGATAAAGGAGCAGTTAAAGATTTGGCTGCCTGGACAGAGTCAACAGGACATGAGCTTTTAAAACATGAGGATGACAACGGAGTGCTAAAGTTCTGGATAAAAAAAGGCTAATCTATTGAAAAGATAAAAGGGGGTTTCCACTCCCTTTTATTGCTTAAAAGGAGGAGACGGCCACATGGATTTTACTTTTTTGATCGTTATATTTTTAATTGGTTTTATCGGGTCTTATATTTCCGGCATGGTAGGAATTGGCGGCTCAATCATTAAATACCCAATGCTCTTATACATTCCCCCGTTATTTGGATTAGCTGCTTTTTCTGCTCATGAAGTATCCGGAATCAGTGCAGTACAGGTGTTTTTTGCAACAATCGGAGGTGTATGGGCCTACAGGAAAGGCGGATATCTGAATAAAACACTAATTATTTATATGGGTTCAGCCATACTGGCCGGAAGTTTAATCGGAAGCTACGGTTCAAGGTTTATGACTGAAGGCGGCATTAATCTTGTATATGGTGTTTTGGCTTTAATTGCTGCAATCATGATGTTTGTGCCGAAAAAAGGCCTGGATGATATACCTTTGGATCAAGTAAAGTTCAATAAATGGCTTGCAGCCTTCTTTGCTTTGATTGTCGGCATCGGGGCTGGTATCGTTGGTGCAGCCGGTGCTTTTTTACTGGTTCCTATAATGCTGGTTGTATTGAAGATTCCTACAAGGATGACGATTGCGACATCACTGGCAATCACTTTTATTTCATCAATTGGATCTACAGCTGGTAAATTGGCAACCGGACAGGTAGACTATGCTCCTGCAGCCGTTATGATAATTGCCAGCTTAATTGCTTCTCCATTAGGAGCTGCTTCAGGAAAGAAAGTAAATACAAAAATTCTCCAAATTATTTTGGCTGTACTAATTCTGGCTACATCCATTAAGATCTGGATGGATATATTATAATTCAGGGAGGGGGCAGCGGGTGCTGTTCCCTTTAATGTTTAACCTGTGGTTAAGCGGTAAAAATAATCATATACTTCAGTTAAGGGAGAGCTGTTTTATGGAAGAAACCAAAGAGTCGAAATACATACAGCAGCATCTGGCAAATGAAAGAACCTTCCTGGCATGGGTAAGAACATCGATCGCTGTAATCGGAATAGGCGTACTTGCTTCCACACTGCATTTTAATAATGTGCAGAGAGTAAATAAGTTTGCAGACAGCATTGCCATTTCATTAAGTCTATTTTCTCTGGTTACCGGCCTGACAATCCTGGTTTACTCTACCTTAAATTATTTTCAGGTCAGAAAGAGAATTAACCAGCAGACCTACTCATCATCCCGATCACTGATATACTTAATAACAGCTGTTATCTTTTTGATATTTATCTTATTGCTAATATATTTATTTGTTATTTTGATTTAACTGGTGCATTCATGTTTGTAAATTATTAATTAATGAATGGCTTTCTTTTTAAATCTTCCGCCCCTGACTTCCGCAATATCAGCAACTGCTAAAAAAGCACTGGGATCTATTTCTTCAACGATGGCTTTTAATTTTGCCTCTTCAAGTCTGGTGATGACACAAAAGATTACTTTTTTATCATCCCCTGTGTAAGCACCTTCCCCATTTAAGTAGGTAACTCCTCTTCCCAGCCGTGCCAGAATCGCTTCGCCAATTACCTTATGCTGGTCACTGATGATCCAGGCTGATTTTGATTCATCCAGCCCGCTGATGACCACATCAATAGTTTTGAAAGCAATGAAATAAGCGAGGATGGAATACATAGCCCGGTTCCAGCCGAAAACAAAACCTGCCGTAGCAAAAATGAAGATATTGAAAAACATAATAATTTCTCCGACAGAGAACGGAAGTTTTTTATTTACCAGAATGGCCAGAATTTCAGTTCCATCTAAGGATCCTCCATACCTGATCACCATGCCGACTCCAACACCAAGAACAATGCCGCCAAATACTGTTGCTAACAGCAAGTCCTCAGTAAAAACAGGAACGTCGTGCAAAAGGAGGGTGGTGGCTGATAATACGGCAATCCCCAGCAGCGTAGACAACGCAAAAGTTTTCCCTATCTGTTTGTATCCTATGTAAAAAAACGGAATATTAAGGATGAAAATAAACCAGCCCAGTTTCCAGCCGGACAGGTGAGAGAGGATAATGGAGATGCCTACTATTCCGCCATCCAGAATTTTATTGGGCACAAGGAACTCTTCGATCCCCACGCCCATAAGTATGGCTCCAACTATGATGAAGAATATTCTTTTTGCAAGCTTTCCTTTAGTCAATCCTTTATGTACATTTGCTTCAACAGCAGTTTCGAGTGAAACGTTCATAAATGACCCCCATTCTAATATGATACTCGAGTATCTGTATAAGCTAATAATATAATATGATAGCTTGTGCCATTTTAGCTTAAACTAATTATTCGGCAAATCTGATAATTACTATATCTAATTATAACATTTCTTATATTAGATGAGGGATTACCTGGTTAAATAATACGCTTAGTTCTGTACTCCTTTGTAAGTCATTTAAAGTTATCTTTTTTTCCAGCCTGATTGAATATTTTATGAAAATACGATTAGTTCAAAGCTCTGCGGGGAAATAAACACATACAAGCAATTAGCTGTTATAAGGGAGGGGTAGTTACATGCACAAGGTTATTCAATTTGGCAAGAAGCTCGGAAAGGAGTTTAAGAATGATCGGGCAACCGGGCTTGCAGCTGAACAAGCCTATTATTATATGCTCTCCATTTTTCCTTTATTAATCCTGCTTATCTCCATTGTTCCATATCTATCACTGGATCCTCAAAAAGCATTAACATATCTGCAGAGTGTAATGCCGTCTGATTCGTTTAGTGTAATCGAGGATAATGTGGTAGATATCATTACGAAGCCGAACGGCGGTCTGCTGACTTTTGGTATTATAGGTACATTATGGTCGGCTTCTAATGGAATGCAGGCTTTCATAAGGGCTATGAATGATGCGTTTGATGTAAAGGAATCGAGATCATTTATAAAATCAAGACTGATTTCCATAGGCTTAACACTTGGACTGCTTGCAGCATTCATTGTTGCCATGGTTCTTCCTGTATTCGGGAAAGTCATCTTGAATTTTATTGGGAATTTTATAAATATATCTGATGGGATGCAAATTCTGATCAATGTATTAAGATGGGCCGTTGCTTTTGTGATCATGGTTACAGTCCTGGCTATTCTTTATAAGGTAGCACCGAATAAACATTTTCCTTTCAAACAGGTATTGCCGGGTGCAATAGCCGCAACTGTTATGTGGCAGATCATATCTTTTGGCTTATCCTTTTACGTAAGCAATTTTGGAAATTATTCAGCCACATATGGCAGCCTTGGCGGAGTTATTGTATTAATGCTTTGGTTCTTTTTAACCGGCCTTGCACTTGTTATTGGCGGAGAAATAAGTGCCCTCTATCACAGAAATAATACATTTAAACCGGGCAGCGGGAAGAAAGATGATAAAAAAGATCCCAAAGTACAATCCGATGGAGAAGCGTACCGTACACTTTCAATTAAATAGGGCAAAATAAAACGAGGGCTCAGCCCTCGTTTTATTTTATCTGATGGATAAAAGGTATTTTAATGTTCCACCACTTTTTTATTTTTTTCGGTGTTTCTTTAACAGCAGCCACTGTATTATTAAATGTTTGTTTCTTATAATCGATATCCCTTTGGATTTCTTTCTGGGTTGCTGTCAGTTCGTCAACCCCATTTTTCACTTGATCTGCTTTTAGCTGCATGACAGTGCTTATTGCTGTCAGCTTCTTAATTGCGGGTTTGGCATCCTTGTACGTTTTAAAAGCATAGATGCCCAGAAAAATCAGGGATGCTGCAATAAGAATCAAGCTAGCATATACAATGAACATAGCGACCTGCCTCCTCATGCTGGGTTTTTTTATTATTTACCCATTTAAGCAAAAAATTAACGTTAAATCTTCTTACCCAACTTCAAGATAAAAGGGAATTCTCAGAATAAATTAAAGAATTGACGATCAAATTTGATTTTGCTAGAATTGGTTTCATTATATCAATATATAATTTGTGTTTGGGGCAGGGCAATCTTTGATGTGCTGCGCCTTACATTTTACCTGTATATGTTCAGAGATAGGGTCTGAGCGTTTCTACCGGGCTGCCGTAAATAGCTTGACTACAGGGGATATAGCTTGTTTTAATAGGCATGCTATTTTCTTCTGTTTTTTTATGGCAGCTTCGCATATTGCGAAGCTTTTTTTTATTTTCCACTAAAAAAAGGAGGGGAATGGCATGTCATCTTTTTTTCGGTTTCATGAGAGAGAAACATCTTACAAGCAGGAAACAATTGCAGGGTTAACAACGTTTTTATCAATGGCATATATCTTAATTGTAAATCCAATTATCCTTAGCCAGGCCGGAATGGATAAAGGGGCTGTTTTTACTGCTACGGCACTCTCAGCTATTATTGGCTCTTTATTAATTGGCCTGCTGTCCAATTATCCGATTGGGATTGCACCAAGCATGGGCCTCAATTCTTTCTTCACTTTTTCTGTCTGCATCGGAATGGGTATTCCGTGGCAAACGGCATTAACCGGTGTATTTATTTCAGGGATCTTATTTGTCATTTTAAGTTTATTAAAAATACGCGAAAAAATTATTAACATTATACCGAAGGATTTAAAGCATGCAATTGCAGGCGGCATCGGATTTTTTATTGCTTTCATCGGATTGAAAAATGCGGGCCTGGTTGTAGGAAATGAAGCGACATTTGTTGCGATTGGCAATATCAAATCCCCAGTCACGCTGCTGGCTGTTTTCTGCTTTATATTAACAATTGTATTGATGGTAAGAGGTATTAAAGGGGCCATTTTTTATGGCATGGTCATCTCAGCAGCTGCCGGAATGTTAATTGGCCTTATTGATAAGCCGGAAAAAATCGTGGGGGCCATTCCGAGCCTTGAACCGACATTTGGTGAGGTTTTTCTGCATATTGACCAAGTCTTTACTCCGGAAATGCTGGCAGTAATATTTACTTTCTTATTTGTTGCCTTTTTTGATACAGCAGGAGCCTTAATAGCGATAGCAAGTCAGGCTGGCCTGATGAAAAATAATGAAATTCCTAATGCCGGCAAAGCGCTTCTGGCAGATTCCAGTGCGACTGTCGTAGGCTCTGTGCTTGGAACTTCTACAACTGCTTCCATGATTGAGTCCAGTTCAGGGATTGCGGCTGGAGGCAGAACAGGTTTTACTTCAGTGATCATCTCTGCATGCTTCGCGGTTGCATTATTCTTTTCTCCATTGCTCAGTGTGATAACGGCCGAAGTAACATCGCCGGCACTGATCATTGTTGGAGCACTGATGGCCATGGAGGTAAAACATATTGATTGGGGTAAGCTGGAAATCGCTATCCCTGCGTTCGTGACAATCTTAATGATGCCTCTGACCTTTAGTGTAGCAACAGGGATTGCACTTGGTTTTATTTTATACCCAATTACAATGCTGGCACTTAAAAGGCCACAAGAGATCCATCCCATCATGTATGGACTATGTATTGCATTTATGGGTTATTTTGTTTATCTTGCATAAGGGAAAGGGCTGCCTGTATAGTCAGGCAGCCCTTTTGTGAATTCTATAATTGCCTGAAATAGTTCTTTCAATTCTCTGCTGTTACTGCTGATATTGTCTGCAGATGTTTGAGTCTATTCATTTAGTCTAAATTAAAAAGGGAATAATAAAAATCATTGAACAATATGCCGAAGTCATACATAATATATATGAGCATATATTCATATAAAGGGGTGCATTATATGGGACATAATCATGGGCACGGGCATGGACATTCACATGATCACCATCACACTGGCAATAAAAAGGCTTTGTTGTGGGCATTTATTTTAATTGCTTCATTTATGATTGTAGAAGTGATTGGCGGAATATGGACTAATAGCCTTGCACTGCTATCGGACGCCGGACACATGCTGAGTGATGCAGCTGCGCTTGGCTTAAGTTTTCTGGCTATTAAAATAGGTGAAAAAAAGGCTACGAATTCAAAAACATTTGGCTATAAACGATTTGAAATTATTGCTGCTTCACTAAATGGCATTACACTGCTCCTAATTTCTCTCTATATTTTCTATGAAGCCTATCACCGTATTCTTGAGCCGCCGGCTGTTCAGAGCATGGGAATGCTCGTGATTTCATCGATCGGACTGCTCGTCAATATTGCAGCAGCATTCATATTAATGAGCGGGGATAAGAATCACAACTTAAACGTAAGGAGCGCTTTTCTGCATGTACTGGGTGACCTGCTTGGTTCGGTTGGAGCTATTGCGGCTGCGCTTTTAATTTATTTCTTCGGCTGGGGACTTGCTGATCCGATTGCAAGTGTAATAGTAGCAGTTCTTATCCTTATAAGCGGATGGAGAGTGGCAAAAGAGTCTTTCCACATTTTAATGGAGGGGACACCTTCCCACCTGAACCCTGAGGATATTAAAAGTGCGCTCCTCGGACTTGCACATGTAAAAGATGTTCACGATCTTCATATTTGGACGATTACTTCCGGTTTTCCTTCTCTTAGCTGCCATCTTGTAATTGAAAATGAAGGAGGCCACGATGCAGTCCTTCATGCGGCTCAATCTGTACTGCATGATGAATATGGGATTGAGCATAGCACCATACAAGTAGAGGGAGAAAGAAAAGGCTGTCCCGGCCATAATGAAAGCTGCAATTAATAAGGCCATAAGGACAGCTTATTCTTGAAATAAGAAAGTATTAATCGGTCGGCAAGGTTTATCCATTGATGGGGTATCTTGGATTTACGCTGATTGCGCGATTGTTTATTCGTGGTTTGCGAGTAAGAGGAAGCAGCTGGCAGTGTTGATACTATTGTGAGAGTGGATTCCTGCCCGAGGCGGACGGATCCTACCCGACAGGTGACATTTTGCTACACTCTAAATGATCCTGCAGATGATAAAAATAGCGATCTTATTTACATGGGGATAGCCGAACGGAATCATGATTCGGCCATGGATGGTAAATAAAAACAGAAAAAATTACTAATAATCAATTACGAGTCACCCCATTTAGGGTGGCTTTTTTTTTGACACTCGAAATGGCTTATTTATACCACAAATAGCAGAAGCATCCTTTTGAGAGATGTGCAGAAAAACAAGCTGAAATTCATTAGTAAAGAGCTTGCAGCGAGAAGAAGAGTCAAAAACTCTTATTATGGTAAACAATACGACTGCAATAAGGCTGTTTTTGTTTAACGTAATTTTACTAAGCAGCTGGACAAGCGCCAAGTCAAAAACAAAGGTTTATTAATAGACTAGTAGAAAATGAGAAAGGGTGACTTTTATTATGATTAAAATAGCCTATGATCCTTTTGGAATTTGGAAATGGCTGTTTACCAATCAAAGTGCATTTAGGGCTGTCAGAAATACAAACCAGAGGGTGACGGAGGATTCAGATGTTGTCTATACAGTAGAACAGTTAGACATTAATAATGAATATAACCCGGAAACAGGTATTTTTAGACCCAAACAGGATGGCGTATATTCTCTCAATGCTGCGGTTGGCTATATACCAGATAACTTAAATGAGGGATATTTTATAACATTAGGATTTGAAGTAAATGGTAATTTAGTTGCTCAAGACACGGAAATATTTTCTTTTGGGGAAGGGGTAACCAGTGTCTCCACCATCATACCCTTACAAGAAAACGATAGTGTAAAGGTTGTTATCAGGGCTCCTGATGGAAATATAGAGGGAGAAGTAACCCGTACACGTTATGATGGTGCCCTCCTGGTTAGACAATAAGGAAACGATTTATCATTGTCCATGCTTTTTTTGAGTACTGTAAAACGCAGATTCCCCTTTTAAAGGCATCATGAAAGACTCTTTGCAGTCTTTTTTTATTTTCTAAAGGCTGTTTTCTAAAGGCTCTATCCGTATAGATTGCTGTTTTGGGACTATAAAGCTTGCCTGTTGATTTCAACTCCAGTCACGCAGCGAACCCGCGATTATTTATATAAAAAAAATAAGCCCTCCGCAGGTCGAAGGCTCTGTCCTTTGATCAGCTTATAGATATTGACCAGCCCATTACCGAACATTGCGTCACCCATATCGCCAAGGTCTACGGAACGCTGTTTAATCATATTCATTATGACTTCCGGTGTTGCCTTTACACCAGTCTTACTAGTGTATGCCTGAACCAGTGCAACGACCCCGGATACCATTGGTGTTGCCATTGAAGTACCTGAATACTTTGCATACTTGTTGATAGGATATGTTGAGTAAGTGTCCACACCTGGAGCGTCAATATCAAGCTCTTTACCGAAGTTAGAAAATCCAGCGCGTCCTAATGTCTGGTCAACGGCACCAACGACAATGACTTTATCATAAGCAGCTGGCCAGGAGACATGACTGTTCTCGTTTCCGCTTGCAGCTACAATCACAATTCCGGCAGCGCGTGCCCTTTTCATGGCACTGTGAAAAGCCGCACCTGGATTCACGGAAGCACCAAGGCTCATGGAAATGATATCGACCTTTTGAGAGATTGCCCAATCGATTCCATTGATAATGCCATTGATTGTACCCGAACCATCGTCGCCAAGGACTTTGGCAACATATAGTTCTGCTTGTGGAGCAATCCCAACAACACCAGTATCATTGTCACAGCCGGCAATAATACCTGCACAATGTGTGCCGTGTCCGTTTCTGTCCCCAAATTCACTGGCAATGGAACTTGTGAAATTCATGCCCATTTTAAGATTCGGTTTTAGATCCGGGTGATTAATATCTAATACGGCCACCTTAATGCCTTCACCCTTAACACCGATAACTGTCTAGCTCCAGCGCCTCCCCCCTCTAGGTCATAAGCATCCTCCCAGCAAGGCAAAGGACGCCTTACTGTGAGGCTCGTCTTATGCTTGAGGCCCGCAGGATGCGGGTCATGCAGACATTGCCACAGGACGTGGCGATCTTAGTCTGCGTTCCTTCGTGGGCAAGGCGCTTCCGCTTTTCTTATGAATGCTGGCTATGTTCAATAGCCTGGTTCAATAAACTTATAACATGTTCATCATCATGGCTGTAGAATAGAGTTGTTCCTTCACGGCGGAATTTTACCAGGCGCAGGTTTTTCAAAAAGCGAAGCTGGTGAGAAACGGTAGACTGGAGCAGTGAGAGATTTTCGGCAATTTCATTTACAGAATACTCTCCGTGAAATAATAAGTGAAGAATCCTAAGCCTTGTTGGATCTGATAAAGCTTTAAAAGTCTGGGAAACCATGAATAAAGTTTCTTCATCCAGGTCGGCAGGGTACACCGGGTTTTCATCTGTCATTTTGTTTCACCTCTCTCTTTCATTATAAGGCTGTTTTATATAAAACAAAACCGCAGATGTTGACTCTGCGGTTTTATCTTATTATTTTGTCTTACTGATTTCCTTGTGAATTTCATCAACCAGCTTTTTCATTTCTGCATGGATTTGTTCTTTATCAACATTTAATTCTGTTTTTATTTCTGATAATGATTTTCCTTGTTCCCTCAATTGGATTATTTCACCCAAATCCTTATTTGCCGCCTTTGCCATGGCTGCACCTGAAACAAGAAAACGAAGCGGAACTCCTTTGTCAAGATACCCCTGAAGCACTTGAGTCGATTTGCCGGAATACTCGGAGATCTTTTGCAGAACAACCTGCTTGTTCGCTTCAAGGAACTTATCCATGTGATGATGATGCTTCTTGATTTTTTCTAAATCCACTCCATACTGCTGTGCTGTTTTTTCCCAGGAGGAGTTATTTTTTTTATAAAAAGCCAATACCTCTGCAACCTGTTTATTTGAAAACTTTGCAATATGGGCAGCTATGAAGATTTCCTTTTTTGTGAATCCTTGTTCCTGAAGGGATTTCATTAGTGATTCATCAATTATTCTGTGATGGTGTTCATGTATTTGCTCCTGTGCCGGTGAATTTCCTCTTGGCGCTGTTTCAGCATTAACCGAAATCGCGGCCCCTATTAAAATAAAGCAAAAAGATACTAATAAAAGAAATTTTTTATTCATCCTATACTGCACTCCTTTCAAAATGATAAGTCGTAATTAGCATTTCCCAAGATATTGATAACAATAAAGAATTTGGATGACTTTATAGAAAAGGCTGCTTTCGTAAAGTTTTGTTGATATTACATAACTTAGTTTAAGTTACTGAGTTGATCTTCGCTGTGGGCACTTGATCCTCGAAAATGCTGACGCATTTCCTTCGTGCGGTGTTCAATCGAGGAAGCTTATTCAATGTCCTGCGGGAGTAGAGGCTCGCATTCCTCCCCGCGGGTTCGCTGCGTGCCTGCAGCGGAAATCACCGGGCTGAATTTATACTCAAAACAAAATATTCTTTGAAGAAAGATCTTTGAAAAACATTAAGGTCAGAGATATTCATTGAAAAAAAACACTCAAATCGATTACATTAAGAATAAAAGACTGTACAGGGGCGGTGAAGGGAAATGAAAATACTTGTTGTGGAAGATAATGAAAGTGTCTGTTCAATGCTGGAGATGTTCTTTATGAAAGAAGGGTATCAGGGTGTTTTTGTTCACGATGGCCAGCGGGGGTTTGAGCATTTTAATAAAGAAAAATGGGACTTAATTATCGTTGATTGGATGCTACCGGTCATGGATGGAGTGACGCTCTGCCGTAAAATAAGGGAACTGAGCAAGGTTCCGATTATTATGCTGACGGCTAAAGACAGCGAATCCGATCAGGTTCTGGGCCTTGAAATGGGTGCCGATGATTATGTGACCAAGCCATTCAGTCCGCTGACGCTAATGGCGAGGATTAAAGCCGTGACACGCAGATTCCAGGCTGAAGCAGGAGCAGATGAACATCATTATGTTGCCAGTGAATTTTTCAAAATCAGCAAAGAATCCAGAGAGGCATACTATAATGGGCAGCTTTTAAAGAATTTGACCCCAAAAGAATTTGACTTGCTGTATTATCTTGTAAAACATCCAAAACAGGTTTTTACAAGAGAGCAGCTGCTTGATAGTGTATGGGGTTATCAGTTTTATGGAGATGAAAGAACGGTAGATGTACATATAAAAAGGCTCCGGAAAAAAATAGGCACTGATGAGCAGCCCTTTATTCATACTGTCTGGGGTGTAGGTTATAAATTCGATGAAACGGCAGCGGAAAATGAAGGTTAAGTATTTTTATCAGCTGCTGATTAGTCATGTCAGTATCCTTATATTGGCATTCCTGTTATTAAGCCTTCTATTCTCACAGTTTGTGGAGAATTATATTTTTGAAAATAAAGTGGAAGAGCTCGATTCCTATGGAGAGCAGATCCTGACAGACATAACAGTCAGAATAGAGGGGGATGAAGAATTTCTGACAGAATACAGCCAGCTGCTCGATGCCAGAAACATCAAATACATCCTCTTTGATCATAAAGGGAGGGTCTTGTACCCGGAGCTTAAATCAGATCCGATGATTCAGCTGACCAAATCTGAGTGGGCTGAAATTTCCAAAGGAAATAAAGTAACTGTAAAGCATGATATAAAACGCTTCGGCCAGGAGGTAACATTGGTTGCCCTGCCATATATGCAGGGGGACAGTCTTGTTGGCGGAGTCTTGCTTCTGTCTCCTATAACAGGGGCTATGGAGGTTGTCAGCCAATTAAATCGATTTTTATTATATACCATTTTTATTTCACTCTCTGCGACCATCCTTTTAAGTCTGGTTCTCTCTAAAAATTTGATCAAGAGGATAACGGAGCTTAGGAATGCTGCCTCTATGATTTCATCCGGGAACTATGATATCAATGTTCCCTACACCTATATGGACGAAATTGGTGAACTGGCTAAAGACTTTAATGATATGGCAGCAAGACTCAGGGAATCAAATGAAGAAATTAAAAGACTGGAAAATAGAAGAAGGAAATTCATTGCTGATGTCTCGCACGAGCTTCGGACTCCTTTGACCACTATCAGCGGTTTGGCTGAAGGCATTAAGGGAGGTCTGATCCCGGAGGCGGATACAGAAAAAGGGATGATCCTGATAGACAGGGAAGCAAAGAGGCTTATTCGGCTGGTGAATGAAAATCTGGATTATGAGAAGATCCGTTCCAATCAGCTGCAGCTGAATAAAATGGATATTGATCTCATGGAGGCCTTTGAAATTGTTAAGGAACAGCTGGAAATTCAGGCAGAGGAAAAGGGTAACAGGATTTATATAGAGGCTGAAGAAGGGGTTTCAGTTTATGCTGATTATGACCGGCTAATTCAGATTCTGGTGAATATTGTAAAGAACAGCATTCAATTCGCCGAGCAGGGCTCCATATTTTTAAGGGGCAAAGAAGATCCCGGTCAGACATTGATTGTAATAGAAGACACGGGTGTAGGCATCGATCCGCAAGAAATTGAATCGATCTGGCTGCGTTTTTATAAAGCGGATTTATCCAGGACCAATCATTCATTTGGTGAATTTGGCATTGGTCTTTCCATTGTCAAACAGCTTGTTCAGCTGCACAGCGGAGAAATTGCTGTCAGGAGTGAAAAAGGGGTAGGGACCAAATTTACGATTAGATTTCCGCGGGAGCAATAAGGCTAAAGAAAAGGAACAGCACTCAAGCAGGCTGTTCCTTTGGTTATTTAAGACAATACTTCAGATTCAGTAAAGGGCACTTCTTTTGCAGGTGCCGGCTCTTCTGTTTCAGGTACTGCTGTTACTTCAAGATACTTAATATGGTGCTCTTCCATATCCAGAATTTTAAATCGATATTTTTCGTGCTCGATTATGTCGCCTTGTTTGGCTTCGTAATTCTCAGTCAATATCCATCCGCCAATGGTGTCAACATCTTCATCATTAATATCGGTACCCAGCAAGTCGTTAACTTCGCTGACGAGAACTTTTGAATCAATGATATATTGACCTTCATGCGTCTTTCTAACCATCGGCACTTCATCCATGTCGAACTCATCACGGATCTCGCCAACAATCTCTTCGATGATATCCTCAACAGTCACTAACCCCGAGGTACCGCCGTACTCATCCATTAAGATGGCCATGTGGATGCGCTCTTTTTGCATTTTAAGCAGCAGCTCATGGATAGGTATACTGTCAATGACCCTGATAATGGGACGAATATATGATTCAAGAGTGCTAGATGATAATTCCCGGTTCATAATGAGATCTGTCATGACTTCTTTAATGTTGACCATGCCAATGATATGATCCTTATCTCCATCTATAATGGGATATCGTGTAAATTTCTCTTCCTGAACGATTTGCAGAAAGTCTTCAAGTGTATCATCTTTTGAGAGAGAAACAATTTCAGTACGCGGAACCATTATTTCTTTCGCGATCCGATTATCAAACTCAAAGATTTTATTTACATACTTAAACTCAGATTGGTTAATTTCGCCGCTTTCATAGCTTTCTGATAAAATAATGCGAAGTTCTTCTTCAGAATGTGCTAATTCGTGTTCAGAAGCAGGCTTTAATCCAAACATGCTGGTCAATAGGCGGGCAGAACCATTCAGCGCCCAAATGATCGGATACATCACCCGGTAAAACCAGATTAAAGGACGTGTTGTTAATAGTGTAACCGCTTCTGCTTTTTGTATCGCCAGAGTCTTTGGAGCCAATTCTCCCACTACTACATGCAGGAAGGTGATAAAAGCAAAAGCAATGCTGAATGAGATAATATGCGAAATGGATGACGGCAAACCGAAACTATTTATCACCGGCCGCAGCAGGTGTTCAATTGTCGGCTCACCCAGCCAGCCAAGACCGAGAGCTGTAATGGTAATTCCCAGCTGGCAGGCTGATAGGTATTCATCCAGATTCGAAATCACTTTCTTCGCAGCAATTGCATTTTTATTGCCTTCTTCAATTAGCTGATCAATCCTGGAACTTCGTATTTTAACAATGGCAAATTCCGATGTAACGAAAAAAGCCGTTAAAGCAATTAAAATGGCTATAAAAACCAAGTTTAATATGTCCAAATAAGTTCCCCTTATCCCGCCTAAACGGGCAGGGTGTCACCTCCTGATTTTGTGAAAAATGGGATTAGCTGGTTAAGCCGGAAAGGGAACGGAGCAATGCAGTACTTTCGGCAGTCAGCTTTCTGGAAAAGCCATTTTTCTGCTCATCATCCATTGTATTAATAAGCGGCATGAGCACAGCTATTTCCTGCTGAAGCTGTTTCATCTGTAATGTGACTGCGTTAATATGCTTTTCAACTTCCCCTGTCTGAATCTCCCTTTTCGTTTTCATTTCTAGTTTTCTCTTAATCTCTTCAAGCGGAAGATGCAGTATTTTGCATTCCTCAATAAATCTTAAATCAGACAGCACTTCTTCTGAATATATGCGATAATTTGATTTTGAGCGTTTCGCTTTTATTAGGCCTATGCTAGTGTAGTAGTCAATCGTTCTTTTAGAAACGTTAGCAATATTGGCTAATTCGCCGATACGATAGTAAGCCCCATCATATCACCTCTGTTATGAATACTTATATCTCCATAATAATGCTTTTCAACAAGAGATATAGTTAGAATCAATTATACGTTAGCGGAAACCATACAGTCAAACGTAGCAGTTTGGAAAAAAGGATTACATTTATTTTATGAAATTATTCATTAAATATGAAGTGAAAAGATTCGGAAAAATAAAAATTTTTTATAGGGTGTTGAAAAAGCTTCAGCTTAAGCACCCGCACAAAAAACCAGGAGCAAAATTGCGCTCCCGGTTTTTAAGAAAATGAAGATTATATTTTCACAACCTCTAAATAAGAAATATGGTGTCCATCCATTTCTTTAATAATAAATCTGTAACCTTCTTCTTCAACAAAGTCTCCCTGAGCAGCATCATACTTCTGTGTCATAATCCATCCGCCGATGGTGTCCACATCATCATCAGATAATGTTGTTCCAAGGAGATCATTTGCTTCTGAAATCAGCAGTTTCGCATCAAGGATATAATGGTTTTCCCCTGACTTTTGAACAAGAGGGAGTTCATCGGCATCAAATTCGTCCCGGATTTCACCGACGATTTCTTCCAGGATATCTTCTGCTGTGACCACTCCAGCGGTCCCGCCGTACTCATCAAGGAGAATCGCCATATGTGAACGCTCCTTTTGCATTCTAAGGAGCAAATCGTGAATGGGAATGGTTTCAATCACCCTGATGACAGGTTTAATATATTGCAGCAAGGGGTGTTTGCCTTCACATTTTTTTCTTACACAGTCAGTTAAGATTTCCTTAACATTAATGATCCCGAGAATATTATCCTTATCGCCCGCCGTAACCGGATAGCGGGTATAACGCTCATTCAATATGATATCGAGGGTTTCTGCCAGTGATGAATCTTCCGGAATGGTAACAATCTCGGTCCGCGGAACCATAATCTCTTTTGCGATTCTATTGTCAAATTCAAATATCCGATCAACATACTGATATTCGGATGGGTTAATTTCACCGCTCTTTAAGCTTTCAGATAGGATAATCCGAAGTTCTTCCTCTGAATGGGCCATTTCACTCTCTGAAACTGGCTTCAGTCCAAATAATCCTGTAATAACTCTGGCTGAACCATTTAAAATCCAGATAAATGGATACATAATCCTATAAAATAATATTAATGGCTTTGAAAAGGTTAAAGTTATGGCTTCAGCTTTTTGAATCGCAAAGGTTTTTGGCGCAAGCTCTCCAATGACCACATGGAGAAATGTCACAACAGCAAAAGCAATGACAAAGGAGAGGATATGAGTTACAGAAGCCTGCAAGTTAAGACTTTCAAATACAGGATGAAGCAGTCTCTCAATGGTCGGTTCACCCAGCCAGCCGAGGCCCAGCGCGGTGATTGTAATTCCAAGCTGACAGGCAGATAAATATTCATCCAGACTGCTTATAACTTGTTTTGCAGAACGGGCTTTAGGATTTCCCTCCAGCATAAGCTGGTCAATTCGTGAAGTCCGCACTTTAACAATGGCGAATTCAGAAGCAACAAAAAAAGCAGTTAATGCGATTAATAAAAATAATAAGAATAGGCTAAGGGTGATCATATATATCCCTTACACGATATGTAAGGGGCAGGCACCTCCTTTATAATAAGTACTTTTCCCTTATTCATGAATTTTACAAATTAACCAGGGATAAAAGATTTTTCTTTATATGAAATTACCCTTAATTAAGAGATGTAATCTGGAAAAATAAATAATGCACAATCTTGTATGCAGGGAAAAATAAAAAAGCCTGAGCAGGCTTTTTGTTTAAACACTCCATTCTCTTGCCAGAAGTCCGTATACTGCAAGATCGTGATATCGATTATATAGATACTCGCCATCCCGGATGATGCCTTCCTGGCGAAATCCAAGCCGTTCAGGGATCGCACGGCTTTTTCCATTTCTGACCCCGCAGCGTATTTCGATGCGGTTCAGTTTTAAATCAAAAAAAGCATGGTTGATCATGGCCTGCACGCTTCTTGTCATAATTCCGCTGCCCTCAAAATCTTCTGCAAGGTAGTATCCAATGCTGGTTTGTCTGTTGTTCCAGTCAATCTGGTGAAAACCAATAGAGCCTGTGAGTTTTCCCTGATAACGGATTCCGGCATTAAAGCCGTTATTATCGGCAAACTGTTTCAGCCATATAGGAATGATTGAATGGTACTGAACAGGTGAAGCCATATTATCTACCCATGGAAGCCATTCTCTTAAGTGGCTGCGGTTTCTGTCCACCAAGCTGAAAAGCTCTTCTGAATGATGAAGCTGGAACAATTGCAATTCTATTTCTTCATCTACTTTTAAAGAAAACAAGTGACAAACCTCCTCCGGCAAACTATAAATATAATAATTAAAACATATGCTTTATTGTTTAAATCATATAAGCATTTTTAGTATGTAAGAAGAAAAAGCTGTTCCCCGGATTCGGAGTCAGCTCCTGTCTTTAGTCACCTTTTCAGTTGGCAGGGTTATACTGAACACGGTCCAGTCTGATTCGGTATCACAGGTCAGAGTCCCTTGATGTTTTTCAATTATCTCTCTGCAAACAAACAGACCCAGCCCCGTTCCGAGTGTTTTTGTTGTAACAAATGGCTCAAAAATGGAACTGACAAGATGATCCGGAATTCTCGGGCCATTGTTAGAAATATCCAGTTTTATGTGGCCATCTGGTGCCCATTTGCTTTTAATATGGATGACAGGGTCGCTGCGGTACTGTGTAAGTACATCAATGGCATTGAAAATAATATTAATGAAGACTTGACGGATTTCATCTGCATAGCCAATCAAATAGATATCATCTTTCATATTCTGAAGGACCGTAACCTTTCCATCCAGGATGCTGGGATATAAGAATATCAGGACTTCATCTATTAATTCATTTAGAGAAAAAGTAATTTTTTCTTTTCCGATCAGTTCCTTTTTAGATAGGAGCAAGAATTGTGAAATTCTAAAATTCAGCTGCTCCAGTTCATTTGAAATGATATCCAAATACTTCATGGAGGGATTTTCGGATTTTAACAGCTGAATAAACCCCTGTACAGAGGTAAGCGGATTTCTGAACTCATGGATAAAGCTTGAAGTCATTTGGCCCAGCAGTGTTAATCTATCTTTATGGGTGGAATCGATAAATTGTGTCTTTTCCTTAATAATCTGATCTTTGGCATCTGTATATCTGGACACAGCGTGATATAAGAATTTATCGAAGCAATAACTGATTCTTTCGTACTGTCTCTGGAGATCATGAAAATGTATTTCGGAACGATTCAATATATTGAGAACGATTGTTTTTCCCAAGTTGACATTATAAACAAAGTCTCCAATATTAATATCTGCTTTTACTCGCTGTTCAGCGACAGAGTATGCCAGCTTCTGAATATAGTTTTCCAGTTTTGTCCCGTCTTTTATCAAAATTTGAATAATCAATTGAAACATGGCGTCGCCATTATCCTTGATTTTATCTTTAAAAGGATCATCCTTATTTATGAGGATTTTATCATTCCATTCACTTAAAAGGCTTTCTTTTTCCGTTAGCAGAAGTTCCAATATGGCATTATTTGGTTCAATCGTCATTTTATCCTCCACTTTTTTGCATAATAACAGTTAACCCATAGATTTCGATAGAATACTGCAAAATCCTCTGTTAATTTAATGGAAAATATCAGTAATTTTTACCCCGAGGATTAAGGCCAACTTGTGACTAAAAGCACAGTCATTTTTTTGTGATAATTGGTATAGTTAAAGAAAAAGACAGTTTTTTATTTGTAAAATGGTCATTATTTCTTTTATAATATAGAAACAGGTGTAAATTTACACCAACAACAAAAAGGGAATGAAGCTGCATTGACTAGAGATGAAATCATACTGAAAGTTTCAGATAAGATCCGTCTTATTCGTACAGAGGCAGGATACACACAGGATAAGATGGCGGAAATTATTGGTGTTTCAAAAAAGACCCTGGTTCAAATTGAGAAAGGGCGAGCAGAGGCAGGCTGGTCGACCGTGGTAGCTGTTTGTGCATTATTCAGGGAAACGGAAACAGTCCGGTTTTTGTTTGGAAATGAACCACTTGAAGTTCTGGAGACTATTGCCAGAGAAGGAATCGATTATAGGAAGGAAAAGACCCTTGGCGGGAAGCTCTGGTGGAGGGAATTAAAGAGAAGCAACGGTTTGATTCTTCAGCAGAATATCATTAGCCAGCACTACCGGATTATTGATCAGGACCATTTTAGAATTTACAGCAGTTTCGACGAAATGTCTTCTAAAGAACGGTTTGAGGAGCTGGCAGCCGAGAATTAAGACCTTCACCAATAATAGCTTTATTCACATAAAAAAGCAGCCGCCGGGCTGCTTTTCTGTTTTAAGGGATTTTCGGATTTTCCTTCTCTTTAGCTATAAGCACCGGGCAAGGAGCATTTCTGGCAATTTTTGTACTGGTGCTCCCAAGGAACATCTTTTTAATTCCGCCTTTGCCTGAGTTTCCAACAATAATTAAATCGGCGTTTTCAGCCGCTGCATATTCACATATGCTTTCTGCCGGGCTTCCCTCAATAACATCGAACTTTGCATTAATGCTGTAAGGCTCAAGAATTTCCCTGGCATTGTAAAAAGTATTGTCCACACTATGCTTTACTCTTGCATGTGTATTGGAAGAGGATTCATCATGATATACCGGAAGAGGGGGGATCTGAATTCCCTCCAGCATATAGCCATTTGTTCTTACAGGCTCGACTGCTTTTTCATTGTTTATGGGAATATTTTCAACTGTTTCTTCAAAGACCTGAGCAACCAGGAGTTGAGCTTCAGGGTTTTGTTTAACTAATCCGATTGCCAAATCCAAAGCCTGTCTGCTTCCGTCTGTATCATCATAGCCCAATACAATTTTATTAAAATTCATCAGTGTTCACTCCTTCTTAAGGTAAGGAAACTTATTGTTTATATACCCTCAGCTGCGAAGAGTAAATCATAAAAAACCTCAGAGCTTGAAAACTTAATATACCCCCATAAAAAATGACCGGTATCCGTAAATTCTAATGCATATTTTCAGCAGTGAAGAGTATCATTGGAAGTTCCAGGGTATATTTATATGTCCGGCAGTAGTTTGCATGGAAACAAAATACTATATAAAATCATATTCTTTGAAGTTATGCTGTTATCGGTGTAATCTGAAGACTTCCGTACAAATGCAAATTAATCATCAGCAAGAATTTGGAGGAAATATGAGAAAGAAAACTTCAGTTATTAAAAAGTTTCAGTCCACTTGGAATAAGCTGCACCTTACACAGGTATCCATATTGCTTGCATCTACTTTGGTCCTGGCTTTCTTAAGCTTCGTCTATTTTTCATATAAGGATGCGGATATAAGTGCACTCGAAGCAGGGCTTGCACAATCCACGGTCATTTATGACGCCGATGGGGAAGTAGCCAGTAAAATCTCAGCAAATAAAAATGAAGGCATCTCCATTGATCAAATTCCTGATCATATGAAAAATGCTGTTATTGCCATTGAAGATCACCGTTTTTATGAACACGGGGGCATTGATTTAAAAGGAATAGCCAGGGCCTTCTTTACAAACGTGAAAGCAGGCGGAATAGTCGAGGGCGGCAGTACGCTTACCCAGCAGCTGACCAAAAATGCGCTATTGTCTTCAGAAAAAACATACAAGAGAAAACTGGAAGAATTCTTCCTTGCCCTTGAAATTGAAAAGGAATACAGCAAAGACGAAATTCTTCAAATGTATTTAAACCAGGTTTATTTTGGGGAAGGCGCATGGGGGATCAAACGTGCGGCGATGAAGTACTATGGAAAAGATGTTGAGGATCTCTCCATTAGTGAAGCAGCATTGCTTGCAGGGCTGGTTAAAGCCCCATCAGCCATCAATCCTTACCAAAATGAAGAAAAGGCAATAGAGAGAAGGAATACCGTCCTTGATCGTATGAAGGAACACAGCTTTATTACTGAAAAGGAATGGGAAAAAGCCAAAAATGAAAAGCTTGTTTTTGAAGACAGCGGCGGTGATCCCTTTAAAGGGAAATTCCCTTATTATGTAGACGTTGTTCTGGAAGAGGCGATTAACAAATACAATATTTCGCTTGATGAGCTTTTAAGTGAAGGGTATCAAATATATACTGAGCTTGATCAGGAGATGCAGAGCAGTGTAGAAGAAACCTACACAAATGATCAATTATTTCCTAAAGGGACGGGAGATCAGCAGGTGCAAAGCGGAGCCATACTTCTGGATCCAAAGAATGGAGGAATCCGTGCCCTTGCAGGTGGAAGAGGTGAACATACCCTTCTTGGCCATAACCGTGCCGTTCATAAAGTAGGCCAGCCCGGATCGACAATGAAGCCGATTGTACCATACGCAGCAGCATTGGAATCGGGTTGGAAAATCACAGATGAACTTAAAGATGAAAGAATGACATTTGGCAAAGATTATGAGCCGAATAACTATAATGGCCAGTTCCGGGGTAATGTGCCAATGTATGAAGCAGTCAAGGACTCTTTGAATGTTCCTGCTGTATGGCTTTTGGATGAGATTGGTGTTGAAAAAGGGGTAGATGCGGCGAAGAGGTTTGGTATACCTGAAGAAGCCATCAATCAGAATCTTGCACTTGCTCTTGGGGGCACAAGTGTAGGAGTTTCTCCTCTGACCATGGCACAGGCCTATGCTGTATTTGCAAATGGCGGAGAGAGGCCGGAAGCCCACTCCATTACAAAAATAGTTGATAAAGATGGAGTCACAGTAGCAGAGTGGAAAGGTGAGAATACAAGAGTCATTTCCAAGGATGTTGCAGATAAAGTGACAACCATGCTTCTCGGGGTAGTTCAGCATGGTACAGGGAAGGCTGCCCAAATACCAGGCAGAGAAGTTGCAGGGAAAACAGGCAGTACACAAATGACCATCGAAGGCATTGACGGAGTTAAAGATCAATGGTTTGTCGGCTACACACCACAGCTGGTAGGTGCTGTGTGGGTAGGCCATGATAAGACAGATGCAAATAATTATCTTACTACCTCCAGCAGTGAAGGCACGGCTCCGATATTCCGGGCAATCATGTCAGAAGCCCTGAAAAATCAGGAAGCAGAGTCATTTAATGTCCCTCATATTGCCGGCCTGATGGAACAGAGGCAAAGGGAGCAGCAAAGGAAAGCATGGGAAGACAACATAAAAAAAGAAACAGAGAAGATAAAAGAAAAAATTGAAAAAGAAAAAGAGAAATGGAAAGAGAAATGGGATAAAGGGAAAGAAAAAGGTAAAGGAAAAGATAAAGATAACAAGAAAGATAAAGAAAAGAAGCATGATTAATACATTTTACGAGTACAGTGAAAAGCTGTACTCTTTTTTTAAGGAGGTCATCTATATGGCAGAACAATTTTATGATGAATTAGCGGAAGAGTATCACTTAATATTTGAGAATTGGGATCGTTCCATTGCCAGACAGGGTGATGTACTGGATCAACTTTTATCGGCAGAAGGAATAAAAAACACATCATCTTTATTGGATTGTTCTTGCGGAATAGGGACTCAAACATTAGCTCTGGCCAAAAAGGGGTACAAAATAACTGCATCAGACATTAGTGGAAAGTCAATCGATAGGGCAAAAAGAGAAGCAGAGCTGAGACAGCTGAACATCCAATTTTTTCAGGCAGACATGAGGGCATTGTCATCTGTGCACAGTGAATCTTTTCAGGCCATTATCTCGATGGATAACGCCTTGCCGCACCTTATCACCGAAAAAGAATGCATCAAGGCACTTAAAGAAGTTTACAGTTTACTCAGCGAGAAAGGCATTTTTCTCTTTTCAATCAGGAATTATGATGAAATACATAAAGAAAGGCCAACGTCCACCTTGCCTGCCAAAAGGGATCACACCATAACCTTTCAGCTTTGGGATTGGCATTTGAGTTCTGATATATATAATTTGAGGCATTTTACAATGGTGGAAAAGGACGGAACCTGGTCTGTGTCAGAAAGACTTTCTCAGTATAGGGCCTACAGAAGGGAAGAGTTAAACAATTACCTGCGCAAAGCTGGTTTTCGGCAGATCAAATGGCTCCTCCCTGAAGAGTCTGGATTTTATCAGCCAATTGCCATTGCATATAAATAAAGTTTGTTTTCGCAAGGTTTGTTGCTTTTTCCTCGTATCTACTGAGTTGATTGGAGCGGAAGGTGGGAGATCCTCGAAAATGCATTCGCATTTTCTTCATGCGGTGTTTACTCAAGGAAGCTTATTCACAGTCCTGCGGGAGTAGCAGGGCAGGTGAGACCCCGCAGACGCGGAGCGTCGAGGAGGCTCACCGCCTGTCCCGCGGTTCGCTGAGCAGCCTGGAGCGGAAATCAACGGACAACATTGATGGCTGAAAAACAGTAATATATACGAAAAGAGCCAAAAAAAAAGGCCATTCAGCCTTTTTTAATAGAAATAATTTAGAATAACCAGCTGATTAGTGCTCCAATTACCACAATCGCACCAACTACCATAAAAATTGTACGTATCATCTATTTTCACTCCATTCACTCTGCAATAAAATAGTCAATTATAGCTGAATTGTTTCAGCTGTATTGATTAAGCGTTTTTCTGACATGCGAAGTACAGAAACATGGTTGCTGCACATGTCTTTGATATGCTCCAGATGGTTCTGGACTTCAGTTCCTTCCACAATGATTTTCAGACTCGTTTGCGGTTTCACTGTTAAAAGGAAAGACACTAATTTAGAAAGGTTTGAGGCATCCACCGCTTTGTGCTTGCTGTAGAGATAAGTGGTGCCTTCAAATTGTTTTGACGCCTGGTAAATTTCAAGCATTTTCTTCATTGTGAACTTGTTTCGAACTAATACATTACTAGAAATAATTTCTTTCATTTTAAAAATCTCCTTTTAAAAAAGTATTTTATATATTAATCGATTAATGATGTGGTTGTACTATGGAATTACCCCGGTATTCAAATCCGTAAACCACCCAGGTTCAAGTGTGAATAATTACCTTTATAAATCATCCGTATTTAGGGGTTGAGGCACCATCAGTCTGCAGAATGAGATAAAAACCATCAAAAGCCGCTTTATCAACTGTTTGGGGCAATTTATAGTAGAGATATAAACAGGGAAACTGAGGTAAAAGGGATGAAGAAATTTATAGTGATATTTCAAAATGCCAATTATGTGAAATTATTTTTCGCCAACTTTACTTCTCAGATGGGCAGCACGATTGGTTTAACAGCATTTATGTTTTATTTGCTGGATCGTTTCTCGGAACAGCCTTTTTATGCCACATTAACTGAATTGATGTTCTCTGTTCCGACCCTGGCGGTGTTTTTTTTAGTTGGAGTGTTTGCAGATAGGATGGATCGCCAGAAAATAGCTTATCATTGTGATAGGATAAGCACGTTATTATCAATTGTGCTTTTACTGACTATTATTATTGGCTGGATGCCGCTCGTATTTACAGTATTGTTCCTGAGGAGTGCCATTCAGAAGTTTTTCTTTCCCGCTGAACATGCAATGATCCAAGGCATATTGAAAAGTGAAGATTATACAACTGCTGCAGGCCTTAATCAGGTGGTGATGAGTCTTTTCATGCTGTTCGGAAACGGCCTTGGCATTTTTGCCTACTGGACAGTGGGAGTATACGGTGCGATTGTGGCTGATGCACTTACCTTTATCATCAGTGCATTATTAATAAAATCCTGCCGCATACCTGAAGAGGTCCGTCTGCCAAATGGCGCACATGGTCTTAAAGACTTGAATATCCCGCTTGTCTTCAAGGATTTTAATCTGGGGATAAAATATATTCTCCAGCACAAATTATTATCTGCCTTGCTTGTCGGTTTTTTCGTTTTCGGAGTGGTAAACGGCGGATTTTCAGTCATGCCTATTTTTATGCTGAAATACAAACTCGAGCCGCAATCCTATGAGGAATACTCAGTCCTGCTCGGAATAACTTTTGGGATTGGCGTTCTGCTTGGCAGCTTTGTGGCCTCTTTGCTTACTCAAAAATTCAAACTTTATCAGCTGATCATTGCCGGACTGCTGTTATCCGGAAGCTTCATCATTGCTGCCTCTTTTGCAGAGAACACGTTTATTTTCCTATCTTTATTATTTGCTGCAGCTTTTGGGCTTCCTTTAGTGAACATTGCAATTGGCGGCTGGATGCCAAGCATTGTTGATCCGAAGATGATGGGAAGAGTACAGGGATGGATAAGTCCGCTGATGATGCTTTCTCAATCCATAACACTCGGGTTTATTGCCGTCAGCTTTCCAGGGTTCCTCAAAGTGGAAATGCTTTATTGGATGGTAGGCGGATGTTTAGCACTTGTCGGTTTATTTTACAGCATCGTTCTACCGGGATTAACGAAAAAATCAGAAAAAACCGGTGAAGCACATTCTTTGGAACAGACTGGTGCAGTATAATGTAATACAAGACAGAATAGCCCCTATAACAGGGGCTTTTTATGTATAAAAAATAATTTTAAAAAATAATGAACCTTTTCATCTTTTGAACGTCTTATGAGTGAAATAAACAGAGAACAATGGGATGATAAGAAGAGAGGAAAGAAGCTGATGGAGGAGAAAGACCTTATAGTAAGTGCCAAACGAGGCGATCAGCTCGCTTTTGCCATGCTTTTTAAAAATAACTATCCCTTTCTGGTTAAATACTTAATCAAAATCACAATGAATCCTGATGCAGCAGAAGAGCTTGCTCAGGAAACAATGGCCAAATGTGTTGAAAAAATCGGCCTGTTTAATGGCAAATCGAAATTTTCCTCCTGGCTGATAACCATTGCTACGAATTTGTATATTGATCAGAAGCGAAAGTCGAAAAGAGAGAAGAACTGGAAAGCACAGGAAGAAGTTTTCAGACGCATGAAATGGCATCTTGAAAGCCGAAATGAAGAATGGAATGATGCCTTATCCGCATTGGGAAAACTAAAAGACGAGATTAGGATACCTATTGTTCTTAAACATTATTATGGCTACTCGTATGAGGAAATTGGAAAAATGATGAACATATCTTCAGGCACTGTCAAATCAAGAGTGCACAATGGAATCATGTCTGTAAGAGAGGAGTTGAAGCTTCATGGCGAACAGGAAAGTGCTGCAGCTGGAACAAGATCATCAAGATGAGCAGTTATTGGCTGCAGTTAAGGAGATAGAAGACGTATTGGAAACGCTGGAAGAAAACGTCCAGGTACATACACCTGATCTGCAATTTTTTGAAAACTTAGTTGCAGACCAAAAACAGGCAATGAAAAGGAAATTGATCAGGGAGTTAGCTATCTTCTTTGTTGCTGCACTCCTCATTGTAACTTCTGTATTATTCATGCTGTATCAGGTTCCGTCTGTATTTTTTATTCTGCAGGGAATTGTCACAGTTTTTATTATGGCCTATAGCTCAGTCAGCTTCGTGAAACAGGTGAATGGCACATGAACAGCGGAGAAATATCTCTTCCGTTGCTGATTATTGTGGGAGTCATCTTAATAGCACAGAGTACGTTCCTATTCCTTGATGCAAGAAAGCACGGCCACAATTATTGGCTATGGGGAATTATCGGTTTAATTCAGGCGCCAATGCCAACGCTGTTTTACTTGATTTTCGTCAGAAAGATTTGGCAGAAAAAAGATTGATTGAGGGATGGAAGGATGAAAAAATTAAAGCAGATGCTGCTTCTTGCAGCAACCGGCGGCCAGCTTCTCGGGATTGCCATGCTGTTTATTAATATTAAGGCTGCGATTATGTTTTATATTTTGTATGCTTTAATGATCATTGCGTTATTTATTGTGCTGATAGCTGAGAGAAAAAGAGAAAAAGAGGAGGAAGAACAAAATGATTATCGTGACTACTGATACGGTATCCGGAAAAGAGATTAAAGAAATTAAAGGGTTTGTAAGGGGGAGTACAGTCCAGACCAAGCATATAGGAAAAGACATTCTGGCTGGATTGAAAACAATTGTAGGCGGAGAAATTGGCGAATATACTGAAATGATGGATGAAGCCAGACAGAAGGCAATTGGCAGAATGGTTGAAGATGCAAAGGCAAAAGGGGCCAACGCAATCATCGGAATGCGGCTGCAAACCTCAGCAGTTATGCAGAATGCTGCGGAAATCATAGCCTATGGGACTGCAGCAATAATTGAAGAATAGCAGGAGAAGAACCAGCTGACATAGAATTAGCTGGTTTTTTAATGTCCTAAATAGGGAAAGGTTTGTTTATGAATATTTGGCAGAAAATACTTGAAAAGAATCTAGTGAATTTTTTGTGATATTATAAGCATTTTTCGCCGAAATCCTTTACAATAGAATGAAACTTCTTTAAAAACAAAACTAAGAAAATGACACTAGAATGTGGATTGGAGTATATATGCTATATTACCGTACGTATGTGAAAGATGAGTCCCTGCCATGGGTTACCTTTGTTCATGGTGCAGGGGGCAGCTCTGCAATCTGGTATAAACAAATGAGAGAGTACAAAAAGCATTTCAATGTTCTGCTGGTCGATCTGCGGGGGCATGGTCAATCTGGAAGGGGCACCTGGGAAGAAGGAGATCATTTTACAGAAGTTTCTCAGGATATAGTGGATGTGCTCGATCATCTTCATATCACAGACTCCCACTTTGTCGGAATCTCGCTTGGGACTATAGTGATACAGACAATCGCGCAGAATCATCCGGAAAGAGTTGCTTCCATGATTCTGGGCGGTGCCATTACTGAATTGAACTGGCGCACAAGGTTTTTGATAGCAATTGCTAATTTGACTAAGTATATGCTGCCATATATGTTGCTTTATAAGCTTTTTGCTTGGATTATCATGCCAAAAAGAAACCATCTTGAATCAAGACATGCCTTTGTAAGGCAGGCAGCAAAAATGTGCCAAAAAGAATTCATCAACTGGCTGTCCTTAACAAAATCGGTTAATCCGTACCTGGGAAAAATCCAATCCAGCATTTCTCACATCCCTACCCTTTTTATTATGGGACAGGAAGACCATTTGTTTATTAAGTCTGTAAAAAGCATTGCCCAAAAAGCTAAAACAGCTTCAGTCAAAATCATTACAGGTGCAGGACATGTATGCAACATTGACAAACCTGATGCCTTTAACAGGATAACCATCGACTTCATCAACGGGCAAAAAAGAAGATTGGCTTCGTAAAGGATCCCAGTGGATCCTTTTTTTTAATATATCGATGACAGAAAATTTTTAAAAGTAGGTAAAAAGCTGATTGACTTTTAGTGTAAGCGGTGATAATCTTACCAATATGGAAAAAAATGAAAAGGAGGGCTACAAAATGATCTTAATTCATCATCAAACAACAACACAAAAATTAAAGTTTGTAACCTCTCCTTTAGAACATTTAAAAATGTAAACAGGATCTGCCTGCACATTTATTTTGAAGGAGCACAGGTTACATTTCGTAACGTGGGCTTTTTTGTCTCTTAAGACATATCGCATGCCGCGGTATGTCTTTTTTTCGTCTCAATTATCAATTATCACCAATAGGAAATACAGGCATTGCCTGTTTCCATATATTTAAGTTTTAAGAGCGGCTGTTTTCGGCAGCTATACAAAAAAGGAGGAAAATTTTATGAATGCCGTAAGAATGAAAAGAAAAACAATTTTGCCGGAGGATCTGGATGGAGGCTAGTTATGAATTTGCTGCTGGTTTATGTATGAAAGCTCTCATTAGAAACGTGAGCTTCATACCGGAAAGGGGAGAGAACGTTGTTTTCGATTTTGGGAAAATTAAGCTGGTTTTTTAAAGAAAACTGGAAAAGGTATACAATTGCCATTTCTCTGCTGATCATTGTCGGAATTCTTGATGTCATGCCTCCAAGGCTTGTGGGAATGGCAATTGATGATATCCACTTGGGTCAGATGAGCAGTGCTAAAATAATGGAATACCTTGGTTTATTGGCAGTCATCACAATCGTGTCCTACGCAATAACTTATATCTGGATGTACCAGCTCTTCGGGGGGGCATTCCTGGTTGAAAGAAAACTGCGTTCACAGTTTATGGGTCACCTATTGAAAATGACCCCAACATTTTTCGAGAAAAACCGGACCGGCGATTTAATGGCCAGGGCAACAAATGATTTAAAAGCTATTTCGGTAACGGCCGGTTTCGGAATATTAACACTGGTGGATTCCAGTGTATTTATGCTGACAATATTGTTTACGATGGGATTTCTTGTTAGCTGGAAACTAACCTTTGCTGCAATATTGCCTCTGCCTATCATGGCCTATCTGATAAAAATTTACGGGAAGAAGATTCATACGCGGTTTATGAGCGCACAGGATGCCTTCGGGGAACTAAATGACCGGGTTCTTGAATCTGTTTCGGGAGTTCGGGTGGTGCGCGCTTATGTTCAGGAAAGAGCAGATCAGCAGCGTTTCCATGAACTCACTGAAGATGTATACAGCAAAAATATTGAAGTGGCCAAAATTGATTCACTATTTGAGCCGACGATAAAGGTGATTGTGGGCCTAAGCTATCTGATAGGACTTGGATACGGTGCTTATCTTGTTTTCCACCAAACCATCACCCTTGGCCAGCTCGTGTCCTTTAATGTGTATTTAGGCATGCTGATTTGGCCAATGTTTGCTATTGGAGAATTAATTAATGTCATGCAAAGGGGAAATGCTTCCCTTGACCGGGTACAGGAAACATTGTCCGCTAAGCAGGATATTGTGAATCCTGAAAACCCGTCTATCGTTGATGTCCCTGCCAATGTTATCTTCAAGGATGTTCATTTCCAATATCCTTCCTCAAAAACGGCTAATCTCACAGGGATTAAGCTGCATATTGAACGCGGGGAAACGCTGGGCATTGTAGGAAAAACAGGAAGCGGGAAGACCACTTTTATAAAGCAGCTATTAAGAGAATATCCGTCCGGCAAAGGGAAGCTTGCGATTGCTGATGTTCCGATTGAAGAACAGGAGCTTGAAAGAACGAGGGGATGGATCGGTTATGTTCCACAGGATCATGTTCTTTTCTCCAGGACTGTACGGGAAAACATCCTTTTTGGAAAAGAGGAAGCAACTGAAGAGGATATGCAAAAAGCGATTGATTTGGCAGCTTTCCGAAAAGACCTTGAGCTTCTGCCGGAAGGGCTTGAAACAATGGTCGGTGAAAAAGGAGTGGCCTTATCAGGAGGGCAAAAACAGCGGATTTCGATTGCACGTGCCCTTGTGAAGGATCCGGAAATTCTGATCCTTGATGACTCTCTTTCAGCCGTTGATGCTAAAACAGAGAAGAAAATTATTGATAATATCCGGACTGAGCGCAAAGGGAAAACGACGATCATTACGACTCACAGGATGTCAGCAGTCCAGCACGCCGATCAAATTATCGTCCTTGATGAAGGCATGATAGCAGAAGAAGGCACTCATGAAGACCTAATGGCTATGAATGGATGGTACAAGGAACAATTTTTGAGGCAGCAGACTCAAACATCTGCTGAAGAGGAGGTGCTTTCATGACCACAGGAAAGCGGTTATTCCAGTATGCACTTCATTATAAAAAAACGATTATTGCTGCACTGCTGATGCTTACAGTCGCTGTAGCAGCAGATCTGGCGGGGCCTTTCATCGCGAAGAAGATGATTGATGACCATATCCTTGGCATAGAATCTGTCTGGTATCAGACAGAAGACGGAAAAGATGGTGTGGAGTATGATGGTCAGTTTTACAAAAAGGAGCAAAACCTTGATCAGGGTGAGCGGAAAATAGATCAGGCACGCATCCTGCAGGCTGGTAGCCAATTCGTCTTTATAAGGGGTGACATTGCTTTTGATGGAGAGCGAACCTTCAAAGAGGGCAAACTCTTTATTGAAAAAAGCGGCCAAACCGAAACCTATGCAGGGAAGGTATTGACTGGTAAAGAATTGATGCTATTCTATTCACCCGAGATTCCTAAAATTGTTCAGCTTTTGGCCTTTTACTTTGGATTACTGGTTATCGCTGCATTTTTTCAGTACGGTCAGAGGTTTTTTCTGCAAAAGTCAGCAAATAGGATTATCCAGCAAATGAGAGAGGATGTCTTTGGGCAGATACAAAGGCTGCCAATCAGTTATTTTGATAATCTTCCGGCAGGCAAGGTGGTTGCACGTATAACTAATGATACCGAAGCCATACGTGAGCTTTATGTGACCGTATTGGCAACCTTTTTTACAAGTGCCATATATATTTCAGGTATTTATATCGCTTTGTTTATTTTGAATGCCAAGCTTGCTGCGATATGTTTAATCCTGCTCCCAATTTTATATGTATGGGCGATTGTGTACCGTAAGTATGCATCAAAATACAACCACGTTATCCGTTCCAGGGTGAGTGATATCAATGGCATGGTTAACGAATCGATACAGGGAATGAACATTATCCAGGCGTTTGGCCGCGAAACAGATACACAGAAGGATTTTGAAAAGCTGAATACAGAGCATTTTACCTTTCAAAATAAACTTTTGAGCCTTAATTCACTTACATCGCATAATTTAGTGGGCGTGTTGAGAAATGTGGTTTTTGTTGCATTCATCTGGTACTTCGGAGGAGAGTCGCTCAATGCAGCAGCTGTCATTTCACTTGGGATGCTTTATGCTTTTGTAGACTATATTAACCGTCTGTTTCAGCCTGTGCAGGGCATTGTCAACCAATTGGCCAATCTTGAACAGGCATTGGTTGCGGGTGAACGAGTCTTCAAACTGCTTGATGAAGAAGGCATTGATATCAGTGATAATAATATATCCCGCTATAAAGGGAATGTTACATTTGATCATGTGCACTTCGGCTATAAGGAGAAGGAATATGTGCTGAAGGATCTTAATTTTGAAGCAAAGCACGGAGAGACAGTTGCGCTGGTAGGCCATACCGGATCAGGTAAAAGTTCGATCATGAATCTTCTTTTCCGTTTTTACGATTGCCAGCAAGGAAAGATTATGATCGATGGCATGGATATAAAGCAGATTCCAAGGCAGGAGCTAAGAAAGCATATGGGCATCGTCCTCCAGGATCCATTTTTGTTCACGGGGACCATTGCTTCCAATGTCGGTCTTGATGCCCCTGAAATATCGCGGGAGAAAGTGGAAAAAGCCCTGAAGGATGTCGGAGCAGATAAGATATTTCAGCATCTTGAAAAAGGCTTTGATGAGCCGGTTATCGAGAAGGGCAGCACGCTTTCCAGCGGGCAGAGGCAGCTCATTTCGTTTGCTCGTGCCCTTGCTTTTGATCCGGCCATCCTGATACTGGATGAAGCAACATCAAGCATAGACACTGAGACAGAATTAATTATCCAGGAAGCCATGGACGTGCTGAAAAAAGGAAGAACCACCTTTATCATCGCCCATCGGCTTTCAACAATCCGAAATGCTGACCAAATCCTCGTTCTGGATAGGGGCAGGATCGTTGAAAAAGGAAACCATGATGAGTTAATGGAGCAAAAGGGCAAATATTATCAGATGTATCAGCTTCAGCAGGGGTCAACACTTGCTGGATAGAGGGAAGCGCCGGATGGCGTTATCTTTTTAAATATGGTTTTATCCTAAAAGGGATTTGTTCAAAAAAAATTCATTTTTCAGACACAGAATAGTACTGGTATAAAGAATTTGTAATCCGATATACATGATAATCTTATGTTATCACACATATCTGGAGGAGATTTTTATGGAGGAATTTTCCATTACCTTAGTGATAGCAAGTATTATGGTGCTTGGATACTTTATTGGGTATACAATTATAAAAGCATAGCTGCCTGCTGTTCCAGCCAGGCAGTTTTTTTTATGCTGATTTTTATCATTAAATTTTGAAAATAAGGGAAAAGAATATAAAGGAATCATAATAATCATTTAAGGAGGTATGAAATTGGCTGATTTTAGAATTGAGAAAGATACTTTAGGCGAAGTAAAGGTGCCCGCTGATAAATATTGGGGAGCCCAGACACAGCGGAGTAAGGATAACTTTAAAATCGGCATTGAAAAGATGCCGATGGAAGTAATTTATGCCTTTGCCAAGGTAAAGCGTTCTGCTGCAGTTGTCAACAACAGGCTTGGGAAGCTTTCCCATGACAAAATGGAAGCTATCACAAGAGCCTGTGATGAAGTTCTAAACCATAAGTTTGACAGCCACTTTCCTCTGGCTGTATGGCAGACAGGTAGCGGCACACAATCAAATATGAATGTAAACGAGGTTGTCTCCAAAAGGGCAAATGAACTGCTGGCAGAGAAGGGGATTCGAGACAGTAAAGTGCATCCAAATGATGATGTCAATATGTCTCAAAGCTCCAATGATACATTTCCGACTGCCATGCATATCGCAGCTTATACGGAGGCGGAGCAAAAGCTGCTTCCGTCATTAAAGGAATTAATAAGGACGGTTAAATCGAAAGAAGAGGCCTTTAAAACAATCGTCAAAATAGGCAGGACCCATTTACAGGATGCAACTCCTCTTACATTGGGTCAGGAAATCAGCGGCTGGCGTGCCATGCTTGAAAAGAATGAAAAAATGCTGAAGGACGCAAAGCAGTATCTGCTTGATTTAGCCATTGGCGGTACAGCAGTCGGAACGGGCATTAATGCAGAGAAGTCATTCGGATCTGAAATGGCAAACGAAATCTCCAGACTTACAGGCTATTCGTTCCGTTCCTCTGACAATAAATTTCAGGCCCTGACCAGCCATAATGAAATTGTCCATTTTCATGGGACATTGAAGGGGCTTGCAGCAGATCTGATGAAAATAGCCAACGATGTCCGCTGGCTGGCAAGCGGGCCGCGCAGCGGAATTGGGGAGTTATCGATCCCGGCAAATGAACCAGGCAGTTCTATCATGCCTGGCAAAGTAAATCCGACACAAAGCGAAGCCCTTACGATGGTGGTTTGCCAGGTCTTTGGAAATGATGCCTCCATTGGATTCGCGGCAAGTCAGGGGAATTTTGAATTGAATGTGTTCAAGCCTGTTATTATCTATAATCTTCTTCAAAGCATCAGTATTCTTTCAGATGGAATGGCCTCTTTTAATGAAAAATGCATGATGGGACTGGAGGCTAATAAAGAAGTGATTATTGGCCATGTTGAGAGATCACTAATGCTTGTAACAGCACTCAATCCGCATATTGGCTATGAAAAAGCAGCGGAAATTGCCAAACTCGCATTCAGGGAGAATACAACCTTGAAAGAAGCAGCCTTAAAGACAGGCTATATTACGGAAGAACAATATGAGAATTGGGTTGTGCCCGAAAAGATGGTCTAAATTTAAAATGGCCCCCCTTTCAAGAAGGAGGGCCAAAGCCATATTTATTCAATTGTTATCTTGCTTTATTAGAAAGAACCGCCGCCAAGCTGTTGTTCAGCCATTTGTACAAGGCGTTTTGTGATTTCTCCCCCAACAGATCCGTTAGCGCGGGAAGTTGTTTCTGCACCAAGGTTTACACCAAATTCAGTAGCGATTTCGTACTTCATTTGATCAAGTGCTTGAGCTACTCCTGGTACTAGTAATTGGTTTGAGGAATTGCTTCTGCTAGATGATTGGTTGTTCATGTGATTTCCTCCTCGAAATTTTAAGTGTATTGGTTTTTGGCTGGGTTAGCTGGAATTGCACCAGCGTAAGGATTTTATCCTGCTCCACTGCCTGGCGTAACCCATCGTTTTTCACTGCGGGCACTTGGTGCCGCTGTGTTTACTCTCTATTATGTTTGATTTATAAAAGTTTATTCTTTCAGAAAATCGGGAATTTTTTCCTGATAAAATCCTCTGATTAAGAGTCTTACATAACGAAGATTAAACAGACAAATCATAATAAATATCAGCAAAGAAAACGAAAGTGAGAGGATTGGAATGGCTATTTGCCCAGTCTGCAACGGCTTTGAGAAACTCGAAGCAGCCTGCAGCTCCTGCGGAAGCAGGATGGAGGACAGTGGAAGAGTAATGGACTTTTACGATGATTATAGTGCTTATATGCCAATTGACCAGATGAAAATGGAAGATGGCTATCCCCGGGATTATCAGCAGGAGGAATGTCCCCATTTGCTGAAGTGTCCATCATGCGGCCATGATTCGGTAATGTTTATCAAAGAGTAAAATGATTATAGAAAAGCGGCAGCACCTTGTGACAGCGGGAGAAAAGGCACTGCAGGCAGACCGTATTAAAAAGACCCCGTCAGCTTTGACGGGGCTTAAATGTTATTCTTTTTCAGAACGGATTCTTCTTTCATGGTCTGCATCAAAGAAGTGAGCTTTGTTCATATCGAAAGCAAGCTCAAGGTTTTGGCCCGGCTTAATATCTGTGCGGGAATCCACGCGTGCAACGAAATCCTGGCCTTCGATGCTTGAGTAAATCATTGTTTCAGCACCAGTCAGTTCGGAAACGTCAATGCGGGTATTGATTTTTGAACCGGCAGATGCATCAATAAATACCGGCTCATCGTGAATATCTTCCGGTCGAATGCCCAGGATAATGTTTTTGCCTGAATATCCCTGTTCACGAAGAACCTTCATTTTACCTTCAGGGACTGCAATCTGAGTTTTGCCAATAATAAATTTGCCGTCTTCAAGCGTTCCGTTAAAGAAGTTCATGGCAGGTGAGCCGATAAATCCGCCTACAAAAACGTTTTCGGGCTTTTCGTAAACTTCTTTTGGTGCGCCAACCTGCTGAATCACCCCATCCTTCATAACAACAAGGCGGGTAGCCATTGTCATTGCCTCTGTCTGGTCATGTGTTACATAGATAGTTGTTGTTTGAAGACGCTGGTGAAGCTTGGCAATTTCTGCACGCATTTGAACACGAAGCTTTGCATCAAGGTTTGATAAAGGCTCGTCCATGAGGAATACCTTTGCATCACGGACAATCGCACGGCCCAAAGCTACACGCTGGCGCTGTCCGCCTGACAGTGCTTTTGGCTTGCGGTCAAGATAAGGCTCCAGCCCCAGAATTTTTGCTGCCTCTTTTACACGTCGGTCGATTTCATCTTTTGGAAACTTTCGAAGTTTAAGGCCGAAAGCCATGTTATCGTACACGGACATATGCGGGTAAAGTGCATAGTTTTGGAAAACCATTGCAATATCACGATCTTTTGGAGGAACATCGTTGACACGCTTCTCATCGATATAGAAGTCGCCTTTTGAAATTTCCTCAAGACCTGCAATCATACGGAGAGTTGTAGATTTACCGCAGCCGGAAGGACCGACAAAAACAATAAATTCCTTATCTTTAATATGAAGGTTAAAATCTTCTACAGCTGTTACTTTATTATCATAAATTTTATAAATATTATCGAGTTTTAATTCTGCCATCAGGGTAACCTCCCAATAATCTTTTTCTTAAATACAGTTTAAAGGATACTGCGGTTTTCCCATATGGCCAAACTGCACAAAAAAACTGAAAGCGTTTTTATGCAATGTGCTCAAATCATGCCTGCTCAATCAGCAAACAGGCTAAATAAACAGTCAGCGCGCTGTTAAAGTCCTTCAAATGAATACCGGTCTTCTCTGTGAACTTATCAAGCCTGTATTGCAGAGTATTCCGGTGGATATACAACTTTTTCGCAGTTAATGAAACGTTAGAGCTGTTCTGTAAAAACACTTTTATGGTGTGCAGGAGTTCAGGGTCTTCTACCAGTAAAGAAAGGCGTGAAAGCAGGCTCTTTTTTATAACTGCATCCAGATTCCCGGTGACAAGAGAAGGAAAAAGCTTTTCAAAATTCAGCACTCTTTCAGCCGGAAGCAAAGAGGAGGCTTGCTCGAATAGAAGCTGTTCTTCTTTAAAAAGATTGTGTAATTGAGTTCCCGCCCTATTGGGAATGCCAATGTAAAAGGCTGTCTTTACAAAAAAGTCACTTTCTAAAGCATTGGAAACAGCAAGGAAGTCTTCTTCGGCAAGAGAGTCGTTATCTTCCTCAATGATGACCCCTGTGGCTTCCCCATTCCATAAAATCGTTATGTCCTTTTCAAAAAAACCTCTAAAAGCAGCTTCCATATCCTCACGTATCCATTCGCCCTCAGACATTTTGAATTGAACCAGCCTGTACGGAACATCTTTTGCGAATGACGGATGATTCCCATTTGAAAATAAGTATTGAAACCAGGCTTGGGCAGCAGGGGAAAGGTGAATGGAACTGTCATGGAATTCAAACAAAGTCTTCAAGACCATCAGACTATCTGCAGACACCTCTTGAGCTGGAATGCCAAGCCATTGGCCTGACTCCTCATGATGAAACCAGTACATATCAGAATTAAAGCTAAGATCAGGTTTTTTAAGTTGAAGTTGAGAGCCCGGATACCGGTCATGTAATTTGTTTAACATATCTTTACCCTTTGGTTTGATAAATTTTTGTGTTTCTTATATTATAGCAGTTATAATTTAATTGAAAAAATTAACTTAATCTGTGAATGCTTCTATAAAGGGAAATGAGAGTATGAGGAGTGAGACTCATGGAATATACACCTGAAATGAAAAACCGCTTGAAAAGGCTGGAAGGCCAGGTGCGGGGTGTGATCCGAATGATGGAAGAAGAAAAACACTGCAAGGATGTTGTTACACAATTATCTGCTGTCCGTTCTGCAGTTGACCGAGCAATGGGATATATTGTAGCTAAAAACCTGGAGACATGCATCCGTGAAGCAAATAATGAAGGCAAAAATGCGGAGGATGCAATCCAGGAAGCAGTGAACATGATTGTGAAAAGCAGATGACCAGAAAAGCGGAAGGCGCCTGCTTTTCGGCGACAAGCATAAGACGAGCTGGCTGAAAGGTTGTTCTTTAACCTTTTGGCCGGATTGGCTTATGACCTCGAGCCGATGGCGCCTGGAGCTAGACAGTTATCTAACTGCAGAATAAATTCAATTTAATCTTTATATAAGGCACCTGACTTCAGGTGCCTCTTATTTTTACTCTGCCTCGAATGGAGGTTCTTCCTCATGCAGTTCCCTGGCTTGTTCGATATTAACATCATCACCGCGCCCATGGACCGAACCTCCGGAAAGACCCTCGTTTATGATTCTGTCTATATCCATATAAGCTTTGTCCCTGCCTTCATACTGGACGTCCTCTGAAACCTTGCGTTTTTTATTCATGTGTAAATCGCTCCTTTAAATAAAATATCCTGGCGGGATTATTTTTCCAAAAGAGCTTTATCGTCATGCATGAATCCTCTAATTTTTTTCTTATTCATATACATGAAATAACATCAATTCATGAATCTGGGATTTCAGGTCTTCCTCCTGGCCGGAAGGATCTCCGGATGTCCATTCAATTTTTCCATTAGGATGATAGATGCCGGCAATTTTTTGCTTTTTGAAGTAAAAAGAAAATGTCCATCCCGGCAATTGTTTGTTTTCATATAAAGGTTTGAATTGAAAGTGTGTCAGCATTAGGATTCCTCCAGATGTTGTAATATCCCGTTTAATGTTCCTGAAAAGGGGAATGGAACAGATGTAGAAACATTTTAACATTAAAAGGAGGCAAAAAGGATGAAAAGAAACAACAAATTTATGATGTCAGCCATGGCCCTTGGAGCAGCTTATTTAATGAGAAACCCGGAGTCACGCCAAAAGCTTAAAGACCAGTTTAAATCTTTCGCCGGCAGTGCCTCTAAAAAGGATAGCGTTAAGACAGCGAAAAGCCCTGTAACGACTTATTAATCCTTTGACAGGGACACTTGGAAAAAATCGCATAAAAATAGCCGTACACCCTGTGGGTGTACGGCTATTTTTATTAGCATTCTAGAACCCGGACAATGAAATAAATAAGCGGGTCAGTTCTTCAATTCTTTTTTCTTCTATCCAGACTTCATCAAAACTCATCGGCTTTGAATTTATTTCATAAATCACATAAGTGCCCTGATCAGTTAATCCGGCATCAATTGAGTATTCTCCATGAAAACCTTTCGTCTTCTCAAGGAGATTTCCTGCCTCCGATGCAGCAGTATGAATAAACGCATCATGTTCTTTTGTGCGGACACTTTCATATGGAATCATTACCCCGCCATTCGGTATGTGGGTTGTAATGTCCTGTTCCTGAGACTGCCTAATGCCAATCCCTGAAACCGAATAGCTGCCTCCGCTGAAATGGGCTAAGATTCTAAAATCAAATCGCTTGCCTTCTATTTTGGCAGGGGTGATCGCTTTCTGTGCTAAATATGGTTTGTTCGTCAGTTGAGTGTCCCATTGGTTCCAGAAATGATCATAATCAGCATAACTGAATGAATCGTGCAGACCGTTTAATGAGATGCTTTTTTCCAGCTGGATCAATTGGTATATTCCTTTGCCTTTGGACCCGTTTGCAGGCTTTAAATAGATATTATTATACCTGCTGAGAAAATCCTTAAGAGCCTTTGGCCCGGTGACAAGAATGGTTTCAGGAATATAATCCTTCAGGGGAGGATGGTCTTTCAATAGCTGGTAAACTCCGAATTTATCGAGAAAGCCCGGATTGAAAAATGGAATAGCGTGCTCATTAAAAAAACGGCTTGCTTTATGAAAATCTTCTGTTTTTTCAAGTTTGCGGAATGGCACCCTGTTGTAGACAAGATGTGGAAGGGGGCACCTGGCTTCAATCCACTTATCCTGCCTTGGAATATAAATATAGCCGTTCACGGAATTATCCTTCAGGTCCTCTGGTGTAAATACATAGGAAACCCCGCTCTTTTGCAGGATGCTTTTCTGAAGGGCCTTAAATAAAGGACCATTGCCGGCAATGGACTGATCCTTTCCTTTTCCGGTCAGAATGCCAATCACCGGTCCTGCATTACCGTTCTGCAAGGATAACGAAAAGGAAAACGAATCTCGTGCCGCCTGCGGGCTATAAATGCTTAAAGGCTGGTGATTGCTCCCCAGGGTACAGCAGCTGCTGCTGAACCAGGTCCTGCTGGCCCAGTCATAATAAACCTTCATCTCACTATTTCCTGAGGCTTCATAATAGATGCCTCGGCAAGGAAAACGGCGAATGAAAGTGAAAGCTTGCGGGTAAGAAAGTCGAACTCCCTGAGCTGAGGGTGTTTGAATATGGATCTTCCGGGCTTTGAATTTGCTTCAAACAGCCACACATGGCCATTTCGGTCCAATCCAAAGTCAAAGCCGATTTCACCGATTATACCTTCCATGTTTCGTTCCAGTGCCTTGCTGATATTAAGTGCTGCCTCACTTAACTTCGCTACTGCCTCTTTTTTTTCTGCATCCGATTCAAATACTTCTTCAAGGATTTTTATTTCACCTCCGCTTTTCACATGAGTTGTAACACTGCCGGGTCCAGCCATTTTTCCGGCTGCAGCGGTTACTTTCCATTCCCCATTCTCATCTTTATTTGTATGAACCCTGAAATCAATCGCTCTCTGTTCATGGCGGAGTAAATGAATTCCCTGCTGAACCAGCATCCGGCTTAAACTTCGGCCCGCAAAAACATTCCGCATTAAATTTTCCAAAGTGTTAAACCTTCTCAGCCGATTTTCGTCCCGCACTCTATATCGGCAGTAATAATACCCATCCTTTTTATCATAAATAATCTGATGAATCCCAAGCCCAAGGCTTCCATTAATAGGTTTTAGGAAAACATGGCCATAATTAGCCAGCATTCTTTCAATTACAGAAAATGAAGAAAAAGGGTGGGTTTCCGGCAAGTAATGACTAATATGATCATCGTTCTGCAGTCTTTCATAAACATCCAATTTATTAAAGAAACCAGGATTATACCAGGGAATTAAATAGTCTTTCTGAAGACGGCCGCGAACTTCCTTAAGCTCATTCCTTTTTTCACTTCTTCGGTTGGGAAGCCGATCATAAACAACATTCGGAAAAGGGACTTCAAAGGTTTCCCAGCCTTCCTCATGATAAAAAAGCCCCAGGATGGTTTCTTTTTCCCAGTTGATTTGCTGGTCACCAAATAAAAACGGAATTGCACCAACCGTTTTTTTGACTGAAAGCAGTTTGGCAAAAAACAGGGTCCGATCCCCAACCGGCCTTAAAGGAAAGGAGGTGAATCCTGATGTGAAGATACCTACGAGCGGGCCGAGGTACAGAGTACCCTTATTGGCAAATGCATGCAGAGGAATCTTGAGATCAGGGAAATGAATTGCTTCGGCCACATCTTTACTTATGATGATGGAATTTTTCTTTGTTTTCTGGAGTAAGAAAGAAGAATCTGCCGAATGAGTGCCAAATGCCAGTTTCGTCAAATGAGTATGAAGGTTCAGCTCATTTGGAATATAAACTGTTTTGGAGGCGGAATCGGATATTTCAATTTGATATTGTTTTCTCATGATTCGTTCTCCTTTCCATTTCCTTATTGGCTGCCAGGAATTTGGCATAGAGAAGGGGGGCGGTATATAACTCTTCCTCCTTCTCAGGCTGGCTGTTTAGGATGGTTTTCCTTCCTGGCTTTGAGTTAATATCCAGTATCCAAATAGAGCCGTTAGTTTCCACTCCAATATCGATTCCCATCTCAAATAGCGGGGGAAGCTTTCGTTCAAGGGCAGCAGGAAGTGTATCGATAATGTCATAAAGCTCATCGGAAAGAAAGCTCTTTAATGAAGATGGGTATTGAGTGATCCACTCCTCAAAAGAAATATTGCTGCCGCCAGCGCTTAAATTGGAGACGATGCCTCCTTCTCTGCCTGTGCGAATGCCCCGGCCCAGCTCCTTCCAGGCACCATTCCTGTCTTTTTGAAGCAATATTCTTATATCAAAGGGCTGACCGTTCTTGTTTGATAGATTCACATATGGCTGGATAAGGTATTGCTGTTTTGCGGTCAATTTATTCAGCAATCCAGCTGCCTTTTCTTCGGTTTCAAAGGTGCGTGAAACCAGGGCATTCCTTTTATCTGTTTTAACAAGAATATCCTTGCCCGTTTTCTCAATATAATAGATTCCATGTCCCTGTGACCCGCTTGCAGGTTTAAGAATGCAGGGCTGATCAGGAATGAGGCTGTTTATGAAACTGTCAGCTCCGGTAAATTGTGCAGTTTTCAGCAAATAGGGTGATATGTTTGAGCAGGAGAGAATTTCATATAATTCAAGCTTATTAGGCAATCCGTAGCCAAGGAACTGGATGTCATTTCTTGCCTTCAGCCAATTCACGATGGATATACATTGTTTTGAGTGGGAGTCATTTCTGTAAAAACAGCGATCATAAAGGATCTCCGGCACAGGGAACTCTGCCGGCTCCCATTCTCCTGAAGAAGGGTTATAGGAATCACCTGCAATCCTTTCTGAAACAGGATTGATATCTGTAGGCACAAACCTGAAGCAATTAAGATTATATTTATTGGCTCTTTTGGCCAATTCCATAAAGTATGGCTGTTCACTCCGTTTGTTTAAGGTCATGATTCCGAATGAAAGCATGCTGTAATCCTCCTTTTTGTATAAAAGATAAAGCCGTAGCATATTCGATCAGTGCCTTGGCAGAGGGTCTTACTCTTTTTTCTTTGTCTTCGAAGTTCTTGGAGGGTTTAGAATTTACTTCAATGATCCAAAGTTTTCCGTTAGTGTCCAATCCAATATCAATCCCGAGTTCTCCAACAAGACCTTCGCATTTCTGGCTGATGATTGTTGCTGTTTCAACTGCAAGCTCCTTCAGTAACGACAGCTGCTGAACCGCTGTTTTCTGATCAGAGTGCATCGTGAATATCCTTAGAGGCTTCATAATCTCTCCGCCTCTTGCAATATTGGAAACAAATTGCTGGTCTGCAGAAATCCTTGCCACTGCAGAAGTTGCCCTCCAGATATCCTGAAAGTTTTTATGGCAGAGCACGCGGAAATCAAGCTGCCTGTTTTTATAAGTTTGCAGAGGTATGGCCTGCTGGGCCAGAAAAATTGTTTTCTTTAGGTACTGCTGAAACCATTGTGCAAAACGGTCATAATTTTTGAATGTGAGCGTATTTTCCCTGCCGTTTCCGGTCGATAGTTCTGTCATGATTTCTTCGCCGTGTATACTCAGTCTGATAATATTCCGTCCCTGGCTGCCGTGTATGGGCTTAAGGAATATTAGTCTGTGTCTGGCCAGCATTTCCTTGATGGTTTGTTCATCTGCAATGGATGTATCAGGCAGATAGGGATGCATATGATCCTCAGAAAAGAGGAGGTTATGAACTTCCTTTTTCGATAAAAAACGGTCATTAAACATTGGAATGTTATAGTTTATCATGCTATTTTTAAATGTTTGAAAAGTTGAACTTGCTTCGAGTATTCGGGAGTGAATCCGGTTATAAATTACGCTCGGCAAAGGTACGGGACGCTTTATCCATTTTCCCTCACACAGACAGTAACCCTGCAGCTTGCCTTGGCTGCAGTCCCGAAAATGAAATACATAAAAATATCCGCGCAGGCCGGAAACAACCTCATGCAATTCTTCGCAAAAAGAATGAATAGATCGGAAGTCAGGATCTTCGCTACTTTCATTAAAATCCGTCATCAGTCCTATAACCGGCCCGGCAGTAATAGTAAAGTCCTTTCTGGAGTAACTGGCGACAAAATGGAGATCTTCCATTGGCAGGCAGCATTCCTGAAAAAGCCGTTCACAGAAAATAATTTCATCTTTCGTAATGTTTGCTCCTTCAATGGTTACCTGAATGGCTTGCTTGCCGATCCGCAGCAAATGGGGCATTTGCAGATCAATATTCCAGTAATGTACGAGAGAATGGCTAATTTGAATGCGAAATTGATTTTCCTGAAACATTTTTACCGGAACAATCGTAATAGGCAATAAAGAAACTGACATGATCATTCCTCATTTGCTAATCTTTATTTGAGCCTATTCTGAACAGCCTCATGCAGTTTGAAAATTGAATGCTGAATTTATGCGGCAGAATGTGCAAAACTCCCATTGATGAAGTTTTCACTGTATAATGAAAAAATAGGCAAAAGCTGATACCATATCGTATGTTCTGGGCAATTAAATGGTGCGTCAAGACAGGCGCCTGTAACTTAAGGAAGGTAGAGATATCTATGGAAATTGCAATGACAATAATTTTAATGATGATAATTGGGGCTCTCATTGGCGGGTTTACTAACTACCTGGCTATTAAAATGCTCTTTAAACCTTATAATGCCGTGTACATAGGTAAATGGAAGGTTCCATTTACCCCTGGGCTGATTCCTAAAAGAAGAGATGAAATGGCAGATCAGATGGGAAAGCTGGTTGTTAATCATCTTCTGACACCGGAAAGCATCAAGAAAAAGTTCATTAATGATAAATTTCAGCGTGATATGTCCGGGCTTGTTCAGAAAGAGCTGGAAACGATCCTGCAAACGGAAAAATCAGCAGAGGACATTCTTGCAGCGTTTGGAATCACGGATGGTCAAGCGAAAACAGAGAATCGCATAAACCTTTTAATTGAGCAGAAATATGAAAAAATTATTAGTGAATATCGAGGCCTGCCTCTTAAAGAAGTTATTCCTCAGGGTCTATTGGATAAAGCGGATGAAAAAATTCCGGCTATCAGTTCAATGATCCTTCAAAAAGGGGTTGATTATTTCTCCAGCATTGAAGGCAAAATGAGGATACAAAGAATGGCTGATGATTTTGTACGTGAGCGAAGCGGTGTGCTCAGCAATATGCTGCAGATGTTCATGGGTAACATTAATCTTGCGGATAAAATTCAGCCGGAAATCATTAGGTTTTTAAGTAATGAGGGTACGGCCGACCTGATTACAACCCTTTTACAAAAAGAGTGGAGCAAAATTCTTGAGATGGAAGCTGCAGTTATTGAAGAGCAGCTCGAAAAGGAACAGATTCTTTCAGTATTAAAGAATATTGCACACAGAGTCATTAATCTGGAGAATGTATTTAAAAAGCCTCTCTCATCTTTTATGGCCCCTTATAGGACAGTACTGATAGAAGAGCTGGCTCCTAAAAGTGTTCAGATGCTTTCTGATTGGCTTTCAGGAAAGACAGAAATGGTTATGGAACGGCTTCGTCTGGCAGAAATTGTCCGGGAACAGGTCAGCAATTTTTCGGTTGAAAGGTTAGAAGATATGGTCTTTTCCATAATCAAAAGCGAATTAGCCATGATTACAAATTTAGGTTTCCTTCTTGGGGGTATTATTGGCCTCGTACAGGGAATCATTGCTATATTGATTAATTAAAGGGTATCGTCTCGCGTTTACAGTCATAGTTTGTTATAGTGTAGTGGATGTTCGAAACGGAGAGTGAATTGTCCATTTTGAACAAGAATCGGAAGGAGTGTTTTTTATGGCAGTAAATTTATATGATTCAGCCTATGAATTAGAAAAAGCAGTGCGGGAAAGCAATGAATATAAGGCTCTAAAGCAAGCATATGATGATGTGAATGCAGATCCGTCTGCAAAAGCGATGTTTGATAACTTCCGCAAAATCCAGATGGAACTTCAGCAAAAACAAATGATGGGCCAGGATATTACACAGGAAGAAGTAGAACAGGCTCAAAAGACAGTCGCACTTGTACAGCAGCACGCCCAGATCTCAAAGCTTATGGAAGCAGAACAGCGCATGAGCATGATGATTGCAGAAATGAACAAAATCATCATGAAGCCTCTTGAAGACCTTTATGGTGCAGCTGAATAATACCATCAGAAAACTCCCGGAAATTGATTCCGGGAGTTTTTTTATAAGAAAAAGCATTTTTCTATATTAAACAGAACAAGGTATGGGTACCTTTATGATAGATATTGATTTAATGAAAGGGGCAGTACAGTGAAAAAAGCCATTTTTCTGGACCGGGACGGCGTTTTAAATGAGGTTTTATCAGAAAGGGTAAAATTCGTAAACAACCCTGAGCAGTTATATTTACTGGAAGGGGCAGCAGAAGCTGTGGCAGAACTGACCAAAGCCGGATATGAAATTTTCGTTGTGACCAATCAGGGCGGCGTGGGACTCGGTTTTTTGAAAGAAAGGGAGCTAAAGAGAATTCATGAAAGGCTGCAGGAGCTTGTCGCAGAAAAAGGCGGACATATTAAAGAGGTCGCCTATTGTCCTCATAAGCCGAAAGCAGGCTGTGAATGCCGCAAGCCAAATGCAGGCATGCTGATGGATTTGTCCGAAAGGCACAATCTTGATTTGTCTAGAAGCGTCATGGTAGGCGATCATGAGCGCGACATTGAGGCAGGCAAGAAGGCTGGGTGTAAAACTGTTTTTATAGGCTCTGATCCAACAAGTGCAGATATACAGGCCTTATCACTTTCTGAGGCAGTGGAAGATATATTGAGTATGCTTAAATAGGGTAAAAAACCGCTTCCAGGATTGGGCTGGAAGCGGCATTTTATTTTACGATGATTTCGTTGAAGGACTAGCGTGCTCCGCCAAGCTGCTGCTCAGCCATTTGCACAAGGCGCTTCGTAATTTCTCCGCCTACTGATCCATTTGCTCTTGAAGATGTTTCCGGGCCAAGGTTCACACCGAATTCTGTTGCAATTTCATACTTCATTTGATCAATTGCCTGACTGACTCCTGATACTAAAAGCTGATTAGAATTGCTGTTTCTTGCCATGTAAATCATCTCCTTGGTGTAGTTTTCTTGATTGTTACAATTATAGCATTAGGAGAGTAAATAAGATTTATTCATAGTTATTTATGGTGTTTTATGGTAATTTACCGATTCTGAAAATGCGGGTAAGAGTCTTTGCGTACATAAATTGGAAATAAACGCACAGAAAAAAATTTATGCCCACACAAAATTGCTCTTTCCGCACATAAAAAGATGCTATCCGCTCAGAAGTCAAGAATCGCCTGCTAAAGTTCGCCATTATAAAGCTTCAGAAACCCGAAAAGCCATGAAATATAGGCACTGACCAGTACTGCGCCGATAAACAAGGCAAAATATGCCCAATCTTTCCATGAAACCGGGACTTTATGATAAAAATCCCGGTTTTTATCTCCGGTAAACCCTTTTGATTCCATTGCCATGGCCGTCCTCTCAGCTTTACGGATCGCTCCGGCAAGGAGGGGAACTGTATACCTCTTAAGCTCTGCCATTTTTCCCGGGAGTGTCCGGGCTTTGGGTACTCCCCTGATCCGGTGTGCGCTTCGGATAATCTCAAACTCTTCTTTCATTAATGGCAGGAACCGATAGCCTGCCATAATTCCATATGCAAGCTTTGGAGAGAGCCGGCATTGCTGCATTAAACTCAGCAGAAATTCTGTCGGCTTTGTTGTTAAAATGAACAGAAGGGACAGAGAGGTAAAGCTTAAAATCCTCATTCCAAGGGAGAGGGCACGCAAAAAGCCCTCCTCAGTCAATGTGAAGATCCCCCATGCCCATAATATGGTTTCTCCTTCAATCGCTTTAGAAAAAATCAAAGCCGACCAAATATATATTGCAGCCATGAAGACAAATGGCGAGAAAAGCAGAATCCATCTTTTGAATGAAACTCTACCAAAAATAAAGGTGGCTGCTGCAGTTATCACTAAGGTCAGAAAAGGTGTAACCGGATCAAAGAAAACCGATAGAATTAACACACAGACTATGACAGTGAATGCTTTAATGCTTGGGTTAAATTCATGTAAGAGCAAGCTTTTCCCTCCCTGCAATGGAACCGATATTATTCCTTAGCTTTTCTATGTAAGGAACCTTTAGGGAAGCAACCTTCATAATCTCATCTTTCTTCCATAATGCATCAGGCAAACCGTCGTAGATCTTCTCTCCTTCTGAAAGAACAATTACTTTGTCCGCATAGGAATGAAGGATTTCCATGTCATGTGTGATCATCACCACTGAACCTCGGCTTTGGATCTTTGTTTCCAATAGCATCATAAGCTCCCCTGACGTCCTGGCATCCTGTCCAAATGTCGGCTCATCAAGGAGGAGCAGGTCCTGGTCATTCACAAGCATCGATGCCACACTTAGCCGCCGCTTTTGTCCCTGGCTTAAGGAAAAAGGATGCATGTCAGCACATTGGAGCAAGTCCACTTGAAGCAGAGCAGCCTGAACTGTTTTTTGAATATCGGCATCAGGAATCTGCTGTATTTTTAAACTGAAGGCAATTTCATCATAGACAGAATCTGCAATAAATTGGTGTTCGGGATTTTGAAAAACGTAACTTGATTTCTGTCTTAACTCCTGCTCCTTCCATTGGGAAAGGGGGCGGTCATAAAATAGAATTTTGCCTTTGGAAGGGGTATATAGGCCAGCCAGCAGTCTGGAAAGCGTTGTTTTTCCTGATCCGTTTGAACCGGCAATTACCACAAATTCGCCTTTTTTTACAGAAAAACTAATATTTTTTAGCAAGTCCTTACCAGCTTTATTAAAGGATAGATTCTCTGCTGATAGGATGATCTGCTCTTCAGGGGCTTGGTGTTTGTTTTTCCTGTTGTCTAAAATCTTAAGTGCACCAAAGGGATTTGCAAATCCGGCGATTAATTCCCGATCAGTCAACGGGAGTTTTTCCCCTTTGTAAATACCTGCTTTTTTTCCAGATAGGCCGGCTTTAACCGCGCTTGGCAGCCAGATGCCCTCAAGCAGAAGTTCTTCTGCATATTGATTAAAGCATTCTGCAGTGCTTCCATTAAATAAAATTTCGCCTTCCCTGTTTAAGACCACACAGCGGTCGGTCAAATCAATCCAATCATCCAGCTTGTGCTCAATTATTAGAAGGGAAAATGCCAGGTTCTCTTTAAGCTCTTTGATGATGCGAGTAAGTTCATAGCTTGAAGCCGGGTCCAGATTTGCTGTCGGTTCGTCCAAAATCAGGATATCCGGTTTTAATGATAAAACACATGCCAGTGCAAGCTTTTGCTTTTGGCCCCCGGAAAGGCTGTGGATTGGGGCATGTTTATATGGCAAAAGATGAACAAGCTCCAATGCTTCATCAATCTTACTCTCGATTTCTTCATGCGGCGTTTTCAAATTCTCAAGTCCAAATGCCAGCTCATCCTCGACTGTGGTCATGCAAAATTGGCTTTCAGGGTCCTGAAATACAATCCCAATGTGCTGATTAATTTCACCAGGGCCGAATTCCTCCAGTCTCCTTCCCTTGAATAAAATGCTCCCATCCAATTCGCCATCAACGGCCTCCGGATACAATTTATTTAAGCAGAAAGCTAGTGTGCTTTTTCCCGATCCGCTGGGGCCCAATAGTAGCACTGCTTCCCCTGGATAAAGGCTGAATTGCACATTTTTAAAGATAGGTTTCTCCACATCTTCATATCTGAAGGAAAGCTGTTCAGTTTTTAATATGTGCCGGTTATGCTGTAATGCCATTTTCCGATTTTCCCCTTTTCAGCTCTTTTCCAATAGGAAAGCTGTTTAATGCCCCAGTTTTTGCAAGGCTTTCGCTCAGCCATTTGCCCAGCAATCCAGCTAGTAAAGCACCGCTGATCAGCCTCACAAAAAACATAGCAGTTACATAACCGGGTGAGAGGGCCGCATAGCCGGAAATGAAGTAGCCCCAAATAAAGCTTGTAACAGAAGAGCCCATGCCGGCAGCAATTAACACCCATGTCCGGTAATTATTCCATTTCGCGGCCGCAAAAACAGCTTCCGCTCCAATCCCCTGAATCATGCCAGACAAAATCAGGCGGGGACCGACTGCATTGCCGATCATGACTTCAATCGCTGCAGCGATGGTTTCCGATAAGAAAGCTGCCCCGGGTTTTCTGATTATGTACGCTGCGAGAATTGAAACAATAAACCAAATGCCAAAAATAAGATCATAGCCAATTAAGCCGAACATTGCATATAGCACGTTGCCAAATTGCATGAATACCAGGTATACAACTGCAAACACGACAGCGAGTACAGACAAAACAATGACTTCACGAAGCTTCCACTTTTCAAGCATATTATTCAGTCTCCTTTTTGGATGGACTATTGGCAGACATATTCACCGTCATAACAATATGCGCAGAATTGCTTTTCTTACAGTTTTCAAAAGCATCCTCAAGTGTTTTAAAAACAGAGTGTGCATCCCCATCTAATCTTGAAGCATAATGCACCCCTTTAGTAAAAGTTCCCTGATTCTTTGCAAGCTCGACCTGGTCCATAATGACATTCATGTAATCAGGAATCCCCATCGGATAAAGGGCGAACTGGACCGCGACTTCCTGGCTGATCCCTGCTGCTGATTCTTCATTTGCCCGTTCCTCATTCTCAGCAAGATAAGCATCTCCTGCAGTATCACCGGGACATCCATTTGAAAAAGTGCCGTTAAATACTACATGGTCTCCATGCTTAACTGTTTCAAGATAAATAGCTTTGACCACATCGAAAACATGATTAGATCTGCCTCGCACACAGGTGCTCACATCATCTGTTTCCATCCATACCTTGCTCGTGTCCACTTCTTTTAGAGCTGATAAAATAACATCAGCAAACCTGTCAGTCATGGGGTAAATCGAAAACCTGCACCCTGTAATTTCACTTGTTCCGCATAGAAAATTTTCCTGCATTTTTTCATCCTCCTATTTAAGTTTTAATGAAAGGCTATTTTCGCAAAGTTGTTGCTTTTTGTATCTTATTTACTGAGTTGATTGGAGCGGAAGGTGCGAGATTCTCAAAAATGCATTCGCATTTTCTTCGTGCGGTGTTTTCCGAGGAAGCTTATTCAACCTCCTGCGGGAGTTGCGGGACAGGTGAGACCCCGCAGACGCGAAGCGTCGAGGAGGCTCACCGCCCGCCCCGCGGAAAGCGAGCAGCCTGGAGCGGAAATCAACGGACAACATTAATATGCCAAAAACAACAATTTATACGAAAAGAGCCTAATGAAAATAAAAAACTGCATTCCCATAAGGAAATGCAGTTGAATGTTATCAATACACTATAAATGATAGCCGTTCACCTGCACTTCCCCACGCTGGTATTATCCAGATCGGGTGATAAGAGTCAGAACGGATTGTTCTTCTCAGCCAAAAAGCTCCCCTAGTGCAAAACTTTGATATGCAGTTTTAATGACTCCATCTTAATACGGAGCAAACAAAATGTAAATGAATAATTTATCATTTTTTATATCAAATGATCGGAAAATCAGACAATAGCCGTCATTAAGCAGTAAGCTATGAAAATATTTCCGCATTGTCCATGTTATGTTCTAATCAAGTCCTTTCCTTCATAAAAGTGTAATAGGACAATTTTACACCGAGAATAGGGGGCAAATTGGATGATATACAGAATGCTTGCTTTAAACATAGACGGAACACTACTCCAATCAAATGGAAGACTTCATAAATCAACAAAAGAAGCGATAGAATATGTTCAGCAAAAGGGAATTTATGTAACACTTGTCACTTCCAGAAGCTTTCCATCCGCGAAAAAAGTGGCTAAAGCATTGAAAATCAATTCTTTGCTGGTCACACACAGGGGGGCATATATTGCAGCCTCCCAGGAAAAACCGATATTTGTAAAAAGGATTCAGGAAGATGAAACGTTTGAAATCGTGCGCCTGCTTGAAGGCTTTACCTGTCAAATCAGGCTGGTGCACGAAAAATATTCCCTTGCCAACAAAACGAAGCTCAATACCAATATGCTTGCTAAAACTGTTTTTACAACCGGCGATCCCATTTTTTTTTCCCAGCAATTTGTGGATTCATTAAGTGACACCATATTAGATGAGCCGGTCACACCGCCGAAAATTGAAGTGTACTTTGAAGATAAAGAAGACCTTGAGGATGCTAAGACAGCCATTTGGGGCATGTTTGAAAATGTAGAAGTCATTAAACTGAATGATCTGAGGATGGACATTGTTCCTTCAGGAGTTTCAAAGCTGAATGGTTTGCTTTATTTATGTGAACATCTTGGAATTTCCAGAAACCAAATGGTCGTCATAGGAGATTCTGAAGATGATCTGGAAATGATTGAAGCCGCCGGTCTGGGTGTGGCAATGGGCAATGCCCCGGCAGATGTAAAAAAGGCAGCAGACTGGCTGACACGATCTAATGACCAGAGCGGTGTAAGCTACATGGTTAAAGAACATTTCCGCAAACAGCATCCAATTGACTTCCTGAAGAAAATGAATCTGTTAAAATAAAATTGAATGAAAGAGAGTCGGTCAGGCAGATCGGCTCTCTTTTTTGATTTAGGGCAATGGATAAAGAGAAAGATAGAAAAAGAGTGAATTAAATAAAGCGATCCAAAGTATTCACTTCCCTGATATTGACCTTGTTTCCCCATTTCTGTACACTAAAAGGAGTTTGTCAACATCAATTATAAAGACTCTGCAGCTGCCATCAGTGAGATGAAACACCGGCAGATTATTATATTTTCTAAAAAAAGGTGATAGATTTGAACATTTCAATTTTAGGCATACAGGATGAACGATTCCATCGGCCGCTTCGGCTGATTGGGAACCTCTTTTTTGAAGAATGTGAAGTGGTGCTGGGTGAGAATTCTGCAGCAGATCTGACAATTTCTTTTCAGATTGAGCGAGGACAACACATTAAAGCTGCTGCAGAGCTTACTGATAAAGACAGCAGACATCTTACAGCCAATTTTGAAAAAAATTTCGTTCCGGCTGAGTCAGAAAAAGAGAATTTTAAACAAGTGAAGAATGCTGTATCACATGTATATCTGACTGTTTTGCAGGAATGGACGGGCATTACCCAGAAGTGGGGAATTCTAACGGGGGTACGTCCTACAAAATTGCTTCACCGTGCCATGCAGAATCAGACACCTCTCCAGGAAGCTCATCAGCAGCTGAAGGAGGAGTACTTGATTACAGATGAAAAAATCCAGCTTATGCAGAATATTGTAGACCGGCAGCTTGCTGTTGTGCCAGATCTTTATGACTTGAAAAATGAGGTAAGCATATATATTGGCATTCCTTTCTGCCCGACAAAGTGCGCGTATTGTACTTTTCCCGCATATGCAATTAATGGCAGGCAGGGTTCTGTTAACTCATTTCTTGGCGGCCTTCATTTTGAAATGCGCAAAATTGGTAATTGGCTGAAAGAAAATAATGTAAAAATCACTACTGTCTATTATGGTGGAGGGACTCCGACAAGCATTACGGCAGAAGAGATGGATATGCTTTATGAGGAAATGTATGAATCTTTTCCAGATGTAGAAAACATTAGAGAGGTCACTGTGGAAGCAGGCCGTCCTGATACGATCACACCTGAAAAGCTTGAAGTGCTGAAAAAATGGAATATTGATCGTATCAGCATCAATCCTCAGTCCTATATTCAGGAGACCTTGAAAGCAATAGGCCGTCACCATACAGTAGAAGAAACCGTGGATAAATTCCATTTGGCCCGTAATATGGGGATGAACAACATCAATATGGATTTGATCATTGGACTGCCTGGAGAAGGAGTGCGGGAATTTGCGCATACTCTGGATGAAACAGAGAAATTAATGCCGGAATCCCTTACAGTTCATACTTTATCTTTTAAACGAGCTTCGGAAATGACAAAGAACAAGCAAAAATATAAAGTTGCTGACCGGGAAGAAATTGAAAAAATGATGGATATGGCTGAGGATTGGACAAAAGAGCATAACTACTATCCTTATTATCTTTACCGTCAGAAAAATATTCTCGGCAATCTTGAAAATGTCGGTTATGCCCTTCCAAATCAGGAAAGCATCTATAACATCATGATAATGGAAGAACAGCAGACAATTATCGGGCTTGGCTGCGGGGCTTCCAGTAAGTTCATTGATCCCGAGACAGGAAAAATCACTCATTTTGCAAACCCGAAGGATCCAAAATCGTATAATGACAGTTTTGAACATTATGCAGATGAGAAATTGAAAATATTAAAAGAGCTATTTAATAAACACGAATCCCTTGCCGAATAGGCGGGGATTTTTATTTTAAATATATTTTAGAAAATTAAGAAAAATATTAAAGGAATTCCTGAAAATTAAGAGAATGAATTAGGTAAAAGATCATAGAACTCTATAATTCTAAATGTAAGCGTTTTCTAAAAAGGGGGAATTGTAATGATGATGCAGACACCTTTGACTATGACGCAAATGATCAAGCGGGCAGAAAAGTATTTTCCAAAGAAAACGGTCGTTTCAAGAACGGCCGGCGGAATTCAGAGATTTACATATAAGGAGATTGCAGAACGGACCAGAAAGCTGGCAGAAAGCCTGCAAAAGCTGGGAGTAGATAGAGGGGATAAGGTCGGGACACTGGCATGGAACCATCATCGCCACCTGGAAGCTTATTTCGCCATACCCTGCAGCGGAGCCGTTCTCCACACGATTAATATCCGTCTTTCACCTCAGCATATTACATATATTATTAACCATGCAGAAGATAAAGTGCTGCTTATCGATCCTGACATTGTACCGCTGATTGAGAAGGTTAAGGATGAATTGAAGACGGTAAAGGCGTTCATTATTATGACAGATGAAGAAGAATTGCCGGAGACGTCTCTTTCGCCGGTATACCACTATGAAACGCTTATCAATGAAGCAAGCGGTGCCTATGAATATCCTGATGATCTGGATGAAAATTTACCAGCGGGAATGTGCTATACCTCAGCAACTACAGGCAACCCTAAAGGTGTAGTCTATTCCCACAGAGGCATTGTTCTCCACAGTATGGCACTTGGGATGGCAGACAGTGCAGCGGTAAGTGAGAAAGATATCGCTCTTCCGGTAGTGCCGATGTTCCATGTAAACGCATGGGGGCTGCCGTTTGCTGCTGTCTGGTTTGGAACCGCTCTTGTATTGCCGGGGCCATATTTTACACCGAAACTTCTGGCAGAACTTATTCAAACTGAAAAAGTTACCATAACAGCCGGAGTGCCGACAATCTGGCTCGGATTATTAAAAGAACTCGATGAAAATAAATATGATATGAGCTCACTTCGATCGGTTTTGTGTGGAGGTTCGGCAGCGCCAAAAGGCATGATTAAAGCCTTCGAGCAAAAGCACAAAATTCCATTCATGCATGCATATGGAATGACTGAAACAAGCCCGCTTGTTGTTATTTCGACTTTAAAAAGCTATCAGGAAGAGCTATCTGCCGAAGAGAAGCTGGACATAAAAGCCAAACAGGGCATTCTTGTACCTGGGCTGGAAATGAAGATTGCCGGCAAGGATGGGGAAGCAGCATGGGATGGGAAGGAAATGGGGGAACTCGCCATAAGAGGGCCATGGATTGCTTCTGAATATTATAAAGATGAGCGGACCAATGAAGCATTCCGTGATGGCTGGCTCTACACGGGAGATGTCGTAACCATTGATGAAGAAGGATTTATGAAAATCGTTGACCGGACAAAAGATTTAATTAAAAGCGGAGGGGAGTGGATTTCTTCCGTTGATATCGAAAATGTCTTAATGGCTCATGAATCAGTATTTGAGGCAGCGGTTGTTGCTGTCCCGCATGAGCAATGGCAGGAGAGGCCGGTGGCATGCGTGGTTCTGAAAGAGCCATTTAAAGGGCAAACCACAAAAGAAGAGCTTTATGAATTCCTGAAGCCGCAATTTGCAAAATGGTGGCTTCCGGATGAAATACTTTTCTTTGAGGAAATACCAAAAACCTCTGTAGGGAAATTTCTCAAAATGGCTTTAAGAGACCAGGTCCAAAAAGAATATACAGGACAGGCAAAGTAAATAAGAGTCAAGTGCAGCATCCTTCAGTGGATGCTGCTTTTTAAATTCTTCAAGTTTAAAAAATAGCTAAACAAGCTGCGTCAACCCACCGGAAAGATACCGTTTATTCTGCTAAAGTGAAAATAAGATGGATGGATTTTCAAAGCCGTGACAAACAAGTGACAAAATTATAAATTTTTAGATAAAACACTTTTTAAATATAATAATACTCTTTATAATAAAAGAAGCTTATTAAGGAGGAGAAGTATTTTGACAACAGATTTTGTAACTGATACTGTCAGCGTGCAGCTTGATGGCCGTGTGGCAACGGTTGAGATGAACAGGCCGGAATCATTGAATGCATTGAATGTGGAAATGCTGAAAGGGCTCTTGACTTCCATGAAAGATATTGGCCAAATGGATGAGATCGATATTGTTGTATTGAAAGGAAGGGGCCGCGCATTTTCCTCAGGCGGGGATATTAAAACAATGCTTTTGGAAACTAATGAAAGCGATTTCCCGGATGTGATGGATTGCATTAGCGAGCTGGCTGTAACTCTTTATAGCATGCCAAAGCTGACCATAAGTGCTGTAACAGGGGCAGCTGCCGGTTTGGGGCTAAGCCTGGCTCTTGCCACTGATTATATATTGGCAGACAAGAACAGCAAGCTTGCCATGAATTTTATTGGAATCGGCTTAATTCCTGACGGAGGGGCTCATTTCTTCCTGCAGCAGCGCATTGGTGAAGATAAAGCGAAGCATTTAATCTGGGAAGGAAAAGTGCTGACTGCAGATGAAGCTTTGCAATTGGGGTTGATTCACGAAATAGCAGAAGCTGATTTAAGCACAGCAGTTGATGCAAAATTAAGCCAATGGCTGAACAGACCGACAGAAGCAATGATTAAGACAAAGAAAATTCTTGCTGATAAAAACCGGCCGCTCCTGCTGAAAGTGCTTGAGCTCGAAAAGCTCGGCCAGTATAAAATGCGGCAAACAGAAGATCACAAAGAAGGAATCCAGGCCTTTATTGAAAAAAGGAAGCCTGTGTTTAAGGGGAAATAAGGATCCACAGAAGAAAAGCAAAGAGCTGAGCCCTTTGCTTTTCTTAACCAGAATGTACATCATTGAACTCAGATAACTGTCTAGCTCCAGCGCCTATCCCCTCGAGGTCACAAGCTTGTCCAGTTGCGGCTCCTAGGAAGACGAGACATAAGCCAATCCCTTCCAGAAGGAAAGAACACCTTTCCGGGAGGCTCGTCTTGTGCTTGAGGCCCGCAGGAGAAGGAAGGCTTCGTCAGCATAATCATCGCACGATCAAAAGCGAAAGCTATTGGGAGGATGGGGTCATGCAGACGTTGCCACAGGACGTGGCGCTTTTAGTCTGCGTTCCTTCGTGGGCAAGGCGCTTCCGCTTTTCTTTTTACCTATGAAACAATATCAGCTTGCCGGCAGGAGAGGTGCAGCGGTGAGTTTTGTCATCCAGCCCTTTTTCCTTAAGGAGATTTTCTCCCACACTTTTAGCTTCGTTATCAGAAGCTGCCTGGAATGCTTCATCCAGTATCTTTTCCCCGTCCTGTTCAAATGCAGTAAGCTTATAAGTCTTCATTATGAGACACCCTCTTATTATAAAATTCAGATAGTTACTATTATTCTTACATAATTTCTTTAAATGTGCAAAATATTTATTTATAGGAGATCTAGTAAATTAACATACAAAATATTTTTAATCAGGGAACTTTTTGCCTTTTATGTACGTACTGCTAAATAGGAAAAGGAGGAAATCGATATGGCGTTAGAGCTTAAACATGTAACAAAGCGTTTTGGTACGTTTACGGCAGTGGACGATTTGTCACTATCTATTCCCGAAAGTGAGATGTTTGGATTCCTCGGGGCGAATGGCGCCGGTAAAACGACTACCTTTCGAATGATCCTGGGGCTATTGGATCCCAGCGGAGGAAAGATTACGTGGAATGGAAATCCCATCGATTATTCAACCAGTCCGCTGATAGGCTACCTTCCTGAAGAAAGAGGATTATATCCAAAGCTGAAGGTCAAGGATCAGGTTATCTATTTAGCTAAACTGAGAGGAATGGCAAAGCAGGACTGTTTAAAGGAATTAACTTATTGGCTTGAGCGATTCAAAGTTCCTGAATACGCCAATAAAAAAATTGAAGAGCTTTCAAAGGGAAACCAGCAGAAAATCCAGTTTATTACTGCAGTTATACATAAGCCAAAGCTTTTAATTCTGGATGAACCATTCAGCGGACTGGATCCGGTAAATGTAGAGCTGCTGAAGGATGCTGTTATGGAGTTAAAGGATAACGGTACAACGATCGTCTTTTCCTCACATAGGATGGAGCATGTAGAAGAGCTTTGTGAGCATTTATGCATTATGCAAAAAGGGCGGCCGGTAGTGCACGGATCTTTAAAAGAAATTAAACGTTCCTTTGGCAGAAAAAATCTTATTATCCATGCAGATTATGATTTAAGCTCTTTGAAGGATATCAGGGGAGTGGTGAAAGCCAGACAGACAGCTGAGGGGATTCAGCTGCAGATTTCCGGTGAAGATGCCGCTGAAGCTATTTTCAGAGAAGTTGCAGAGAAGGGGTTTGTCCGTAAATTTGTTTTGGAAGAGCCGTCTCTGAATGATATTTTTATAGAAAAGGCTGGTGCTTCCTATGAATAACTTTATGACGATTCTTCTTCATACTTATTTAAGCAAGCTGAAGACCAAGTCATTTATTGTTACGACCCTCATTACTGTGGTGATAGTTGCAGGTCTTGCCAACTTATCCGGTATTATTGATTATTTCAATAAGGATGATGAAGAACGAATCGCAGTAATCGATGAGACAGGTGTGCTGTTAGCTCCTCTTCAGGAACAAATGGATGCCCTAAATAACAATATATCTTTAATTGCCTATGAAGGGTCAGAGGCAGAAGGGGAAAATGCTGTTAAGGATGAAGAGTATAAAGGACTTTTACTGTTATCCTTTACAAAAGAAGAGCTGCCTGAAGCAGCCTATAAAGCAAGAAGCATAGCCGATTCAGCCATCCCATCCGAATTGCAGGGCGGGCTGCAGCAGCTGAAAACGCAAATGGCCGCCACTCAAATAAACCTTAGCCCGGAGCAATTAAGCAAACTATATGAGCCGGTGCCTTTTGATAAGACAGCTCTTGAAGAAAACGCTAAAACAGAAGAAGAACTGAATCAGGCAAGAGGACTTGTTTATGTTCTGTTATTTATTATTTATTTTGCAGTCATCTTATACGCTAATATGATTGCCATGGAGGTAGCTACAGAAAAGTCTTCCCGTGTCATGGAAATTTTGATATCCAGTGTCTCCCCAATCAAGCAAATGTTCGCAAAGATATTGGGAATCGGGCTGCTCAGCCTGACACAGATGGCACTCATACTATTAGTTGGTTATTTTTCAGTCAAACAAAATCTCGATACAATGGAAGGCGGCTTTTTTGAATTTTTTGGATTTGGAAACATCCCGGCTTCGACTATCGCTTATGCACTCATCTTTTTCATTCTTGGATATTTCCTTTACGCCACACTGGCGGCTTTTCTTGGTTCACTGGTAAGCAGGATTGAAGATATCCAGCAGATGATTACTCCGATGACCCTGATGGTTGTGGCAGGCTTTATGATTGCTATGTTTGGCTTAAGCCAGCCGGAAGCTTCCTTTGTAACCATCACGTCATATATTCCATTCTTTACTCCGATGCTCATGTTCATGAGAGTGGGAATGCTGTCACTGCCGGTATGGGAGCCGATTCTCGGAATTGCGATCCTTCTCGTTTCAATTATACTGCTCGCTGTCTTTGGAGCAAGAGTCTACAGGGGCGGAGTATTGATGTATGGTAAATCCAATTCATTTAAAGATATTAAAAAAGCATTGCAGCTTACTAAAAACGAATAATATGAAAAAAGCTCCGTCTTTAAGAAACGGAGCCTTTTTAAATGAAATGATTTATGCAAATAATGCCTTTATTCCTTCGAACGCAAAATAAGCCCCAAATCCAATCAGCGATAATCCTGAAAGAATCGATATGATGATGATCCCTTTGGAGGTCAGGAATCGGCGAAACCCTGTGGTCAATCCTGCCACAAAAATATCCCATAGCATCAGTCCCAGAAAAATCATGGTACTGTATAAAAAGAGCTCTGTTTTTCCATAGGCTGCCGCTGTTTTTGCAAGGACGGATCCGTAAATGCCCAGCCAGAACAGAATGGAGAGAGGGCTGGATATGGACATAATAAATCCGGAGAAAAAGCATTTAAACAATGAATCCTGGCTGCGCACATAGCTTATGGAAATTTTATTGGCATTTACAATACTTTCGATCCCTGTATATAAAAGAATAAATCCTCCAAAAAGCCACAGAAAGATTTGTACTAAAGGAGTATCCAAAAAATGGATAAGCCCCAGGTATACAACCAGCATATAAAACGCATCAGCAAACATCGAGCCCACTCCAACAATCCACGCATGCCAGAAACCATTTTTTATCCCTTTTTCAAGCCTGACGGCATTTACCGGTCCAATTGGAGCTGCCAGGGACAATCCTAGAAACACATAACTTAAATAAATTCCAATTCCCAATATACCACTCCGCCCTTTAAATTTCCCCTGAACTCTAAGCCAGTCCTCGGGGAAAGAGTCTTGTACATTTTTATGCACAAGCTTCCCGGTCTAAAACCAATTAAATAAACTCAGGAAAGATATATCTTTATCAATTTGAATAGGAACGTGCATTCGCTTTTTAAATGGGGTAAAATGAATGAAAAAGGAATGAAAGGAAGTTTACATGAAAAGGGTTACGTTTATTCATGCTGCAGACTTGCACCTGGATAGTCCAATGTCCGGTTTGAAGCATTTGCCTCCGGCCATTTTTAAAAAGCTTCAGGAAAGTACTTTTGATGCATTTACCAAAATAATTGACTTAGCCATTTTCCATTCTGTGGATTTTGTCATCTTAGCCGGGGATTTATTTGACGGTGAAGACAGGAGCATAAAGGCACAAACCCGTTTTCGGAAGGAGATGGAGCGGCTGGCTGAATGCGGGATTGCTGTTTATGCAGTCCATGGTAATCATGACCATATGGATGGCGGATGGGCCCATTTGCCAATGCCGGAAAATGTCCATATTTTTTCCCGTGAGGTGGAAGCAGTGAAGCATACTGCTGAAAATGGTACATCTGTTCATCTCTACGGTTTCAGCTACCCTAAGAGACATGTGCTGGAAAGGATGATCGATCAATATAGCAGGGAAGATGGAGCTGATCTGCATATTGGAATACTTCATGGTTCTTTTGAAGGCAGCAGTGATCATGATCCATATGCGCCGTTCCGTTTAAATGATTTGCTGGGAAAGGGCTTTGATTATTGGGCTCTTGGACATATACATAAACGGGAAGTCATCATTTCCGAGCCGCCCGTCATATACCCCGGTAATATACAGGGTAGAAACCGGAAAGAAACCGGTCCGAAAGGATGCTATTTAGTTGATCTTGATAGTTCTGGTGCAAAGACGGAGTTTCTGGAGGCTGCTCCTGTTACCTGGGAAAATGCAGAAATAGATGCTTCCGGATTGGTGAACTATCAGGATGTATATGAAACTTGCTTGAATTTGATGGAAGAAAAGCGGCGAAACAGGCAGGGAACAGTCCTAAATCTGATACTTGCCGATGCATGCATGCCTGATCACGAATTAAGAAGCATAACCAATGGGGAGCTCCTCGAAACGCTGCAGGAGGAAGAGGCAGAGGAGGAATCATTTGTATGGATTTCCGGTATCACAGTGAATGAAAAAAGAATGTGGAATAAAGAAAAGCTGGCACATGAATCAGATTTTTTCAGCGAGCTTTTTAAAACTGCGGATCAGTTTGCAGAGCGCAGTGAAAGTGCTTTGCCCTTGTATTCGCATCCCCTGGCAAGAAGATTTATGGGCGAACTCACTAAGGACGAAAAACAGAGAATCGCCGAGGAAGCCGAAGCACTGCTCGTGGGCCTGTTATACAAAGCTTGAGGACAATGAATGGAGGTGGACCCTTGATAATTACAGACATACATATATACGGTTATGGAAAGCTTACTGACTTTATACTTGACGATATTCAGTCCTTGCAGGTTATTTACGGAGAAAATGAGGCAGGCAAGTCTACCATCATGTCTTTTATCCATAGTGTTCTTTTTGGCTTTCCGGCAAAGACCCAATCGGAATTAAGGTATGAGCCTAAGGAAGGAGCTAAATATGGCGGCAGGATTACCGCTGTTTTTCCTGATAGAGGGAAGGCGGTTATAGAGCGGGTTAAAGGCAAAGCATCAGGGGATGTCAGCGTCCTGCTTAAAGATGGAACAAGGGGCGGAGAAGAACTTTTAAGTGAACTCCTTCACCATATTGATAAAAATCTGTATCAATCTATTTTCTCCTTTAATATTCATGGGCTGCAAAATCTGAATCAAATGAAGGGTGAAGATTTGGGAAGGTATTTGTTTTCAGCAGGGTCACTGGGTACGGATCATCTCGTATCTGCTGAAAATATACTTCAAAAGGAATTGGAAAGCCGCTTTAAACCAAACGGAAAAAAGCCTTCCCTGAATGTAAAGCTGAAAGAGATGAAGCAGCTGCATCGGGATTTGAAAAAAGCAGAGCAGAATAATGAGCAGTATTGGATATTGCTGGATGAAAAAGAAAGCCTGGAAAACGATTTACAGAAAATACAGCATGAGCTGGAGAAACATCAGCAGAAGCTATCCCGTCTAAAAGAATGGAAGGAACTCTATCCATTACTGGCAGAGGAGCAAGAGCTGATCAAAGAACGGGAAAGATTTACAGACATGTCTTTTCCGGCAAATGGGCTTGCTCTTTTGGAGAAACTCGAAAGCCTGATTCAGCCGCTGGAAGGGCGAAAAGCCAGTCTGGAATCCAGAATAAACATTTTGGAACAAGAGCTGGAAAGCAGTCAGCCTGATCATTTGCTTCTTAAGCATGAGCCGCATATCAATGCAGCAGTTGAGGGTCTGCCGCTGCTGGATAGATTAACTCAAGAAGAAAAAGAATTATCAATAAAGCTGGATAATATTTCAGAGGAAATTGCAAATCTTCAGGAAAGACTCCATCTTCAGATTGATGAACAGCAGCTTGAACAGGCTGATACGAGTGTTTTTATGAAGGAAAAGATAAATGCAGTAAATTCCCGGCGAAATCACCTGCAAGCAATGAAACTGGAGCTGGACGATCGGTTTAACGATGAAAAGGCGGCGCTGGAGAATACGGAACAGAAAATTGGAGAATTGAAAGAGCAGCTTCTTATGGAAGATGAACGTGCGGCCATTAAAGAAACATTAAGCTTCACCGCTAATAAGCATAATATCGAAAAAGAGCTGCAGGATACACAGGAAAGACTTCAGTTCCTTCTTAAAACAGAAAAAAAGGAACAGGAAAAAAGACAGCAAAAGACAAACCGGGAAAAAAGGCAGCTTTTGTTTTTGGGAGTTCTTTTTGCAGCTTTTGCCGGCTGGGGAATCTTTAGTCAATTATGGGTGATTGCAGGTGCAGGGTTGATAGGCGCAGCCTTTTGTTTTGCTAGTGCAAACAAAACGGAGCCTAAGGGAGAGGACAGCTTTATTAAAGATGAGATAAAAGCCCTCAGTGAAAAAGAACAATCACTGCTGGAGAAATTGAAGCATCCTGACATTCAGCATGCTGCGGACCTGGAGGCGCAGCTGAAGAAAGACAGCGAAAGGCAAAATCAGCTTATACAATTACAGATTCAGCTTGAACAGACAAATGAAAAATACGAAAAGGTCATTAGCTCCTTTGAAAAATGGGAAAAGGAATCTGCCGAACTTGAATCTGAACTCCTGCAGCTGGGGAAACAGCTGTTGCTTCCTTCTGAAATTGCCAAAAACTATTTAAGTGAGGCTTTTAGTCTGATTGAAAAGCTGAAAGTCCTTACCAGGGAAAAGAAATATACTTTTGAAAGAAAGGCATCAGCAGAAAAGGGAATCAATGAGAAACTTCAATCTTTTCAAATGCTAAAGGCTCTATTGGATGGTGAGCCGGGAAGCGTTCAGGAAATCGGCTATCAGCTGAAAAAAAAGCTAAAGGAAGAAACAGAAAAACAGATCAAGCAGGTTGAAAGAGAAGCCAAGCTTCAAGAGTTAAAGCTTGAACTCAGCACAGTGCTTGCCGAACTTAGCCACTTCCAAAAAGAATGCGAGCACCTGCTCTCAAGTGCCGGCACTGACGATGCCGGGGAATACCGGGAAAAAGCAGCTGAAGCACAGAAATTAACAGAACTTGAAGAACAGATAACACAGGTCCGCAAGCAAATGAATCTTAACTCTTTTTCACAGGAAGAAATCGAAAAATATTCCACTTTGTCAAAACCGGAAGCGGAGAGCCAAGCTGTTAGCGAAAAAGCTGCTCAGCTAAAGAAAAGTATTCCTGATCTGCAGAGCAAACTTGCTGAGGTAAAATATCAAATTGGAATTCTTGAAGAGGGCGGAACATATGCGGAACTCCTCCATAAGTTCGCCTTGCTGAAATCTGAGTTTGAAGCAGAAGCAAGGGAGTGGGCAAAATATGCTGCTGCCAAGGATATATTAGATCGAACGATAAACAGTTTTAAAAATGAGCGTTTGCCCAAAATACTGGGAAATGCAGAGCAATATCTTTCTTATTTAACCAATGGCCGTTATGTACGAATTTTTCCCAAAGAAGAAGGAAGCGGTTTTCTGATAGAAAGCAGGACAGGAGCAATTTTTGAAGCAAAAGAACTGAGTCAGGCGACTTCGGAACAGATATACGTATCCTTTAGGCTTGCACTTGCCATGACGATTTATGGCAAATACCCGTTCCCCATTATTATTGATGATAGCTTCGTGAATTTTGATCATGTCCGGACGGAAAGAATGATTAACCTGTTAAAGAACATTACAGGGAGGCAAATTTTATTTTTCACCTGTCATAAGCATCTTCTGCCGCATTTTCAGGAAGAACAAATATATTTGGTTGCAAAGGAAAAGCTGTCTGTCTAATATAACAGGCAGCTTTTTTATATGTATGGTAAGAAAATCTTACAAAAAGTCACAAGTATTATTAAAAAGTGTGTTAAGAAACCTTACAAATATCAAGTTTTTTCTTTTTTAATCCAGTAAGATGATAAAAAGCGGTTAGGAAGGAGAAAATCATTTGCCCTGGCTGATTCAAATATTGTTACTCGCTATCTTTCTGATTGCAGGGAATTTTGCGGCTGCGTTTTTTCATATTCCGTTTCCTGGAAGTGTCATGGGGATGCTTATGTTATTACTCTTATTGGTAACCAATTTAATTAAATTAGAATGGATAGAGAAAGCAGCATCTTTTCAAATTAAACACATGACCCTGCTGTTTATCCCCTTTGTCATTGGATTATTTTTATCTCCCAATTTTATTCCTCTATTAAATTTTCATTTCCTTTTGGTGCTGATTCTAAGCAGCTTTTGCTGTTTATTGGGCACAGCGTATTCTGTTCTATTGTATGAGAAAATAAGAAGGAGGCACCAAAAATGAATTCTGTTTTATTCAATAGTATAGGGTGCATCTTGATGACTCTTGCCAGTTATATCGCAAGCCTGCAAGTTTTCAGGAAGTTTAAGAAGAGCTGGCTAAATCCTTTATACACCGGAACTGCGCTCTTAGTTATCCTTCTTCTATTGGGCAACATCCCTCTATCAGTATATCAGAAAGGAAGCAGTCTGTTTGAACTGCTCCTCCAGCTTTCGGTTGTCTCTTTTGCGGTTCCTTTATATAAGGAGTGGCCCTTAATGAAAAGACATCTTAAGAAAATATTCTCAGGAGTCTTTGCCGGGACCTCCTTAGGCATATTTTCGGTTTACATTATGTCACAGGTTTTTCACTTTAATCAGGAGATCATGGCATCTCTTATTCCGCGTTCGGTAACACTCCCTGTAGCCTTAACGGTCTCGGATGGCCTAGGAGGAACCACGGCATTTACTGTTTTCTTTGTGCTATTTTCTGGTCTTTTTTCCGTTATGATGGGACCAAACATATTGAAGTGGCTTGGAATAAATAGTAAAGCTGCCAAAGGATTGGCAATGGGCACTTCAGCACAGATGCTGGGAGCCAGCCGTTCACTCATGTGGGGAGAGGAAGAAGGTGCCATGGGGTGTATAGCCATGACAACTTCTGCAATTATCCTTTCGTTATTTATTCCAATATTGCTGCTTTTGCTGTAACCCGCAATTATCAAAAAACCCATTCATGAAAAAGTGAATGGGTTTTTATGGCGGACAAAAGACATGATTAATTTAGGAGAGAGCAGGACCTGTGTGGTATACTAGGTTAATAGAATTGCATGTTTAAAGAGGCTGCAAAGGATGTGTCTATTTCTGAATGCCCTTTTAAACAACCTCGTGAAGGGAGCGTCGGCGCACGTATGTCAAAAGGAATTGTTTATTACGAAGTAGGAGAACAAATCGAGCTTTTTCTGCTCATCAAAAATGCAACTAAGGGTATTGCGAGTAATGGAAAGCCGTTCTTGACCCTTATCTTCCAGGACCAAAGCGGAGAAATTGAAGCAAAGCTTTGGGATGTGTCTGATGAAGATGCCAAAAACTACAGTCCCGAAACCATTGTAAAAGTGGCGGGGGATATTTTAAATTACCGTGGACGCAATCAGTTAAGAATCCGCCAAATACGGCCGGCCTCTCCAACTGATCCGGTGAAGCTGGCAGACTTTCTCGAAACAGCACCCTTAAGTACTGATGAAATGATGAGTAAAATCACTCAATATATATTTGAAATGAAAAATCCGAACATTCAACGGATCACCCGCCATTTACTGAAGAAGCATCAAAAGGACTTTCTTGAATATCCGGCCGCTACCAAGAATCATCATGAATTCGTTTCCGGTCTTGCCTATCATGTTGTTTCCATGCTGGATTTGGCTAAAGTAATTTCCGGTTTGTATCCAAGCCTGGATAAGGACTTATTGTACGCTGGAGTCATCCTGCACGATTTAGGGAAAATTACAGAGTTGTCCGGACCGATTTCAACATCCTACACAATAGAAGGAAACCTTCTAGGGCATATAACCATTATGATAAATGAAATAGGAAAAGCTGCTGAGGAACTTGGAATCAGCGGTGAAGAGATTATGGTCCTTCAGCACCTGGTCTTGTCCCATCACGGCAAAGCAGAATGGGGCAGTCCGAAGCCGCCATTAATCAAGGAAGCAGAAATTCTTCATTATATTGATAATATTGATGCAAAAATGAATATGCTTGATAGAGCTCTTGAAAGGGTAAAACCTGGAGAATTTTCGGAGCGGGTATTTGCTCTGGATAACCGTTCATTCTATAAGCCTAGTTTTCATAAATAATAAATGCCATCCTTCCTAATGGGAAAGGATGGCATTTTTAGTGTCTGTCTATCATATTTTTTCCGGTTCAGCATACATTTTATAGTAAATGGACAACCATATAAAAAGAAAGAGGGGAAAAAGATGATTCCAATTTGGGTATATTTTGTTGCAGCCGGAATCGTTATAAGTGCATATATGGCGGTAAGGACAGGCAGGGAAGAGAAAAAAGTGGAGCATGACAGCATAGAACGCGAGGGTGAAATTTATATGAAGCGTCTTGAACGGGAAAAAGAAGAGCGTAAATCCGCTCAGCAATCAGCAGGATGACTAATAACACATAAAAAACGGGACTCCAGCATGGAGCCCCGTTTTTTATTATTTCGCTTCAGTTCCAGTTTCACCTTCAGCTTCAGGTTTATCAAGAACTCCTTTTAGTTCCTTATCTTTAATATCAACATCAGCAGCCTTCAGTTCACGATCCATTGCCTGCTGTATTTTCTCGCCATCAAGCTTGGAGACTTTCACTTGGTATTCCATTTCCTTCTTCATTTCATCAAATGACTTTTTCTCTTTTTTCTCAGTTACTTGAATGATATGGAAACCATGTTCTGATTGAACAGGAGCGCTGATTTCATTCACATCAAGGGCATAAGCTGCCTCTTCGAATTCAGGAACCATTTTCCCTGGGCCGAACCAGCCTAAATCTCCGCCATTTGCAGCAGATCCAGGGTCTTTAGAATATTCTTTTGCCAGATCTTCAAACTTTCCGCCTTCATCAAGCTTTTTCTTTACTTCGTTCGCCGTTTTTTCATCTTCAACCAGGATATGGCGTGCTTTGATTTCCGGCTTGAAGTTATCATAGTATTCTTTAACTTCTTTTTCTGTTGCTTCAATATCTTTAATAGCGGCTTTTTCCTGAAGCAAGCCTGTTTTGAAGGTTTCCCTTAAATCTTCTTCATCCTTATAGCCATATTGCATAAGGGCCATTTCAAAGTTAGCGCCAAGCTGCTGTTTTAGTTCATCAATTTTCTCGTTAAGTTCCTCGTCTGTTACTTTGTATTTATCAGAAAGAACTTTTTCATAAATAAGCTCCTGGAGCGCCTGTTCGCCGTATTTTTCCTTCATTGCTTCATAAAGCTCGTCCTTCGTAATGTTTCCGCTCTTTGTTTCAACAACAACATCTCCTGAGTCGCCGCCGGTGCTGCTGCATGCGCTTAATCCAATTACTCCGGCTGCAATGGAGAGCGATAGCATCCATTTCTTCATGTTGAACACTCCTAAATTAATTTTCAAATTTGGCTCTGGTGAGCTTGACTGCTGTCTTCTGCTGAATTTTTAGATTTCTTAAAAACCAGCAATTGCCTTCACAGTGCCTTCATTTATCACATTCTCTACTATACCATAAATGAAAAAAATAACAAAAGAAGAAAGTAATGCTTGGTTCATAAACCATTGTTTTTTAAAAAGATTTGGGTATTCGCCCATCCCATTCAGGACAATTGTACATATGATACATGGAACCCTCTGATGGGAGGTTTCAAATTCAAGCAGCCTAAAAAAGTTTGGATAGCCGGGAAAGTAGCCTATCCGACCACAGAGGCAAATGAATAGGATATGGTAGCAGCCTAAAGGGGAGGTGTTATCCATGGGTGCAGGATACGGCGGAGGTTTCGCGTTAATCGTTGTATTGTTTATCTTATTGATAATTGTAGGCGCAGCTTGGCTGTAAGCCTAGTTTCGGCATAGAGTCCATCTGCTGGGCTTTGTGCCGCAAATCGAAAGGAGGATTCCAAATGTCCGGAGGATGCGGATACGGCGGAGGTTTTGCGCTAATTGTCGTGTTATTCATTTTGCTGATCATCATAGGAGCATCTTGGCTTTACTAAGATAAAAACCTTCACAATATATAAAAAGCGGCGGAAATTCTCCGCCGCTTTTGCTCATGGTAAGAGCACTCAGGATATCCTAAGCATACAAGATTTCTACAAATGAAGAGATTAGCAATATGGTGATAAGAATGTTAATGGTTCTGAATACTTTGGGCTGCCGTTCCTCAGGAATCTCTTTTTGGAGACAAAGCGAATTTGTCATCTTGTTGATATAAAATAAAATAAAAACGGCAAAAATAATAAAGATGGAGATCATCCAAGATTCCCTCCTTGGGCAGTCATATGATTGCTGTAACATGTTTTGTCTGTTAATTACAATAACAAAGTTCACAAAAAAAAGATAGTATTTAAGATTGCCTGTCAGGTAAGTAAAAGGTATCCTTTGTCAGGATACCCGCGATTTTTGCTAATGGTTCGAACGAAGTAAAATCTCAAATCCATCTTCATTTTCTTCTACATAAGATTGATTTGGAGCATTAAGGACGTTTTTTGCGCAGACAATGTCAGAAAAAGACAGGCCTGCATGGAAAGCAAACAGAATGACTAAATAATGTACATAATGAGGAAAAACAAAGCAAGCAGCCAGAAGCAGGCTGTTTATAATGAACATAGGGGCCAGAGTGGCAGTCAGGAAAAGCCGTTTTGAAATAGGCTCCGTTATTCGGATATATATAATTGGCATAAATCCATATTTAATTATCAGCTGTTTTTTAACGATAATTCCAAGGTGTGCAATCGGAAGGTAGTGAAGCAGCTTATGAACAGGATATATCAGCCATAGTCCCGCTGCAAAGAAAATGAAATAATTATCGTAAAAGGAACCTGGCATAAATACATACGTTGCAGGAACATATGTAAATATGAAAGTAGCCAGCATGGTTAAGGAAGACAAAATAAAAAGTCTCTGCGATCCGTATTGCTTCGTGAAGTTAATCGTCTTCCAGCAATTCATCATAAAAATACCTCCACAAGGAGTAAAATAGTAATCTTTCAAACTCACTTATGATACTTTACGATGAATAAATAAAAAAATCAATAGGGAAAGCAAACAGATTTTGTCGAAAAAAAACTTTAATCAAATCAAAGTAATGTGAATATGTGAGCAACCGTTTTCATAAATACAAAGCGAATGCATGCGATTCGCTTTGTAAGGGTTTACATAATGCTGGGAGGAACTTTCTCTAATTAAACAAGTTCCTTTTCAGCTGCTTGTTTTTTCTTTAATTTGCCTTCATCTTCATCAAATTGATTTTCGAGGTTTGCAAAGGATTTTTCAAAGATCTCCATGAAATCGTCACCATATATATTGCGGACGATCGCCATAATTTCAATGATATCAGGAAACTTTCCATAAAGCTCTCTTAGTGGCATTGCACCAGAGAACACCGCGTTTTTCTCAGGAGAATAGGTTTCCATAAGACTTAATAATACCTTTTCGCCATCTTCAGTCAATTTAATATAAGTATTTCTTTTATCGCTTTCTTTCTTAGAGAATTGGAGAAAACCCCGTTCTTCGAGCTTTTTGGAGAAGTTGAATGCAGTAGAAACATGCATTACACCAAACTTGGCAACATCGGAAATCGATGCTCCGTTTAAATGATAGGCAATCCATAAAATATGATGTTCATTAATGTTTAAATCGTAGGGTTTTATCCATTGCTGCCAATCTTTTTCTATAGACTTCCACAGGGCTTTACTCAGCTGTGCCACTCGCTGGCTGAAAATCATTGCTTCCTTTATAGAAATTGCTTTGTCCGACATTCAAAAGTTCACCTACTTTGTAAAATTAATTATTCCTGGCCATACGGCCGGAAGTTCATTTTTCTTTTATAGTATCATTATGCCAATAAAACAAAAATTAATAAAGATATAAATTTACAAAATTTTTAGAAATATAATTAAATATTTCTATAAAAGGCTTAAGGTCAAGGGATGAGAGCCAATTTAAAGTTTTAAAAAAATTTGAAGCATTTTAATAATATATTAGTTTTCGTTCAAAAATAAAAAAATCCTCCTTTTTAACCAAAGAAAAAAGAAGGATTATTTATTTACTATTTATTTATATTTGTTTCAAGTTCGTGTATGGCTGTTTCAATTTCCTGCAATTCCCGCTGCAGCCTGTGCTGATGGGGAAGGATTTCGTTTTTCCAATTGCTGATTGAATATTTGATGTCGCTTGAGAATTCCTTAAAAGCTGTTTTACCTTCCTTAGAAGCAAATGAAGCTGATTCCTTTATGGCCATCAATTCGGATTTTAATTCCAAAAGCTGCTCTTTCAGAATGCTTGTGTTTTCTTTTAACTGCTGTCTGGTATCCCTTCCTGAAGCAGGTGCAGTTAATAGGGTGGATATGCCTGCTGCAGCACCGCCAGCTAATAGTCCAAGCAATAACGATTTGGCTTTCAAAACCATCACCTCAAAATCTTATTTATATGTCTATTTTACTACAATATTCATTTTTCTAAAGCTGAAAATGAAAAGTGTTCTATCTATATCTATATCTATATCACAAAATGTATAAGCGTAAACCATATCCTCATAGCTCCTCGCAAACAGGCATACAATTCAGTAGAAGGATATTTTGCGAAAGGGGTGGCAGGTTGTCCGGAGCAGAGGCTGGAATTTTTGCATTAAGTGTGGTGCTGTTTTTAGGAGGTATTCATTTTTTCCTTTCAATAAAGAAGCCCGGAGTCTATCCTCCGAAGTATGTTCTGAAAAAACGGGCAGCAGCTTTAGCAGCAGGCGGTGCGTTTTTGTTCTTGCTGGGTCTGATCGTCGGCAGTTTCTAAATAATTTCAAATAAAAAAGCCCGCTTATTTGCGGGCTTTTCTGTATAGTTATTGGCTGATCGTCTGCTGAGTCAGCTTGGTTCTGTTTGCGATTGATTGTGCTACAGGATAAAGGATTACCATTGCAGCCGTGTTAACTGCAGCTGCAGGAAGTACAACTGCTGCAAATAATGCTGTGAAAGGTCCCGGCAGTCCGACAATCAGGTATGCCGAAGTTAAAAACACAATTCCGGATACGATTGTTCCTGCTGCTGTTAAGACAGCTGCACTGACGATATTCTTCCTGAATTTCTTTACGATCAGGAACAAGGCGAAAAAGGTAAATGCAGTAACCGGCTTATCAATGATATTCGGGATTAATCCTCCAGGAAAGGTTGTGGTTAATCCGGAAATCAGGCCTGTAACTAAACCTAAAAGCAAAATGCTTCTGGTGTCTGGAAAAAGGATTATGCCTAAAAACATCATGGTAAGCATCATGTCCGGTTTCATTCCGAGAAAGAACCCTGGAACAACGGCATGAAGCACTGCGCCCATCCCAACCAATAGGGATAAGGCCACTAAATTTTTTGTATTCACTTCTCATCTCTCCTCTGCTATTCTCTGACTAAGCTCTGTCGTCTCTCCTGCAGTGCTCTCTTTGCCTGCAGCGAAAAACTTTAACTCATTATAACATATATCACTGGAATTCAAAGGTGTTATATTTTTTAATTATTATTTTGAAAAGCTTTCATGAATGCGGCCAGCTTTTCAACATGGTGTTCTGGCACAGCATTGTAAATAGATGCGCGGCATCCCCCGATAGAACGGTGTCCGCCAAGCCCGACAAATCCTGCTTCTTTTGCCAGTTTCTGAAATTCCCTGGAGAGGTCCTCGCTGTGAAGATTAAAAGTGACATTCATACGGGATCTGCTGTTTTTATGGGCATGCCCTATGTAAAAGCCTTCACTTTCATCAATAACATCATAAAGCATTTTTGCCTTCTTCTCATTGGCCTTTTCAATCTGATGTAGGCCGCCTATCTGCTCTGCCCATTGAAGCACAAGAGACAGCAAATAGATTGAAAGAGTAGGGGGTGTGTTATATAAAGAGTTGTTATTGGCAAATGTATTGTAATTTAGCATTACTGGAAGCGTTTCTGATGATCTTTTTAAAAGTTCTTTTCGGATAATGACTACTGTTACACCGGAAGGGCCGAGATTTTTCTGGGCACCGGCATAGATCAAATCAAATTGTTCTACTTTCAATGGACGGCTTAAAATATCGCTTGACATATCTGCTACTAATGGTGTTTTTTTATTTGAAGGAAAGGTTTTCCATTGTGTACCGTAAATTGTATTGTTGCTGGTAATATGAAGATAGGCAGCATTGTCCGGAATATCATCTTGACTGAATTCGGGGATAAAGCTGTATTTTTGATCCTTGCTGGAGGCAGAAATGACGGTTTCGCCAATTTTATCTGCTTCTTTTAAAGCTTTCTCCGACCAGGAACCGCTTAGAACATAATGGGCTGCCTGGTCTTTTCCCAGCAGGTTCATCGGCACCATGGAAAACTGAAGACTTGCTCCGCCCTGGATAAAAAGCACTTCAAAGTCATCCGGGATGGCCAGCAGTCTTCTTAAACGTGTGATTGCCTGATCATGTACTGCCTGATATTCCTTGCTTCTATGGCTAAGCTCCATAATGCCCATTCCAGTATTGCCGAAGTTCAGCAAACTCTTTTCCGCTTCTATTAATACTTCTTCCGGCAGGGCAGCGGGACCTGCATTAAAATTTAGAGCACGGTACATTTTTCTCCCTCCAAAAATAAAATCAATTCACTATAACACTGTGAAGAAATAAAGATAGTTAATATGTTAACAAAATTTACTGATTTGTACAGAGAAAAAAATGAACATTTTGAAAAATTAGAGATAAAAGAGGCAAAAAAATTCCCCCTGAAAAAACAGGAGGATCAGAGGGTTACAGATGCTTTTTTATGGCATCAGAGATTTCCTTAAGATCTGAAGCTGAATAATCAGATTGATGTGATTTCCACACAACCCCTAAGCCATCACCGTCACCATAACGGGGAATAAGGTGGGAGTGGAAATGGAAAACGGTCTGTCCGGCGTGTTCACCGTTGTTATTAATTAAATTCAAGCCAATTGGATCAAATTCGGCCTTGATGGCTCTGGCAATCTCAGGAACAGCTTCGAAATAGTTCCGGGCTGTTTCAGCATCCATTTCATATAAGTTTTCTTTATGTACTTTCGGAATGACAAGTGTATGCCCTTTTGTGACCTGGCTTATGTCCAGAAATGCCATCACATGCTCATTTTCGAATACCTTGGCTGAAGGAATCTCGCCATTGATTATTTTACAGAAGATACAATCGTTCATTATGTCAGCTCCTAACCAAATATCTTTTTCACAATTCTACCATATCCGCCAAAAAACAAAAAAGCAAAAGGGATAGGATTATTGCATTGTTCTATTCATAGAATAAAAGGCAGGATCCGCTTGGAATCCTGCCTTCGTGAAGGGGAAGCTTCTATTGGAACGTTTCTGATTCAGGTAAATTCTCTTTAACAAACACCTCATTTATGAATGAATTGTGTTCATATCTAGAGAAAATCGATCTTTGTTCAATCGGACCATCCCCTTATTTTCTTTATATGCTTTTACAGGCGTATAAAGCTTGGATGATAGTCTTTAACAAACACCTCATTTAAAAAATGACTTAGTGACCACTTACGGGTAAAGCGATCAAGTGTTTAAGATCATCAGGTTTCATGTGCAATGCAACCATCCCCTTATTAGGAACGTTTGAAGCTTATACTGAAAGGAAACTGTCTGCGACAGACACCTCATTTCAAGTTTTGATCATCTGAATGGTGTTCAAATGATTTATTTCCCCTTCATAGATTAGAATGTCCTGCCTCGTAATTTATATACAGGAATTTGCCCAAACTGGACAATTTGCTTTGGCTTTTTTTACAATGGACTTATATATAGTAGGAAGGACGTTGAGAATGGCGCTGCTTGAGATTAAAAATGTTACCGGCGGCTATACGAGAAACCCGGTCTTAAAGGATGTCTCCTTTGAGGTGGGAGAAAATGAAATCGTTGGCCTGATTGGCCTTAACGGTGCCGGAAAAAGTACGACCATTAAACATGTAATTGGCTTAATGGAACCGAAAGAGGGCGAAATAACGATCAATGGCATGCAATTCCTTAAGGATAAGGAAGGCTATCGCAAGCAATTCACTTTTGTTCCGGAAACCCCGATTTTGTATGATGAACTAACACTCGAAGAGCATCTGCGTATTACAGCCATGGCATACGGTCTGCCTGAAACAGAGTATAAACCAAGAGTGGAAACACTCCTGAAGGAATTCAGAATGGAAAAAAGACTGAAGTGGTTTCCGGCTCACTTTTCTAAAGGAATGAAGCAGAAAGTAATGATCATGTGCGCTTTTTTGGTGCAGCCGTCATTATACATTGTTGATGAACCATTTGTAGGTCTGGATCCGCTTGGGATTCAGTCACTTCTTGATTTAATGAAGAAAATGAAAGAGAGCGGTGCGGGCATTCTTATGTCCACCCATATTCTTGCTACAGCTGAAAGGTATTGTGATCGTTTTGTGATTTTACATGAAGGCAAAGTAAGGGCGAAGGGAACATTAGCAGAGCTGCAGCAGCAATTTGCAATGCCGGGAGCAACCCTCGATGATTTATATATCCAGCTCACAAAGGAAGAAGATTATGTTTGATGAAAAACAATTATGGAAGGAGAGATTCGGGAGGACTGTCAAAGAGCTTTCCCGCTATCTCCGTTATATTTTTAATGGCCATATTGTCATTGTCATGGTGTTTCTTCTGGGAACTGCAGCTTTTTATTATCAGGAGTGGATAAAAAACCTGCCCGGTGATTTTCCTGCTGCAGAGATTATCGCAATCATCTTAGCTCTCCTGGTTACATACAGCCCGATTTATACATTCTTTTCTGAAGCAGACAAAATTTTTCTGCTGCCGCTTGAAGGCAGGCTTTCAGGTTATTTCAGACGTTCGATGGCAGTCAGCTTTTTTGTGCATGCATATCTCCTAGTTATGGGGCTGGGAGTTTTATTGCCCTTGTATGCAGCGGTGAATGATGGCAATTTTAAAGTGTTTTTACCCTTTCTGCTGATCCTGCTGTCGCTGAAAATGATCAATTTGCTGATACGCTGGAAGATACAATATTATATCGAAACAAGCGTACACATATTGGATGCATGTGTCCGTTATGCTGTTAACGCTGTGTTTCTATATTTTCTTTTTAGCGGCGCTTCCCCTATTTTCATGCTGGCAGCAGGTGTGCTGCTAATCCTGCTGTATTTGTTCTTCAGCATGAAATCCAGGGATAAAGGGCTAAAATGGGAATATTTGATTGATCAGGAGGAGAGAAGGATGACCTCCTTCTACAGGCTGGCCAATATGTTTACAGATGTTCCAAAGCTGAAAGACCGCGTAAAAAGACGGAAGTGGCTTGATTGGCTGCTTTCAGGTATTCCATTCAAACAGGATGCAACTTTTAAAAATCTTTATGTCCGTACATTTCTCCGTTCCGGTGATTACTTCGGTTTATTCATTCGTTTATCTCTTATTGGGGCTGGAGCAATTTATTTGATTTCGTATGGAATGGGACAAATCCTGCTTGTGCCGCTATTCATGTACCTAACCGGCTTTCAGCTGCTGCCGCTATGGAATCACCATCAGGATAAGCTGTGGGTGAATTTATATCCGGTTAAAGGGAATATAAAGGAGAAGTCCTTTAAACAGCTGCTGACAGGAATACTTTATGTACAGGCACTCTTATTATCGCTGGCTGTACTGGCAAATGGCGGATGGCTGGCTTCGCTTTTAGCGTTAGCCGTTGGAGTTTTATTTGCATATGTATATACTCATATCTATATTCAGAAACGGCTGGCAGGCAGCCGGGCTTAAAATGAAACCTTTGCTGTCTTTTGTGCGTATATAGAGTCATCCTGAAAAAAGGCAGGTAGGAAAATGAAGGAGTATGAATTAAAGGCATATTATGAAATTGAAGAATGGAAGAGACGGATCAACAAGCGCTCCAGTATGCTGAATCGCCTTTCCAAAAAAGCTCAGATAAAGGTAAATAGTATAATACCTGAAAAAGCTCATCAAATTATTACAGACAGCATTAAGAATATGGTTAAGGCAACTTTGATTGGATCGAATGCACTCACCAAAAAAAAACAATCTGCCGGCCGCAGCCTGGAAATGATGGATCACATGCTGGAAGAGAAGATTTCGACATATCGCAAAACAGCTGCTGTCGAAGGTGCCGGAACCGGGGCAGGGGGAATACTCCTTGGCATTGCTGATTTTCCCTTGCTGCTGAGCATTAAGATGAAATTTCTTTTTGAATCTGCCTCCATATATGGATTTGATACAAATGATTATGAGGAGCGCCTGTTTCTCCTCCACGTTTTTCAGCTTGCATTTTCCAGTGATGATAAAAGGAAAGAAACGCTAATGCTGATTGAAGGATGGGATGACCGGAAAGAAACACTGGCTGACATGGACTGGAAGGCATTTCAGCAGGAATACCGGGATTATATCGACTTTGTTAAAATGCTCCAGCTGGTGCCGGGAATAGGTGCTGCTGTCGGGGCGTATGCGAACTATAATTTGCTTGACCACTTAGGTGAAACCGCTAAAAATGCTTACCGTCTGCGGATATTGAAAACAGCCCCAAGGCCTGATTAGGCTTGGGGCTATTTTTTTATAATCAGCCTGAGGCGAGTGTCATGCAATGCGCTCAAATATCCGCTTATTAACCTACTTCAACAGAGTCCTTGCTCTGCTGAAAGCTATGATAGTTTAAGGCTGCTGCTCCCAGTGTTTTGGCTGCGATCAGCATGGCTTTTTCATCAATATCAAATTTGGGGTGATGGTGCGGGTAATTTTCGGATGTATTTTCAGGTCTTGCCCCGGTAAAGAAGAAGGTGCCTTTCACATGCTGCAAATAGTATGCGAAATCTTCGCCGCCCATTTCAGCGTCTGTTTCTTCTACCCATCTGACTTCATCAATTTCCCCTGCCAGTTCAGCCAGGTATTCAGTTTCTTTTTTATGATTCACAACAGCAGGGTAGCCTCTATGGAACCGATACTCATAGCCGCTGTCTGCTGTGTAGCATGTTCCTTTGACAATGCGCTCGATTTCCGCTTCGATATTAGTGCGGACGTCTTCGTTAAATGTGCGGACAGTACCGATCAATTTTGCTTTATCGGCAATTACATTAAATGCGTTATCAGCAACGAAGGATCCAACTGTTACAACTGCAGAGTCAATTGGATTTACTTTTCTGCTGACGATTTGCTGTAGATTGACAACCAGCTGGGAGGCAGTTACGATCGCATCTTTCGTTTTGTGAGGCTGTGCTCCGTGCCCGCCTTTTCCTTGGATGGTAACTTCAAACCTGTCTGCTGCCGCCATAAATGGACCAACTCGATATTGAATTTTCCCTGTTGGTTCTGATGCCCACAGGTGAGTTCCAAAAATGGCATCGACACCCTCAAGGCAGCCATCTTCAATCATCGATAACGCTCCGCCTGGAGCATATTCCTCGGCATGCTGGTGAATCATTACATATGTACCTTCTAATTCCTCGCGAAGTTCATTGAGTGCCTTCGCCAGTACAAGTAAAGTTGCCGTATGTCCATCATGTCCGCAAGCATGCATTACCCCGGGGACCAATGATTTATACGGGACATCCTTTTCATCCTGGATAGGAAGTGCATCAAAATCAGCTCTTATAGCAATTGTCTTTCCGGGTTTGCTTCCATGAATCCTGGCAACCACTCCATTTCCCCCGACATGACTACGGACTTCTATCCCCAGATTTTCATAAAAGGTTTTGATATAGTGAGCAGTCTTCTCTTCCTTAAAGGATACTTCAGGGTTCTGATGAAGATAGCGCCGGATGGAGACCATTTCATCATAATAGCTTTCCAGTTTTTTAAATAGTGTATCAGACATGATTTCCTCTCCTATCGACGTAATTTTTCCATTATTATAACATTCTTTAATAGGATAAAGGGGGAAATGTTTTTTTTTCTGCAAACTTAACATAATAAAAGTGAAGAAGAGATGATACTATAAATTAAAACTAAAATGGGGGGTATTAGTAAGATTGGAAATGCTTAAATCTAAATGGACCTATTTTTTCCTGGCTGTATCCGCATCAATTTTTCTTTATTTTCTTGTTGCCGTTACTAATGGACAACCTCTTAATTTTGACCGTTATTTGTCAAAATTCTTTACAGGATTATTTTCAAAAAGCACCCATCCATTTTTTGAAGCCATGGACAATATGGGGAGTAAAATCGGTGTAGGGATTATTACATTGGTTTTCTTAGCGCTGCTTTGGATCAAGTATAGGAATTATGAAGCGATGGCAGCTCTTGTTTTTGGTGTAGCAGCGGGAAATGAAGTAAATAAGTGGCTTAAAGTTGCTGTTGGAAGGCCGCGCCCTGATCAGGAGCATCTTGTTGATGTGGCGAGTCTCAGCTTTCCGAGCGGACACGCGATGATTGGGATGATTCTGTATACGTTCATTGCCTATTTTATCATTAACGAGCTGGAATCAGAGTCAGCCAAATGGATCACGGCCATTATAGCTGGCATTTGGATTTTTCTAATGGGGATCAGCAGGATTGTGATGGGTGTACATTATCCATCTGATATCGCAGCAGGATTTGCAGCAGGCTATATTTGGGTATTCATTTCAATTTCCCTTTACGTGGCATTAAAATCAATGTTCAGAAGGAATTCATATGAGCGGGAATCTGCATAAAAGCAAAAGAGACTATCGCCCGATAGTCTCTTAGCTGTTTTAAATGAGGAACACGGCTGCAATAGTTGTCACAATTAAGCCAATTGTGACCGGAAGCAGGTTCCGGCGAGCCAGTTCAAAAGCATCTACATTGCAGATTGCAGCTGCAGGTATAAGGGCCCAGGGAACCAGTGTACCACCGCCTACCCAGATAGCAGCTACCTGCCCGAGAGCCGTTAAGGTTGCAGCACCTGTTCCGATAGCTGTCGCAAATAGATTTGCAATGGAGCCGGCAAGTGAGATGCCGGAAAATCCGGATCCATCAAGCCCCGTAATGGCTCCAACGGCAGTCAGTGTAATGGCGCCTACCTCTTTGCTTAAAGGGACAACAGATGCAAGCCCCACTCCAAGATCATTAACGATTCCATGGGAGCTCTTTGGCAGAAAGTCTCCTATCATTTGAGAAAATCCAGCGTCCCCCAGATAAAAGAAAGCTGCAATTGGAATGACAGGACCAAATACTCTGAATCCAAACTGGAAGCCTTCAACTAAATAGGCTGTTGTTTTTTCAAGACCTTTATTACGATGGGCAGCGAGCGTAATCATCAGGAGGATAAATATTGATGTCCCGCCTACCAAGGCCGTTGCGTCACCGCCCTGAAGATCTAAGGCAAACATGGCTGCTACATCAGCAGCAAATAAGATTGGAATTAATAACGCGAAAAAACGCTTTTGTTTAAGTGAAAGCAGATGTTTTTGACTGGCATCAGGCTGCAGTTCAGCCGGGGTATCCCCAGTAAGCCCAGTAGCTGCAGTCAGCTTGCCGCTCTTCATATCTCTCTTGATAAGATAAAAAGCGGTAATAGTCGTGACTGCACCCATAATAATAACAAGCGGAACACTGGCTGATATGACCTCGCCTACAGGAAGTCCGGCTGCGTCGGCAGTTAACTTGGGTGCAGCCTGGATGATATAATCTCCGGATAGTGCGATTCCGTGACCGAACAGGTTCATAGCCATTGCCACACCCAAAGCAGGTAATCCTACCCGGATAGCTACGGGAAGAAGGACTGCCCCCATTAAGGCAACAGCAGGAGATGGCCAAAAAAAACAGGAGATGACCATCATCAAAATTCCGATCGTCCAGTAGGCAAGTGCCGGTGTTCTGATTAATCTGGTAAAAGGAGAGATCATGACATCATTAATTCGGGTTGTAGTCAGTGTCCGGCTCATGGCCACTATAATGGAAATGACCAGTATAGTGGAAAGGAGTTCTGTTATCGCAAATATAAAACTGGTAAAAATACTGCTGATTGATCCGCTTAAGGAGCCGGTAGCCGTAATGGCAATTAAAAAGATGCCCGCAATACAGACAAGCGTTGTATCTCTCCTCATTACCATGAAGCCGATGATGAAGAGAATAAAAAGCACATATATCCAATGGATGGCTGTCAGCTCAACTCCCACCTGATTTTCCCCCTTTCAAAATTCCATAAGAGAAGCGCCGGTTTAGGCGAATCACCCGATTCGGAATGTAGTACAGAATATGATGTAAAGAAATAAATGGTGATATGAATTGAATCCGTCCGGAGGAGGAGGCTGAAATACCCCTGGGAATGTTTCAATAGAATTGCTGACTGATAAAATGAATGTACAGGAGGAAAATGTTTTTGCATTAGCGAATACAAGAATAGGAGAAAAGAGGGAAGGGAAAGCCTATGAGATACAGGTCAGTTAATCAAATAATATTCGCGATAACTTTATCAGCTGTTGGAGTTTTACTTCTTCTTATGAACATAGGTGTCATTTCCTTGGAAATAAAAGAGGTATTTGTCGTAATTTACCCCTTTATCCTAATGGCTGCAGGGTGTCATTATCTGCTGTCATACATACTGAAGAAAAGCAGGAGCGGGATGTTTCCCGGGTTATTTCTAATCGTATTTTCATTCCTATTAATCCTTGATCGTCTCGGAGAAATTGAATTCAGTTTTATGGAATTCTGGAAACTCTGGCCACTGTTTCTTATTTTTATCGGCATTAATATTCTATTGAAAAAAGATCGTTTAAAGATACATTTTGAACAGGATTTTCCGGCAGATATTTACGGGAAAGATAAAGGTGCAGCGGAGAAAAAAGTTATTAATATCTCAAAATATGAAAGCCCTCAGCCGCTTAAAAATATAAGAGGCTTTTCAATTGGCGATGTGGATTTTAAACAGCCGAATTGGTCTCTCGAGCCAATGGATTTATATACAATGATCGGTGATTACTTTATTGATTTCAGCAAAGCTTTCATCCCGGAGAAAGAGACGCCTGTCATTGTGAGAGGGTGGATTGGAGATGTGAAAATGATCATCCCCGAAAACATTCCGGTGATGATCCAGTCAAATATTAATATAGGAGACATCCGCATTTTTGATCAAAAGACAGGTGACATCAACCGCTGTCTTCATTATAAGTCGCCTGGTTATGATGAAGCATCCAGAAAGCTGAAAATCGCTGTACAAGTAAAAATCGGATCCATTCGGATCGATAAAGTATAGGGGTATAAGATGAAAAAAAGCGGAATCAGGTATTGGTTTGTGCAGAGCTTTGTTATGATGGCAATTATAAGTTCATTAATCTATTTTGTCGGATTGCAGGTCTATCTATTTTATTATTCTGAATCGCCATTGACTATAACAAGCACCTTCTGGCTGTTTTTGTATGTTTTAACGGTATTACTGCTTACGGGTGCCTATTTTGGGCTCAAGGGCAGCTACTTAATAAAAGGGCGGCTCGGTGATATTTTATTATTTGTTTCGACCTTAAGGAGCGGAAAGTATGCTGATCGGATGGAATCTTATGAAAAAGATGAAATAGGATTAATATCAGATGAACTGAATCAGCTGGCCGAAAATATTCAGGAGCAGGTTTTTTCCATGCAGAGGCTTGCTGATGAAAAGTCTGCATTGGCACAAACAGCCCATTCAGCAGCTGTAATGGAAGAAAGACAGCGCCTGGCCAGGGATCTCCATGATGTAGTGAGCCAGCAGCTTTTCGCATTAAGTATGATGTCTTCAGCAGCCCTGAGAGTTTTTGATTTGGATAGTGATAAAGCGAGAGAGCAGTTAAGTGAAATCTCTGAAATCGCTGCGAAAGCCCAGGGGGAAATGAGGGCGCTTCTCCTCCATCTTAGGCCTGTGCAGCTGAGTAATGACAGACTCTGTGATGGTATTATTAAGCTGATACAGGAGTTAAAGGCAAAGACAAACATCGAATTTCATGCAAGCATTGATGAGATTGAGAACCTTTCCAAAGCAGCGGAAGAGCATATATTCCGGATTGTCCAGGAGGCTTTATCTAATGTGCTCCGCCATGCGGATGCAGGAAAGATAAAAGTAACCCTAACGGAAGAGGAAGATTACATCTATCTTTTTATTGCAGATAACGGGAAAGGGTTTAATCCTCATATAGAGAGAATCACTTCTTACGGGCTGAAGACAATGAGGGAACGCTGTGAGGAGGTTGGCGGAATATTCAAAATACGATCCAGGGAAAACGATGGAACTTATATAGATATTAAAATTCCGGCAAAAGGGGGGAGGCTGAAATGATCAGGGTAGCAGTTGTGGATGACCATGAAATGGTAAGAAGGGGAATTATTTCTTATTTGGCAACTGAAACTGGCATAGAGGTCATTGGGGAAGCAGGCAGTGGAAATGAAGCTGTAAAGCTAGTGCTCAAAGAACGGCCGGAAATCGTTTTGATGGATCTCCTGATGGATAATGGGAACGGAATTGAAGCGACAAGGCAGATTTTAAAAAGCTATTCTGAGTGCAAGGTTATTATCATAACCAGCTTTTACGATGATGAACAGATTTTTCCGGCCATTGAAGCGGGTGCCTTCAGCTATATGCTGAAAACGGCAAATGCTGCCGAAGTTGTGAATGCAATTAAGAAAGCTGCACAGGGGGAGCCTGTCATTGAATCCAAGGTTGCTGGGAAAATGGTAAGCCGTTTCAGAGAAAAAGAAAAAAAGCCTCATGATGATTTAACTGAAAGAGAGTTTGATGTCCTGCTCTGCATTGGGGAAGGGATGACAAACCAGGAAATCAGTGAAGAATTGTTCATTGGCATCAAAACCGTCAAAACACACGTTAGCAATATCCTCAGTAAACTGGGCGTTACTGACCGTACACAAGCAGCCGTGTATGCCAACCGAAATGGAATCATAAAAAAACAGGCGAAAAAAGGATGAGCTATAAGGCCTCATCCTTTTTTACAAGGTAAGAAATGATGACTTTGAACTTCGATAACTGTTTATCTTCAGCCGCTTTTCTTATTACTCTTCTTCAGGGATATAATATTGGGTCACATATGAAGGACTGGAAAAAATATTCGGTGTCTTATCAATGCCGCTCTCCGTCCCGCGCTTTTCATGTGCTTTTTCATATGCTTTGGAGTTCTGCCAGTTCTTAAAGGATTTTTCATCCCGCCATAGCGTTAGAATGATATATGTGTTTGATTCAAGAGGACGTAAAACCCGGATGGCCGCAAATCCCGGTTCATTTTCGATAAATCCAGCCCTGTTTTTAAACCGGTGCTCAAAAAGCGGCCTGCCTTCATCTGTAACGGGTATGTTGTTCAGAACTGCAAATCTTGCATCAGTGAAAGTTCCGGAAGAATCAATTATTTCATAGGAACTGGGCTCCTTAAAGATGGAGGCGCCTGAAGTTTCATGAATTAATAAGGCACTATCAGTATTCTGCATTGTAACCATGTTTTCATCAGGGTGCTTTTCCTCAATTTTTTTCAAAAAATCGTAAGTTCCTCTGGCCATATAAAGCTTCATTTTTTCTCACTCCACTTGGATAAGTTTTATAGTGTTCTTTTTAGTGGTAAAAAAACTAAGTTATAAGCACTGCATTAATTAAATTATATTTAAAATGTGCTGATATCCTTACAATCTTCAATTTTCCCTTATTTAAACAGTTAAAAACGTCAATTTTTTGACATTTGGTGTACATATCTATACAAAAACAGAGAAAAAAGGATATAGTCATAAAGGATAGATACTCGAGATTTCTAATTTAGTTACATATATATTACAATAATACGCAGACAAGTCTTGAAAGGTGGATAAAATTTAATGACGAACTCATTTAATGATACATTTCTGAAGGCAGCAAGGGGAGAACAGACAGAGCATGTTCCTGTATGGTACATGCGCCAGGCTGGCCGCTCACAGCCGGAGTATAGAGCAATTAAAGAAAAATACTCCCTATTCGAAATTACACACCAGCCTGAGCTTTGTGCTTATGTAACAAGGCTGCCGGTAGAGCAGTATAACAATGATGCTGCCATTCTTTATAAAGACATTATGTCACCGCTTCCAGCCATTGGTGTGGATGTGGAAATTAAATCAGGAATCGGCCCTGTTATATCAAATCCAATCCGTTCCAAAGCAGATGTAGAGAAGCTTGGTGAAATTAATCCGGAAGAGGATGTTCCATATGTCCTGGATACTATTAAGCTTCTTACTCAAGAGCAGCTGACTGTTCCTCTTATCGGTTTTGCAGGTGCTCCGTTTACTCTTGCAAGTTATATGATTGAAGGCGGGCCATCGAAGAATTACAACAAAACGAAAGCATTTATGTATGCAGAACCTGAAGCCTGGTTTGCTTTAATGGATAAGCTTGGGGAAATGACTATTATCTACGTGAAGTCCCAAGTCAAAGCAGGTGCAAAAGCCATCCAGATTTTCGATTCATGGGTTGGTGCCTTGAATGTGGAAGATTACCGCTATTTTATTAAGCCGGTAATGAATCGCATTTTCTCTGCCTTGAAAGAAGAGAATGTTCCGCTGATCATGTTCGGTGTAGGAGCAAGCCATCTGGCATTGGAGTGGCACGATCTGCCGCTTGATGTAGTGGGGCTTGATTGGAGACTTCCGATTCAGGAAGCAAGGGCAAAAGGCATCACCAAAACAGTTCAGGGTAATCTTGACCCTGCCATTCTCCTTGCACCTTGGGAGGTTATCGAGGAAAAAGCAAAAGCTATTCTTGATCAGGGGATGGCTCAGCCGGGTTATATTTTCAACCTTGGACACGGTGTTTTCCCGGGGGTTAATCCAGATACATTAAAGAAATTAACTGCTTTTATTCATGAATACTCTGCCTCAAAATTAAGCAAATAGCCTCCTGCTGGCTTATAGCAATAGCAGGCTGAACTTGCATATTGCTATGAGCATTAGTTTTGGTAATCGATTTGTTTTTTTGGCACAATAAAAACTGGAGACAGAAATAATTTGAGGTGGATGACATGAGTAAAAAGAGAATGGGTTTACTTGTAATGGCTTATGGAACTCCCTACAAGGAAGAAGACATTGAGCGTTACTATACACATATCCGCAGGGGAAGAAAGCCTTCTGAGGAAATGCTTGAAGATTTAAGAAGCAGGTATGAAGCGATCGGCGGAATTTCACCGCTTGCAGAAATTACTAAAGATCAGGCTGAAAAACTTGAACAGCATTTAAATGAAATTCAGGATGAATATGAATTCAAAATGTATATTGGCTTAAAGCATATTGAACCATTCATAGAAGATGCGGTTAAACAAATGCATGAGGATGGAATTGAAGAAGCTGTCAGCATTGTTCTTGCGCCTCATTTCTCAACCTTCAGCGTGAAATCATATAACGGCAGAGCTAAAGAAGAGGCCGCAAAGCTTGGCGGTCTTGAAATAAGGTCAGTTGAAAGCTGGTATAAAGAGCCTAAGTTTATTAAATATTGGGCTGATCGGGTAAAGGAAACATTCGATAAAATGCCTGCTGACGAAAAAGATTCAGCAGTGTTAATTGTTTCTGCACACAGTTTGCCCGAAAAGATTCTGCAATCCGGGGATCCATATCCGCACCAGCTGCAGGAAACCGCTGACTTCATAGCCGAACAGGCAGGTGTCAAAAACTATGCTGTCGGCTGGCAAAGTGCAGGAAACACACCTGAGCCATGGCTTGGGCCTGATGTGCAGGATTTGACAAGAGATCTTTATGAAAATAAAGGCTACAAGGCATTCGTTTACACACCTGTAGGGTTTGTGTCAGATCATCTTGAAGTGCTGTACGATAATGACTATGAATGCAAAGTTGTCACTGATGAGCTGGGAGCAAGCTATTACCGCCCTGAAATGCCAAATTCTCAGCCTGAGTTCATTGATGCGATGTCAGATGCCATATTTAAATTGCTGAATAGTTAAAGTGAAAAATTAGAAAAGAAGGCGATTTACCGTGCAGGGAGAGAGACAGAAAGTTATTGTTGCCGGAGGAGGAATTACGGGTCTTGCTGCAGCTTACTATCTGCAGAAGGAAGCTAAAGAAAAGGGCTTGGCTCTGGACGTTAAGCTCATAGAGGCTTCACATCGCCTTGGCGGCAAGATTCAAACAATACTACGAGACGGTTTTGTGATCGAAAGAGGGCCAGATTCCTTTTTGGCCCGTAAGCAAAGTGCTTCCCGCCTTGCCAGGGAAGCGGGCCTGGAAAAGGAACTTGTGAGAAATACATCCGGCAAGTCCTATGTACTTGTAAGGCAGCGACTGTATCCAATGCCTGGCGGATCCATCATGGGCATCCCGACACAGATTGCTCCCTTTATTACAACCGGCTTATTCTCTCCTGCAGGAAAGGCAAGAGCTGCGGCAGATTTTGTGCTGCCGCGTTCCAATCCTTCCACTGATCAGTCTCTGGGTGTCTTTTTCAGAAGAAGGCTTGGTGACGAAGTTGTCGATAACTTGATTGAACCGCTTCTCTCTGGCATATATGCAGGCGATATTGATCAATTGAGCCTTATGGCCACCTTCCCGCAGTTTTATCAGGTTGAGCAGAAGTATAGAAGTTTAATTCTGGGAATGAAAAAGGCTGCAGGATCTCAGCCGAAACAAGCCGGAAACAGCAAGGGCAAAGAAGGAATGTTTCTTACTTTCAAATCAGGACTTCAATCACTGGTCGATGCTCTCGAAAGCAAGCTTGAACCTGGAACTGTACTGAAAGGCCATCGCATTGAAGCGGTTATTAAGAATGGCGAAAGCTATACCGTTGAAATGAATGGAGGAGAAAGCCTTAATGCAGATTCCATAGTTATGGCTGTTCCCCACCATTCTTTGTGCAGCATTTTCTCCGGCTGGGGACTTTTTGAGCAGTTTAAAGAAATGCCGTCCACTTCAGTGGCAACTGTAGCTCTGGCTTTTCCAGAGGATGCGATTGAAAGGGATATAGACGGAACGGGTTTTGTTGTTTCACGCCACAGTGATTACACCATTACTGCCTGTACCTGGACACATAAAAAATGGCCTCATTCTACACCCGAAGGAAAAGTGCTTCTGCGCTGTTACGTAGGCAAAGCTGGTGATGAAGCAGTTGTGGACCTGTCAGATGATCAAATTGTTAAAGTTGTGCTTGATGACTTAAATAAAACAATGAATATTAATATGAATCCTGATTTTAGTTATGTAACAAGATGGAAGGATTCAATGCCTCAGTATACCGTTGGACATAAAGAGCGCGTCGGATTGGCAAAGAAACAGGCGCAGGATAAGGTGCCGGGCATTTTTCTGGCAGGAAGTTCATTTGACGGTCTTGGTGTTCCTGACTGCATAGATCAAGCAGAAGAGGCAGTTCGAAATACACTAGAATACCTGAAGAGCAACAAGCAAAAAGCTGTCCGTGTGTGACAGCTTTTTAAATTGGCATCATTTAAGGTTGCTTTTTTAAATAGAGTATGATAGATTACTTCTTGTACTAATGACCAAATTGTTCATTTAGTCATTTTCGAAGAGGTGAGTTTATGTCAGCAGATCGGAAACAGCAGATTCTTGAAGCAGCCACAAAATCATTTTCTCTTTTTGGCTATAAAGCAACCACTATGGACCAGGTTGCAAAGCTTGCGAACGTTGGAAAAGGCACTATATATAATTTCTTTAAAAATAAAGAAGAGCTGTTTGATGAAATTATCCATACGCTCATCACGGAAATGAAAAATGCAGCTGATGAAGCGCTTGATCCTTCTTTGCCCTTTCATAAAAATGTTCATCGGGGATTGTATAAAATACTTGAATTCCGCATGGAGCATCAGCTGACAATCAAGCTTTTCCAGGAAGCAAAGGAAATGGGAACTCCTGCTGTTACAGATGTAATTGGGAAAGTGGAGGATGCGATAATAAAATATGTAAAAGACAAAGTTACGCATGCCATTGAAAGAGGAGAAATCAGGGAATGCGATCCGGAACTGACTTCCTTTGTCATGCTTAAGCTTTATATTGCTCTTATTTTTGATTGGGAGCAGCGTCATGAACCTTTGGAAAAAGAAAAAATAGCTCTTCTGTTTGAGCAATACATTATGAAAGGATTATCGAACTAGATAGTCCTCTATTTTTTCAGAAAAATGACCAAATGAGAAATTTAGTCATAAAGTAATTTGGAGGGATTTACGGTGAAAAACAAACTTTTCCTTAAGGAGTTTTCAGCCATTATAAAAAACAAAAAGCTGCTGATTCCGATAATCGCAGTGATGTTTATTCCGGTTTTATACAGCGGAATGTTCCTGTGGGCATTCTGGGATCCATATGATCATTTAGATGATCTCCCGGTTGCCATCGTTAATGAAGATGCCGGTGCTGTAATGGAAGGAAATGAATTGCATCTGGGCAATGATCTTGTTGATAAATTAAAGGAAAGCAAGGACTTTAATTTTCAATTTGTAGATAAAGAAGAGGCATATAAGGATCTAAATGATCAGCAATATTATATGCTGGTTGAAATTCCCAAGGATTTTTCCGCGAATGCTACCACTCTGCTGGAAGACCAACCGCAGAAAATGAATCTGATTTACGTTCCCAATGAGAGCTACAATTTTTTATCAGCTCAAATTGGCGGAACAGCTGTAGAAAAGATTAAAGCGTCACTGTCAGAAAAAGTAACAGAAACATATTCAGAAACCATGTTTGATAAGGTAGGGGAACTTGCAGATGGCATTGGACAGGCAAGTGATGGTGCACTTCAAATCAGTGAAGGAGCAGCTGATCTAAAGGACGGCTCCAGAACTTTGCATGAGAAGCTGGAGCTTTTGGCCGATAAATCCATTGAGTTCAATAACGGCGTAAGCACAGCAAGCAAAGGTTCTAAGGAAATGGCAGAAGGAGCTAAATCCCTTTCAGAAGGTTTAGGCAAACTTGCAGGAGGCCAATCGGAATTGAGAAATGCTTCTGATCAGCTAAAATCAGGAAGTGAAAATCTTTCTGCAGGTGTTACACAAACAAAAGAAGGGATCTTAACGGTAAAAGAAAAACTTCCAGTTATGATCGATGGAACCGAACAGCTAGAAAATGGTGCAAACACATTATCTTCATCTCTGGAGCAATGGCAGACGGAAGCGCAAAAACTCAGCGGAGGCACTGCTCTTTTAGAACAAAGGCTGCAGGGAATCTTATCGCAGCTTCCAGAAGGTTCTCCTGAAAAGGCTGAGCTTCAGACTGCACTTGCACAGCTGAAGGCCGGATCAGCCCAGCTTGCCGAATCAGCCGGCAAACTATCTAGTGGAGGAGCCGAATTGTCCCAAAGAGTGGGGCAGTTAAAGGCAGGACAGCAGCAGCTCCAGCAAGGAATAAATCAGCTTGCCCAGGGAACAGCAGAGCTGGAAAATGGCTCTCTTAAGCTGGTACAGGGCCATAAAGATTTCGATGCGGGAATGGAAACATTTGCTCAGAAGTTTGGTGAAGCACAGGCCGGAGCAGACAGGCTGGCAGGAGGTGCAGCAGATTTGTCAGGCGGTCTTGGCCAACTGACACAAGGTTCTGCTGCATTTGCAGATGGCTCGAAGCAGCTTGAAGCTGGTGCAGGCAAAATTGCTGAGGGTAATTCACAAATTTATGAAGGGTCGTCTGAGTTAGCAAATAAATTAGCCGATGGAGCTGAAAATGCTTCATCAGTAAATGCCAGCGATAAAACTTATAACATGATGGCAAATCCGGTAGAAATAGATAATGAGAAGATTACAGAAGTTCCAAACTATGGTACAGGATTTGCACCTTATTTTCTGTCTCTTGGTCTTTTTGTTGGAGCTCTGCTGCTTTCCATTGTATTCCCGCTTAGGGAACCGGCTGGCGTTCCGCGTTCAGGATTCAGCTGGTTTGCAAGCAAGTTCGGAATTCTTGCTGGAATAGGCATTGTTCAGGGCCTCATTGCAGCGTTGATTCTTTTACTGGGACTTGGCCTGGAAGTGCAGAGTGTACCATTGTTTCTTCTGTTTACAATCCTAACCAGCCTGACTTTCATAGCGCTTATTCAATTCTTTGTCACTGTCATGGGTGACCCAGGCCGGTTTGTTGCGATTATTATTTTAATACTCCAGCTGACAACAAGTGCCGGTACTTTTCCGCTTGAGCTGATACCTAATGCACTTCAGCCAATCAGTTCATATTTGCCTATGACCTATTCTGTTTCCGGTTTTAAGGCAGTCATTTCAAGCGGCAATTTTGATTTTATGTGGGAGAATGCGTTAATTCTCCTGAGCTTTGGAGCCTTGTTCATTGCAGGATCTTTTGTTTACTTTACTGCCATGCACAAGAAAAGATTTGCAGCTGCTGCAGAGCAGACTGATTGATTATAAGAAAAAAACAAAGCCAGCCCTGTTTGGGCTGGCTTTAAATATATTATTCTATAAATCTGTCATTCCCATGCATTTTTCACACTTGTTACCGTAGCATTCATGCTGTTCTTCGATCGACTTCCCGCATTCTGAACATTGTTTTGCCGGCAGATTTCTGAAAAATTCCATAATGTTTTGAATCATGTTGAAGCCTCCTAATTTGTGTTTTTGTTCTAAATAGTTCGATTATTTAATTTCATTGTATTATAACAGTATTCTTATGTCAACATCTGTTTCAATACAATTTTAAAAAAGTGAAAAAATAGGCATAATCGAGTATATTGGACATAGGAAAGCCAGGTTATCCAGTTATAGTAGGAGGGAATTTGTGATGAAGTTAACTGTAATCGGCAGCTGGGGCGGTTATCCTAAAGCAGATGAGGCCAGTTCCGGGTATTTGCTGGAGCATGAAGGATTTCATTTGCTGGTCGACTGCGGAAGCGGTGTGCTTTCGAAAATGCAGAATTTTTTCCAGCCAGAAGAATTGGATGCGCTAATTATCTCGCATTACCATCCAGATCATATTGCGGATATAGGGGTGCTGCAGCATGCCAGGCTCATTCAGGGCTTCCTGGGCAAGAAAACAGCTGCACTCCCGATTTATGGACATTCTTTCGACCAGCCTGAATTTGCCAAACTTACATACAAGGATATTACAAAAGGAGTCGCCTATGACCCTGAAGGCACTCTCACAGCAGGACCATTTCAAATTCGCTTTTTGAAAACCAATCATCCTGTGCCATGCTACGCAATGAGAGTTGAAGCAGACGGCAAATCACTTATTTACACGGCAGATACTTCTTATAAAGAAGAGCTGGAGGCATTTAGCGAAAATGCTGATCTATTAGTATGCGAGTGTAATTTTTATGGTCATCAAAACGGGAAAAATGCAGGGCATATGACAAGCCTGGATGCTGGAACATTAGCCAGCAAAGCAAAGGTGAAAAATCTGCTGCTGACACATTTGCCTCATTATGGTGAACTTCGAAAGCTTAAGGAAGAGGCATCGACTAAATATTCCGGTCCTATTTCTATAGCGGATTATAAATGGTCCCATATTTTTTAAGGAGGAAAACTGATGCTTTTTATCGACAACCGGGGAATCACAGATCCCAGAATTAACCTTGCTATTGAGGAATATGCATTAAAGAATCTTGATATTGAAGAAACCTATTTGCTTTTTTATATTAATGAACCTTCCATAATTATCGGAAAAAACCAGAATACAGTGGAAGAGATTAATACCGATTACGTTGAAAATAATGGCATCCATGTTGTCAGAAGGCTATCTGGAGGAGGGGCCGTTTATCATGATTTAGGCAATCTTAACTTCAGCTTTATTACAAAAGATGATGGCGATAGCTTTCATAACTTCCAAAAGTTTACCGAACCAGTGACAGAAGCTTTGCAGAAGCTTGGTGTGAAAGCTGAATTAAGCGGCCGGAATGATCTGATGGCAGAAGGCAGAAAAATATCCGGGAATGCCCAGTTTTCCACAAAAGGGAGAATGTTTAGCCATGGCACCCTCTTGTTTGATTCCGAAATTGAAAGTGTCGTTTCAGCGCTAAAGGTAAAGAAGGATAAAATTGAATCAAAGGGCATTAAATCAATTCGAAGCCGGGTTGCTAATATTTCGGAGTTCCTGGACGAAAAAATCACTATTGAAGAATTTCGCACTTTGCTTCTAAAGAATATTTTCGGGAATTTAGATGAAATTCCGGAGTACAAGCTTACGGATGAGGACTGGGAAAAGATTCACCAGCTGTCCAGGGAGCGCTATCAGAACTGGGATTGGAATTATGGAAGGTCACCTAAATTTGATCTCCAGCATTCTCATCGCTTCCCTGTTGGTCAAATTGATATCAGACTTAATGTCACAAAAGGAAAAGTTGAGGAATGCAAAATATATGGAGACTTCTTTGGGGTGGGCGATGTAAGTGAAATTGAAAATAAGCTAACTGGAATTCGCTATGAAAAGTCAGAGATTGAAAAGGCTCTTGAAGGAGTGGAAATTAAGCATTACTTCGGAAATGTGACTAAAGAAGAATTCATCAACCTGGTGTATTAATGAGAAAGCTGGCATAATGCCGGCTTTTCTTATTCTTATATAAGGTCTTGCAAGCCAGTCACTCTGAAAAAAAAGAAATTGTGAAAGATTCGTTTTCCTACTTGAATACAAAAATTTCTTTCAATATAATATATTTAGAAAATTTATTTAATAGAAATGAATGACTATTCATTCATTATAGGGGGAGTGTAAATGAATTTAACAGAGCAGCTGCATGAAACGGCGATTAAGATGGGCGATAAGACTGCCTATTATTTTATGGATCAGTCCAGTACATACGCGGAGCTTGATGGTGCTGTAACCAAATTTGCGGATGGGCTTTCAAAGCTGGGAGTGAAAAAAGGAGATCATATTGCTCTTTTACTGGGGAATTCACCCCATTTTGTCATCGGCCTGCATGGAGCCTTGCGGCTTGGAGCAACTGTTATACCGATCAACCCAATTTATACACCCGATGAAATTGGTTACATCGTAAATAATGGTGATGTAAAAGCGGTTGTCACGCTTGATCTATTAGTGCCTTTAATTGAGAAGATGCATCAGTCCCTTCCAAAGGTGGAAAACTTTATTATTTGTGATACACCTCAGGGACAAGCTTCAGAACAGGATATGTCTGCATTATCAGCTTTTTCAAAAATGAAATCGTTTACACAATTAATTGCTTCAGGAGATATTGGGTTTAAAGGCCCTGAACTCGAAGAAGATGAAACAGCCGTTATCCTATATACATCCGGTACCACAGGAAAGCCAAAAGGTGCAATGCTTACACATAAAAACCTTTACAGCAATGCAAAGGATGTCAGCGACTATTTGCACATGAACGAGAATGACCGGGTTATTACTACTCTGCCTATGTTCCATGTTTTCTGTTTAACGGTTGCTCTCAATGCACCTCTGATGAATGGGGCTACTATTTTAATAGATCCAAAATTCAGCCCGAAAGAGATTTTCAGGCTCGCCAAAAAATATGCACCTACTGTTTTTGCCGGAGTTCCGACCATGTACAATTTCCTTCTTCAGTATGAAGATGGCAATCCGGAAGATCTGAAATCATTAAGGCTGTGCATATCAGGTGGTGCTGCAATGCCGGTTGCGCTTCTTCATGGCTTTGAGAAAAAATTCAATGTCATTGTCTCGGAAGGATACGGTCTTTCAGAAGCTTCTCCGGTTACATGCTTCAATCCGCTTGATAAACCGCGTAAAGCAGGCTCGATCGGACAATCCATTATGAACGTCGAGAATAAAGTTGTAAATGAATTGGGAGAGAAAGTTTCTGTTGGCGAAGTTGGTGAATTGATTGTACGCGGGCCAAACGTAATGAAGGGGTACTACAAGCTGCCGGAAGAAACCGCGGCCACAATCCGTGATGGCTGGCTTTATACAGGAGACCTTGCAAAAAGGGATGAGGAGGGCTATTTTTACATCGTTGACCGTAAAAAGGACCTTATTTTAGTCGGCGGCTATAATGTGTATCCGCGGGAAGTAGAAGAGGTGCTCTATAATCACGGGGAGGTCGTAGAAGCTGCTGTATTGGGCGTGCCTGACCCGAATCTGGGTGAAGCGGTAAAGTGTTATGTAGTAACAAGCAATCCCCAGCTGACAGAAGAATTGCTGCTTGCATACTGTGCAGAGCATCTGGCTAGATATAAAGTGCCATCATCAATCGAATTTTTAGAGGAGCTTCCAAAGAATACAACTGGAAAAATCTTACGGAGAGCATTGAAGAATCAGGTTCTTCAGGCTAAATAGGCTTTTAAGGGCAGACATGGCATGTGTCTGTCCTTTTCTATTCTTCATTTGAATTGCTAAATTTGAAAGGGTTTTCACGAAATTTATCGAATTATTAGATAGCACAGGAAAGAGGAGAGATACAGATGAGTTCTATTGCAGTCGAAAAAAAAGGTCATATTGCGGTCGTGAAGATTAACCGCCCTGATGCAATGAATGCTTTTAATTATGAAACTTTGTCGGAGCTTCAGGAATCAGTTGAGAAACTGCGCACCAGTCCTGATGTTCGTGTTGTTATTTTTACAGGGGCTGGAGAAAAAGCATTCAGCGTTGGAGCGGATCTAAAAGAACGCAGGACACTATCTGATGAGGAAGTACGCAGGAATGTATATAAAATAGGTGAGGTATTCTCCCTGGTTGATCAGCTTCCGCAGCCTACTATCGCTGCTATAAACGGTTTTGCGTTCGGAGGGGGGATGGAATTGGCACTATCCTGCGACTTCCGCATTGCAGTTTCCGGCACTTCCATGGGACTTACAGAAACAAGCTTAGCCATAATACCGGGTGCAGGAGGAACACAGAGGCTGCCAAGACTGATTGGCCAGGCTAAAGCCCTTGAACTAATTTTGACGGCAAAGAGGCTCACTTCTGAAGAAGCGCTTGATTACGGCATCCTTACTAAAGTAACTGAAAAGGATAATCTCTTAAATGATTGTTTTGAATTTGCCGGACAAATGCTTAACAACGGCCCGCTTGCCCTTCAGCAGGCTAAATTTGCTGTAAAGCATGGCATGGGTGTTGATTTGCAGACTGGGCTGCAGATTGAAAGGAAGGCATACGAAGTTATTATCCCAACGGAAGATAGAGTTGAAGCTCTTTCAGCTTTTGCTGAAAAAAGAAAACCTGAGTTTAAAGGGAAATAAAATAAATAAGCAATATGAGACACCGCAGTATTTTTAGCGGTGTTTTTTTATTAATATAATAAATTTTTTGAAAATTATTAAAAAATCTCTTGAATCGTACAGCTATTGACTATATAATTTAGTGAATAAAAGCGTAAAAGCATAAAAGTAGTGAAGTAATAAGATAGAGATATAAAAGGGGGATCAACCAGTATGTTAGAGAGAGTTAAAACATTTAAAGCTATAGCTGTGGCAGGCCTTATAGGAACTTTGCTGCTAAGCGGCTGCGGAAGTGAAAGTACAAATGGGGAAGCCGGCTCTTCGGATAAAGAAAAGGGAGAGTCAATTAATATAGGAGTTACGCAGATTGTCGAGCATCCTTCGTTAGATGCGGCACTGGAGGGCTTTAAAAAGGCATTAGAGGATTCAGGCATTGAAGCAAGCTACGATGTCCAGATTGCCCAGGGGGACCAGAATAATAATCAATCCATTGCCAATAATTTTGCCGGAGATGGAGTGGATCTGATCTTTGCCAACTCTACACCCAGTGCATTAAGTGCACTGAATGCAACGAAGGATATACCAATTGTATTTACTTCAGTAACTGATCCAGTGGGTGCGCAATTAGTAAAATCACTGGATTCACCTGAAGGAAATATAACTGGTACAACAGATACGCATCCTGATGCGATACCCAGCGTGGTTAAATTTATAGATGAACAGTTTAAGGCTGGAACGGTGGGTGTTATTTACAATTCCGGAGAACAAAATTCAGAGGTGCAGATAGAAAAGGTGAAGGAATCTCTTTCAGGTACAGATATGAAATTGGCCGAAGCTACCGTATCCAATTCTTCGGAAGTGAAACAGGCTGCAGAATCACTTGTCGGAAAAGCAGATGCTATCTATATTATTACCGATAATACTGTCGTTTCCGCTTTGGAATCTGTCATTCAGGTTTCAAACGACAATGATATCCCGCTTTTTGTGGGAGAACTGGACTCAGTTAAACGCGGGGGATTTGCTGCTTATGGATTTGACTATGAAGATATCGGATATGAAGCCGGGGAAATGGCGGCAAAAATTTTAAAAGAAGGCAAGAAGCCGTCCGAACTGCCTGTCCAATATCCGCAAAACCTAAAGCTGGTAATCAATAAAAAGGCTGCAGAAGAAATGGGCATTGACTTAAAAGATGAATGGAACGAGCTTGCTGAGTTTGTGGAGTAATTTCAGCAAATAATTAGCGCTTTTCTACTCGATAACTGTCTAGCGCAAGCAGCCTACCCCCTCGAGGTCACTAGCCAATCCCCCCAAAAAAGACAAAGGACGCCTTTCCGGGAGGCTCGTCTTGTGCTTATCAGGGGTGAGCAAGGCGCTTGCGCTTTTCTAATAGAAAGGAAGATTACTATGCCAACTGCCATCTTTGGCTCCATTGAAGCAGGTGCGATATATGCCTTAATGGCGCTGGGCGTTTACCTCTCATTCAGAATTTTGGATTTCCCCGATCTGACGGTGGATGGAAGCTTTGTAACGGGCGCATCTGTAGCAGCTGTCATGATAACAGGAGGATACAATCCATTTTTGGCAACTATGGCAGCATTGCTTGCGGGTTTTGCAGCAGGCTGCCTTACAGGCCTTCTTCATACAAAAGGAAAAATTAACGCCCTTTTGTCCGGAATATTAATGATGATTGCATTATACTCTATCAATCTCAGGATTATGGGTAAGTCAAATGTTCCTCTGCTGTCTGAGGAAACGGCTATCACAAAGATTACAGCATTCTGGCAGGGACTTGGAATAGATCAGGCTATCCAAAGCCTGCTTGGAGCGCTGGGAATGAGTTTTGTTCCTAAGACCTGGGGGATTCTATTGCTTATGCTGGTTTTGGCATTTGCTGTAAAGGTACTGATGGATCTATTTTTAAAGACAGACATTGGATTGGCTATACGGGCGACCGGAGACAATGAGACAATGATCCGCAGCTTTTCTGCTGATACAGACCTCCTGAAGATAGCCGGCTTGGGCATTTCAAACGCACTGGTTGCATTTTCAGGAGCATTAGTGGCACAGTATAACGGATTCAGTGATGTCGGAATGGGAATCGGGATGATAATCATCGGACTTGCATCCGTAATCATCGGAGAAGCCATTTTTGGTGCAAAATCGATTGTCAGAGCTACACTGGCTGTCATCGGAGGAGCCATTTTATATCGGATTATCGTTACTCTCGCATTGAGAGTGGAATTCCTTGAAACAGGAGATATGAAGCTGATTACAGCAGTAATTGTGATTGGTGCGCTGATTCTGCCAAAGCTTATTCAGCAGCAGAAGGAGAAGCAGAGAAAGCGCCGGAGATTGGCAGAAGCGAAAAAAACAAATGCTTACGGGAAAAGTGGTGAACATTTTGCTGCAATTAAATCAGATTCATAAAGTGTTTAATGAGGGAACACCAGATGAAAAAACAGCTCTGCACAAAATCGACCTTCACCTGAAACCAGGGGACTTCATGACGGTTATCGGCAGTAATGGAGCGGGAAAATCTACTCTTATGAATATGATTTCGGGCAAATTGATTCCTGATATGGGAGAAGTGCTGGTTGATGGAAATGATGTCACTCTCGTGAAGGAACATAAAAGATCCAGGCTGATTGGACGCGTTTTCCAGGATCCGATGGCCGGAACAGCCCCTTCCATGACCATAGAGGAAAATCTGGCCATTGCTTATGCGAGAACTTCTGCGCGCGGACTTCGCAAAGGGGTTTCCAGAAGACGGCGTGACTTTTTCCAGAATCACCTGGAAATGCTTCATCTGGGATTGGAAAATAGACTTTCGGCAAAAGTCGGACTGCTGTCAGGTGGAGAACGGCAGGCGCTATCCCTATTGATGGCGACCTTCACAGAGCCTAAAATATTGCTTTTGGACGAACATACCGCTGCTTTGGACCCGGCTCGTGCAGAATTAATTACCAGTCTTACGAAAGAGATTGTGGAAAAATATAATCTCACAACATTGATGGTCACCCACAATATGCAGCAGGCACTTGACCTGGGAAATAGGCTGATTATGATGGACAAGGGCCAGACCATTTTTGAAACAAATGAGGAAGAGAAGAAAGGTTTGACAGTGGAAAAACTGCTGGAGGAATTCCAGAAAATCCGCGGTGAGAAAATGAACAGCGACAAGGCGATTCTAATTTAGATTTGTGGACCGGACAAGGTTTTTGCCTTGTTCGGATTTTTTGTTCAAGCGGTGCAGAAATATTTATAAGCGATAACATATTCTTCTAATATTAAGTCTATTATAGTATAATTTTTAGAACCTTTTATTATATTTTTAGGCGGTGAGCATTATGGCAGAACTTGCAGTCGGAAAGCCTTCCGGTGAAGTTAGAAAAGGGGTGCAGTCGGGAATCAGCATCGCGATAGGATATGCACCCATTGCTTTAACATTTGGGCTGCTTGCCAAAACAACCGGTCTTTCAATTGGTGAAACAGCTTTAATGAGTTTGCTTGTATTTGCCGGGGCAGCACAGTACATATCCCTGAGCCTGCTTACATTGGGAACAGGCATATTTGAAATTGTTTTGACAACTTTTATCGTGAATATCAGGCACTTTTTGATGTCTACCGCTCTTAATGAAAAGTGGGATGATGAACAGGCTGCCAACAAGGTGATTTTATCATTTGGGATTACGGATGAAACCTTTTCTGTTGCAGCCGTACGTGAAGAAAAAGTAACAAGCGGTTATATGCTTGGGCTCATATCAGTTTCCTATGCAAGCTGGGTCATTTGCTCGGGGCTTGGCCATCTTATTGGGGCGAGCCTTCCGCAGACCTTGCAGGAAAGCATGTCTGTTGCTCTTTATGCCATGTTTGTCGGACTTCTCGTTCCGTCTATGAAACAGAGTGCAAAAGTGGTTTTTCTTGCCGCACTTGCAGCGTGTTTTAACACGGTTTTCACTTTGACTAATACGCTATCGACAGGCTGGGCAATTGTATTGGCCACGCTTTCATCGGCTTTAATAGTGGAATGGATTGAAAGTGTAAAAAACAGGAACAGGAGGCAGGAGCATGAGTAGCCATATTGTGTGGATGATTGTTGGGATGGCAGCAGTTACTTATATCCCAAGGCTGCTGCCTTTTGTGCTTTTTAAGGGGAAGGAGCTTCCCGGCTTTGTTCAGGGGATATTAAAGAATGTGCCTTATGCGACATTAGGGGCACTCATTTTTCCGGGTATTCTATTTATAAATGAAGATATTTGGTTTGGTCTGCTGGGTGCAGCTGCTGCTTTTCTGGCAGCCTTTTTAGGCGCAAATGTGATTGTGGTCGTCCTGGGATCGATCGCAGTGTTATCTGTATATTCTTTTTTGTTTTAGAAAAGATAATGATGGATGTTCTTTAGCCGGTTCCTTCTTGAACCGGCTTTTTCAATAGAACTGCTGGAATAGAAAGAAATGATTGTCCCATCAAAAGAGTTCTATTTACAGATTTTTATACTAAACTAAATATAGAAAGGTTGTACTATAGGAGGGGAATTTGATGGCGCGGAAATTAGGTTTTTATGGGGCTCTGGCCTTTTTCGTATACGGTTTATTTTTTTATTGGTATCTATTCTATTTTGCTGACACCAGTCTGCCCTTTGAGTATGAAGGTTCACGGGCAGATCCTGCAACTTTCCTGAACGGCAGGGAACTGATGCTCAGTGAGGAATATTCTAAAATAAGAAATCTGCTGTTTTTTATTTCTACACCTTTTGAATGGATATTTTATTTATTCATTCTTTTATTCGGCTTATCAAAGGCTTTTAAAAAATGGGCAGAACAGACTGCGCCATATAAATTCCTGCAAACGGCGATCTATTTGATTTGGCTTTCTTTTTTCGCCTTTATTGCTACGATGCCATTGAGCTATATCAGCTTTTCGCTTTCAAAAACGTATAATATCTCCACTCAGAGCTTTAGCGGGTGGATGAAGGATGAACTCATTGATTTTTGGGTTAATTATGGAATGATGCTTCTTATTGTGTCTGTTCTTTACTGGCTGATTAATAAGAGCAGGAAAAGATGGTGGCTTTACGCGTGGCTATTGTCTGTTCCATTTACCTTATTTATGATGTTTCTGCAGCCGGTTGTCATTGACCCTCTGTATAATGATTTCTATCCTTTGAAAAACAAGGAACTTGAAACGAAAATTCTTGATTTGGCCAATCAGGCTAAAATACCGGCTGAACATGTCTTTGAGGTCGATATGGCCGAGAAAACGAATGCGCTGAATGCATATGTAACAGGGATCGGCTCAAATTCAAGAATTGTTCTTTGGGACACAACTCTGAATAAATTAACTGAAGATCAAATCCTGTTTATTATGGCACATGAAATGGCCCACTACGTGGAGAAGCATATTTACATCGGAATTGGAGGATACTTGCTCCTTTCTCTGCTGGGGCTGTATTTGACAGCTAAATTAATGGAAAAAGCAGTAGATAAATGGGGCAGGGCGCTAAAAATTCCTGCAGTAAATGATATACGTTCCCTGCCGCTGTTTTTGATGATTCTTTCCATGCTGCTCTTTATTTCAAGCCCTTTATCTAATCTTGTTTCGAGATATCAGGAAACAAGGGCAGACCGTTATGCCATTGAAATGACAAAGGATTCAAAAGCCGCAATAGGCACATTTCAGGAGCTGACACGTGCCGGTTTAAGCCAGGTAAATCCGCCTCTTCTTGTGAAAGTATTCCGATATGGGCATCCAACGATGCTGGAGCGCATTTCTATGCTCGAAGAATTTGAAATGGAACAGAAGCATAAAGAACGGGAGGAGACAGCGGACTGATTTGCTTCATTATAACTAAAAAAGCAGGCCAAACGGCTTGCTTTTTTAAATTTCATTTTTATAAATATGTATGCTTCCTTCATTGTCAGCCTGAATTTCATTGTGAAAATAGACGCCTGCAGCATCGTCAATTCCATAACCCGTTGCGGCATTGATTTTTTCTGCCGCTGCCTTTAGATTTTCCCGTTCATTCCACTTGGTAAAATGGACACTGATGGCGCAATCCCTGATTAACCCGAGCCCTTTCAAAAAGAGGTGCTGTCTTTTAGGTGTATCAATAGGGGGGATGATGCAATGCTCCGGGATGATGAGAGCGCCTGCCGAAAAGCCTGCTACAGGAACACCGTTCATGTACATCCTTCTAATGCATCCTCCAGTTTCACTATTCACAATGGATCTTCTGTAATTTTCTGTATCATCGCCTCCAATAATGATGCCGGAACCAGGACATCAATTCTTGAAGAAAAGATTCTGCTGGGTCAGGGGAAAGCGGCAGATAGCAGAAATTCCTGGCTCCATTAGGAATTAAGGCAGAAGTATACTTATCCATATACACCTCCCAGCCTTTCCTTTCCAAAAAGAGTATAGCAATTTTGCCATCCGCGCCACAGGCAAGCTCTGTAAACATTCTTCCAAACCTATGCCCGAATGGAGGGCTTCCGCCCATTAAAAATAAATGCCTGCTGTTCATTATTCCTCGCCTTCCTGACTAAAAATAAAATACCCCGCTGATTGGCGGGGGACAAATTGCTTTTTAAGTGCCAAAACGCTTGGAAAGTTCTTTGTACTGCTTCGAAAAATGCATAAATGCCGGTTTATTTCCTTCATCAATCGCCGCGTCTACTTTTTTCATCAGCTTTTCTTTTTCATTATTCAACAGAATCTCGGAAATCAGCATATCAAGGTAAAGGTCAAGTACAAAAGATTCCTTAAGGATTTTCCGCTTAGATCCACTCGTTTTCATTAATTCGGTGTATGGTTTTTCCTTCATGGAAATCACCCCTGAGCTTTTTAATATTATATGGAATTGCCTTTGAATATTCAACTAAATTTTTTAAATTTTTAGAAAATATTTTCAGGTTGTCGAAATTGTGAACAATTTCAAAACTATTGAATAAATTAGTAATTTTTAGATAAATTGGTGGTAATATGGAAAAGCTAGCGCAAAAAAGAAAAAGGAGATGGAGATATATGAGCCAAAATATTCAAATAATCGAAGAATATGAAATCAATCCAAATACGATGATTATTAAACCTCTCTCTTATGGTATAAAAGTTTATTCGCAAATCTGGGAGCTTAATGATGAAATAACTTCCCCCTTCAAGCCGATCGAAATAATTAAAAGCAGCTGCAAATATTTTGGATCAAGCTATGAAGGAAGAAAAGAGGGTACACGCCAATTAACGGGCTTTACCCATAAAGCTCCGATAACAGTTGACCCCACAAATTTCATATATTTTTTCCCGACGGCCTCTCCAAACAATCCGGAATGCATCTGGATTGCATTGGATCACATCAATTACTTCAAGCGAGCGGAAAACGCACAAACTCAAGTGGCTTTTAAGAATAAGCAAAGCTTTATCATTCCAGTATCTTATACGACTATTAATAATCAGGTGCTCAGAACAGCACTGCTGAAAACGACATTGATAAAAAGGATAGAAGATTCAGAGAGAAAATCACTTTATTATGTGAATGGTTCCAAACTAATGAATGCTTCGGAGAGAAATGGAGCCTACCAATAGAGAAGGGATTAGAATTGAAGGATAACCAAGAAGCATGCGGAATTTCATGCTTCTGTTTTCCATGTATATTACCTTATTAGCTGCAGGCTTTTCTTATTACAAAAATTAATTGGCCTTTAGATTTTTCCCTGGTCCAGGCAAAGGTTTTTTAATGAGATAATAGGTCATTAGCTCCTGAACTTTATTGCGGATTCGGGGGTTAAAATAATTATGGTGTTCCTCATATCCTTTGTACATGAACATAAACATAGTAAATGCCTCATCCCTCTTTATTTCCTGTACCTTTAGCTGGTTTATATTCATATAGCGTTTTACCTCAGAGAGTTCACTTTGAATGACCTTCATTGTTTCTTCAACTAAATCAAGATAAGGCTGTTTTAGTTTAAACGGGCTTTTATTAATGACAATGGAGTCGCGATTTAAAACAGTCAGCACCATTGGCAGATAAATAGCCTGCTCCATGATATTACGGTCTTCCTCAGGAATTCTGGTCATATTGTTCTGCTCCCCTTAATCAATAGTATCCTGTCAATAAATAAGAACAAATGTTCTTATTCAATTTTACAAAGGAATGTTTTATCTTGCAAGAGCCTATATTTGTCGAAATACTGTTATACTTCATCATTTCCAATAATTAAAAAAAGTTTCAGCCTGCAGCTTATTGAGAAGGGATTTTATTTCCGATGTCGAAATAAGTAGAACAGCACAGTAGGAAGGATGGAATAAATGACGCAAAAAAGAACAATTAAACCAGAAGACCTTTATCAATTAAAATCTGTAGCTGATCCGCAGCTTTCCATGAATGGAAATGATCTGGCTTTTGTCGAGACCAGAATGCTTGAAAAGGAAAATACATATAGTTCAAATATTTTTTACACAAATACTGCAGAGAGCAATAAGCCTGTTCAGTGGACTTACGGCAAACACCGTAATCATTCACCCCGCTGGTCTCCAGATGGGGAGTTAATTGCATTTGTATCAGACAGAGGCGGGAAGTCACAGATTTATGTGATGAGCAAAGCAGGCGGAGAAGCCAGACAGCTGACACATTGTGCAAATGGTGCTTCTAATCCTGTTTGGTCCCCTGATGGAAAGAAGCTTGCCTTCAATCTTTCAATAAAACCGGGTGAAGACGCAGAAACACCAGAAAATCAGGAAAAAAAGGAAGAAAAGCCAATACCGATTGAAATTGAAAAAATGAAACACAAATCTGACGCTCAGGGTTTTTGGAACGGAAGGTTCAGCCAGGTTGCATTAATAGATATAGAAACTGGCGAGATGGAGCAGCTGACATCCGGAGAACATGATTTCCAATTGCAGGACTGGTCTCCAGATGGGAAATGGGTTGCTGTTTCGGCAGATTTGAATGAAGATAAGGATTTTTCTTTTTTAAGTGATGTGTATATCATTCATCTTGAAACAAAAGACATGAAAAAGATCACAGATGGAAAAGGTTATTTCGGAAGTGCTGCATGGTCACCGGATGGAAAACACATAGGATTGTTCGGCCATGAAAGGGAATACGAAAATGCTACGCATACCAAAGTATGGGTGTATAACCTCGAATTCGAAGATCTGCAGTGTCTGACTGCAGAATCGGACATATTGGCTGGTGATTATGCCATCGGAGATTTCCAGCAGGGTGCAGTAACACCGGGAATTCTTTGGGCAGAGGATAGCAGAAGCTTTTATTTCCTGGCAACTGATCATGGCAATACAGTTGTTTATTATGGCTCTTTAGATGGGGAATTATATCCTGCCCTGCTTGGTCAGCAGCATGTATATGGACTGACAACAGGTGGAACTATCAATAAAGCGGTTGTAGCCATCAGCAGGCCGTCATCTCCTGGTGAGTTATTTTTGCTTGATGTTCCGACAGGGGAATTAAAACAGCTGACAAAAGTCAATGAAGAGTTCCTGAGCGAAGTGGAGCTGGCAGATGCAGAGCCCATTCAGTTTAAATCTTCGGATGAGTGGGCCCTGCATGGCTGGATCATGAAACCGGTCCATCTGAAAGAGGGCCAAAAAGCACCGCTTGTGCTTGAGATCCATGGCGGCCCTCATGCTATGTATGCAAATTCTTATTTCCATGAATTCCAATGCCTCGCTGCAAAAGGCTATGCGGTTTTATTTATCAACCCGCGGGGAAGCCATGGATATGGCCAGCATTTTGTGGACGCTGTCAGAGGAGATTACGGGGGCAAGGATTATGAGGATATTATGGATGCAGTCGATTACGCGCTCGAAAACTTCGATTTCATCGATAAAGAACGGCTTGGCGTAACGGGAGGAAGCTATGGAGGCTTTATGACCAACTGGATTATTGGACACACCAGCCGGTTCAAGGCAGCAGTCACTCAGCGCTCCATTTCCAACTGGATCAGCTTTTATGGAGTAAGTGATATCGGCTACTATTTTACTGATTGGCAAATCAAGAGTGATATGAATGATATAGAAAAACTATGGAAACACTCTCCGCTTGCTTATGTGAATGATATGAATACACCACTCCTAATTCTGCACAGTGAAAAAGACTATCGCTGTCCAATTGAACAGGCAGAGCAATTATTCATTGCCTTAAAGCATCGGAAGAAAACAGCAAAATTTGTCCGGTTCCCTGAAGCCAATCATGAGCTTTCAAGAAGCGGAAAACCGAATTTAAGAATCAGCCGCCTAAACTATATAGCCGGCTGGTTTGATGAATATCTCTAAAAATGTTGCCGCAGGCCTACGGGTTTGCGGTTTTTTTCATAGACCTGTAAAGGTACACCAAACTTGCCGATATATCAATGATGTCATTTTTTTATGCAGGAAACTATTTAAAATAAATTGCAAAGAATCCAATTCATCTGCAGAATATAAGGGTATACAGGATATACCAGCAATGATATCGAAACTTTTTAATGAAACAGCAGTCGAATATAGGTGAAGGTATTTCATACCTGCGGGTGAATTATAATTTTACTGCAAAGAAAGGACTTATCTTATGAGATCAGATAGATATGAAAAGAAGAAAAAGAAAACAAAGTGGAAATCTTTCCTCCTAATTCTGCTTCTCTTGATTGCAGGAACCCTTGGCTATTCGTATTTTCAGTTTAAGCAAGGCGTTTCCCAGACAGAAGGAGAAGCAAATATACAGACAGAAGAGTTTGAATTCAACGGGGCAAAAGATAAGTATGGCGGGACGAATATCCTGATTCTTGGAAGTGATGCAAGGGGTGAAGAGAAATCAAGGGCTGATACCATTATGGTTGCACAATATCATCCTGAAAAGGGCACATATAAGCTTATTTCTTTTATGAGAGATATGTATGTGGACATACCGGGCCATGGACAAAACAGAATAAATTCTGCTCTTGCTTATGGTGGTCCTGAGTTATTGAGGCAGACGCTCAAAGAGAACTTTGATTTAGATATTAAATATTACTCCATTGTTGACTTTGAAGGCTTTGTACATTTAATTGATGAAGCTTTTCCAAGAGGGGTAGAAATTGATGTGGAAAAAAGAATGTCTGCCAATATCGGTGTAACACTGGAACCGGGTCTGCAGCGGCTTGATGGAGAGCATCTCCTTGGGTACGTCAGGTTCAGGCAGGATGCAGTAGGGGATTTTGGAAGAGTAGAACGCCAGCAGAAGGTAATGAAAGAAGTAGCAAGCCAGTTTACAAGCCTTCAGACCATTACCAAGCTTCCAAAACTCATCGGGGTGGTAACTCCTTTTGTAAATACCAATATGAACACGGGTGATATTCTGTATATTGGAAAAGATTTCTTATCTAAGGATAACAGGAATGTAGAGACTCTTCGTGTTCCTGTTGATGGAACATTTGAAAACGAGAGAATTAATGGTGCTGCGGTTTTGGGCATAGATAAAGAGGCGAATAAAGCGGCAATTCATGAATTTCTTTCAAAATAAAAAAGACAGAAACACTGTTTTTGGCGGATTAGGTGTACAATAAAAGGGGAAATGGTAAAACTAGGGGAAACTTATTATTTATCAAAACGATTGGACTAAGGTATTGCTGCATATTGGACAAGGAGATACTAATGGATTTTGAATTGATCAAAGATTGGTTTACATTAGAGAATATAATGGATTTAATCCGGGAGTATCGTTCATTTGGACCTCTTCCCGGTATCCTGCTTCCAATGCTAGAAGCATTTTTGCCCTTTCTGCCTCTGTTTTTGTTCGTTATGGCAAATGCAAGTGCATTTGGCCTCTGGCTGGGATTTTTATACTCCTGGGTCGGAGCGGTCGCAGGAGCGCTGATTGTTTTCCTTCTGGTCAGAAAATATGGCCAGAAACGGATACTCCGTTTTTTGAAAAATCATAAGCAGGTCCAGAAGCTTATGAAATGGGTTGAAAAGCATGGATTCGGGCCATTGTTCATCCTGCTTTGTTTTCCGTTTACTCCTTCAGCGGTTGTCAATATTGTAGCTGGGCTATCAAATATCAGTATTGCTCAATATATGCTGGCAGTCCTGACCGGAAAGATAGTAATGATTTTTACAATAAGCTTTGTCGGATATGATATCAGATCATTAATAACACAGCCAATTCGGACTGCCATTGTGGCACTGGTCATTTTCATTCTTTGGTATGTCGGCAAAATTATTGAAATAAAGATGAATATGAGCGTAGAAAAAGATCGCGGGAATAAAAAGCACTGAATGTATAAGTAATAGGGGAGATGAAAGGTGAAGGAAGGATTGAGAAAAGAAGGAGCGGAATGGCTGAAGGCTTTTGCAATAGGCATTATCATCTTTGCTTTTATACGGACTTTTTTCTTCTCCAATTACGTTGTCGAAGGTGAATCCATGATGCCTACCCTTCAGGATGGAAATAAGCTGATTGTCAATAAAATCGGCTATCAGATCAGCGATTTAGAGCGCTTTGACGTAATTGTTTTCCATCATAATGATGAAGAGGATTTTGTAAAAAGAATAATAGGAATGCCAGGGGATGAAATTGCATACAGTAATGATGAATTATTTATTAATGGCAAGAAAGTGGATGAACCTTACTTGGATAAATACCGGAAAGAAACCTCAGGAGGCAAACTGACAGGTGATTTCACACTGCTGGAGATGACGGGCACAGAGACGGTGCCAGAGGGAAAATTTTTTGTTATGGGAGATAATCGCCTCGGAAGCTGGGACAGCCGGCATTTTGGATTTATTTCAGCCGGCCAGGTTGTAGGAAAAGTAAACCTGCGCTATTGGCCGCTTGATGAAATGGATGCGTCATTCTAAAAGACTTTCTAGTAAAAGGGACTCGATTAATTCGAGTCCCTTTATTTTTGCAGGAAAGACTCATCTTAGATAACATGCAAATTGGGGTTATTCCTATATTCAGGTTCGCAGTTTACACACACGTTTTCATCATAGTCAGTCATATTCACATCTTCACGATTGTATTCAATTCCGCAAAGGGAACAGGCAACCATTTTTTCCTCTTCCAGTTCTTCCGGGTGAATGGGTATAGCGTCATTAATATTAATAGGCTCTACGGTAATTCCGCGTGAATTGGCCATTTCGGCATTTAAGTATTCCTTTGCGGATTCTTCACTTTCCCAAAACCCCAAGTCCCACAACAGCTCCTGGGCGTCGCCGTTTTGTGCCATCAATCCATAAACAACTTTCATGATAAATGCCCCTTTCCAATTTGCTGTCTATTGTTTTATATTTCTTAGCCTTTTTTGGCTGCGGTTAAACCGATTCAAAAAATTCCCAACAGTTCCCTTGAAAGACTTGGATCGTTGTTTAACAATAATTGCATGGAATACAGGAGAATCTGCGGGCTTTGTCGAATAATAGCTGGTGTACACCTTACCGGATACGTATTAGTTTTTAATGTCGGAATATTTGAACATATAGTGGAGGTGCAATTAATGAGGCTTAAGGATAAAGTCGCCATTATTACGGGTGCTGCCAATGGGATTGGTCTCGCTGCAGCAGAAAGGTTCGCAAGTGAAGGAGCCGCAGTAGCCATGGCAGATTTTGATGCAGACATGGGAATAACCCGGGCTCAAGTGCTCAATGAAAAAGGATTAAAGGCAGAGTTTTTTCAGGTAAATGTAGCTGACAGGCAAAGCATAGACAGTATGGCAGAAGCTGTAATAGCGGCATTTGGGAAAATTGACATCCTCATCAATAATGCAGGTATAACAAGGGACGGGATGCTTGCAAAGTTATCCCCTGATGATTTTCAGGCGGTTATTGACGTGAATCTGGCAGGTGTCTTCCATTGTACACAAGCAGTGCTTCCATTCATGCTGGAGCAGGGAAGCGGAAAAATCATCAATACATCTTCTGTTTCCGGAATCTATGGGAATGTCGGACAGACAAACTATGCTGCAGCCAAAGCAGGTGTGGTGGGAATGACCAAAACATGGGCAAAAGAACTCGGCAGAAAAGGAATTAACGTAAATGCCGTGGCCCCAGGATTTATCTCTACAGGTATGACAGCAAAAGTGCCTGAAAAGGTCATTGGCCAAATGCAGGGCATGGTTCCGCTGGGCCGACTGGGAAAACCGGAAGATATTGCGAATGCATATCTGTTTCTGGCTTCGGACGAATCTGATTATGTGAATGGCACGGTCCTGCATGTAGATGGCGGTATTATGATGTAATAACCTGACTCCGAGCGAGTGCTCATTAATCAGTAATAAAAGGGGTGGAAAAGTATGAGAAATGTTGTAATAACATCAGCAGTAAGAACACCAGTCGGGACTTTTGGAGGAGCCTTTAAGGATCTTCTGCCGACAGATCTGATTGTACCAGTTTTAAAAGAGGCTGCCGAAAGAAGCGGCTTGCAGAGCGGTGACGTGAATGAAGTAATTTTGGGACACTGCATTCAGCGTACAGATGAACCGAACACGGCAAGAACAGCAGCATTGCTTGCAGGCTTTGAAGATACGACAACAGGATTCACAGTCCAGAGACAGTGTGCATCCGGTATGCAGGCCATTATTTCCGCTGCCCTGCAGATTGCATCAGGCATGTCAGATATCGTGATTGCCGGAGGAGTAGAAGCCATGAGCTCCAGTCCTTATGTATTAAAACAGCATCGCTGGGGCGCACGTATGCAGCATGGACAGGTAACCGACACAGTATGGGAGATTCTCGAAGATCCAATCCATCATATCATGATGGGAGAAACGGCAGAAAACCTGGCAGAAATTCATTCCATCACAAGGGAAGAGCAAGATGAAGCGGCATTGCTTAGCCATAAAAGGGCCCTGCATGCAATTGAAAACGGTTACTTTGATTCGCAGATCGTTCCAATTACTGTGAAGAGCCGGAAAGGAGAAGTAACCGTTGCAAAAGATGAAAACCCGCGTGCAGACTTAACAGCGGAAAAGTTGAGCAGCTTGAAGCCGGTCTTTAGAAAGGGCGGAACGGTAACAGCAGGAAACTCATCCAGCCTGAATGACGGCGGAGCAGCACTAGTCCTCATGCCGGAAGAGCTGGCTCTGGAAAGAGGACTGAAGCCGCTGGCAAAGATTGCTGGCTTCTCTGTAGCGGGAGTAGATCCGAAAGTAATGGGAAGAGGACCTGTTCCAGCAGTTAAACATGGTCTTGCCAGTGTCAATTGGTCACTTGAAGAAGCTGATTTGATTGAGGTTAATGAGGCCTTTGCGGCCCAATATTTGGCGGTTGAGAGAGAGCTTGGCTTAAACCGGGAAAAAGTAAATGTAAATGGAAGCGGAATCAGCCTTGGACACCCTATTGGATGTACAGGTGCCCGTCTTGTTGTGAGTCTTGTTCATGAGTTGAAGAGAAGAGGAGGCCATAAAGGAATAGCTTCTCTATGTGTCGGAGGCGGGATGGGAGCCACAGTCTTTGTGGAAACGTACGAATAAAGAGTTCCTTCGGGAGCTCTTTCTTTATCCAATGGATTCAATCTTGCGAATAATTGATTTTTTACGGGAGTGAAGAAAGTGTTAAGCAGTACGATATTGTCAGGAGAAAATATTATTCTGGGGTCATTTATTGACGATGATATCAAAAAGATAATCGATTGGCATGCGGACGAAAAAATCATGAGAAATCTGGATGCTCTTCCGGTAAAACCTAAACAGGAAACAGAAATTAAGAAGTGGCTTGATGAGTGCCCGCAAGACACCTTCAGATTTTCACTCAGGTTAAAAGAAGGAAATGAATTGATCGGCTATGCAGAGTTAAACGGCATTTTATGGCCGCACAGAACGGGCTGGGTTACCATAGCCATTGCAGATGAAGCCAAATGGGGAAAAGGGTATGGAAAAGAAGCTATGCAATGCCTGAGCCGCTATGCTTTTAGGGAACTGAATCTATATAGGCTGCAGCTTACAGTATTTTCGTATAATCTAGAGCCAGGACTCTTTATGAAAGCCTTGGATTTCGGAAAGAAGGCTGCTGCAGAGAGTTTCTGGAACGCGATGGAAAACGGCATGATATGTATCTCTACGGCCTCCTCCGAAAGGAATGGAAAGAGTGAAGAAGCGCGGATAGGGTTCCACGCTTAGCCTATTATTATGACTGAAGATCAAAAGCAGCTTCTTTTGGAAGAATATAACAGAAAACGAAATTCAGAAGGGAAAACGCAAGAAGCAAATACAATACATTATGAAATTGAAGAATCATTACTGCTGGCGGTGCAAAGCTTGCACCGGTTAATAGTATAAAAGAATAGAGAGATAGGGCTTTTGCACGGTCAGCCCCTGCAAGCATGCCAATCAATGTGATAACAGTGGGTACAAGAAGGGATATGGATGCCACAAACATGATGGAGATAGCCATCAGGGCATTCGTGCTGCTGAAGAAAAACATATTAATAATGCTGACTGTCCCCAAAAGCAAACCAAGCTTCAATGTGGAGTAAGCCCCAATCCGCGCAATTAATTTTCCGGTAAAGAGTGACAAAAGTGCCCCAATCAAACCCACTGCCCTTATTGTGAACAATTCCTCCATAGTTCCCCTGAAATTCCTGCCTATTGCATCATAAAAAGCTGCGAAGGAAAACAGAAGAGTAAAGGTGATAGCGTAACATTTGAGCAGGCTTCCCTGTCTTATTAGTTTTTTCATAATAGTAACAGTGGATGTCTCTGTTTTAAACGGACGAGACACTGACGGAAGTATTTTATACGAGGCCAGGAAAAGGATGAAATAGCAAACAGCAAAGAAATAAAAAACATAGTTCCATTTATAATAAAAAGTAATTGCCGAACTGATCAGCTGCCCAAGTATGCCTGCAGCAAGAAATCCTGTATTAATGAAAACCAGCAGAAGCGTACGGCTCCTTGGCTGAAAAAGGTCAAATGAATAAGCGAAGGCAACAGTAGCAAAACTGCCAAGGGTCACTCCCTGAATCGACCTGGTAATATAGAGCGCCTCTGCATTAGGAGAAAGCCCGACGGCACAAGTAGATAAAGCAGAAGCAAGCAAACCTGAAATAATAATTCTGCGTCTGCCAAATGTATCGGAAGCAGGTCCGAAGTATAACAGGCCAACAGCATAAAAAAATGCAAAAAAACTTCCCCCGGCCACAATATGATTTTCATTTACTTTATATGAGTCTGCAATCTCCCCGTAAATAGGAATCAGTGTATAAATATTGCTGGCAACAAAAATGCCTGTAACTGTCAAAATGACTGAAGTCGCAATCAAGACCCGTTTTGAAATCATCCATATCACCTGCCACTATACTTTATGCACTGACCACTATAGAGGAAAGTTGTCACTTCCGCCATTTTGAAAAGCCCCATTCGAAAAATTGAACAGCTTATATGATAAAATAATGATAGAAAGAGAGCTTTTTTAAGGAGGAAAAATATGACCGTACGTTTATTGATAGGCCGATCCGGGAGCGGCAAAACGGAATACTGCCTAAATGAAATCCGCGATGAACTGCGGTTTAATCCGGATGGAGATCCAATCATTTATTTAGTGCCGGAACAAATGACGTTCCTTTCAGAATATAAATTAATAACAACACCTGGCCTTGGCGGAATGATCCGCAGCCAGGTATACTCCTTCACGCGACTTGCCTGGAGAATTCTTCAGGAAACGGGAGGCATGAGCAGATACCATCTTAATAGTGTAGGCATCAGCATGCTAATCCGCAAAATCATTGAAGATAAAAAGGATGATCTTAAGCTGTTTCAAAGGGCTGCAGACAAAAATGGCTTTATTCAGCAAGTTGAACAAATAATAACCGAATTCAAACGTTATTGTGTAGCTCCCGATGAACTGGCGGAAAGGCAAAATCAGCTCTCGGCAAGCGGGAAGTCAAATAAGGCACTCCAGGACAAGCTGCATGACCTTGAGATAATCTATAAAAATTTCGAGGAATCCCTATCTGGCAAATATACAGATTCAGAGGATTATTTCCGCCTGCTTTCGGAAAAAGCCTCCCATTCAGAGTATCTGAAAAATGCCGAGGTTTATATAGATGGCTTTTACAGCTTTACACCACAGGAATATGCAATTGTTGAACAGCTGATGAAGCAGTGTAAAAACGTCACAATCACATTAACACTTGACCAGCCGTTTAAGAATAATGCTTCTGATGAGCTTCATTTATTCAGAATGCCGGGAGAAAACTATCAGACAATCAAAGAAATGGCTTCCCGCAACAGGCTGGATGTGGATGAAATACTCCTTTCCGAACAAAAAAGGTGGTGCAACCCTTCACTTAAGCATCTTGAGGCACATTTTGACAGCAGGCCTGCAGAGGCACTTCCAGGGGAAGCGGACATTCACATTGGACAGGCTGTCAGCAGGAGGGCCGAAATTGAGGGTGTTGCCAGAAAAATAAATAAGCTTGTTCGCACAGATGGCTACCGCTACCGTGATATTGCCGTACTTGCAAGAAACGGCCAGGATTATCATGACATGATTGAAACGGTGTTCCGTGACTATGATATCCCATTTTTTATTGACCAGAAAAGAACCATGCTGAATCACCCCCTCGTTGAGTTAATTCGGTCAACCCTGGAAATTATCAATGGGAATTGGCGCTATGAACCGATTTTCAGAGCTATAAAAACAGAGCTGATTTTTCCATCAAGGTTAAACCCCGGGAAGCTTCGTGAGCAAATGGACAGACTTGAGAACTATGTTCTTGCCTATGGCATTCAAGGAGACAAATGGACGAAGAAGAAGAGATGGATTTACAGAAGAATCAGGGGGCTAGAGTTTGAAGCAGTTGCCCAGACTGATGCCGAGAAAAAAGAAGAAGATGAGTTAAATGATTTGCGCGAAATGATTACAGGCCCAATATTAAGACTGCACAGACGCTTAAGAAAGGCTGCTGATGGCCGCGGCTTTTGTGAAGCTTTATTTTTATACATGGAAGAATTGGATGTGCCTGTGAAGATTGAAAAGTGGAAAACTGCCCAGGAGGAGAAAGGGAACCTTGTTAAGTCCAGGGAACATGGACAAGCATGGAATGCCATTATGGAGCTTCTGGATCAATATGTGGAAATGCTTGGTGAAGAAGAAGTGACACTTAAGCGTTTTGCTTCCATTCTTGATGCCGGACTGGAGTCGCTTCGCTTTACGCTTGTTCCGCCTGCCATCGATCAGGTCATGGCGGCCGATTTGGAAAGATCAAGGCTAACCGATATTAAAGCTGCCTTTGTCATTGGGCTGAATGAGGGAGTTCTTCCTGCCAAATTCTCGGAGGATGGTGTGCTGGCAGATGACGACAGGGAAATACTGAACACGAACGGAATGAAACTGGCGCCAGGAAGCCGCACACGTCTGCTTGATGAAGAATTTATAGCTTATAAAGCGTTTGTTACTCCATCAGAAAAACTTTTTATCAGTTATCCACTGGCAAATGAAGAAGGTAAAGCACTTATGCCTTCTCTTTATATTAAGAGATTGGGGGATTTATTTCCTGATTGCAGGCACCATTCCTTCATGTCTGATCCGGCAGAACTGCCGGAAAGGGAGCAGCTGGAGTATGCGGATAACCTTAATACAGCATTATCATATTTGACTTCGCAGCTTCAGCTCAAAAAACGCAGCTATCCAATCTATGACCTCTGGTGGGATGTTTATAACTATTACCTGAAAAATGGGCAGTGGAGAAGGCCTGCATTGAAGGTGCTTTCCAGCCTTAATTATGAAAACAGGACACTTCAGCTTGGCGAAGACGTCAGTAAGGAATTGTATGGCGACCATATTCAGGCGAGTGTTTCCAGAATGGAATTATTCCATAGCTGTCCATTCTCTCATTTTGCGCAGCATGGACTAAGGCTGCGGGAAAGACAGGTATACCGCCTGGAAGCACCGGATATCGGGGATCTTTTCCATGCTGCTTTAAAATTTATTGCAGAAACAGTTATGACACAGAAACTTTCATGGACAGATATGACGAGGGAACAGTGTGAGATCCTTGCAAAAGAAGCAGTTGAAATGCTTGCTCCTAAACTTCAAAATGAAATTCTCTTAAGCTCGAACAGGCATCACTATATTAAGAGAAAGCTTGAGCAAATTATCAGCAGGGCTTCTTATGTCATCAGCGAGCATGCCAAATCAAGCGGATTCTCGCCTGTGGGCCTTGAATTGGGGTTTGGTCCGAAAGGAGAGCTTCCTTCGCTTGCTTTTCCTCTTAAAAACGGGGCTAAAATGGAGCTTGTCGGAAGAATTGACAGAGTAGACAAGGCTCAGGATGCAAACGGGACATTTTTACGGGTAATAGACTATAAATCCAGCTCCAAGGATCTGAACGTAAGTGAGGTTTACTATGGCATTGCTCTGCAGATGCTGACATATCTGGACATCATAATTGCCCATTCCGGCTCTTTAATTGGAACAAAAGCCGATCCGGCAGGAGTCCTTTACTTCCATGTCCATAATCCAATCGTCAGCACTTCAAAAATGCTGACATTGGAGGATATCGAGCAGGAAATCTATAAGAAATTCAAAATGAATGGCCTGCTGCTTGGAGATGAAAATGTGATCAGGTTAATGGACCAGACTCTTGAGACGGGCGACTCATCCATTATCTCAGCCGGGTTCAAAAAGGACGGCACTCTTTCGAAGCGGTCTAAAGTGGCAAGCAAGCAGGAGTTTGATTACTTGCGCCGGTATGTAAGAAAGATGTATAGGAATACAGGCAATAAGATTACAGAGGGCAATGTTGAAATTGCCCCATATAAAATGAAGGAAAAAACACCATGTACATTTTGTGCCTATAAATCTGTATGCCAATTTGATGAATCTCTTGAGTCAAATGATTACAGATTATTTACTCCTAAGCCAAAAGAAGACATGATTGAAATCATCAAGAAGGAGGTGGAGGGAGATGAAAATGACTATACCGCCTAAGCCGGAAGGTGCAACCTGGACTGATGACCAATGGAAAGCGATTATGGCCAAGGGCCAGGATATCCTGGTGGCTGCAGCAGCCGGATCAGGGAAAACTGCTGTTTTGGTTGAAAGGATTATCAATAAGATTATCGCTGTTGAAAATCCTATCAATGTCGATGAACTGCTTGTTGTGACCTTCACAAATGCCTCGGCAGCAGAAATGAGGCACAGAATCGGGGAGGCTCTTGAAAAAGCTATTAATGATAATCCGCGGTCTGCTCACCTCAGAAAGCAGGTAAGCTTATTAAACAGGGCATCGATCTCGACTTTGCACTCATTTTGCTTAGAGATGATACGCAAATATTACTACATGACCGATATTGATCCGGGGTTTCGGATCGCTGATGAAACTGAAGCACAGCTTTTGAGGGATGAAGTACTCGAAGAGCTTTTTGAAGAGGAATATGGCAAAGAGGGGAATGAAGGATTCTTTGCACTTGTTGACACTTTTACAAATGACAGAAGTGACACTGCTCTTCAGGATATAATAAGGGACTTATACGATTTTGCCCGTTCCAACCCTTCACCTGATCAATATCTTGATTCAATAGTTGAAATGTATAGTGTGGACGGAGTCAGCAGTCTTGAGCAGCTTCCATTTGTCTGTTCACTTTTGGAGGATATTGATCTTCAACTGAAAGGAGCCAAACAGCTGCTTGAATATGGGCTTGAGCTGACCAAGCTTCCAGGGGGACCGGCTCCGAGAGCTGAGAACTTTATCGCAGATCTGCACGTTGTAAATACACTAATTGAAGCGAAAAATGATTCATGGACGATGCTGTATGAAGCGATGCAATCATGGTCTTTTGGCAGAGCTAAAACGTGTAAGGGTGATGAATATGATGAAGGACTGGTCGAAAAAGCAAAAAAACTTAGAGATCAGGCCAAAAAAATCATAACCGGCCTGCAGGAAGAACTGTTTTTCCGCAGGCAGGAAAGCTTCATGCGTGATATGGCGGAAATGAAGCCTCATATCGAAGAGCTTGTTTCGTTAGTTAAAGTATTTTCCATTCGCTTTGATCAGGTTAAAACTGAAAAAGGGCTTGTTGACTTTGCTGATCTTGAACATTATTGCCTTGAAATTCTTTCATCATCAGATGAGGAGGGAAGGCTTTTGCCTTCAGAAGCGGCTCTTGTTTGCAGAAATCAGTTCAAAGAAGTTCTGGTTGATGAGTATCAGGATACCAACATGGTTCAGGAAGCTATTTTGCAGCTGGTAACGGCAGATTCAGAAGAGAACGGGAATTTATTCATGGTAGGGGATGTTAAGCAGTCGATCTACCGTTTCCGCCTTGCAGAGCCTAATCTGTTTCTGGGCAAGTACACGCGGTTTGACCGGGATGGAGAAAGAGCAGGGCTCAGAATTGATCTGGCGCGAAATTTCAGAAGCCGTAAAGAAGTTCTGCATGGGACCAACTATATCTTTAAGCAGATTATGGGGACGTCTGTCGGTGAAATTGAGTATGACGAGGCGGCTGAACTTATTAAAGGAGCTCCCTATTCAGAGGATCAGGAGCAGCCAGTTGAGCTTGCTATTATTGACCTTGAAGGAAGTGAAAAGAGTGAACCAGAGCCTGAATCCATGGATGAGGGTTTTGAAAGCGAAGATTTAGCCCAGTCACAGCTCGAAGCCAGATATATGGCGTCAAAAATAAAAGAAATCATTGGGAATCGGAAAGAAGTTTACAACACAAAGACTCATTCCGGACGGCCTGCCAAGTACAGGGATATTGTCATCCTGCTTCGTTCCATGACATGGGCACCGCAGATTATGGAGGAATTCAAACAGCAGGGAATCCCTGTCTATGCCAATCTTTCCAGCGGTTATTTTGAAGCAACAGAAGTAGCGATTATGATGTCACTTCTAAAAGTGATAGATAATCCGTATCAGGATATTCCGCTGGCATCGGTTCTAAGATCTCCTATTTTGGATCTGACCGAAGAAGAGCTTGCACAAATCAGAATCCATAATAAAAGGGGTTCATTCTATGAAGCATTAACTTCTTTTTGCAGGAATCACCCTACCCTTGAAACGGGAGATTTATATGAAAAGGTCCGGCCATTTTTTGACGCTCTTGAAGAATGGCGTATAATGGCGCGCCAAGGCTCCCTTTCCGAGCTGATCTGGCATCTCTATAGAGAAACCAGATTTTATGATTTTGTCGGCGGTATGCCTGGCGGAAAACAGAGGCAGGCAAATCTTCGGGCATTGTACGACAGAGCCAGACAGTATGAAGCAACCTCATTCAGAGGATTATTCCGCTTTTTAAGGTTTATTGAACGAATGCGGGACAGAGGCGATGATCTTGGTGCTGCCCGCGCTTTGGGTGAGCAGGAAGATGTTGTCCGCCTTATGACGATCCACAGCAGCAAAGGTCTGGAATTTCCTTTTGTTTTTATTGCAGGGCTTGCCCGCAGCTTTAATACAATGGACTTGAAAAAGCCATATATGCTTGATAAGGAATTTGGATTCGCTGCAAAATATGTAAATGCCGAGAAGAGAATTTCGTATCCCTCTTTGCCGCAAATTGCTTTTAAACGAAAAAAGAAAATGGAAATGCTGGCTGAAGAAATGCGGGTTCTATATGTTGCTTTAACGAGGGCGAAGGAAAAGCTGTACCTGGTTTCGTCTGTCAAGATTGCAGATAAAAAATTAAATAAGTGGCTGCAGGCATCCGAACATAAAGACTGGCTCCTGAATGAGTATGACAGGGCTTCTGCAAACAGTTATCTGGACTGGATTGGCCCAGCACTTGTCCGGCATCGAGAGTGTGAGGCATTGAGAGGGGAAGTGCCGGTGCACCCTCTCGTCCCGGGTGATATACTTGAACACCCTTCCTGCTGGAATGTAACCATAATTAAAAGCGAAGAAGCTGAAAATCTTTCGGAAGAAGCCAATGAGGGTGAAACGGATTTGCTGAAATTGGTTTATGAAGGAAAAACAGTTCCGGCAGAATCGGCTTATAGGGATAAAGTTCAGGAACAGCTTTCCTGGAAATATTCCTTTAAGCAGGCAGCTCAAGCTAGATCTAAACAATCCGTTTCGGAAGTGAAGAGGCAGCGGGAGATTTTTTCAGAAGAAGACAGCGGTACTGAATTAATCCGTAAAATCAGTAAACCGATGCTCAGCCGGCCTCGCTTTATGCAGGAAAAATCACTTTCTCCAGCTGAACGGGGTACTGCTATGCACGCTGTCATGCAGCATATTGATTTCAGCAGGACTGCAACAGTGGAAACGATATCCTCCAAAATGGATGAGATGGTCAGGAAAGAATTGCTCACGGAAGAGCAGTGTGCCAGTATTGAGCCACAGTTGATTGTGCAATTTTTCGAAACTGAACTGGGACAAAGAATGGTTCAGGCTAAATCAGTACGCAGAGAAATACCATTCAGTTTATCTTTCCCTGCCCGGGAGATTTATTCTGATTGGCAGGGTGAAGATGAACCGGTTCTCATTCAGGGGATTGTGGACTGTGTATTCGAAGATGAGCATGGGTTGGTGCTTCTGGATTATAAAACGGATGGAATCAGCGGCCGTTTTAAGGGAGGGTTTGCTGAAGCCAAACCGGTTCTCGAAAACAGGTACAAAGTTCAAATTGATATGTACACCAGAGCATTGGAACAGATTTTAAAAAGGGAAGTCAATGAAAGATACCTGTTTTTCTTTGACGGAGCTCATACAATTAAATTATAGGAAAAGCCGGCAAGGGGACTTGCCGGCTTTTGTGTATGTCCAGGAGGGTCATTATTGCGCGCCCATCCAGAGAATTCCCGCGAACAAACGAATCATCCCCTAGCACAAAGAGGAGGATTACGCGTATTACTACCACCCCAAAATAAAGGGTATTGTAAATATAAAGGAGGCTTACTATGGGAAAAAAGCAAACAGAAACCGGAACCTGCGAATTATGCCTAAGGGGGGATACTGATATAACAGTCCACCATTTAACACCGAAAGAAATGGGGGGCACCTTCCTTCCAACCGCTAAATTATGCATACCCTGCCATAAGCAGATTCATGCTTTATATACGAATACAGAGCTGGCTGTACGGCTGAATACAATCCAGTTATTGCAGCAGGATGATAAAATCCGAAGATATTTGCAATGGATCAGAAAACAGCCTTCATCTAAGCTGACAAAAGCAAGGAAGTCGAATGAACGGAAATCAAAAGGACGATAACGAAGGTGCTATCGTCCATTATACTCTCATTCAATTAGTTATTGCCGACATTTGGCTGATCAACCAGACTGGTATCCAGTACGTTACTGGCGCTAAGGCCATTGTTTGTAATGACAAAGCCGCCTGTGTTAGCGGCACCCTGTCCGGTTGTTGATTTGGAATTGTTTTTAGGAGAGATATAAAGGGAGTCTCCGAATTGAACAATTCCACCGCTGACATTAATGATTTGTACAGGTCCGATTATAGCTGGCATGTAAAACATCCTTTTTGAAAAATTTTCACCCTTGAGTTCTGCTGTTTTTTGGGTAAATCTGACGGATATGCTTGACCCGGGCTTCCATTGAAATGTTTCCACTGTTCCCGATATGGATGACAGAGGAGGAGGAAACCCCGATAATATCAATGTTCTGAACCCGAATGATCGGATTGAGCTGTGTTGTCTGCATAGTTATGTCTTCTTCAATTGGGATTAAAGGGATGGGCTCACTGAATACAGGATAGACTGAAAAATTCCCTTCCTTGGCGTTAAAATACTCAACTTCTCGCTGATCAGCAATCGCTCTTGAGAATCCTTTAATAAAGCATGAGTCCCCGATTTCAAATACAGAAGAAAAGGCAATGGTGTCAATATGGATCCTATCAACAGATGAAGTTCTTTGCAGCATAGGCAGCTTACTCCGGTGTCAGCGGCACAAATGGCCCTATTAGAAGTGACTCAGGAGGTGTATCAAAAGTGGCTGCCAGCTGGATCGTTTGCGTATCTCCCACCATTAAAACAGATGAACTGGATACACCCAGCACTCTTATGCTCCCAACGCACAGATCTCTGTTATATACCTGATAATTCATTCTTTATTCATTCCCTTCATATTCTCCGGCAAGTGCGAGATAAAGGCATAGACCCCATTGTAAATTTCCTTCTTTATCAGCTCTATAATCTCTTCGTTATCATTTTCCTGCCCTGAGCGATTCGATGCCTGCTGCTGGATATAGTACTCAATTCGGTTAGGAAGCTGCTTTTTGATATCTTCTTTGATAAATCCAATATACGAGTCATCCACATTAACATTTAATTTCTTCTGGGCAGAAGCTGTAATTTCCGGAAGTTCCCGTTCTAAATACTGATAAATAGTGTCTTCAATTTCCATCGTTCTCTTCATCTGGGTTTTAGGCGAAACAGGTGCTTTAATGTTTTTGTTATCTACGGCAAAATCTTCAATGTTTTGCAGCTCAGAAGGATTCAAGCCAATATTTAAAGTTCCTTCAAGAGACTCTACCTTAAGCTGGTCGAATTTATATTCAATTCGATCGACCTGCATCGGCGGACGGCTTTTCAGGACTTCAGTCTCTTCCTGAAGTTTGTTGACCGCTGCTTCCAGGCTGCGTATTCGTTTTTCCTGTGCCTCTACAAAAGCATGCAATTGCTGAAGATAGGCATTTAATTGCTGATTCAAGCGCACCACCTCGCTTTATTAAAAATGAAACTTATCGTTTCTGTACTCTTGTCAGAGGTACAGCTGGCCCCAGAAAAACACTCCCCCCTGCTGGCCCCGCAGGCGCCGGAGCTTCCGCCTCAGGTGCAGGCTCGGTAAAGCCGCCAGTGTTATACAAATAAGAAGCCGGCTTTATAATGCCTGCACTTCCAATCTGCATGACGGAAGAGTTTGTAATCCCGCCGATCTTTATAAAATGAATATGAATGGATTGCTGTATATAGAAATTCATAGTATCACCCATTTTAAGCATTGAAATAATTGCCCTGATCCACGCCATCACAATCATAAGTGTTTGTTGAGCTCCGTTGATTGTAAACATTCAGTCCATCCCCAGTATTAAATGATCCGGCACCTGAAAAGGTCTTAGCGTTCGAAACTGGCATGATTTTATATACGTCCCCGATATTGAAGACAGAACTGCTCCCGATCGATATGACCTGTGCGACTCCCACAATAGCTGGCATACATAACATCCTTTTAAATGATTTCTTGTATATCGTATGTGCCTAAACGCTGAATGTGATTAATCAGCCCAATAATATCTCAGTTGTTCGTTAATTTAAGGACGATAAAATGTTATATAACAGACAAATTTGGCGTGAAACTGTTTTAACTTTTGTGATAATATAGAAAATATAAAATTAACAAAATTTTCAGTGAGGTGCTTCAAAATGAATGTTCCATTAATACTTTCACAGTTTTTAGATCGTGCTGTGTCCCTTTACGGTAATAAAAAGGCAATCTTTGCTGATGACCGGGTTTTTACATATGAAGAATTGAACGCGAGAGTTAACCAGCTCTCTTATGGACTAAGGGCTTCAGGTATTCAAAAAGGGGACAGGATTGCTTACCTGGCACCTAATTCTGTTGAAATGCTGGAGGGGTTTTATGGGGTTTTTCAGCTGGGCGGAATAATGGTTCCTCTAAATATCAGGCTGAAGCCGGAAGACTATTTATTTATATTAAATCACAGCGAATCAAAGATCCTGTTTGTAGATCAGGACCTTTATCATCTTATACTTCCTGTAAAAGATCAGCTGAAAACTGTGGAAAAAATCATCGTGCATTATAAAGAGGAAGATACAGAAGAAACCGATTATGATTCATGGCTCAGCAGCCAGGACAGCAGTCCATATCAAAGGGAAGTCCTCGACGAAAATGACGTATGCAGCCTTTTGTATACAAGCGGTACAACAGGCAACCCGAAAGGTGTCATGCTGACCCATCGCAATAATTACCTGCATGCATTGTCAACTATGCATCATTTGAGGGTCAGCGATCAGGATGTATTGCTGCATGTCCTGCCGATGTTCCATGTGAATGGATGGGGTTCGCCTTTTTATTACACGGCAAATGGCGCTTCTCAGGTGTGTTTAAGAAAAGCCACACCGGAAAAGATATTTGACGCCCTTCAGGAACATAAAGTATCAGTCATGCATATGGCCCCTACTGTACTGAATTCGCTGATGCAGCATTATGAACAATTTGTTCCATCAGTTGAGCAGGATGTCAGGGTTGTTATTGCTGGTTCGGCTCCTCCGCCAGCCTTTGTAACAAGAGTGGAGAAGGAGCTTGGATGGGAGTTCATACAGGTATATGGCATGACCGAATCATCTCCGCTAAGCACAGTATCGACAATCCGTTCTCACCTTCAGGAACTTCCGCTTAACCAGCAGTACCGGATGAAAGCGAAGGCAGGACATCAGATGATAGGCTGTGAAGTCAAGGTAATCAATGAACATGGTGAAGAAGTGGCCCAAAATGGCATTGAAATCGGTGAGGTAATTGTCCGCAGCAACGGAGTCATGAAGGGCTATTGGAAAAATGAAGAAGCAACGATGGAAGCTATTCGGGACGGATGGCTTCATACAGGTGATATGGCAAATGTTGATGAATATGGCAATATCGATATTGTTGACCGTAAAAAGGATATCATTATCAGCGGCGGAGAAAACATCTCATCCATAGAAATAGAAGGGGCTTTATATGAGCATCCTGCAATACTGGAAGCTGCTGTTATAGCTGTGCCCCACGAAAAGTGGGGGGAAACCCCGCATGCCTTTGTAGTCCTGCGTAATGGGAAAACATTGACTGAGCAGGAGATTATCAGTTTTACCAGGGAGAAGCTTGCCCACTTTAAAGCTGTAACAGGAGTCACTTTTGTCGAAGAGCTGCCGAAAACGGCCTCAGGGAAAATTCAAAAAATCCACCTTCGGAACAACTACTGGGAGTCAAAAGGGAAAACAGGCCGTTTTGTTAATTAAATAAAAGCGGGATTTTTCAAATGTTGATTGCTATCCAGCTCCAGCGCCCAGTTACATGCGCTGGAGCATTTCTATTCTGGACAAGCAGATTCCAGCTCTCTATCATTAAGGTTAGATTTTCTTTACAAAGAAGGAGGCACTTTATGGACAGGCAAGTCAGCCCGGTTCTGGAGAAGGATCGGATAATTTCGCTGGATATTATGAGAGGATTTGCAATTCTAGGGATTTTTTTAGTTAATATGCTATCCTTCCATTCACCATATCTGTACATTGATCCTTTTGTATGGTGGGACAGTCCGGCGGATAAAGGGGCTTATGCGTTTATCGATATCTTTGTGCAGGCAAGCTTCTATCCTTTGTTTTCAATTCTGTTCGGGTACGGGTTAGTCATTCTAAGGGAGAGTGCAATGGCCAAAGGCCTTGATTTTGGAGGAATGGCTGCAAGGAGATTTTCCCTTTTGCTGCTGATAGGCATCATTCACGCTTTTCTTATATGGCATGGGGATATTTTAATAAACTATGCAATCTTTGGCTTTATCTTTTTATTGTTTGTAAAATTGTCCGGAAAAAATATGCTTTTAACTGGAATATTGCTTTATATCATTCCCAATCTGCTATTTGTTCTATTGTTATTTGCAACAGCTCTGGTTATTCCTCCTGAAGAGCTGTCAATCTATGACAAGGAAGCCGCATTAGCTTCTTTACAGGCCTATCAAAATGGAAGCTTTTCCGAGATTACCTCACAGCGTATCCAGGATTGGTCAGGTGTTAATAATCTTGCTTCACTGCCTATCATGCTGGCATCTATTTTTCCTTTGTTTTTAATAGGTGGAGGAGCAGCCAAGCTGCGATGGCTTGAGGAGCCAGAAAAAAACAGGGCAATCCTCATGAAAATTATGCTGGTTTCTTTGGCTGGAGGGTTATTGTTCAAATTGCTGCCTTACATAACGGAAAGCAACCTGGGACTGGATTACATGCAGGACATATTTGGAGGTCCGCTGCTGGCTATTGCTTATGGTTTAGGGATACCGGTGGTGATGAAAAATAGTCAGGGACCAGGATTCCTGCTGCCGCTCTCATATGTTGGGAAACTGTCGCTCTCAAATTATCTTTTCCAGTCCATTATCTCGACTTTTATTTTTTACAGTTATGGATTAGGCTTCTATGGGAAGGTCTCTGCATTTTGGGGGACACTTTTAGTTATGTTCATCTTCGCTTTCCAGGTCATCATCAGCCGTTTCTGGATTGTCCGCTATTATTATGGACCGGTCGAATGGCTCTGGAGGAGCTTCACTTATTTGAAGATCCCTAATTGGAAGAGAAAGGGTTAAAATTGTCCAAAAATCTGAAAATTTATATTATACTAAAAAAGTGAATAATAGAATGAGGTGATAGGATTGAAATTTGTTACTTTTAAGGATAGCACAGGAAGCAGGGCTGGTTTACTGGACGAGACCGGGACAAAGGTGCTTCCGCTAAAAGCAGCTTTAGAAAAAATGGAAGGCAAAAGTGACTTGCCTGCGACTTTGAAGGAATGTATTTCTTTAGGGGATAAGTTCATTGATAAAGTAAATAGTTTAACAGATTGGCTAAGCAGCTATCCTGCAAGGGAGGAACTCTTTCGCCCGCTCGCTTCCGTTGCATTGGAAGCGCCGATTCCACGTCCGGATAAGAACATCTTTTGTGTAGGCAAGAATTATGCCGAGCATGCCATTGAGATGGGAAGCAAAGAAGACATTCCCGAGCACATAATGGTCTTTACAAAATCGCCTACAACGGTCATAGGACCTGATGCAACAGTCTTAAATCACAAGAATGTCACTGCAGAGCTTGATTATGAGGGAGAGCTTGCCGTTGTAATCGGAAAAAAAGGACGGGCGATTCCAAAGGAAAAAGCATCGGAACACATTTTTGGCTATACGATTATTAATGATGTGACAGCAAGGGATCTGCAGTCTCGCCATAAGCAATTTTTTATCGGTAAAAGCCTGGATGCCACGTGCCCGATGGGTCCATGGATTGTCCATGCCTCTGCTGTTGAAAACCCGAATCAGCTTGACATTCAAACAAAGGTAAATGGAGAGCTGAGACAAAGTTCAAATACTGAAAACTTTATCTTTCCAATCGATGAAATCATCTCGGTTCTGTCAAAGGGCATGACACTTGAGCCAGGAGATATTATCGCTACTGGAACTCCTGCCGGGGTAGGTAAGGGCTTTAAGCCTCCGCGCTTTCTTAAGCCGGGAGATAAAGTGGAAATTACAGTAGAAAATATAGGAACTCTGACAAATTTTATAGAGAAATAAAATGAAAGATGGCCTGTGTACACATACACAGGCTTTTTAGTATTAATTTGTCAATGAGATATATCACACTTTGCCATAAATAGTTCACAAAGTTGCCCTTATACAATCTTTTTTGCATCTTAACTTTAGGAATTTCATAGCCAATATGGTATGATGATATCGAATTTTACATTAGGAGGCACTGGAATGATACATGCCCATATAACAACATGGTTTTTGGCACTTGTTTTATTTATTATTGCCCTTATAATGCATAAAAGCGGCAAACAAAAAGGTTTAAAAGTGGTTCACATGGTCTTGAGATTATTTTATCTGCTGATCATTGGAACAGGGATTTGGATTTTAAGCAGCCTTAACAGCATCGACCTTCTTTATGTGTTGAAGTCATTAGTAGGCATTTGGGTAATTGCTATGTTTGAAATGATTATCATCCGCACTGTCAAAGGAAAAAAGACTTCTATTTTATGGGGACAGTTCATTGTTGCACTAATCCTGGTTCTATATTTAGGCTTTGTAAAATTGCCATTAACATTTATGACGTAAATATGGATATTTATAGAAAAGGCTGCCGAAAAGGCAGCTTTTTCTAATTTTGTCATGTCATGACTTCACTAAATATGGTAATTTAAAACTATAGCTAACTATATGATAAAAAAATTAGAAACTGGAGCCTTTGCTGTACAAGGAGCAATCCTATCAGCGGGTCTAATGATCTTACTATGATGGTGGGTTTTTATGGCACAGACGATTACATGTTTATATAAAAATAATAGCGAGCTTAATAAATTTATAGACTTGAATGAATTGACGGAATACCCGAATTTACTTGTGCAGGTTTTTACAGGAACTCCTGAGAGCCAATTTATCGCGAAACTTCAAGAAGAACTGGCAGATAAGCTTCCCTTTGCACATATAGCAGGCTGTTCAACTTCAGGTGAAATTCATGAAGGGCTCATTACGGAGAAACAAACAATCATTTGCTTTACTGTTTTCGAAAAAACGGAATTAAAATCTTTCCTGTTAAACAGGAGCGATTTTAAGGACAGTTATGAAATGGGCAAAACCCTGGCACAGGAACTTGCTCTCTTCAATACAGAAGCTGTAATTATCTTTCCTGCAGGGTTTGATGTCGATTCCACTGACCTGCTGGAGGGAATAAATGAAACTCAGCCCGATATGGTGATTTCCGGCGGACTTGCCGGAGATAATGGTTTATTCCAGGAGGGTTTTTCTTTTACTCAACATGGAATCACCAGCGATGGGCTTGCGGCAGTTGCCCTTCAAAGCGGCCATCTTTGGGTGCGTCATTTTGAGAATTATCAGTGGCAGGAGATTGGAAAAAGCTTTACTGTCACAAAGGCAGAAGGATCTATCATCTATTCCCTGGACCATAAAAGGCCGTTAACTATTCTAAAACGCTATTTGGGAGAGTCTTTTATTAAGGAACTGCCGAAATCAGGTACTGAATTCCCTTTCCTGTTACAGTACCGCGGGGAAAAAGTATCCGTTTTTATTATAAAATTACTTGAAAATGGTGCAATTAAAGTAAACAGAAGAGTTGAAGAAGGAGACACACTTACGTTTGCTTATGCAAATCTGGAGGACATTATTGAACGGTCTTTACAAGAATTAAAAGAGCTTGATCAAGTTTCTCCTGAAAGCATATTTATATACAATTGCATGGCCAGGAAACAATTTGCAAGAGATTTTACAGAAAAAGAACTGGCAATGTTCCAGGGAATAGCGCCGGCGAACGGCTTCTTCTCTTATGGTGAGATTTCCTGCCGTAAAGGCGGACTTCCGCAAATGGTAGGACATTCTCTTACATACCTTGCTCTATCAGAAGATAGTGCTGAATCAAAGAAGAAAAAACAGAATGAATTTGTTTATGAAAAAACCGCCCAATTTAAAACGATTACTTCTTTAACTCATTTAATGCATGCTTCTCAGGATGATATTAAAGCATTAAACAGCAGTCTTAAAATGTCAGAACAATATTATAAATCTCTATTTGATAATAATGCAGACTTTGTTTATTCAACTGACCTGAAGGGGAATTTCACAAGTGTTAACCCGGCATTTGAGAAAACCTTCGGGTACAGCCGGGAAGAAATAATCGGAAAAACAGCTCTTACCTATGTGAGTGATATGGATGTACAAAGGGTCCGGATGCACTTTTATCGGGCATTAAGAGGAAAGGAGCAATATTACAACGTTTATATTGATTCAAAAACCGGCGAGACAAATCTCTTTCAGCTGAAAAATATTCCGATTACGGTTAATGGGGAATGTGTAGGCATTTATGGAATCGGCAGAAATATTACAGAACAGAAAAAAATTGAAGAGAAGATAACAGAACTGGCTTTTTTTGACCGGGATACAGGGCTGCCAAACAGAATGAAGTTTACAGAACAATTGGAAATGCAATTAAAGAGAGCCAGGAAGAAACAGAAGAAAATTGCTGTTCTTTCTATTGATATTGACCGCTTTAAAATCATAAATGACAGTCTCGGGCACTTTGCAGGGGATATGGTGTTAAAGGAAATTTCCGAAAGAATTGAGAGGGTTTTACCTTCCGGTTCTTATTTGGGAAGGTTCAGCGGGGATAAGTTTAATCTGGTATTATCGAGGGAAGCAACCATAGAAAAAGTTATGAAAGCCTCCAAAAAAATATTAGAGGAAATATCCCATCCTTTATTTCAGTCGGATCAGGAGTTTATTGTTACTGCGAGTATTGGTGTAAGCCTATACCCGGACGATGGATCGGATGAGCACATACTGCTGAAAAATGCGGATATTGCCACGAATCGCTCCAAGTTGCAGGGAGGAAACAAGGTCACGTTTTTCTCAATGGAAATGAACCAACAGGCAATGGTCAGACTTGAGCTTGAAAGCTACTTAAGAAAAGCTTTGCAGAAAAATGAGTTTTATTTATGCTATCAGCCATTAATAGACCTTGAAACAGGGAATTTATACGGAAGCGAAGCCCTGATCCGCTGGAATCATCCGAAACTTGGCCTAGTTTCACCCGGTGAATTTATTCCTCTTGCAGAAGAAACTGGTCTCATTGCGGATATTGGCGGCTGGGTATTGAGGTCGGCTTGTCAGCAAAACAGGCGCTGGCAAATGCTCGGCTATGAATCTCTATCCATTTCTGTGAATGTGTCAGCCTATCAATTCCAGCAGCCGGGATTTCTTCAGGAAGTTAAGTTGGCATTGGAGCTTTCCGGTATGGAGCCGCAATATTTAACATTGGAGCTTACGGAAAGCACGATGCTGAGGAATGTTGAGTATAGTATACAAGTTATGCAGTCTCTGCAGGATATCGGCGTCAAGGTTTCCATTGATGATTTTGGAACCGGATATTCTTCTTTAAGTTATTTAAAGGACCTTCCAATCAATACATTAAAGATCGACCGGTCGTTTATCAATAACCTTCGACTAAATACATCTGATGTTGCCATTGTAAAAGCCATCATCACCATGGGACATGGACTTTCCGTTAAGGTGGTGGCTGAAGGGGTGGAAACACTGGAGCAGATTGAGCTCTTAAAGGAATTGAAATGCCATTATGCACAGGGCTTCTATATACATAAGCCGCTCATGACCAGGGATTTTGAGGAAGGTCTCTCTAAATACGTTCAAACGCACGGCTAGCGCATAATAAAACAGCAGCACTGCCATTAAAGGCAGGCTGCTGTTTCTTTGTGAGATAAGCGTATAACTTCTGAAGTTAGATAATGTCCAGTTCAAGAAGCCCCTGCTTTTCTATGAAGAAATCTTCTCGATTACCATTCTTTTTCCGCTGTTTAAGGTAAATTCAAACCGGTCACTCATTTTTTCATAATAGCAAAAATGATGCTGCACATTGCAAATATGATCCTGGTTATCAAAAACGATGAAGTTAACACCGCTTTTCCTGTCTTTATCATTAAAAAATGCGAGCTGGTTATAGCAATAAATGCAGTCATAGACCGAAAAATGCATGGAATTTAGAGTGGTTACGAACTGGTAGAAGGCGTCATCATTCATTTCTTCCAATAATCTTTCGAGAGAGAAAACCAGATGCTTCCGAATGCGAATCGAATCCTGGTTCTTCAAGTGAAACGTTTCATCATCAAAAACCACCTTGCCATCCTCGAATAAAATGCCCTTTTTCCAGCGTTTAAAGCGGAACACTTCCATTTCCTGATGGAGGAATTCGTCCAGTATCGATGCTTCATCTGTTTCATGGTCAAAAAATACCCATTGATCATTGATATACTCTACAGTGCCTTCTGTAAAAGCACGGGATTGATATTCGATAAGCTTTGTTCGCTGCTGTCTATTCATATAAAACCTCCATTAACTTCCTCAACTTCTTTTTAGACAGTTTTGGCGATTTTTATAACCGCATGAATGTGGACAATTAACTTTTTTCTTAGCCCAGCATACAATAGCATCATGAAAAATGTGCCCATGCGATTCCGCTTTGAAAGGATGATGTAATGTGTGTGGAATTACCGGCTGGATTGACTTCCAAAAGGATTTGAGAAAAGAAACGGCTGCAATTGACAAAATGGCGGATACGCTGGCAAAGCGGGGTCCAGATGAAACAAACATATGGACAGATGTGCATGCTGGATTCGGCCATAAAAGGTTAATCGTTGTAGACCCGGCAGGCGGAAAACAGCCAATGACTAGGGAAAAACATCAAAGCCGCTATACGATTTGCTATAATGGAGAGCTTTATAATACGGAAGATCTCCGTAAAGAACTCCTTATAAAAGGATATTCGTTTGATGGCCATTCTGACACTGAGGTTTTGCTGACTTCTTATATAGAATGGGGAGAAAATTGCCTGCAATATTTGAATGGCATCTATGCCTTCGCGGTTTGGGATGAAAAGAAAGAACAAGTATTTATTGGCAGGGATCGCTTAGGGGTAAAACCTCTATTTTATAAAGAAACGAAACTGGGAATTTTATTTGGATCTGAATTGAAAGCTATTTTGGCCCATCCTGATGTGAAGGCAGAAGTCGACAGGGAGGGCTTGGCTGAAATCTTTGGGCTAGGGCCATCACGATCCCCAGGCTCAGGAATTTTCAGAGGCATTAATGAATTAAGACCTGCTCATGCACTGATCTTTTCGAGAAATGGACTGAAGGTATGGCGTTATTGGAATGTAAAAAGTGCCCCACATGAGGATAATGTAGAGGAGACGGCTGAGCGAGTCAGGGAACTATTTACGGATGCTGTGACAAGGCAGCTGGTCTCGGATGTTCCGTTATGCACGTTCCTTTCCGGCGGAGTGGATTCCAGTGCGATTACAGCTATTGCTGCAAAAGCTTACGAAAAAGGCGGAAAGGGCCAACTGACCACTTATTCAATAGATTACGAGGGAAATGATGAGTTTTTCAAGGCTAATGAGTTTCAGCCCAATTCAGATGGAGCATTTATACAGAAGATGTCCCATACCTTTAATACGAGACATAACAGCAGTATAATCACCCAGAAGCAGCTGGCAGAGGATTTAATCGAATCGGTGCATGTAAGGGATCTTCCGGGTATGGCTGATGTCGATTCCTCCCTGCTATGGTTTTGCAGGGAAATCAAAAAGGATTTTGTTGTCAGTCTGTCAGGGGAATGTGCAGATGAAATATTTGGCGGCTATCCATGGTTCCATAGAGAGGAAGACTTGAAGAGGAAGGGATTCCCATGGATGAGGTCACTCGAAGCCAGGCAGGATCTATTGAAAGAAAATTGGAGGAAGAAACTGAATCTCCAAGATTATGCTATGGAAAAATATCTTCAGGTAATCTCCGAAACTCCTGCGTTAGACGGGGAGAGCAGGGAGGACGCAAGCAGGAGAGAGCTTTTCTATATTAATATGATTTACTTTATGACGACCTTATTGGACCGTAAAGACAGAATGAGTATGGGTGCCAGCCTTGAAGTACGGGTGCCGTTTGCCGATCATCGGCTTGTGGAGTATGTGTGGAATATTCCGTGGGAGATCAAAATGCATGGAAACCGCGAAAAAGGAATCCTTCGCAAAGCACTTGAAGGCATATTGCCGAATGAGGTGTTATACAGAAAGAAAAGCCCTTATCCCAAAACGCATAATCCAGAATATACGGCTGCAGTACAAAAGATGCTAAATGGATACCTGGAGGACCGCTCATCCGCACTGTATGAATTCTTTGACAGCGGCCAGCTGAGGGATATCATTGAGTCGGGAGGTGGCTCATTCCGGGAACCATGGTTTGGGCAGCTCATGACTGGTCCACAGCTGTTAGCACACCTTGCACAGATTCATGTGTGGTTTAAGGATTATAATATAAATATTGCAGAATAAAAAAAGAAGCGGCAGATGTAACTGCCGCTTTTGCTATGGAGTAAGTTTGCAGCGGGCTGCAGAATTTATTGGTAAATATATATATAATTTTAAACTTCGATAACTGTCTAGCTCCAGCGCCTACCCCCTCGAGGTCACAAGCCAATCCTCCCATAAAAGCAAAAAACGCCTTTCCGTGAGGCTCGTCTTGTGCTTGTCGGGGGTGAGCAAGGCGCTTCCGCTTTTCTTATTATACTGCTTTTGAAGACACGAACGACTTATTCACCCAGACTCTGGATCTCCAGCGCCATAACATGAGCAATCCTCTAAGCCATTCATCGGCAATAAAAGCGATCCATATGCCGGCTAGCCCCAGTCCAAAATGAATTCCGAGAACATAGGAAAGGGTAACGCTTACGCCCCACATGGACAAGATCCCCATATAAACGGGGAATTTTACATCGCCGGCTGCACGCAGGGAGTTAATGACGACTAAATTAAACGATCTGCCTGGCTCCAGGAGGATGGTCAAAAGAATGAGAACACTGCCAACCTTTATGATATCTGGATTAGAAGTGAATATGCCCATCAATTTTTCAGAGAAGAGGGAGAAAAGAACAGCAGTCCCGAATGAAATCATGATGGCAAGGCGCAGGCTTTTCATACATCTTTTATAGGCTGCCTCATAATCCTTTCCGCCTACCATATGGCCTATCAGGATTTGTGTGCCCTGGCTGATGGCGACACTGAAAAGGAATATGAACATCATGATATTCTGCGTATACACCTTTGCAGTTAAAGCCTCTGTTCCGAGAGCAGCGATGAATATAGTAATCACCATTTGCGATCCATTATAGGATAAATGTTCTCCTGCTGAAGGGATCCCGATTTTTAACAGATTTTTGATATGTTCCTTTGGAAAGCGGAAAAGTAATCGGAATGGAAGTGCTTTTTCCGTTCTTTTAAGCAGGACGGCGACAGCAGCAGCCAATCCGATCAATCTGCTGACGACAGTGGATATGGCTACACCTTCTACACCCAATACCGGAAAACCGAATGGGCCAAAAATAAATAAGTAATTGCCAATAACATTTAAAATGTTCATGCCGATAGTAATGTACATAACATCTCTTGTAAATCCGTAACTTCTGATGATGGCTCCAATTGTCATAATTAATGCCTGGACAAAGGAAAAGCCGCCAACAATGACTAAGTAGGCGTTTGCCTGGCTTAATAGCTCCTCAGGCAAATCCATCATGCGGAGCAGCGGTTTGCCTGATACAAATAGAAGAATACTAAGGATTATCCCAAATACCAGGTTTGCCCCCAGGGAGACAATCGAAATTTCAGCAGCCGTTTTATTATTATTTGCGCCAAGATTTTGGGCAATAAGGATGGATGTCCCGGTCGCTATAAATCCAAACATGACGATTACGAGCGAAAGGATCTGATTTGACACCCCGACGGCAGCCACAGATTCATCCGAATATTGCGAAAGCATAAGAGTGTCGGCATTTCCCATGAGCATGTGGAGCAGTATTTCGATAAAAATCGGCCAGGTTAACGCAAATAATGTCATTTTTTTCTGGTTCTTAGTCATGGTTATTCTCCCTGTTTATAAATGATTTTCGTGTAAATAGGAGGGACCCAAGACAATTTATAAACTAAAAAAGAAAAGCTTTAAGGTTCTGCGCTTAAAACTTTTCTTTTTTCAATAAGGTGTCCTATTTATTGAAGCTGGCTGGAAAGGACAGGATTTCAAATCCGCAGCCATCAAGCTGAACTTTAAGATTCTCGGCGTCTGCTGCAAATTCTTTGTCTGTAAGCATATTTGTAATCTTTACACCCTTGAGCAGATAAGGCAGTGTAAATTCCGCACTTTCATCCGCAGGGTTGGCGAGTACAATGATCGTTTTTTCATCATCATATTTTCGGTAGGCAACTATATTAGATTCTGTTTGAATAAATTCAAAATGGCCTTCATTTGCCAGCAGCTTTTCTTCTTTTCGCAGCTTAATAAGCTTTTGAATATGAGAAAACAATTCCCGGTCCTGTTTTTTCTCATCCCACTCCATGCATTTTCTGCAGCCGGGATCCATTACACCATTTAGTCCAATTTCATCCCCATAATATAGGCATGGTGAACCCATAAATGTGAATAAAAGTGTGTAAATTAGCTTTACCCTGTCTTTATTCTCTTCACATTCCGTTAAGATTCTCGGTGTATCATGGCTTCCAACCAGATTGAATGCAGCTTCATAGACATTGGCCGGATAGCTGTGGATTTCAGCGGTCATATTATTGGTGAATTCAGTGCCAGTTATGGATTTCTTTGCAATTAAATTTAGCAGGTTGGTGGTAAAAGGATAATTCATGACAGCATCAAATTGGTCTCCGCGCAGCCATGGCATTGAGTTGTGCCAGATTTCACCCAGTATATAGAGATCTGGTTTAATGTTTTTTACAGTTTGCCTGAATTCACGCCAGAAATGATGGTCAACTTCATTGGCCACATCCAGGCGCCATCCGTCGATATCAAACTCTTCAATCCAGTATTTGGCCACATTGAGCAAATATTTTTTTACGTCTGGATTTTTTGTATTCAGTTTTGGCATCTGCTCTACAAAAGCGAAGGTCTCATAATTAGGGTACTCCCCGCCTCTTAGAGGGAAACTATGGGGATGGAACCAATCTTTATAAGGTGATTTTTCTCCCTTTTCAAGTACATCCTGAAATGGGGGGAAGTAGAATCCGCTATGGTTGAAAACGGCATCTAGCATGACTTTAATCTCCCGGTCATGGCATTCTTTTACCAGTCTTTTTAAAGTATCCTTCGAACCAAACTGGGGATCAATTTCCAGATAGTCTATTGTATCATATTTATGGTTGGAAAATGCCTTAAAAACAGGTGTGAAATAGATGCCGGTAATGCCGAGTTCCTGCAGATAGTCCAGATGTTCAATAACGCCTTCAAAATCTCCGCCAAAAAAATTATTCTTAGAAGGCTCCTCACTTCCCCAGGGAAGAACACCTTTGGGGTCATTGTCCGGATTTCCGTTAGCAAATCTTTCCGGGAAAATCTGATACCAGACAGTATCCTTCACCCAGGATGGGGCTTGAAATACTTCTTCAGAATGCAGGTAGGGAAAGTTGAAATAATAACCTGAATCAGCAGGAGCCTCCTCGTAAAAGCCTTTTTCAGTCAAAATTAATTCTTCTTCACCGGATTTCAAGTGAAAACCGTATCGGGACCTTCTAAATGTCGGGTTAATGTAGGCATGCCAATAATCATGAATGCCATCCGAACCTGATTTCTTCATATCTGTTTTTTCATACTGCCATTTACCATCCGCCCATAAATACTGATCACCGTGCAGTAAAGTGACTTCAGTAATATCATCTTTCTTTGTTTGCAGTCTAATATGTAAGGTTTCCCTGCTGATAGGATAAACAAAATGATCAGCAGGGTAGTGTATGATGGCTGCCTTTTCCATTAAAATTCCCCTTTCAAAGTGCAATCGCTTGCATTATACCATAGGAATGAAGCGAAAATGTATAGTATAAATCCGAGTGTTTGTAAATATTTTTTTTCAAGCAAAAATATTTAGAAAAAAAGTAGTTGTAAAAGCCCAAAAACCTTGTATAATAAAAATTAGAAATTGTGCAATCGTTTTCATTAAGCGGTTTCATTGAATTATAGTTTAAGTGAACGCTGATTTTTTTAGAAATAGACTAAAGCGTTTACAATTTTGTGCAAACGGTTGTACTATTTACATTAAGCAACAGATCTATTAAAGGGGGCAATATCATGAAAAAGTCACTATCTTTCTTTATGATGCTGGTATTAGTAATAGGAATGCTGGCAGCTTGCGGTCCTCAGCGTGAGGCACAGCCGGAAAATACAGATAAAGATAACGGCACAGGTGAAAACCAGGCTGAAGAGCCAAAACCGGAAAAATTAGTAGTTTGGGAAGACACAGATAAAGGCGTAGCATTAAAGCCTGCCATTGAGTCTTTTGAAAAAGAATATGGAATTAAAGTTGAATTCAAAGAATTAGGCATGGCTGATAAAATCCGTGACCAATTAAGACTTGATGGACCTGCAGGAAATGCACCTGACGTTGTTACACTGCCTCATGACCAAATTGGCCAGGTTGTAACAGAAGGTCTTCTTCAGGAAATCAAAGTTGATGACAGCGTTCTTGATACTTTCACAGAATCATCCATCAGTGCTCAAATGTATGACGGAAAACTATATGGTCTTCCAAAAGCAACCGAAACACCAGTTTTCATCTATAATAAAGCATTAATGGAAAAAGCTCCTGAAACAATGGATGAGCTTTATTCTCAAGCTAAAGAATTAACAACTGGCGGACAGTATGGATTCCTGGCTTTATTCGATAACTTCTATTTCGCTCACGGCCCTATTGCTGGCATGGGTGGATATGTTTTCAATGAAAATGACGGAGCATTAGACCGTGAAGATGTTGGTTTAAATAACGAAGGCGCTGTTGAAGGTGCTGAGTTTATTCAAAAATGGTACAGCGAAGGCTTATTCCCTAAAGGAATTATCGGGGAAAGCGGAGGAGCTGCAATGGATGGCCTATTCAATGAAGGAAAAGCTGCTTCTGTAATGAATGGTCCATGGGCACTTCAAGGAATGAAGGATGCAGGGATCGATGTTGGTGTTTCTGTAATGCCTAAGCTTCCAAACGGTGAGCCTGTTAAGACATTCATGGGTGTTAAGGGATGGAATGTAACTGCATTTACTAAAAACCCTTACTGGGCAACAAAGTTAGTTGAACATATTACAAACGAAGAAAACGCAAAGATCCGTTTCGAGACAACTCAGGAAATCCCTCCTGTAAAATCTCTTATTGAAGATCCGGTAATCGCAGACAATGAAGCTGCAAAAGCAGTTGCTGAACAATCACAATACGCTGTTCCAATGCCAAACATTCCTGAAATGGCTGAAGTTTGGGGACCAATGGCCTCTGCACTTCAAACAATTGCAACAGGTAAAGCGGAGCCAAAAGCAGCGCTTGATGATGCAGTAAAAACTATCAAAACAAATATTGAAACAAATCACCCTGCCAAGTAAAGCTTGACAGACAAAAGGGCGGTACCTCCCAGGAGGTATTGCCCATACTTTTATGTAATGATATAAAACGGAAGGTGCCTGAGCAGATAGGTTTCTGCTTCAAATGCATACTTTCGAACCTTTAAGGAGAAGCGGCAGAAAGCCGCTTTCATGTTCCTCTTAAAAGCAACCGTTTGCACAAAAACAATCGTTAATATTCTTATAAATGAATTATAATAATAGAAAAATACTTTCTCCTATAAGAAAGGGGAGGCAATAGCCATATGGACGAAAAAAAAATGACATCCAACCATGGAAGAAATGCTGCTCTATTATCCATCCTGCCTGGATTTGGACAGTTTTATAATAAACAGTTCCTTAAAGGTGCCATATTTTTAATTCTTACCGTTTCGTTTTTTGCAGCATTCTTTGACACACTGAATTGGGGCTTCTGGGGACTTTTCACACTAGGGGAAATACCAGTTCTGGACCATTCGATTTTTCTTCTGATCGACGGAATTATTGCATTAATCGTAACAGCATTGGGGCTGATCATTTATGCCTTTAATATTTATGATGCTTACAATAACGGGAAAAAACGTGATTTTGGACTGGAATTAAACAGTGTCAGAGAACAGTACCACAATCTCCTTGACAATGGTTTCCCATACTTAATGATCTCACCAGGTTTTTTTCTTTTGGTGTTCGTTGTTATTTTTCCCATCTTATTCGTAGTTCTTCTTGCATTTACTAACTATGATCTATACCATTCTCCGCCTGCAAAGCTGGTAGATTGGGTTGGCATTCAGAACTTTATCGATATCTTTAAACTGGATTTATGGAGAAAAACCTTCTTTGGCGTAATGGGCTGGACAATAGTCTGGACTTTTGTAGCTACGACTTTGCAGGTAGCTCTGGGTATTTTCCTGGCAATTCTCGTAAATCAAAAGGATCTTAAAGGGAAAGCAATTATCCGGACAATCTTCATTCTTCCCTGGGCCGTGCCTTCATTTATATCAATCCTGATTTTCTCCGGCATGTTCAATGAAACTTTCGGTGTAATCAATAAAACGATCCTGGATGCACTTGGAATCGGTGCTGTTCCATGGATGACTGAGGAAAATTGGACACGTTTAGCGTTAATTTTCATTCAGTCCTGGCTTGGATTCCCGTTCATTTTTGCCATGACAACAGGTGTGTTGCAGTCAATTCCGGATGAGCTTTATGAAGCTGCAACAGTTGACGGTGCAACGATTCTGCAGAAATTCACAAAGATTACTCTGCCGTTGGTTTTGTTTGCAACGGCACCGATTATCATTACTCAGTATACGTTCAACTTCAATAACTTTAATGTTATCTTCTTGTTCAATGGCGGCGGACCGGCTATTCCAGGCCAAAATGCCGGCGGTTCGGATATTCTAATATCCTGGATTTATAAACTGACTATGACTTCTGCCCAATATGGCAAAGCAGCTGCAGTTACCATGATTCTTTCACTTATCGTCATCACTGTAGCACTATGGCAGTTTAGAAGAACAAAATCATTCCAAGAAGAGGATTTGATGTAGATATGAGCATGAAGAAAAATAAAATGATCCGGCTGACACTTTCATATTTTATCATTGCCTTAATGAGCTTTATTGTCATTTATCCGCTTTTGTGGGTAGTAGGCTCTTCGTTAAATCCGGGCCAGAGTTTGTCGGGATCAACAATGTTTCCTGAAAATCCGACCTTGGCTCATTATAAATATCTGTTTGATTTAGAGAAGTCCAATTATGTTAAATGGTACTGGAATTCATTGAAAATAAGTACGCTTACAATGATTCTTACGGTTATTACAGTATCATTGACTGCCTACTCGTTTTCACGTTACCGTTTTATCGGGAGGAAAAATGGTTTATTAACGTTCCTGGTACTGCAAATGATACCTAACTTTGCAGCACTGATCGCCATTTTTGTATTAGCGACAAGAACTGGTTTAATTGATACACATCTTGGATTGATCCTGGTGTATGTAGGCGGCCAGATCCCTATGAATACATGGCTGATGAAAGGCTATCTCGATACGATTCCGAAAGAACTTGATGAATCTGCGAAAATGGATGGTGCAAGCCATCTTCGTGTTTTCTGGCAAATTGTTATGCCGCTTGCAAAACCAATTGTAGCGGTAGTTGCGCTTTTTTCATTCATTGCTCCTTTTGGTGATTTCATCCTTGCCAGAATTTTATTAAGAACAGATGAAAAGTTCACAATGGCGGTAGGATTGTATGAAATGGTTGCCAAGCAATTTGGAAATGAATTTACAAAGTTTGCAGCTGGCTCGGTTTTAATTGCGATTCCGATTGCTGCACTTTTCCTCATGTTCCAAAAATACTTTGTATCAGGTTTGACGGCAGGGGGAACAAAAGGCTAATCTTAAAGGGCTGAAACTTTACTGGCCGCTGCAGGCTGCGAACTGATTGGAGTCTCGGAGCGGCTTGAAAAATGAAGGAGGAGCGGCGATGAAAAAAGGAATCATAACCTTCATCTTAATCCCGTTTCTTCTTTTTTATGCCCTGCCGGCAGGAGCAGCTGAAAAAGAAGAGCGTAAATGGCAAGATGAAACAATTTATTTTTTAATGGTTGACCGATTTAGCAATGGAGATCCAAACAATGACTTTAAAGTTGATGTTCAGGACCCCAAGGCTTATCATGGCGGAGATTTCAAGGGAATTACTGAACGCCTTGATTATATTAAGGATATGGGGTTTACAGCAATTTGGCTGACTCCAGTTTTTGATAATGAAGAGAAGGGGTATCACGGTTACTGGATAAAAGATTTTTATAATACGGAAGAACACTTTGGCACAATGGATGAGTTCAAGCAGCTAGTCAAGGAAGCCCACAAAAGAGATATGAAAGTGATATTGGACTTCGTAGTGAACCATGTTGGCTACAATCACGATTGGGTTAATGACCCTGGGAAAAAAGATTGGTTCCATGAAAAAAGGGATATCGTGAACTGGTCGAATCAGGCTGAAATTGAAAATGGCTGGATTTATGGCCTCCCAGATTTAAATCAGGAAAACCCTGATGTGAAAAAATATTTAATGGACGCAGCTAAGTGGTGGATCGAAGAAACGGATATTGACGGTTATCGCCTTGATACTGTTAAGCATGTTCCAAAATCTTTCTGGAGCGAATTCGCCAAAAATGTTAAATCAGTCAAAGAAGACTTTTATTTGCTTGGGGAAGTATGGTCGGATGATCCCAAATATATTGCCGAATACGAAAAAACGGGGATAGATGGCTTTGTTGATTATCCTTTAAATGATCATCTAAGAACCGCCTTTGCAGAACCTGACAAACCGTTAAACTGGCTTTTTACAAACTGGGACCGAAATAAAGCATTTTATGAAAATCCCTATCTTATGGGAAGTTTCATGGATAATCACGATACTGTCAGGTTCACCCGTGATGCTATCACAAAAAATCATCACCCGGGTCCAAGATGGAAGCTGGCATTAACATACATGTATACCTCACCTGGGATTCCGATTGTTTATTATGGAAGTGAAATAGCTATGGATGGCGGTGAGGATCCTGACAACCGCAGGCAAATGGATTTCCGTACAGACAAAGAATTGATAGATTATATTACAAAACTTGGGGAAGTTAGGAAGTTACTTCCATCTCTAACGAGAGGCAACATGGAACTGCTGGAGGAAAAGGACGGTTTTGCTGTTTATAAGCGGACATTTGATGATGAAACAACGGTGATTGCGATCAATAATTCAACAAAGACACAGAAAGCGATGCTTGATTCCTCACAATTGGAAGAGGGAAGAGAGCTCCGCGGCATGATTTCTAATGATCTTATCCGCAGTAAAGACGATAAATATGAGTTGATTATTGATCGGGAAGAAGCTGAAGTATATGTTCTGAAAGAAAAATCAGGATTGAATATTCCGCTAATTGGAGCACTTGCGGCAGTTTATTCAGCTTTTATGATTTTTCTCTATCTTATATGGAAGCGGTCCAAAAAGAAGAAATCAGAGTAATTTTATTTTTAATTGCCTCCCCTTCTTCCTAATCCTGTTAACAGTTTAAAAATGAAAAGAAAATCAAACCTGTTTTGATTATAATATTAATAACAGAGACCTCAAGGAGAGGGTGATTCCATTGGCAGTCACAATTAAAGATGTTGCAAAGATGGCAAAAGTTGCGCCTTCTACTGTTTCAAGGGTTATTGCCAACAATCCTCGCATCAGCGAGAAAACCAAGCAAAAAGTCAGAGAGGCAATGGAACAATTAGGATACCATCCGAATTTTATTGCCCGCAGTCTTGCAAGCCAGTCAACCCGCGCAATTGGACTGATAATGCCCAGCTCCACAGATGTTGTATTTCAGAATCCATTCTTCCCTACTGTACTTAGAGGTCTGAGTGAGGGTGCCCATGAAAGGCATTATGCCCTCCATATGACAACCGGAAAAACGGATGATGAAATTTACGAAGGCGTGATCCAGATGGTACAGGGCGGCCGGGTAGATGGAGTAATTCTGCTTTATTCAAAAGTGGAGGACAAAGTCCTTGCCTTCTTAAAGGAAAGAGATTTCCCGTTTGTGGTTATAGGTAAGCCCTTTTCAGATGAAGAAGAAATCACTTATGTTGATAATAATAATTTTCGTGCAGCCAAAGAAGTAACGGAATACTTAATTAAACTGGGCCATAAGCAAATTGCATTTGTCGGAGGAAATTTGAATTTAACCGTTACAGTTGAACGCCTTCTTGGCTATGAAAAAGCATTAAGGGATGCTGGCATTGAGCTGGTAAATGAATATATTGTTCATGAGGAGTTCCTTAAAGAAGGGGGACAGGAGGCTGTCAGAGGTCTCATCTCTCTTGATAAACCTCCAACCGCCCTTGTGGTTGCCGACGACTTAATGGCATTAGGCGTCCTGAATACTTTGGATGAATTGGGAATTAAAGTTCCTGAAGATATGTCAATCATCAGCTTTAATAATGTGCTGTTAGCTGAAATGTCCAGACCGCCGCTGACTTCTGTCGATATCAACATTTTCGATTTGGGATTTGAATCTGCCAGAAGCCTCATATACAGAATTGAAAACCCCCGGGAGCCTGTGAAGCGAATTATTATTCCGCACAAAATTGTAAAACGCTGTTCATGCAGCAGTCCGCTAACTGAAGATCCAGAGATTGTATCATAAAAAAGGGAAGCCTGCTGCAGGCTTCCCTTTAGTTTTGGTTATCGCAGTCTAACGGGCAGTGATTGAAGTTTCACTTTATCCATTTACAATTGTTCCGCCGTTGACATGGATCATCTGGCCGCTCACATAAGATGAATCATCGCTGGCAAGATAGACATAGGCCGGAGCTAATTCATAAGGCTGTCCTGCTCTGCCTATTGGGGTATCTGATCCAAATTTTGAAACCTTTTCCGCTGTGAATGTAGATGGAATAAGCGGTGTCCAAATAGGTCCTGGAGCCACTCCATTTACGCGAATTCCCTGTCCAGCCAGTGATTTGGCCAGTGAGCGTGTGAAGGATACTATCGCACCTTTTGTAGAAGAGTAGTCGATTAGCTGTTCGTTTCCTTCATAAGCGGTTATAGATGCAGTATTGATGATGGAGCTCCCTTTTTTCAAGTGTGGCAGTACTGCCTTTGTCAGATGGAAAAATGAAAAGATGTTTGTTCGGAATGTTTTTTCAAGCTGTTCAGCAGTGATATCGAGCAGGCTTTTTTGAGGGTGCTGCTCGGCTGCATTATTCACCAGTACATCGATTTGACCAAATTTATCAATTGTTTTTCTGACAGCATCCTTACAGAATGTTTCGCTTCCGAGATCACCGGAGATCAGCAGACAGTCCTGTCCCTCAGCCTGAATGGCCTCTTTAGTCTTTTCTGCGTCTTCATGTTCTTCCAGATAGACAATCGCCACGCTGGCTCCTTCCTTGGCAAAATAAATGGCGGCTGACTTTCCGATGCCGCTGTCTCCGCCTGTTATTAAAACAACTTTTCCTTTTAATTTATCAGACCCTTTATAATTTGGATCAACCGTTTGTGGCTCAGGCTGCATTGGCGCCTCTGTGCCGGGCTGATGATCCTGATGCTGAGGCGGAAATTCCTTTGGATTGTTTTGAGTATTAGACATTACTAAATCCCTCCAAATCATTAATACTCTTCTAATTCCATTTTATTATGGTAAAAAAACATGGAAATTATTTGCATTCCCCTTATATAATAGATTTAAAAAGAGTGGGGGAACAGGAATTGCAGATTCGATCAGCTGCCAGAAGTGATGCGGAAGCCATTCTGGCTCATTGCCGGAAGGCTTTTAGAGAAACAGATTTTCTAATGACCGAGGCGGATGAGATTAATTTAACAATTGAAGAAGAGGAAGTGTGGATTGAAAAGAGCCTTCAATCCGGAGATCTCATTTTACTAGCAGAACATGACAATGAAGTGGTTGGAATGCTGAACTTTCGGCGGTCAAAAAGCAAAAAAGTGAACCATCTGGGTTATTTCGGGATTACAATACAGGAGAAGCATTGCGATCAGGGACTGGGAAGCAAAATGATGAAACAATTCCTGAAATGGGCGGAAGAAGAACCAGGTCTGGAAAAAATATGCCTTGAGGTTTTTGCGTATAATCAGAGGGCTATCCACCTGTACAGGCGATTCGGATTTCAGGAGGAAGGCCGCAAAGTCAAACATATAAAAAGAAAAGATGGGACCTATGCAGATGAACTAATGATGTATAAATTTATTAAATAGCTGCAGCATGAATGGATAAACTAAACAAACAAAAAGCAAACGGAATTTTCCGTTTGCTTTTTTTAGCGATAGTTAACGAACTGGACATCAACAGTCAGGTCTGCCTCTTTAACAGCAGCGATAATCTTCTGCAGGTCATCGCGGTTTTTGCCGGTTACACGGACCTGATCATCCTGAACCTGACTCTTCACCTTTAATCCGCTGTTTTTAATCAGGGTATTAATCTTCTTGGCATTCTCTTTATCAATACCCTGGACAAGCTTTGCTCTTTGGCGGACTGTTCCTCCTGATGCTCCCTCAATCTTGCTGTAATCAAGATTTTTTACAGGAATGCCTCGTTTAATTAATTTGCCTAATAAAACATCCTTAAGCTGGTCAAGCTTAAATTCATCATCAGATAGAAGCACAAGCTCCTCTTTATCCAGCTTTATATCACTTTTACTGCCTTTAAAGTCATAACGGGTGGAAATTTCCTTCATGGCAATATTAATGGCATTGGTTACTTCAGAAAAGTCAACTTTAGATACAATATCAAATGAGCTTTCTTTAGACATGACAGCCTCCTTGGCGATTACAATTTAAGTTTCACTTCTTGTCCTTATTATAGTAAAATATAGCAGTTCAAACAACTTTAGGAGTTATGTGATCTTTTTTGGGAAAGATTTAATATAATGAATATTTGCTGTTTACTGCTGAGAAGGAGGAAAAGAGATGGCTATAGAAGAGAATTTGGGCCGTGCTGTAAAGCTGATCGTTTCAAGGGAAGCGGCATTTGGCTATTTTTTGACGGATGGAGAGGAGGATGTTCTTCTTCATCAGAATGAGACGGATGGAAAGCTCGAAGAAGGGCAGGAGGTTGAGGCTTTCCTTTATATGGATTCACAGGGAAGAATCGCAGCAACAACTGTCATTCCCGAGGTCCAGGCTGGTACATATGGATGGGCTCATGTAAGCGATGTAAAGCCCGGCATCGGCGTTTTTATCAATATTGGCATTCAGAAGGACATGCTCCTCGGGGAGGAGGATCTTCCTGTCCATGAAGCTGTGTGGCCGATTGAAGGAGATAGATTATACATTACACTCCGAGTAAATAAGAATAACAGAATTTATGTGAAAATGGCTACTGATCCTGTCATTACCGATATCTCAATTAAAGCATCCAAAAGTGACTTTAATAAGAATATTCACGGACATATTTATAGAACCGCAAAAGTTGGAAGCTGGATTTATACAGCTGAGGGCTTTAAAGGCTTTATCCATGAATCCCAGCGAAAAAGTGAGCCCCGTCTTGGAGAGAAAGTGGAAGGCCGCATAGTTGATGTGAAAGAAGATGGGACAGTGAATGTTTCTCTTATTCCAAGAAAGCATGAAGCACTTGATGCTGATTCCGAAAAAATCGTCTCCTATCTTGAAAGCCGAAGCGGTGCGATGCCATATGGCGATAAAAGTGCCCCGGAAGATATCCAGGAGCGTTTTCAGTTAAGCAAAGCTTCCTTTAAAAGGGCTTTGGGCCGGCTTATGAAGGAAGGCAGGATTTATCAGGAAGATGGCTGGACTTATATTAAGAAAGACTAATCTACTGCAAAAAATAATAAAACGGACAAGCCAATGCTTGCCCGTTTTATTATTAAAGATGATCTGTCTTTTTTGAATATTGGTTTTTCCCGGCTTTGCGGTTTTTCTCGCGCATCATATTTTTTTCGTGGAGAAGCGCATTATTGTCTTTCGCTTTCTTATCATTATCGGAAGTATGCGGCATAATAAAAATACTCCTTTCATACTGATAGGTTTAGCCTTCAGGAATATAACTGAAGTACAGTCATATTGTCTGTCAGAATGAAATGGAGTATGTATCCTGCACTTATGGTTTAGATTTGCTTAAGGTAGAAAATCGCGATAGATCCCGGGCCTGTATGGGCCCCGATTGCAGAGCCGATGGATGTAATATAAACTTCTTTGGCATTAAGCTCGTCCAGTATCAGCTTTTGCATTTCAAGAGCTGTGTCTTCATCATCAGCATGGCTGATGCCGACAGTCTGCTTCTCAAAGGAGGTCCCATTTTCTTTCATCAGCTCAATAATGCGGCGAAGAAGCTTTTTCTTGCCGCGCAGTTTCTCGATCGGCACAAGTTTGCCATCTTCTACTGTTAAAAGAGGTTTAATATTTAAAAGTCCGCCAAGAAATGCCGAGGCTTTCGAAACGCGGCCGCCTTTTGCAAGGTATTCAAGATCATTTACAGTAAATAAGCTCTCGAGGTTCCGGCAGCGAGATTCGATTATTTTCTGGAGGTCTTCCTTGGATGCGCCTGATTGCGCTGCAGCTGCAGCAGCCTTCACAATTAATCCATATCCCAATGAAGCAGCCTTGGAATCGATGATGGCTAATTTGAAATCGGGGTATTTCTCTTTTACTTGCTCCAGTATCATGACAGCAGTCTGGTATGTACCCGAAAGTTCGGAGGAAAAAGCTATATAAATGCCGTCTTCATTGTTTTCTGCCATTTTATTGAACGTTTCCTCAAAAAGAAGAGGGGATACCTGAGATGTTTTAGGCATTTGGCCTTCCCGTATAGCTCTATAAACATCCTTGGGTTCTATGGTGACTAAATCTTCATATTCTCCATCATTCAGTTGAACCTGTAACGGGAAAAGTGTGACGCCATGTTCTTTATAAAAGCTAAGCGGCAAGTCACACGCACTGTCAGCTAGAATTTTTACTGACATTATCTTTCACCTGCTTTCAAACTATATGAATTAAGTTTATAGAAATCAAGGAGAAAAAACAATGAATTGTGTTGAAAATGCGCCTTATTGGGGTAAAGAAATAATAAAAAATCAGGGGGTAAAAAATGGTTTGGCTAGAATTTAAGAAAGTATTTATTGTATTGATTGGCGCGGTATTGAATGCAATCGCGATGAATTTTTTTCTTATACCCGCTAATGTATATGCAAGCGGTTTTACAGGCGTTGCACAGCTCTTATCAAGCATTCTTGGTGATTTCGGATCAACAGGGATATTGCTGTTCATTCTAAACATCCCTGTTACCATATTAGCCTGGAAAAAGGTTGGCCGTTCGTTTACGATTTATAGTTTTCTAAGCGTATTCCTGATGTCTTTTTTCCTGGAAGTCATACCTGTAATCCACGTATCAAAAGATATCCTGCTTAATGCCGTTTTTGGAGGTGTCATAGCAGCTGTAGGTGTAGGGATGACACTTAAATGGGGGGCATCCACAGGAGGAATGGATATCATTGCGATGGTCTTGTCCCGAATGAAAGACAAACCTGTCGGTACATATTTTTTCACACTTAACGCCATTATTATTATAACGGCCGGATTTTTGTATGGCTGGGAGAAAGCACTGTACACCCTTGTAACCCTTTATGCTTCTACCAGGGTTATTGATGCCATTCACACCAGACATGAAAAACTCACAGCTCTGATTATCACGAAAAAATCCGAAGAAATGAAAAAAGCAATCCATGACAAACTTGTCAGGGGAATAACAACTTTCCCTGCAAAGGGGGCTTTTACAAATGAAAATAAGGAAATGATGATGATTGTCATCACCCGCTACGAGTTATTTGACCTTGAAAGAATCATAAAAGAAGTGGATCCGAATGCTTTTACAAATATTGTTCAAACAGCTGGTGTATATGGCTTCTTCCGCAGGGATTAAATGAATGGAGGGATGAAGGATGCTTCGGCTTTTGGCTGCTGCTGTGATTATCCTCACTATGCCTTTGCAAAGTTTTGAAGCTTCTATAAAGGAAATGCCATTTGATTTCAAAGTAATGCCTCAAGCAGGACAGGAAACACTAAAAATCGATTTGCTTCTGAGTAATAAGGCCAATTATCCGCTGAGCTTTGAGTTTGGATCCTCACAGTTCTACGAAGTGGAAATTTTCTCTCAAGAAGGTGAAAAGGTATATTCCTCCTCTGAAGGAAAAGCATTTTTACAAGCTTTTCAAACCATTGGTGTCAAACCGGATGATAGCAAAGTATGGAAAGAGCAGTGGGATTACAGGCATAAAGGGAAAAGAGTTCAGGAGGGAGAGTACATAGTAAAAGCCAGGCTTCTGGCATCAAACTTAAATGGCAAAGAGTTTGAGACAAAACCTGAAACTGAAGCATCTGTATATATCCCGGGCCAAAATCCTTCCTTTAGCCAGGCAAAGGTTACAGGCGGGAACGGCGAATATATAATATTATTTAAAGCTCGCCCAATAAGCGGAAAGCTATGGTATGCAGTTGAAGACGGCCATAATGAGCTGCAGGCTGAAAAGGCCATAGTGGCTTCATCAAATGATTGGAAGAGCTTTAGGATAAAAATAAGCCTTCCTTCTGAAAACCTCCCTGAAAACGGAACAGTGCTTTTGCATTTATATGAAAAAGATGTAAACGGAGATATAATAAATTCCTTTTCTGTTATCCTGGAAAGGAGGTAAAAAGAGCTGGCAGCCATTGAGGCCGCCAGCTCTTTTTAGCGATACTGCGAATATTGTTCAAGTTCCTGCTGCATCTCCCGGAGCTGTGCCTGTTCAGCCGCGGTGGAGTTGGCAAATGCAGAACTTAAAGCATTTTTTGCTCTGGAAACAGATTCTTCGCCTGCAGAATTTTTAGCTATTTCCACATATTTTCTGGCTTCCTGAAATAATCTGTTACCCATCGCTATATTCCTCCGAGGGATGATTCTTTCACATTAGCTAATTTTTGGGCTTCCGCCTCAGCATAGGTCATGTGGTACGGGATACGCTCATCATGCTTACTAACAGTATCAGCACCCTGTTGAACGAAGCGTTTTGATTTATTACGTTTACCCATTCGAATCCCCTCCATGAAAGAGTTTGAAGCCGCAATTGGGCTGCTTCATCTTTAGTATGCTCTAAAGGAAGGATTTAAAAAGGGGATTTAATGGTTTCATTTTAATTCTTTTTGGTCAGCTGCTTAAAGAGCTTTAAGATTTAATAAGTCATTTAGATAAATGCCTATTCCATCTTCCTCATTGGTTAATGTGACCTCTTTGGCAATATTTTTCACCTGGTCGATAGCATTGCCCATGGCAATCCCGTAGCCTGCAAATTCAAGCATTTCAAGATCATTGTCCTCATCGCCAAAAGCAATGATGCGCTCGGGCGGTATTTGGAAGTAATCAGCTGCTTTTTTGAGGCCAACAGCTTTATTCAGTCCCGTTTTCACGATTTCAATGACGTGCCAGGGAGCCGCCCATCTGCGGTGGTCAATTACTTCGGCATGGACCTCGGAAAGATGATTTCTGATGGACTTTACATGTTCCTCATCAGTATGGATCAGCATGCTTGTCGGATTATCTTTTAAGTAATTGCGCAAATCCCCGGTTGTAATATTCGGATCGCCAAAACCGAAGATGTCGAGAAGCTTCTCATCATGGTAGTGTAAATAAACATCATCAATAACTTCTGCCACGATATTATGAATAGTATAGCTATTAACGGCTTCGACAATTTCCTTTGCAACGTTCATTTGCAGTGGTGTGTGGTAAACACCCCAATTATGGTCTTTAGGATGATGTATGTATGCACCATTGAAATTGACAATCGGTGTAGTCAATTCCATTTCACGATAGTAAATTTCACTGGAGCGAAATGGCCTTCCGGTGGCAATCATCACTTCATGCCCTTGTTCACGTGCCTTTTGAATAATCATTTTAGTTTTAGCCGAGATGGTTTTGTCATCTTTTAATAATGTGCCATCAAGGTCCAATGCAATTAAATGTTTTTCTGCCATAAGATCTCCTTCTAAGCGCTCAGCACTTTATAATAATAATTAATTGCAGTCAGCGGACTGCAGCTCATTGCTTATATTGAAGTATGCCCCGCTTTTCTTCTAAGTGTAAAGGTTTTGGAAAAGAAAAGTCCACATGTTAAACTGAAAAATAGAAAGAATTTACATAAAGACAGGAGCTAAAATTTTTACAAAATCATTTTATACATATATGTTATCAATATTATTATAATTTTGTAAAAAAATTCACTTTGGTACTACAGGTTTAGGAGGAAAAATTGTGGTTGTTATTGAACATAAGCTTATCAGAGAAATTCCTGTTCTTGAACTTGCCAGACAGGAAATAAAAGGGGGACCCCTGCCTTTTATCATTTTTGTTCATGGGTTTACGAGTGCCAAAGAACATAATCTGCACTATGCCTATCTCCTTGCAGAAAAGGGGTTTAGGGTAGTGCTTCCGGACACCTTATTTCATGGGGAAAGATCGGAAGGCTTATCAGGCAGCGATTTAAATTTCAAGCTATGGGATATTGTTCTGAATACCATTGCTGAATTGAACATAATCAGGAATGTCTATGAGGATTGGGACCTGATTGATCAGGGAAGAATAGGCCTTGTGGGCACCTCCATGGGGGGAATAGTAACTTTGGGCGCCCTGACACAGTATGAATGGGTCAAAACTGCAGTTAGCCTTATGGGTATGCCGTATTATGAAAAGTTTGCTCAGCTTCAGCTCGATGAACTGAAGAAAAATAATATTAAGGTTCCGCTCACAAATGAAGAACTAGCAGATCTTCTGAAAATTCTTAGGGAGCGGGATCTGGGCCTTCAGCCAGAAAAGCTTGGCGGAAGGCCGCTCATGTTCTGGCATGGCAAAAAGGACCCGGTTGTTCCTTATTCCTATACATACCAATTTTATGAGACCATCCAGCCCCTGTATAGTGACTCACCTGAAAACCTCCTGTTTATATCAGATGAACAGGCGGGGCATAAAGTCAGCAGGGAGGGGCTGCTTGAAACAGTTAAATGGTTTGAGGAACATTTATAACCTGTATTTTTTCATTTCATTTAAATTTTTGTTAAGATAAAGATAGTAAATAATGAAGGAGTGCTGCAGATATGGATCAGGATTTAAAAGACAGCATTATGGGTGCACTGGAGCTTGTAGTAGACCCTGAGCTGGGGATAGACATTGTAAACTTAGGCTTGGTATATGATGTGAAAATGGAAGAGGAAGGGAAAGCTATAGTTGATATGACTCTTACTTCCATGGGCTGTCCTTTGGCAGGCACAATTGTTGAACAAGTAAAGTCTGCGCTGGCAGATATCCCTGAAGTAAAAGACACTGAAGTGAATATTGTCTGGAACCCGCCTTGGTCCAAGGACAAAATGTCCCGCTATGCAAAAATTGCACTTGGCGTACGATAAAATTTAAGCTCAAAACAGCAGGAGTATTTCCTGCTGTTTTTTTGTGCCCTTGTGAGGTAGTTCACTTATTTCACATGCCGATTATCCTATAATAACAATGGAAAGACAAAATATAGTTTGCTTTGCGTTGACAAATGGCCGGGAGTAAGGCCATCAAGGAGGCATTTCTAATGGGATTTGATAGAGATTTTAATAATGACCCTTTTATTGTGATATGGGAATTAACAAGGGCATGCCAGCTAAAATGTCTGCATTGCCGTGCGGAAGCGCAGTACAGGAGAGATCCGAGGGAACTTTCCTTTGAAGAAGGAAAGGCTCTGATTGACCAAATCAAGGAAATGAACAACCCTATGCTTGTGTTTACGGGTGGAGATCCATTAATGAGGCAGGATGTATTCGACATTGCCGAATATGCCGTGAAAAAAGGCGTTCGTGTTTCCATGACGCCAAGTGCGACACCAAATGTAACAAAAGAGGCTATTGAAAAAGCCAAACAGGTCGGCTTGGCTCGATGGGCTTTCAGCCTTGATGGACCAAATGCAGAAATTCATGACCATTTTAGAGGGACTTCCGGTTCCTTTGAATTAACGATTGAAAGGATAAAATATTTACACGAGCTTGAAATTCCAGTCCAAATTAATACAGTGATCTCGCGCTATAATATCGATTACCTGGAGGAGATGGCCAAGGTTGTAGAAGAACTCAAATGTGTTCTATGGAGTGTGTTTTTCCTCGTCCCAACAGGGAGAGGGCAGGAAAAAGATATGATCTCACCGGTTGAGCATGAGAAGGTATTTACATGGCTGTATAACTTAAGCAAAAAGGTTTCCTTCGATATTAAGACAACAGCTGCCCAGCATTATCGCCGAGTTGTCATTCAGCAAAAAATGAAGGAAGCAAAGGCTCAAAATGAGGATATTCAATATCTCGATGCACTTACACAGCAAGGGCTGACGGGTTCTATAGATGGTTTAGGCAGGGCGCCTAAAGGAGTAAATGACGGAAACGGGTTTGTTTTCATTTCACACATTGGGGACGTTTATCCAAGTGGGCTTTTGCCTGTTAAAGCAGGAAATGTAAGGGAACAGCCGCTGGCTGAAATATACAGGGAATCGCCCATTTTTAAAGATCTCAGAAATCCTGATAAATACAAAGGGAAATGCGGTCAATGTGAATTCCGTTATGTTTGCGGAGGATCAAGGTCACGTGCATTTGCCATGACAGGGGATTATATGGAGAGCGAGCCGTTTTGTGTATATATTCCTAAGGCACTTAGAAAGAAAGCGGCAAAAGCATAAAAGGAATAGGAGTGCAGTGTGACTGCGCTCCTATTCAATGCTGCAGTATACGGCGGGGCAATTTTCACAGCCTATTTCATTTTTTAAATACTGAAGATCTTTAACTGTAATTTTTCCATTCATTATTGTAATAATACCGTCCTTCTTTAGTTCACCCAGTATCCGGTTGGTGCTCTCTCTGGAGGTGCCGCAGAAATTCCCAAGCTCCTGGTTCGTAAGGGGCAGATCGATAAGTGTGCCGCCATTCACAGTTACGCCATAGCTGTTAGTCATTCTGATAAGAGTTGAATACAGGGCACCTTTTTTCCCATTAAGCACAAGGTCTCTGAATTTGGTCTGTGTATTGCGGAAATGGTCGCTCATCCATTTCATAAATTCATAGGCCAGAGTACTATTTTTAAAAATCTCCTTTTCCAGGACATCTTTTTTTATCACAGCTACCTCACCAGCTTCAAGAACTAAAGCATTCAATAAATATTTTGGGTCACTGGTAAATAAGGTCAGCTCACCAATGATTTCATTTTCCCCGCATAGCCTGAAGGTGAGTTCCCTGCCGTCCGCTGTTATCTTGCTGATTTGAATCTTGCCGGAAAGGATGATATATAGCTCATCAGCATCCATGCCTTCCTGAAAAATATAAGCCCCTTTCTGTGTTTTCATATGACGGTCAGCGAAATGAAGAAGCTCTTTAATTTCAATGGAATGTGTCTGTTTAATGGCTGTATGAGCCATGGGAATCCTCCTTCATATAACAACTGTCTTTTTTCACAATAATATCATTTGTATAGTGATAACATTGCCGGCTTTTGTGTCTTTATTGTGGCATTTTCTATAGAAATGGTCAGTCTTAACTAATAAACAGCAATTCCCTATTAACATTGCAGCGATTGTATGTTCTAATAGTAAAAGCCCTTAATTTGAGATACTGGGTTATTTCTGTTATTTTAAGGGAAAGGCTAAAATATACATCTGTATAGAAAGCTTAATAAAGTCACTCTTTAAATGGAGTTGAACGGAATGGCTAAAACCATTATTAAAGATAAATTGAATAGACCTTTAAGAGACCTGCGCATTTCTGTCATTGACCGCTGTAATTTCCGCTGCCAATATTGCATGCCGGCAGAAATCTTCGGTCCTGATTTTGCTTTTCTTCCAAAAAGCGAGCTGCTAAGCTATGAGGAAATTGAACGACTGGCTAAGATTTTCGTAAACCTTGGAGTGGAGAAGATCAGGTTAACAGGCGGGGAGCCCCTTATGAGAAAGGACATGCCTAAACTTGTCAAAATGCTTTCAGACATTGAGGGATTAAAAGATATTGGACTAACCACCAACGGTGTATTGCTTCCCAAACATGCGAAGGACTTAAAGGAAGCAGGACTGCTGAGGGTTAACATCAGTCTTGACAGTCTGGATGATGAGCTTTTCGGACAAATCAACGGACGCAATGTGGGTGTCAAACCAGTCATTAAAGGGATTGAAGCAGCAAAAGAAGCAGGACTTGGCGTGAAGATTAATATGGTGGTCAAAAAAGGCCTGAATGATTCTGAAATTGTCCCGATGGCTAAGTTCTGCAAAGATAACGGCTTACAGCTCCGCTTTATTGAATACATGGATGTCGGCAGCACGAACGGCTGGAAAATGGACGAGGTTGTTACTAAAAAAGAGATTTATGACATCTTAAAGGAACACTATTTATTGGAGCCGGTAGATCCGGATTATTTCGGAGAGGTGGCCAAGCGATACCGCTATAAAGACAGCGGTGTAGATGTTGGGTTCATTACATCTGTTTCTGAATCTTTCTGTTCTAGCTGCACTCGTTCAAGATTGTCAGCAAACGGCCAAATATTCACGTGCCTATTTAATGGGGAAGGGCACGATTTAAAGGAATTTATGAGAAAAGGGGCCACGGACAAAGAAATTACCGATCGGATTATTAAGATTTGGAATGGCAGAAAAGACAGGTATTCAGACGAACGGACAGAAGAAACTGCTGCAAACAGGAAAAAGATTGAAATGTCCTATATTGGGGGATAAAAAAGCATGCTTTGCTGTGTCATGAGAAAAGGACACAGCGGGCAGGCTTTTATTTTTGCCGTTTGAATGCACAAAAAATCTGCAGCCGAAATCGGCTGCAGATAATGAGTGTTTAAATATATCGAGGAAAAAGAATATTATTTTCCAGATGAACATGCATGAATGTTTGGCTTTCCAGATCTTCAAGCCGCTTATATACAAGACGGTAAGATCCGCATGCATCTGCTGGAGGAGTAAAATCAGCTGTAATTTCCCTCAATTCCTTTAGAATTGAACCTGCATGATCATGCTCCTTCTCAAGCTCCCGGATATAGCTGATGATTTCTTCGCGATTTTCAACTTTAGGGTCTTCAAGCTTCAGCAGAAGTGGAAAAACTGACTCTTCTTCTTTGGAAGTATGTTCAAGAAGCTCGTGCTTCAATTCAAAGAATAATTGATGGACTTTAAGAAGCTCCTCATGGCTCTCTCCATGAACTCTTGATACCTTTGTTACATACGGACTTAATAATGATAGTTCTTCTTCAAGAGGACGATGATATCGCTTGATCACATGTTCAATAATGTCTTCTGATGTACTGTCTGTCCAAACCTCTAAATCATCTGTTTGGTGTTCCTTTTGAATTATTTCGTTTAATTCGTTAATCAGGACGTCCATATCCGCTGACTGCTCTGAAACAGCTCGCGCCAGCGGAATATTTCCGCCGCAGCAAAAATCAATGCGATGACGTTTAAAAACATCGCTTGTCTTTGGAAATTCATTTACAATATCTTTTACCAGACGATCTTCTGTAATTTGTATAGTCATTTAATTTTCCTCCTTCTATCTTGTGAACTATCTAAAGAATAAACGAATTTCCTTTTTAATTTGGTGACGGGCATCACACTTGCAGGTTTTTTATAAAGTTATTTGGGTAAAATCTTGCACAGATGAAAACTGAAAGTGTGATGATTGTCATGTTATGGATTTTCATGTACGTTTATAATAATTGAATTAGAAAAGACACTAAGAAAAGTACATAGGAGCTGATATCATGCTGGAGAAAAGAACTCCCATTCCTGTTGCTGAAGCAGTAAAAAAAATCATGGCATATCAAGTAAACGGAAGTGCAGAATACGTATCTATTAATGAAAGCAACGGCCGTTTTCTGGCGGAAGATATAAAAGCGACACATGATGTCCCTCATTTTGATCGATCACCATATGATGGTTTTGCTGTCCGTTCTGCGGATACCAAGGAAGCTTCAATGGAAAATCCCGTCGTATTTGAGGTGGTAGACCACATTGGGGCGGGGCATGTGACTTCTAAAAACATTGGTCCATTCCAGGCTGTGAGGATCATGACTGGTGCGCAAATGCCTCAGGAATGCGATGCTGTTGTAATGCTTGAACTGGCAAAAGCATACGAAGAAGAAGGTAAGAATTATATGTCCATAAAGCGCTCCTATAAAGCTGGAGACAATGTTTCCTTCAAAGGAGAAGATGCAAAAAAAGGAGATTCTTTAATTAAGAAGGGGACAAAGATCAATCCCGGAATTCAGGCTATTCTCGCAACCTTTGGTTATGCAGAAGTGCCTGTTGCCAAAAAGCCTGTTATTGGATTATTTGCAACAGGCACTGAACTATTGGAGGTCCATGAACCGCTGGAACCGGGGAAAATCAGAAACAGCAATGCTCATATGATTACCGCGCAAATTGAACGGGCCGGCGCGGAAGTTAATTATTATGGAAAGCTTCCTGACGAATTTGATACATGTTTTAATGCTGTGAAAGAAGCGTTGAACCGTGTGGATATGCTGATTACTACAGGCGGGGTGTCTGTGGGCGATTTTGATTATCTGCCGGGCATTTATGAAAAGCTTGAGGCAGAGGTGCTTTTCAATAAAGTTGCCATGAGGCCAGGCAGTGTGACGACAGTTGCCCAGCATGAAGGGAAGCTTCTGTTTGGACTTTCGGGAAATCCTTCTGCCTGCTATGTCGGGTTTGAGCTTTTTACAAGACCAGTCATCCGAAAAATGCTGTTCTCTGAAAAACCGCATTTAAGGAAAGAAACTGCTGAACTGGTCGCAGAATTTCCAAAAGCAAACCCATTTACAAGATTTGTCAGGACGTCTGTAAATTATTTGTCAGGACGACTGGTGGCAGCACCAAGCGGAGTGGATAAATCAAATATTGTGATGAGTCTTGCCGGTGCGAATTCGCTAATGATTCTGCCAGGCGGAACCAGAGGCTATGGAAACGGAGACATCGTTGAAGTACTATTGCTTGAGGATCATGAAGGAAGCGAATGGCCATGGTAAAGGAACCTGTTATATTTCAGGTATCAGGCTATCAAAACAGCGGAAAAACAACGTTGATAAATAAATTAATTTCCGGATTAAAAGAGAAGGGGCTTTCTGTCATTACCATTAAACATCATGGTCATGGCGGCAAACCTGAAGCCCCGGAAGGAAAGGATTCCACAAGCCATATTGAATCAGGGGCTGCCGCTTCACTTGTAGAAGGGGGAGGCAGACTGCTTATGCATGCTGAGAAGAAAAGCTGGAGCCTGGAGGAGCAGGTAAGGATTGTGCTGCAGCTGCAGCCGGACGTCGTGCTTATTGAGGGTCATAAAAAGGCATCTTATTCTAAGGTTCTCTTGCTAAGAAGTGATGAAGATATGCACCTTATGAAGGAATTGACAAATATCCGTACAGTGATCAGCTGGGATGATAACGTTATAAAACCAAACGATGCAAATTTTGAAGCTCCGTTTTTCAGCATTGGTGATCCCAAGGGCCCTGATTGGATTGTTGAGTATTTAGTGAGCGAAAGAATGAAAAAAAGATAGAAGCAGAACAGCCCAATTCTATATTGGGCTGTTTTTAATATCCTCAAAATTGAACGTTTTGTGGCGTTGCGTGTATCAGTGATAATCTTCACTTTATATTTACCCAGAAGATTATATATTATAGGCAGAAAGCAGCGGGGAGGTATTATAGATGAAGTTATTTATGCCAAAACAGCATGGTGCCTGGGCAATGCTGATTCTGCCATTTTGGCTCGGAGCAGCTGCATCTGATATTATTTGGTCTCATATCCCGTTTTTTTTAGGATGGATATTACTATATCTGGCCACTTATCCAGGCCTTCTGCTATTTAAAAGAAAAAGAATGGCTTTATATTCTAAATGGACGGCCATTTATCTGGTCCCGGCTATTTTACTCCTTTTAGTTCCTTTACTGGAAAGGCCATCGATTATCATTTTCGGACTTCTTATGGTTCCTTTTTTTATTATTAATGCGCTCTATTCTTCCAAAAACAGAGATAGAGCATTGGGCAACGACTTTAGTGCTATTTGTGCATTTTCAATAGCAGGTCTTGCGAGCAGCTACTTGCCGCAGGGGGAAATTTCACCAATGGCCTGGACTGTGTTTGCGGCATCTGTTTTATTTTTTACAGGAAGCACTTTCTATGTAAAATCAATGATCAGGGAAAAGAAAAATAGTTCCTTTAAATGGGTTTCATGGATCTTTCATACTGCGGTACCGATACTTTGGCTGCTGGCGGGCGGATGGATTGTATCTGCTGCGTTTCTTCCCAGCCTTTTCAGGTCCATTGCATTTTATGGGAAGTCATTTACACCTAAAAAAATTGGTGTTTATGAAATTGCTAATGCTTCCATATTCTTCTTTATGTTATTATTTGCCATACACACTTGAAAACCGGCCTAAACAGGCCGGTTTTTTCCATTTATCAAGAAATGCTGATAATTAATATTAGAAATCTTTAAAACTTCAGTAAAATAGGTTGCAATTTTTTGAACCAGTTTCTATAATAAGAGAAACATAAATTCATAAATATGTATTTAAATGATTAAATATGCAAAAGGGTATGAAAGGAGCAATTATGTACGTTTCAATAATCGGAACAACTGGATATGGGGGGGCTGAATTGCTCCGTATCCTGAAGCAGCATCCTGAATTTAACATTAAATCGATTCATTCCACCAAAGAGGACATCCCCATTTGGAATGAATACCCCCATCTATATGGAATCGTAGATAAAGATTTGCAGGGTATTGATTCAGACAAAATTGCAGACCAGTCTGATATTGTTTTTCTGGCCACACCATCTGGAGTATCAGGAAAACTGGCTGAAGATTTTTCAGGTAAAGACGTTAAGGTAATTGACCTATCCGGTGACCTAAGAATTCCAGCTAAAGATTATGTCGAGTGGTATAAAAAGGATCCTGCCAGCGAAGATCTTGTTGAAAAAGCAGTATATGGTCTTCCTGAATGGCATCGCAGAGAAATAGCATCCGCAGAAATCATATCTAATCCTGGGTGCTATCCCACAGCTGCTCTGCTAAGTCTTGCACCTGTTGTAAATGAAAATTTAATAAAACCAGATAGTGTTGTCATCGATGCAAAATCCGGAGTATCTGGGGCGGGAAGGGCGCTTTCGAGAACAACAAGCTATGCTGAAGCAAATGAAAACCTGCGGGTTTATAAGGTAAACCAGCATCAGCATACACCGGAAATCGAACAGCAGCTGATGAAATGGAATTCCGAAATGAAGCCTATCACCTTCACGACCCATCTTATTCCGATAACACGGGGCATTATGACAACCAGTTATGTTCAGCTGACCAAGGAATACTCTTCTTCTCAAATTCTTGAACTTTATCAATCAGTCTATGAATACCAGCCATTTGTCCGGATTCGTCCGGAAAATACCTTCCCTTCTGTAAAGGAGGTTGCAGGCTCTAACTTTTGCGACATAGGTATCCATTTGGACACCCGAACGGGCAGACTGACAATCGTTTCAGTGATTGATAATTTAATGAAAGGTGCTGCCGGGCAGGCTGTGCAAAATGCCAATATAATGAGCGGATGTGATGAAGCAGCGGGTCTCGGATTTGTTCCGCTCTATCCATAAGGAGGAAAGATAAATGCAATTAGTATCTCAAGCTGAAGTAACTGAACTGCCCGCCGGAAGCATCATCACACCGAAAGGCTTTACAGCCGCTGGTGTTCATGCCGGGCTGCGCTATTCCAAAAAGGACTTAGGGATTATCTTAAGCGATACTCCTGCATACTGTGCAGCAGTCTATACAACCAGCCATTTTCAGGCGGCCCCTCTAAAAGTTACACAGGAAAGCATTGCAGCAGATGGGCTCATACAGGCAGTTATTGTCAATAGCGCATGTGCCAATGCCTGTACAGGGGAACAGGGGCTAAAAGATGCTTATCAAATGAGAAAATCAGCTGCAGATAAATTTAATTTAAAGGAACAGCATGTGGCGGTTGCCTCTACCGGTGTCATTGGCGAGTATATGCAGATGGATAAGATAGCAGAGGGCATTAAGATGCTGAAGCCCGGCAATGAGTCATTACACTCAGACGATTTTCAAACAGCCATATTAACAACAGATTTAGTGATGAAGAAGTGCTGCTATTCTGCAGTTATTGATGGAAAAACAGTCACGATGGGCGGGTCTGCAAAGGGTTCGGGAATGATTCATCCCAATATGGCAACCATGCTTGCGTTTATTACAACTGATGCTAATATAGCCAGCTCTGATTTGCAATTCGCTTTAAAACAGGTTACCGATCGAACGTTCAATCAGATAACCGTTGATGGGGATACCTCAACAAATGATATGGTAATGGTCATGGCCAATGGAGCCAGCGGTACTAATAAACTTTCGCCGGATCATCCAGATTGGGATGTATTTATACAGATGCTTTCCAAAACTTGTGAAAGTCTTGCCAAACAGATCGCAAAAGATGGTGAGGGAGCAACAAAGCTGATCGAGGTGGAGGTATCGGGGACAAAAACCGATGACGATGCAAGAATGATCGCTAAACAGATTGTCGGCTCGAACCTTGTTAAGACTGCTATATATGGAGCAGATGCCAATTGGGGCAGAATTATCGGGGCAATCGGACAGGGCCAGCCGGCTATTGATCCGTCTTCGGTAGATATCGCAATCGGACCTATAGTCATGCTGAAAGATAGTGTTCCTTTGGCATTTTCTGAAGAAGAAGCAAAAGAGTACTTATCCAATTCTGCCATTCAGATTACTGTGGATCTTCATCAGGGAGCTGGCATAGGGAAGGCCTGGGGATGTGACTTATCCTATGATTATGTCAAAATCAATGCAAGCTATCGCACCTGAGGGGGATGCTATTTGAAAAGTATAGTCATTAAATGCGGCGGCAGTGTTATGGAAGAACTGGGGAAAGATTTTTTTGATAGTCTTATAGTGTTAAAGAATGAAGGATACCAGATTGTTTTTGTTCATGGAGGCGGCCCGGCAATTAACAGCATGCTCGAACTTTATAATATCCCACATGAATTTGTCAATGGGCTAAGAAAGACGACTCCGGAAGTTCTGGAGGTAGCAGAGATGGTCTTGTCAGGACAATCAAACCGCAAACTTACCTCAATGATCGAACTGCATGGTTTGAGAGGTTTTGGCGTAAATGGCAGTGATGCGGGATTACTAAAGGCAGAATGTATCAATCAGGATGAGCTTGGACTGGTTGGAGAAATAACGGCTGTTAATCCGTCAGTACTGGATATGTTATTTAACGAAGACCTGGTCCCCGTCATTACTCCTATTGCAGCTTCAGAAGGCGGCACGAAACTGAATATCAATGCCGACTATGCTGCGGCAGCCGTTGCCAATGCCATTAAAGCTGAACATTGCATCTTTGTAACGGATGTAAAAGGAATTTTCATTGACGGTAACCTCTCTCCCCAGCTTGACGCGGATGAAATTGAACAGCATATTAACGATAGAAAAATTACAGGCGGGATGATTCCAAAAGTTACCTCTGCCTTGAGCTTAATCAGCAAAGGACTAAATAGCGTAATGATTGTATCAGGTAAAGAAAAGTTTTATGAGGATGGTATATGGATCGGGACGAACATATCTGCCAAGAAGGAGGTCTTAACTTGAGTAACCTATTTCCAACATATGCCCGGTGGGAAGTCGAGCCGGAAAAAGCAGAAGGAAGTTATCTTTTTGATAAAAGCGGGAAGCGCTATTTGGACTTCACCTCAGGAATCGGTGTCTGCAATCTGGGTCACCGTCCAGCAGCTGTACAAAAATCAATCAGCGAACAGCTGAATAAATTCTGGCATGTTTCCAATTTGTTCATACAGGATCAGCAGGAGAATGCAGCAAAGGCACTCTCAGAAGCTGCGGGCATGGACCTTGTATTCTTTGCCAACAGTGGAGCAGAAGCAAATGAAGCAGCGATCAAACTTGCCAGGAAAGCTTCGGGACGGGAAAAAATCATTACTTTTCAGCAATCATTCCATGGGAGGACCTTTGCCACTATGGCTGCAACTGGCCAGGATAAAATAAAAAATGGCTATGGTTCAATGCTGGAAACATTTAAATATGTTCCTTTTAATGATATTAATGCATTAAAGGATGAGTTGGATTTGGAAACAGCCGCTGTAATGCTGGAAATTGTACAGGGTGAAGGCGGGATTCACATTGGGAATCAGGAGTTTCTTGCAGAAACAGAGAAGCTTTGCAAAGAATACGGTGCGCTGCTGATAGTAGATGAGATTCAGACCGGCATTGGCAGAACGGGTAAAGCCTTTGGATTTCAGCATTTTGGCCTTGCTCCCGATATCGTAACCGCAGCTAAAGGCCTGGGAAGCGGAATGCCAATAGGCGCTGTAATTGGAAGAAAAGCAATAGAAAGGGTGTTTGGGCCAGGGAGCCATGGATCAACATTTGGCGGGAACCCCATCAGCATTGCTGCAGCTATTGCTACAATGAAGACAATATTTAATGATGATTTTTTGCAGGACGTTCAGGAAATGAGTGAGTATCTTGCTGAAAAATTGGCAGAATCGCTTGAACCGATTTCAGCTGTTAAGGAGATCCGCTATCTTGGTTTGATGGTCGGTATTGAATCAGATATCCCCCTTCCATCTTTGTTAAAGGAATTAAGAGACAAGGGCTTGCTGGCATTACCTGCAGGGGAAAATGTTTTGAGGCTGCTGCCTCCTTTGACAGCATCCAAATCTGAAATAGATGAAGCGGTACAAATTCTGCAATCCATACTAAAGGAATTTTCAAAATCAGCTGTGTAAGCTGTATTATTTTCCAAGTGTATGAATAAAAATTAATAAAGTTATATAAATATACAGATTGCTTCGAGGTGTTGATAATGGAAGGATACCTTCATTTAAATAGCGGCCATTCCTATAAGGGCCAATGGCTGACAGATCAGCCTGAAAAGGATATAGAAGGGGAAATTGTTTTTTTTACAGGAATGACAGGCTACCAGGAAGTATTGACAGATCCTTCTTATAAGGACCAAATTATTGTGTTTACGTATCCTTTAATCGGAAATTACGGAATAAATGAGAATGATTTTGAGAGCAAGAAACCTCATGTGGCAGGAGTTATTGTTTATGAAGGAAGCAGAAATCCTTCACATTACAAATCGGCTTATTCGCTTCAGGAATACCTTCAGAAATGGAATATTCCCTTATTAGGGCATATGGACACCCGATCCATTGTAAAGAAAATCCGTTCTGAAGGCAGCATGCCGGCAAAAATGTCTTCTTCGGAAACGTCTGCTGACGGCTTGCTGCTTCCAAAGGATGAAAAAGTTTGTAAAGTATCTTCACAAGCTATGGAGTGTTTTGGAGAGGGCAGCATCCATGTAGTTGTCATGGATTTTGGCGCTAAAAAATCAATTGTGGATTCTTTGCTGAAAAGAGCTTGCAAGGTTACATCTGTTCCATATAATACAAACTTTGAACAGATAAAAAAACTAAATCCAGACGGTGTGGTGCTTTCAAATGGGCCTGGAGATCCAAAAGAATTAAAAAGCATACTCCCGGAACTAAAAAAGGTGCTTGAGCTGTATCCATCTTTGGGAATTTGCCTTGGCCACCAGCTGGCAGCATTAGCATTTGGAGGCAATACAAAGAAACTGTCCTTTGGCCATAGGGGTGCCAACCACCCTATTGCGGACATGAAGAAGAGCACTGTCTTTATGTCATCACAAAATCATAGTTATGTGGTTGATGACGAGAGCATAAAAGGTACAGGGTTTGAAACCCGTTATATAAACCTTCATGACCAGTCAATTGAGGGACTGATGCATAAGGTTCTGCCAATCCATACGGTGCAATTCCATCCGGAAGCTCATCCGGGGCCAGCGGATGGCGATTATATTTTTGATGAGTTTATGAACATGATTCAAGAGGAGAATAGGAGAGTTTTTGCTTATGCCTAAAGACACCAGTATCCAATCTATATTAGTAATTGGCTCAGGCCCGATTGTTATCGGGCAGGCAGCAGAATTTGATTATGCAGGAACTCAGGCCTGCGCAGCATTAAAGGAAGAAGGATATAAGGTTATTCTTGTTAATAACAATCCGGCTACCATTATGTCTGACAAAGCATTTGCTGATAAAGTTTATTTCGAGCCGATGACAGCTGACAGCCTTGAGAAGATTATAAAGAGAGAACGCCCAGATGGCCTGCTTGCCACACTGGGAGGCCAGACAGGATTAAATCTTGCTTTTAAACTGAGTGAATCAGGTGTGCTTGAACGTTATGGAGTGAAGCTTTTGGGCAGCAGTATTGAATCCATTAAGAAAGGTGAAGACCGGGAAGCTTTTCGTAAGCTGATGAACGAGCTTAACGAACCTGTTCCTGAAAGCATCATTGTCCATGAAGTGGAAGAAGCCCTTCAATTTGCCCGTGAAATTGGATTCCCTATTATCGTCCGTCCAGCATATACCCTTGGCGGAACAGGCGGGGGAATTGCCGGAGATCTCGAAGAACTGACATCCCTGGTCCAGGGCGGGATAAAAGAAAGTGCGATTAGCCAATGTCTGGTTGAAAAAAGCATAGCAGGCTTTAAGGAAATAGAGTATGAGGTTATGCGGGATTCCCAGAATACATGCATCACGATTTGCAATATGGAAAATATTGATCCTGTAGGGGTTCATACCGGTGATTCAATTGTTGTCGCACCTTCTCAGACCTTAACTGATGATGAGTACCAGATGCTCCGAACGGCATCCATTAAAATCATTTCAGAGCTGGGCATTATTGGAGGGTGCAACATTCAATTCGCCCTGGATCCGCATAGCAGGAATTATTACTTGATTGAAGTAAATCCGCGAGTCAGCAGGTCATCTGCCCTTGCTTCCAAAGCAACAGGCTATCCAATTGCCAGAATGGCTGCAAAACTTGCAGTCGGGTATAACTTATCGGAGATCATCAACCCTGTAACAGGAGACACATTTGCAAGCTTTGAACCAGCTCTTGATTATGTCATTGTTAAATTTCCAAAATGGCCTTTTGATAAATTTCCTTCTGCAGACCGCAAGCTCGGAACACAAATGAAAGCCACCGGAGAGGTGATGGGTATTGACCGGAATCTGGAACGGGCTCTTTTAAAAGCAATCCATTCACTTGAAGTGAAAGGAATGGATTTAATATCACCAGTCTTATCAGCTAAATCGGCAGATGAACTGGAGGAATTGCTATTAAAGCAGACTGACGAAAGATTTTTTACCGTGATTGAATTGCTGCGGAGAAACCACTCATTAGAAGCATTGCACTCTATCACAAAAATAGATTATTTCTATCTCCACATACTCAGTGAAATGGTGAAACTGGAAAAACACATTTCTTCCTTAACACTTGATGGAGCAACAAAAGAAGAGCTGCAGCTTTTTAAGGAAAAGGGCTTCAGTGATATGTTTCTTGCATTCGAATGGAAAGTAACGGAGAAAGCAGTCAGGGACAAACGGAAAGAGGCTGGCATTCTTCCAGCTTATAAAATGGTTGACACATGCGCAGCTGAATTTGAAGCACAATCTAATTATTATTACTCCAGTTATTTTGGTGAAAATGAACAGGAGAAGAGTGATAAGAGGAAAGTCCTGATTATCGGAAGCGGCCCCATCAGGATTGGCCAGGGCATTGAATTTGATTATTGCTCTGTTCAGGGAGTGTTTGCGCTGAAAGATGAAGGCGTTGAGACAATCATGATCAATAACAACCCTGAAACGGTTAGTACGGATTATACGACCGCTGACAGGCTCTATTTTGAACCGTTAATTCTTGAGGATATCTTGAATGTGATTGAAGCAGAAGGAGTTTCAGAAGTCATTGTGCAGCTTGGCGGGCAGACAGCTCTGAATCTGGCATCCGATCTTGAAGCTTATGGCGTTACCCTGCTTGGAACTGACTCCAAGACCATTGATGCATTAGAGGACCGGAAGCATTTTTATCAGCTATTGGATGATTTAAATATCCCGAGGATAAAAGGAGATGTTGTCCACTCAGAAGCAGAGTTAAAAGAAGCAGCCGAAAACATTGGATACCCTATTCTTGTCCGCCCATCCTATGTTATAGGGGGCAGGGGAATGGAACGTATTTCTTCATCTTCTGAGCTGGAGAGTTATTTAACGAAAGGTGATGTCCCTTACCCAATTTTAATTGATCAATTCGTGCATGCTTTAGAAGCTGAGCTTGATCTTGCAGCAGACGGAAATTATATTTGTGCACCGGCAATTATGGAGCATATTGAAAAAACCGGAGTGCACTCAGGAGACAGCATGTCCGTTCTCCCGCCGCAAAATCTTTCAGAGAGAGTCCAGAATAAAATGCTGGCCTATGCAAAAGCGATTGTGCAAAAGCTCCATTATAAAGGACTTATGAATATTCAATATATCGTGAAGGGTGAAGAGGTATTTATTCTTGAAATTAACCCCCGTGCAAGCAGAACGGTGCCTATTATCAGCAAGGTCACGGGTGTGCAGCTGGTAGAGATTGCGACAAAAATATTGCTTGGGAAATATAATTTGTCGAAAGATGAAATTCCGGCTGATTCGAAACTCCCATTTGTTTGTGTAAAATTCCCGGTCTTCTCGAATTATGCTCTCAAGGGATTGGACAGCAAAGTAGGTCCTGAAATGAAATCAACAGGTGAGGGCATTTCACTGGCGGCAAATTATGAGGAAGCTCTCAGAAAGTCTTTCCATGCTGGTTTAAATGGAGTTATGGGCAAATGTGTCGTAATAGCAAATTCTCCAAAAACAGACGAATTAACACAATATATTAATGAGGCTAAAGCTGTGCCTGTTTTCCTGTCTCAAGACAATGTGGACTGGAATGCACAGGAAACCTTTGCTTTATATAATCCAGGAATGAGTGAAGAAGATAAAATAATGAGAGAAATGGGAACCAAAAACAGAATTTTGACTTTCAGTGAAAAGGAAACGCTTATTGCCTTATTAAAATCATTGGCGGCAGGCAAATGGGATGTAAAATCCATTGAAGATTGGCAGGGCATAAAAAATAATGAGGCAGAAAAGGAAGTGGGCGTCATATGATTTCAATTCAGGCAGCGGATAAGAGCTTAAATATTAAAGGGAAGGACTTTCTAACACTTGCAGACTTTTCAGCAGAAGAAATAAAGGGGCTTTTGGAAAGAGCAAAGCAATTAAAGGAAGCTCATCTGCAGGGGGCAGAAACATCTATCCTAAAAGGGAAAATTCTTGGCATGATTTTTGAAAAGTCATCTACGCGAACAAGGGTTTCCTTTGAAGCAGGGATGCTTCAGCTTGGGGGCCATGCCTTATATCTAAACAGCCAGGATCTGCAGCTCGGAAGAGGAGAAAGCATTGCGGATACAGCTAAAGTGCTTTCTCAGTATGTTGATGCGATTATGATCCGCACGTTCTCACATGAGAAGATCCAGGAACTTGCTTATCATGCGGACATCCCGGTTATTAACGGCCTGACAGATCTTTATCATCCATGCCAGGCTCTTGCAGATCTTCTAACAATTGAAGAGAAAAATGGGGAGTTAAAAGGCCAAAACCTGGCATATATAGGCGATGGCAATAATGTGGCCCATTCTTTAATGATTGCTTCTGCCAAGATGGGGATAAATTTCACGATTGCCTGTCCTGAAGGGTATGAACCAAATCAATCTGTTCTGCAGCAATCACTGGAGTTTGCCGAAATAAGCGGTTCAAAGGTAATCGTTACATCCAATCCTGAAGAAGCTGCTGCTAATGCCGACGCCATCTATACAGATGTCTGGACGAGCATGGGCCAGGAAGCAGAGAATGACAAGAGGCTTAAGGACTTTGCTGATTATCAGGTTAATCAATATCTTGTCCAAAAAGCCAAAAAAGATTACGTCTTTTTGCATTGCCTGCCTGCCCATCGCGGTGAGGAAGTTACAGCAGAGGTCATTGATGGAAACAATTCCGCTGTCTTTCAGCAGGCTGGGAACAGGCTCCATGTTCAAAAAGCCATTCTTGCAGAGATATTATAATGGAAAAGCCTTCTCAGCGCTGAGAAGGCTTTTTCATTAAGATAAGAAATAAACAAGCGGCCCAACAATAAAACAATAAATCGCAAAATACTTCAGGTTCCCATTAGCCATAATATTCATAAACCATTTCAGGGAAAAGTAAGATGCAATCAGTGAGGCAAAAAAGGCTATAGCATAGGGCAAAGCCAATTCAGATAAATTGGGATCTGTTAAAATGTCATTGAAACCCAATATCATTCCGCCGGCACTTACGGGGATATATAAAAGGAAAGAAAACCTTAATGCTGTTTCCTGTTTCATCCCAAGTCCCATAGCGGCTACAATGGTAGCACCGGAACGGCTGATTCCCGGTATCAGGGCAGCTGCCTGGGCAAGACCTACAATGATTGCATCCTTATAAGATAATTCAGCATCATTTTTCCTTCCGCGTAAATTCCGGATCAGCCACAGGGCAAGTCCAGTTACGATAAGAGTAATCCCTACTGTCTTAATATTGGCAAGATGATCATCAATAAAATCCTCAAACAAAATGCCAATAACACCGGCAGGGATGGTACCGATAATCAAGTAAATGATAAACCGGAAATCTGATTCCGCCTGTTTATCTTTGGTTGTAACGTATGCAATGCCATTTCGAATCAGCCTTATAATATCCTCTCTGTATATAAGCAGAACTGCTAATAAAGATGCTGTATTTACAAGAAGGGCAAAGCTAAGACCTTTAATGTCCAGATTGAAAAAGTGCTGGGCAATTTCCAGGTGCCCGCTCGATGAAATGGGAATAGGCTCTGTAAATCCCTGAAACAAACCTAAAAACAAGTATTTAAGCAATGTCAGAAAATCAGTCACAATTAAATCCTCCATATTGAAATCTCACACCTCCCCATTTAACAATAAAAAGGATGGCAGAGTAAAGTAATATCCTGTTCATTGCTTTTTTGGAATGCCAATAGTTTCCCTTATGAGAGATGCAGGAGTGGAAATAATAATAAGTGATTTACGATTAAAGGAGGTATTTTGATGGGGCAAAACAGACAATTTAAGCCTGGCCAGAAAGCGCCTAATAATGGGATTTATATAGAAGTTGGCGAAACAGGGAGCAACGTCAATAATCCGCAAATGCTTAAAATGAGAGCTGGAGACCAATTTCCGGAAACATCCAACCATAACCGGATTTGGACATATAAAAGAAAGCCCTGATTAATTAAATGGAAATTGGGGAAATAGGAAATAGAGCCATCCCAAGACCGGATGGCTTTTTAGATATGGAAAAAGCTGAAAACTTTACATATGAAAAGATTGAATTATAATAAAAACAAAAGGTCAAAAAAGGTCAAATGGGAGGTTGCATAATGGACGTAAATCGGATGACAGAGCGGCTTCAGGAAGGGTTATTGAATGCACAGACCATAGCTATTCGCGGGCAGCATCAGGAGGTGGATGAAGCTCATTTATTCCTCGCTTTAGTGGAACAGGAAAACAGCCTGATTTCATTAATACTGTCAAAAATGCAGATTCAGGCTGAGTCCTTTATTAATAAAATGCAGGAAGCACTGAAGAAAAAACCACAAGTATCCGGTTCAGGAGCGGAACATGGAAAATTGTATATAACAGGTAAACTGCAGCGGCTGCTGGCAGAAGCAGAAAATTATATGAAGATCTATCAGGATGATTTCATGTCAGTTGAGCATGTTTTCATGGCTGCTGCAGCAGCGGAAACCGAAACTGCAGCAGTTTTAAAGTCATACGGAATCAATAAAGAACTAGTAGAGCAGGCGATTAAGGAGATTAGGGGGAATCAAAGGGTGACATCGCAAAATCCGGAATCAACATATGAAGCTTTAAAAAAGTATGGAAGAGATCTTGTTGCAGAGGTGAAACAAGGGAAAGTGGATCCTGTAATTGGCCGGGATAGTGAAATCAGGCATGTTATTCGCATCCTTTCAAGAAAAACCAAAAATAATCCAGTTTTAATAGGCGAACCTGGGGTAGGAAAGACTGCTATTGTCGAAGGATTGGCACAGAGAATTGTTCGTAAAGATGTGCCTGAGGGCCTTAAGGATAAAACCATTTTTGCCCTTGATATGAGCGCTTTAATTGCCGGGGCCAAATTCCGGGGTGAATTCGAGGAAAGACTGAAAGCTGTATTAAATGAGATTAAGAAAAGCGAGGGCAGAATTCTTCTTTTTATTGACGAACTGCACACCATTGTTGGTGCGGGCAAAACAGAAGGAGCCATGGATGCAGGGAATATGCTGAAGCCCATGCTTGCAAGGGGGGAATTGCACTGTATAGGAGCTACCACACTTGAGGAGCACCGCAAATATATTGAAAAAGATCCTGCCCTGGAACGGCGTTTTCAGCAGGTACTGGTGCAGGAGCCGGATGCAGAGGATACGATCTCCATTCTCAGAGGGCTGAAGGAGCGCTTTGAAATTCATCATGGAGTCAACATCCACGATCGTGCTTTAGTGGCTGCCGCAACCTTATCAGACAGGTATATTACAGACCGATTCCTCCCTGATAAAGCAATTGACCTGGTTGACGAGGCCTGTGCCATGATCAGGACGGAAATTGATTCGATGCCATCAGAGCTGGATGAAGTTACAAGAAGGGTCATGCAGCTGGAAATAGAAGAAGCTGCGCTAAGAAAAGAAAGTGATGAAGCAAGCAAACAGAGACTCGGTGACCTCCAAAAAGAACTGGCTGAACTAAAGGATCAGGCAAATAGCATGAAAGCAAAATGGCAGCTTGAAAAAGAAGGAATCCAAAAAGTCCAGGAAAAGCGTGAGCAGCTTGAGATAATGCGCCGTGAACTGGAGGAGGCCGAAAATAATTATGACTTGAATAAAGCAGCAGAACTTCGCCATGGAAGAATCCCTGCTTTGGAAAAGGAATTGAAAGAGCTTGAAAATGCAGTTAATGAGAATCAAGGGGACCGGCTGCTGAGAGAGGAAGTCACAGAAGAAGAGATTGCTGGCATTGTGGCAAGATGGACAGGTATTCCCGTGGTTAAACTTGTTGAAGGAGAACGTGAAAAGCTTCTTCGCCTTGAAAATATCCTTCACGAAAGAGTAATTGGACAGGATGAAGCGGTTCAGCTTGTGTCAGATGCTGTCCTCAGAGCAAGGGCAGGCATTAAAGATCCGAACCGCCCCATTGGCTCTTTCATCTTCCTGGGTCCAACCGGAGTGGGGAAAACAGAATTGGCTAAGGCACTTGCACAGTCACTGTTTGATAGTGAGGAACAAATAATCAGAATTGATATGTCCGAATATATGGAAAAACATGCTGTATCAAGATTGATTGGTGCTCCTCCGGGGTATGTAGGTTATGAGGAAGGCGGTCAGCTGACAGAAGCTGTCAGAAGAAAGCCATATTCAGTAATCCTGCTTGATGAAATTGAGAAGGCTCATCCAGAAGTATTCAATATCCTCCTGCAGATGCTTGATGATGGAAGGATCACTGACTCACAGGGGCGCACGGTTGATTTTAAAAATACGGTTATCATTATGACTTCCAATATTGGCTCCCACTTTCTTCTGGAACGCTCTGCCAATGAGGAAGACATAACTGAAGAGACCAGAGACAATGTACTTGGACAGCTGAGAAGCCATTTCCGTCCGGAGTTTTTAAACAGAGTGGACGAAATTATCTTGTTTAAGCCTTTAGCTCTCAATGAAATAAAGGGTATTGTATTAAAATTAATTACTCAGCTTCAAGCTAGATTATCAGATCAGCATATTAAGTTAAGTATAAATGATGATGCGAGAGAATATATTGCAGAAAACGGTTTCGATCCTGTCTACGGTGCCAGGCCGCTCAAACGTTTTATTCAAAGGAACGTTGAAACTGCACTCGCCCGAAAAATAATCGCAGGAGAAATTAAAGATCAAAGTGAAGTTATCATATCAGCAGAAAACGGCAAAATTGAACTGCTGGTAAAATAAGGATAAAATGAAAAGAATCATCCTGAATTAACAGGATGACTCTTTTCATTTCCTGCAGAAGCTGCAAATTAATGAATGCCTTCTTTCTCAACAGGACCTTCAGGAATGATGGAAGCGACAACAAAAATTAAAACAGTTGTTCCAACCGCCAGAATAGTGCCGGTTACAAAATTGTAAGGCGCTCCAAGCATTGAAGAAACTACGTACGTTAACATTTGAACAAGAAGGAAAGTCCAGAAGAATGTCCAAAAGAATCTCATCTATTTCACCTCTAATATAATTAATCCCTTTTCATATTAGCATAAGCCATTAAAGAAATACATTTATTTTTTCTCTTTTCAGCCCATTGATGAACCTGTCTAAAACTAGGCAAACCTCCCTTTCATTTTAAGTTTACCTACATACATTATATTATGAACAAACTTGCAAAGGAGTTTTACTATGGAAAGCCGGAACTTCCAGCTGGATACAGAATGGTGCATGATTCATTACCCAGATAAACCAAGTGGTTTCGGTATTCTTATTATTGGGGATGATCGGCACTTTGTTGACGGAAACTGCAGTTTTTGGACTCAAAATGAAGGGAAATATTCATTAATTAAGAAACTCAGGCAAGATGGCTATACGATTTTTTATTCAAATTTATACGGAAGGCACTGGGGAAGCGACCGGGCTGTTGAGAAAGCTAAGTATTTGTATGAACATATCCTGCGTACAGAAATAATAAACGAAAAGATCCATATTATTGCTGAGGGCATGGGAGCATTGGTTGCCCTTAGATTGTTGCATGAAATGAGCGATTTAATCCGTTCTGCTGTATTAATAAATCCTATTCTTTCACTAAAGCACCATCTCGACCAGGAAAAAGAGCATAAGTTCTTTTATAAAAAACTATTAAAAGAACTGGCAGCTTCATATGAAATAGAAACGGATAACATAGCAGATCTTCTCAGCAAACATGAAAAAAACCTCACATCCGGCCTTAAAGTCCCCGTCAGAATCATTCAGGTTCTGGCCGGCGGAAGAGCTTACAAGCAATCGGATTATTTAAAGAAACGATCCATACAATGGGAAAATGAAAATAGCCCTATCTCAGTGTTTTATATCCTCCCGGATAAAAAACAGCGAATATCTTCTCAAATGACAAGCTTCTTTAGAAAATATGAAAAAGTTCTGTAAATCTGCTGTAATTCCGCTAAGAAATAAAGACAATCCTTTGAGCATAGGATACATTAATATGCTTCCAAGGAGGGGTGAAGATGGACAGGGCAGTCATATTAGGGACATTTGAATTTATAGGATTCAGTCTGTGCAAGCATCTTCTGGAACAGGGCTGCGAGATAGATGGAGTTCATTTCGACAAAGAAAAAGATGGCGCTTTAATTCACGATAAACGTCTGACAATCGGACGGAATGCCAATTTCCGTGAAAAAAACTATTCTGCATGGATTAAATCTGGTGAAATACTAAAAAATGACATGATTTTTATCGATATATACGACTTGTATATTAGGAATAAGCTTGCCGCTTTAAGGGAGAAGGAGCTTATTGAAGGATTTCTTATGAAAAACCTGGCTTTATTCCAGAGCCTTCATGTGAAAATTGCATTCCTGCTCCCTATTCAGTGGATTAAAGACATCAGCAGAACACACAGCCGGCTGGAAGATGCTATTAAAATCCTTAAGGAACACAATATTTCAGTTTCATCCTTTTACCTGCCTGTCATATATGGTCCCTGGCAGCCTGAGGAATTTAGTTTTCATCAGTCGATTGCGAAAGAAAGAGTAGTAATAAGTGAAAGAGAATGGATATATGATGCTATCTATATTGATGATCTCATCAATTTCTTATCAAGTAGTGCAGATAGGCATTTAGATGAGTCCTATCTATTAGAAAGCAGTATCACCGGGCACTGGCGAAAATGCGCTGACTATCTTTCCTTAGACTATAATGAAAATTGGAGAAGTCCCGATTTGGCAATAGGAAAAGTAACTGAAAGAACGATTCAGTGTTCAGTAAAATTCTCAGATGGCCTAGAAAATCAAAGAAGACATTTTATTTCATTAGGAAGTACGGATAGCTTGTAAATCGGAAAAAAATCTTTCCATTTGAGATAAAGAAAAGGTAGAATTGAATTAGTCTGGTAAATTAAACCGGTAGTAGTAAGCGAAAGACAGAGAGGCGGAGAAAAAGAAGATGCATAAGACATTAAAGAAATTAGGGATCCTTCTTTTGTGCCTTCTTTTATTGGCCTCCTGCAGACAGCCGATGTCTGCAGGAAAACTTGAGAAAGCTGGATTATTAGTGCCCGATACTGTCAATGACCAGGTATGGGGGACCAAAGGCTATAAAGGCATGCTAAAGATTCAATCCCATTATGATATTGATGTTTATTATAAAGAAGGCATGAATTCAGAGATGGTTGTTGAAAGAGCTGTTAAAGAGTTTGACCAAAAAGGTGTGAACCTGATCTTTGGACATGGCAATGAATACGCTGCATACTTTAATAACATCTCAAAAAAATATCCTGACATTCACTTTGTCAGCTTTAATGGTGACGCCCAAAATGAAAACACCACCAGTTTGAACTTTGAAGCATATGCCATGGGTTTCTTTGGGGGCATGGTTGCAGGACATATGACGAAAACGAATAATGTAGGAGTACTTGCGGCTTTTGAATGGCAGCCTGAAGTAGAAGGTTTTTATGAAGGTGCAAACTATATCAATGATAATGTGAACGTACAGATCCAATATGTCGGCAACTGGGACAATGATAACAAAGCCATCGCTCTTTTGGACAAACTTATTGCCAATAAGACAGATGTTGTCTATCCGGCCGGAGATGGGTATAATGTTCCTGTCATCGAAAAGCTGAAAGAAGAAGGGCTCTACGCCATCGGCTATATTTCCGATCAGTCTGATCTGGGCGAATCAGTCGTCCTGACCAGTACAATTCAGCATGTCGATGTTTTATATGAACTAGTGGCAGAAAAATATAACGAAGGCGAACTCGAATCAGGGAATCTGTCCTTTGATTTTGAGGATGAAGTAATTACACTCGGAAAATTCAGCCCTGACGTCGACGAAGAGTTCAAAAAAGAACTAAACGCTGCCATTGAGAATTTCAAAAAAACAGGTAAACTGCCTGAATAGTAATTATCATACATAGGAGGTACTGCAAGATGAACGAAAAAAACATGGAATTCATGCAAATCGCCATGAAATACCTGCCAGAAGCTAAACAGCAGCTCGACGAAGCAGGCATCGAACTATCCATGGAAATGATCCAGCCATTCATGAACCTATTCACCAAAGTCATGAACGAAGCCTACGAAATGGGCAAAGCGGATGCTTTGAATGAGAGTGAATAATGGGAAACCAGCCTTTTTGGCTGGTTTTTGTTATTTTGATGGTGAGATAGGGATCTCTTACTGAAAGAAAGTGCTGAGCTAAGAGGCTTCCCCAGGAGGCGGCGTAAGCCCAAAGCCATACAGGATATTAAAATTTTTAAATCTATCGGGTGAAGGACCAGCAAAGTATAATGTATAACCCCGCCCCTACTTTTTCCAAAACATCTCCAGCAAAGGACCCGCTTTTTTCAGCAATGGCTTTAAATGATGAGCTGAAGACATGAGCGTATCAATGTTGCCCATTAGTTCCTCTAAGTTAATGTTGTTCAGGATATTGTTTTCATTTTCTTTACCGGTATTTTCCCTTTCACTAGTTTCTCTGCTTTTTCCCCCAAGGAGCCAATCGTCAGCTTCATGAGCATTTCTGCTCATGCCGCCGAAAAGCCAGTCGTCTTTCCCCTGATCTTCTTCAGCACTGCTGTTGAATTCAATTTTGCCTTCAGCTGGTTTAGGATTCCTGACTCTTTCTCCAAATAAAAAATGGGTTAAAGGGTCTTCTGTATTTCCCTTGTCTTTTTCATCCTTATCAAGCATATGCTATTTACCTCCTTTTCAGATGCCTATATACCAGCATATGAAGAAAAATTGACTGGGTATAGACATTTGTGGAGTAATAAGTAAGGGAAGGTAAAAAGTGTTGCGTTAGTATATAAACATTTGCTAAAATTAGTACCAAGTCATAATAATTGATATTAATATTTAGATAGAGACTGGATACAGGTTTGTAAAATTGAAAAGGGAGTGGGACTCCATGAATGCTGGAATTATAGGAATCGGAAGATATCTTCCTGAAAAAGTGGTAACAAATGCTGATTTGGAGAAAATAGTTGATACTTCTGACGAATGGATCCGGACCAGGACTGGAATTGAAGAGAGAAGAATTGCGGAAGACAGCATGGACACATCAGATATGGCCTATGAGTCAGCACTTAAAGCATTGGATAATGCAGGCATTGAAGCAAAGGAAATAGACCTGATTTTAGTTGCAACGGTTACACCGGATAATCCCTTTCCATCAGTTGCATGCATGCTTCAGGAGCGACTAAAAGCAAGTAAGGCGGCGGCAATGGATATTAGTGCTGCATGTGCAGGTTTCATGTATGGTATCATAACGGCACAGCAATTTATTGAAACCGGGACGTATAAAAATGTTTTAGTAGTAGGTGTTGAAAAGCTTTCAAAAATTACAGACTGGAGTGACCGTAATACTGCCGTTTTATTTGGAGACGGAGCAGGTGCAGCTGTAATTGGACCAGTCTCGGATGGCCGGGGAATATTATCATTTGAATTAGGAGCAGATGGCACAGGCGCAAAACACCTATACCAGGATGAACATATCATTATGAACGGGCGTGAAGTGTTCAAATTTGCTGTTCGTCAAATGGGTGAAAGCTGCATCAATGTACTTGATAAAGCTGGATTCTCCAAAGAGGATGTAGATTTCCTAATACCTCATCAGGCGAATATCCGCATTATGGAAGCTTCCCGTCAAAGACTGGAACTTCCGGTTGAGAAGATGTCGAAAACCGTGGATAAATACGGAAATACTTCTGCTGCATCTATTCCAATTGCATTGGTGGAAGAACTGGAAGCGGGTAAAATTAAAGATGATGATTTGCTCGTGATGGTCGGCTTCGGCGGAGGGCTAACTTGGGGAGCTATTGCGATGAGATGGGGAAGATAAGAACCTCATTTAAATATGATGATAATTTAAAAGGAGCTGCAATCATATGAACAAAAGAAGGGTTGTCGTTACAGGCATCGGAGCTGTAACACCGCTTGGAAATAATACAGAAACGACATGGAATAATATTAAGTCAGGTATTTCAGGGGTAGGGCCGCTGACTAGATTAAATGCCGATGAGTACCCGGCTAAAGTAGCTGCTGAAGTAAAGAATTTCAATCCGGAAGATTTTTTTGATAAAAAAGATGCCAGAAAAATGGACCGCTTTACACATTACGCTGTTGCTTCATCCATGATGGCCGTAAAAGATGCAAACCTTCAGATTACAGATGAAAATGCTCATCGCATCGGTGTCTGGATTGGTTCAGGGATCGGCGGAATGGAAACCTTTGAAAACCAATATGAAACATTTATGAAACGCGGATACAGAAGAGTCAGCCCATTCTTCGTGCCAATGATGATTCCTGACATGGCAACTGGCCAAGTCTCCATCTATTTAGGGGCAAAGGGGTTTAACTCATGTACAGTGACTGCATGTGCCACTGGAACAAACTCAATCGGAGATGCCTTCAAGGTTATTCAGCGCGGCGATGCCGATGCGATGATTTCAGGAGGAGCAGAAGCGCCAATCACAAAAATGTCTGTAGCCGGATTTTGTGCGAACACCGCGCTTTCAACCAATCCAGATCCAAAAACAGCCAGCCGCCCATTTGATCAAAATCGTGACGGGTTTGTTATTGGAGAAGGTGCGGGAATTGTAGTACTTGAGGAACTTGAGCATGCACTTGCCCGCGGCGCAAAAATTTATGCGGAAATAGTAGGCTATGGTGCTACTGGGGATGCTTATCATATCACTGCACCTGCTCCAGGCGGAGAAGGCGGAGCAAGAGCCATGAAAATGGCAATTGAAGACGGAGGCTTACAGCCCGGTGATATCGATTATATTAATGCTCATGGCACAAGTACTGATTATAATGACAAATTTGAAACATTGGCAATCAAAGAGGTGTTCGGAGAGCATGCCTATAAATTGGCAGTAAGCTCGACTAAATCAATGACAGGACATCTTCTGGGAGCTGCAGGCGGAATTGAAGCCATTTTCACAGTTCTGGCACTGAAGGAAGGAATCCTGCCACCGACGATTAATCTCGAAAGCCCGGATCCTGAATGTGATTTGGATTATGTTCCAAATACGGCCAGGGAAAAAGAAATAACAGCTGCAATGAGCAATTCACTAGGCTTTGGCGGCCACAATGCAACCATTGTCTTTAAAAGATATGAATAAGAGATAAACGAAAGCTGATTCAAGGGAACAAACTTTCCTTGAATCAGCTTTTTATTTTGATCAACAAATTCCTTATATCTACATATTATCGAATAAAGGGAGGTGCGGAAATGGGATAGTTAGAACGGATTTATGGCTCGAGGAAGGTTTTAATGAACCGCTAAAAATATGTGAAAAACTTACCGGATCCTTCAATGATGACAATCCCCGAAAAATATACGAGTACTTAACGGATTTCGGCATGTATAAACCTGCAAGGTCCAGCAGGGATAATTTCAAGGAGCTGAAAGAAAAGAAAGTATGGGATCTGGCAAGAAAGATTCACTTAAAATATAGGAGATTGTGGGAAGGGCCTGATAGCGATGTATACATCTTCCCTACTGCAGGAGGCGGACTTTTTTCGCGGCATCCAGGTAAATCAGGAGTTTCATTCGCAAATATGCTCTTTCTATTCCTTCCTTCAGAAATAGAAGAGGATGAACTAGAGGCTTTATTTGTGCATGAATATCATCATGTCGGCAGAATTAACTCCCAGAGGAAAAAACTTGAAGAATATACGCTGCTTGATTCCATTATATTGGAGGGGCTTGCCGAAAATGCTGTAGAATTACACTGTGGTAAGAATTTCAGAGGATCGTGGTGCAGCAGGTATTCGAAAGAAGAGATGAGGAATTCTTGGGAAAATTTGATTAAACCATACCTAAAATTAAAAAAGAATGATCGGCTCCATCAAAAGATATTATATGGTGAGAGGCCATATCCTCCATTGCTGGGCTATGCTGCCGGCTATGAAATTGTAAGTGAATTTAGAAAGCAAAAAAACTTTTCTACAAAACTATCTTTTAATGCGCCATCCGAATATTTTCTGGATCAAACTGTATATAAATTGGAATCATAAACGCTTTAAAGCCCTAAAATGTGGGCTTTTTTTAAATAGAAAAATGAATCTTAACAAATTTTAAAAAAATCTTGCAATTGTAATAACTTTGTAATAATATTTTAGACAAATAGAATGAATTGACAGAATAATTCAAAAAGGTAAGAGGTGTCCTATGAGCGCAAATCCCCGTCAACATAAAGACGCACCTTTACTAGAGGTGAAGAATTTAGAAACGGCTTTTTCCATAGATGGTACATACTATAACGCAGTTGATAATGTTTCTTTTAGAGTAAAACCCAGACAAATAGTTGGAATAGTGGGAGAGTCTGGCTGCGGAAAATCTGTAATGAGCCTTTCTGTAATGAAGCTTCTGCCTAAAGGCATTGGCAAAATCCGAAACGGAGAGATTATCTTTGACGGTGTTCATTTGGAGAACATGACAGATTCAGAGATTAATAAGATCAGGGGGAAGGATATCGCAATGATATTCCAGGAACCTATGACTTCTTTAAATCCTGTTTTCTCTATCGGATTCCAGCTTCAGGAAGTATTATTCAATCATATGAAAATCTCCAAAAAAGAAGCGCGGCTTAAAAGTATTGCACTTCTAAAAAGTGTAGGGATCTCAAGGCCAGAAAAAATTGTAGATGAATATCCGCATCAGCTTTCAGGAGGAATGAGGCAAAGGGTTATGATTGCCATTGCCATTGCCTGCCAGCCAAAGCTGCTGATCGCTGATGAGCCTACTACTGCCCTGGATGTTACTGTACAAGCCCAAATTCTTGAGCTTTTAAAAGAAATTCAGGAAGTCAATGATATGTCAGTCATTCTGATTACTCATGACCTGGGTGTTGTGGCTGAAATGTGCGATGAAGTAATTGTAATGTATGCAGGGAAGATAGCAGAGCGGACAGATGTAGATTCCTTATTTCACAATCCAAAACATCCTTATACTCAGCTCCTGATGGGAGCCATTCCAAAAATGGATGAAGAAGTGGAAAAGCTAAGCACAATAAAAGGAATTGTGCCTTCATTAAAAAATATGCCTAAAACAGGATGCAAATTTGCGGCGCGCTGCCCTAAGGCAATGCCTGAATGCCTGACAGTTACACCTCAATTGGCAGAAAATGAAGATGGACATGAGGTTGCTTGCCTGCTTTATGAGACAAGCCAGCCGAAACAAGAGGTGAACGCATAATGAATACAGAGCATAATAATACAGCTGTTCTAAAAAAGGATAAAAGCAGCAATGAAGTGCTTTTAGAGGTTAAGAACCTAAAAACTTACTATCCGATAAAAGGCGGAATCCTTAGAAGGACTGTGGCTGTCGTTAAAGCTGTCGATGATGTGTCCTTTGAGATTAGAAAAGGGGAGACATTGGGACTGGTTGGAGAATCAGGCTGCGGAAAATCAACAGCAGGCAGAACAATCCTCAGACTTCTGGAACCGACAGAGGGGCAAATCATCTTTGACGGACAGGATATCACAAATGTGAGAGGGACTAGCCTGAGGAAAATCCGCCAGGACTTCCAGATGGTCTTCCAGGACCCGTATGCATCCTTAAATCCCACGATGATGGTCGGACACCTAGTGTCGGAGCCAATCAGGAATTATAACAGCAAATCCGAAAAGGAATTGAAGCCTGAAGTAATGGAGCTTCTTGCAAAAGTCGGGCTGCCTGAAGATGCTTACTATAAATATCCGCATGAGTTTTCCGGCGGGCAAAGACAGCGGATCGGAATCGCAAGAGCCCTGGCTTTAAGGCCTAAGCTAATTATTGCGGATGAGCCTGTTTCAGCCCTTGACGTATCGGTCCAATCACAGGTATTGAATCTTTTGAAAGAGCTTCAGGATGAATTTGATCTTACTTTCTTATTTATTGCCCATGATTTGAGTGTTGTTAAACATATGAGTGACCGGATTGGGGTTATGTACCTGGGAGGCCTCGTAGAAGTCGCTGAAAAGGACAGCCTCTATGCAGAGCCTCTGCATCCTTATACTCAGGCTCTAATCTCTGCGATTCCTGAACCGGATCCGCGCAAGAAAAAAGATAGAATCATTTTAGAGGGCGATGTCCCAAGCCCGATTGACCCTCCAAAAGGATGTACATTCCATCCGCGCTGCGCACATGCAATGCCGGAATGCCAGAGTGTAAAACCGCAATTAAAGGAGGTGAAGCCTGGGCATAGAGTCGCTTGTCACTTATATAAATAAGGCTTTGTCAAAAAATATTTTTCGGGGGGAAAACAATGAAGAAATCAGCATTTTGGCTGCTTTCGCTTCTGCTTGTCATGTCTGTATTCCTTGCAGCATGTTCTGGCGGCGGAGAGAAAGCCAACACTGAAAAAGAACCAAAAGATGATGGGAAAGCATCTGGAGAAGTAAAAGAAGGCGGCACAGTAACTTTTGGATACACACAGCCATTCAAAGGCGTTTTATCTTATGCTTATTATGAAGGTGAAGATGATGCAAATGCCCTTCAGTTTATGCATGAAGGTTTGCTCAAGGTAAATGATGAGCTTATTTCTGAACCAAATTTGGCAGACTATGAGTTATCTGAAGACAAAACAAAGTTAACCTTCAAGCTTAAGCAAGGAGTTAAATGGCATGATGGTGAAGAATTAACAGCAGAAGATATGGAATTTGCATGGTATTTAATTGCAGATCCAACGTATGAAGGTGCGCGTTTTGCTAACGTAGCAATGATCAAAGGTGCTCAAGAATACAAAGATGGAAAAGCTGATAAAATTGAAGGTATCAAGGTAGTAGACGATTATACAATTGAGGTAACAGTAACTGAACCTTCTGTTAACTTATTGGAAAATATCTGGATCTATCCTGAGCCAAAGCACTATTACGGCGATATTTCTTCTAAAGAGCTTCCGGATGCCGATCAAATCCGTAAAGCCCCAATCGGTGTAGGACCTTTTAAAGTGAAAAACATCGTACCTGGTGAAATGATCGAATTTGAGCGTTTTGATGATTACTGGCAGGGACCAGCCAAACTGGATGGAGTAGTTTACAAAATTATTGATGGTTCTCTTGCGCAAGGTTTAGTGCAAAATGGAGAAATCGATGTTATTGAAGCTCCAAAAGATCAGTGGGAAGCTATTAAAGCACTTGATAACGTAAATCCGGTAGAAGCAGATGCTATGTCTTACAGCTATATTGCTTTTGACTGGGGTCATTATGACACTAAAAAAGGTGTAGTTGTATCTGATAACAAGAAGTTCCAGAACAAATCCCTTCGCCATGCAATGGCACATGCCATTGACCGTCAGGCATTTATTGATGGTTTTGCAAACGGCTTAGGAAAACCATTAAACACTCCTTTCCCTTCAGTATCATGGGCTAAGATTGATGATTCAGAAATCAATCAGTATGAGTATGATCCAGAAAAAGCTAAGAAATTACTTGACGAAGCAGGCTATGTAGATAAAGACGGCGACGGCTTCCGTGAAGATCCAGAAGGCAAGCCATTTACAATTAACTTTGATGCAATGGCAGGCGCTGAAACTTCAGAAGCACGTGCTCAATTCATCCTTCAATCCTGGCAGGAAGTTGGCTTAAATGCTAAGCTAAACGGCGGTTCATTAAAAGATTTCAACCTATTCTATGACACTATCGAAGCTGATGACCCATCTGTTGAAACATTCATGGGTGCATGGGGACTTGCTAATGACCCAGATCCAGCCGGCATCTGGTTGTCTACTGACAAATGGAACATGTGGAGATGGTACAGCGAAGAGTCTGATGCTCTTATCAAAAAAGGTGTAACATTCCCTGAAGACTCCAGTAAAGATGTTACCGAACACCGTCAGGAAGTCTATAATGAATGGCAAAAGCTTGTTAACGAAGAATTGCCAATCATCTTCTTCGAACAGCGTGTAGATCCATGGGCGATCAACAAGCGTGTGGGCGGAGTTAAAGTAACACCATTTGGAACTGATGAGTACCACAAGTGGCACATTGTAGAGTAACAGAATAAGAGGAACCTGTATTCCTTGGGGGAGTTGCTCCTCCAAGGAATACAAGTTTAACCAGCGAATAAATTTTTGTTTGGTAAGGGGAATGGAAATGCTACAGTACACAATTCGACGACTCATAGGTATGATTCCAATAATTTTCCTTATCTCAGTAGTGGTTTTCACCCTGGCAAAGCTTATGCCTGGTGATGCACTATCTGGAAAAATTGACCCATTAAACTCAGATCCGGAGTATATTGAAGAAATGCGTGAGCAGATGGGATTGAACGATCCTATTCCTGTGCAGTATGTCCGCTGGATGAGTGGTGTGGTCCAAGGAGATTTTGGAGATTCATTTGTTCATAAACGCCCGGTTATGGAGCTAATTGGTGACCGTTTGCCGAACACGATTATTTTAGGAATATCAGCTCTATTAATCACTTATTTATTAGCCTTTTTAATGGGAAGATACTCTGGGCGATTTGCCTATAGCATTGGAGATTATTTAATATCAGCGTTTAACTATCTAGCACTTGCAATTCCAAGCTTTGTTGCAGCTTTGGTTGCCATTTATGTTTTTGCCATCAATCTTGGATGGGTTCCAGCCAGTGGAAGTATCGGCAGCGGGGTAGAAGCAGGGACACTGGAATATTACTTAAGTAAAGCAAAACATACAGTATTGCCGGCTATTGTCCTGGGAGCCATGGCTACAGCCGCTTATACACAGTTCTTGAGAAATGATATGATCGAAAGCTCTCGCAAGGATTATGTTCGTACTGCAAGAGCTAAAGGTACGAAAGAATCTGCGATTTATAATAAGCACATTCTAAGAAACTCCATCATACCTATTGTTACTTTACTTGGATTCGATATTGCCAACCTATTTGGAGGGGCAATTATCACAGAAACCATTTTCACATACCCTGGCATCGGTTATTTATTCGTAGAATCAGTTAATTCACGTGATTATTCAGTCATGATGGCTATTGCCATGATGCTGACTATTTTAACACTAATTGGAAATCTAGTTGCAGATTTACTATATGGATTAGTAGATCCGCGTATTCGTTTAAGTTAGGTAGGTGAGAGTATGGAACCATCAATTTCACAGCAAACTTCGCCCGGTTTAGCAGAGCCTGTTAAACCCCCGAAGAGTCAATCACCATGGGCTCTCGCCCGCCGCAAGTTTTTGCGCAATAAAGCAGCAATGATTAGTCTTGTTTTCCTGCTGCTGGTCTGTGTAATGTCCATATTAGCTGAGCCGCTTACTATGCCGGTTGAGGAGACAGCTAAGATAAATTTGACACAAATGAGCAAAGAACCATCTGCTGATCACTACTTCGGCACAGACAAGTCTGGCAGAGACGTTTTTGCCAGAACTCTGCACGGCGGCAAGACATCACTCTTGCTTGCATTCTCTATCACGATCTCGGTTATTACCCTTGGTACTCTCGTTGGTGCTACTGCGGGATACTTTGGCGGCTGGGTCGATAATGCCCTGATGAGATTCACAGACTTTATGATGAACTTTCCATTCCTGCTATTTGTTATCGTATTGAAATCCATTTTTATCGAATCAAGTACAGGAACACTCATATTTGTAATAAGTGTACTCAGCTGGACTGGAACGGCACGTCTGGTGCGAAGCAAGGTCATGGCTGAGAAGGAAAATGAATATATAATGAGTGCGGTATCCATTGGATGCTCTGCACCAAAAACCATTTTTAAACACTTGCTGCCGAATGTCATGTCAACCATTATTGTTCAGGCGACTATTACTCTTGCAGCCATGATTGTAGCTGAGACTGGCCTAAGCTTCCTTGGTTTTGGTGTACCAATCAACATTCCAACCTGGGGGAACATGCTTCAGGAAGCAAGAAGTCCTGATGTTTTAACAAGTAAATGGTGGATATGGATTCCGCCTGCTGCTGTTCTAACATTTACAATTCTATCGATCAACTTCATAGGGGAAGGCTTAAAAGATGCCTTCAATCCTAAATCCAACAGATAGCAAAAAACGCCTATATATAGGCGTTTTTTGTTGTTTAATGGCCTATAGCTTGTACATATCTAAACTAATTCCTTCATATACATGTAAAAAAGATAGTGGGAGTGAGTTTATGGCGGCAATAAAACCTTTTATGACTCACAAATATAGGAAAGAACATGTTATTTAGGGCATTTTGGCTTTTAACGGGGTTTGGAATTTCTGTTTCGGGAGGAGTCAGTGTCATAGGATATTTAAATTTGCTTACAACTGGACATACCTTTAAAGAATATTTGAATTTTATCACCTATCGTCCAGAATGCTATTTGCTACCTATTGGAATCATTATTATATCAGTGAGCATATATCTTCCCCATTCAAATGATGATGAATAAAGGGCATCTCATCGATTATATTAAGGAATGTTTATTACAAAAAATGGATTGTGAGTGTAATATAGGAATAAATTTACTGCCTGGTGCCCATACTGAGTGACAAATAGTTTGTTGAAGTGGGGGTTGAAAAATGTTGTATCTTCATGATGTTTGGGTGAATTGGTTTGAAGGAGAAGAAAATGGATACAATGTATGCCATTTTCATGAATGGAGAAAAGATGACGGAGTAGAACTGCTTGATCAGGTTCCGCTGCTGAAGATTGACCCGGTTCTTTTCAATTATATTGAAAATGATCTTTCTGAGCTGCCACAACAACTGCTTGATGACATTTATCAAAAAGCTTACTTAAGAAAAAATCATGAACGCATCCAACTGGAGTATTGCTTTGTTGTATCAGATGGGACAGGCATATTGGCTGTAGATACAATCGGCTACAATATTCCAATCAGAAAAAGCAGGTTAATACCAAGGCAGGAGCAGCTGGCATATGAAATGCTTGAAAATCAAGAAACGGCTAATTACTCTTTTAATGATCAAACCGCATTGAAGGAATTCCATATTCTTTCTCCTTCTCCGGATTTGATGGCTGGCCTGACAAGAAAAGAAAGACAGCTTAAACAGCTTCTGTTTATGGCGCTGGATCAGCTTCATTCCTCCAAAAATGATGCTGAAATCCGTTATTGGTATACGGAGTGGAGCCCTGAACGCTATACGAAAATACAATCAATGAATTTTGAAGAGGCCTGGTATGAATTATTTGATGAAAGTAAATACGGCTGGTCAAGTAAACATGAAAAGTTTTGTGAAAATTTAATAAAAGGCCAGCCGTTTTTTGAGAAGATGTGGGAAATGGAACATGGTCCAAAAGTAAATTAAAAAAACAGCCCGAGGCTGTTTTTTTATTTTCTCTTTCGGCCAAGTCCCATGGCGTTTTCCATTTTTTTAATCATTTTGTATGCGACTTTATTAGCTTTTTCTGCTCCTTGATCAAGTACAAGATCCAGTTCTTCTGAATCCATTAATGCATAATATTTATCCTGAATAGGTTTAAGTGTTCCAATAACAATATCAGCCAGGCCGGCTTTAAAATCCCCGTATCCTTTGCCTTCGTATTCTCCTTCGATTTCCGCAACAGTTTTACCTGAAAGGATTGAGTAAATGGTAAGGAGATTGGATACTCCTGGTTTGTTTTCCTTATCATATTTAACAATACCCTCAGAATCTGTTACGGCACTTTTTATTTTCTTTTCAATTTGTTTTGGGTCATCTAATAATGAAATAAATGACTTTTTATTGGGATCAGATTTGCTCATTTTCTTTAATGGATCCTGAAGTGACATTACCCTTGCGCCTTCTTTGGCGATTCTTACATCTGGAACAGTGAAGATGTCGTTGTACTTCTTATTGAATCTCTCAGCAAGATCGCGGGTTAGTTCCAGGTGCTGTTTTTGATCCTCTCCAACCGGAACCAGGTCAGTATTGTATAGAAGGATATCTGCAGCCATTAAAGGCGGATAGGTCAGCAGTCCTGCAGATACGGCATCTTTACCTTCTGATTTGTCTTTGAATTGAGTCATGCGCTCGAGCTCACCGATGTAAGAAACACATTGCATCATCCAGCCTGCCTGAGCATGGGCAGGGACTTCCGATTGAATGAATAGGGTGGATTTCTCTGGGTCGATTCCAACAGCCAAATATAGGGCAGCAAGACTTCGGATATTTTTTCTCAACTCCAGTCTGTCCTGGGGAACAGTTATTGCGTGCTGATCAACAATGCAAAAATAGCAGTTGTAGTCATTCTGCAGTTCAACAAATTGTTTCATGGCACCAATGTAATTGCCTAGAGTAATTGTACCGCTGGGCTGGATGCCGGAAAATATGGTTTTCATGTTTTTCCTCCTTTAATCGGCTTTAAAGAACATGAATTGTCAGGCGTTGAAGTGAAGTTTTTGTCCTGTAATCATAAAAAAGGCATAAAAAAGAACCATTCATCCCTTTAAAGATAGGGACGAATGGTCCGCGTTGCCACCCTAATTACTCAAAAAACTGAGTCACTCTGCCCTATGCATAATACGCATAGGTCCCCGATAACGCAGGGAAGCGCCTGGAAAAATCAGAGGCTCAAAAGTCCATTCGATTTACCGGGCTGCCTGTTTTCACCTTCCACAGACTCTCTGCTAAAACCCTGGGTAAATGTACTACTCTTTTTTCATTGCCGACAAGATCATTTAATTTTATCGTATTATATTATAAGGTAAACTATTCGGATACAAAAATCAAGCTCAGAATAAGAAATTAAAGGGCGTACTTATCTTCAAAATAAGGGAGTATTTTACCAATATATGGGTATTATTTCTTTGTAAAATAGCAAAATATCTTAAAAAGAAAAATTTTTTTATTATCTCAAAAATCTTAATTTATAAGACTTTTTGACGAAAAATGTCGTACTTCAAGGAATTGCATGTACAAAAAGCCACTTGCAATAAGTTTTTAAACTATTTATAATAAACGTAACAAACATAATCTTTACGAATTTGTTACATTTAAAACAAAACTATATCACTCCAGATTGCGAGAATATGGTGCATATTGAGTAAGTTTATAGCTTACATATTATAGATTACCCATTTTAATCTGAATTATCAGAATATAAGGATAATCTATCTTTAAGAGAATATAAACTTGCTTTTTTTGTTGCCTTTTAAATAGTCTGCAAATTTTTTAAATTGAATTAACAGACTATTTAAGTAATATATCCGGGGCGCACAGTTGTGTTTTTGGTGAAAGACAAATGGTAAAGAGATTGTTTGAGGAAATTAATAGGGGGTTAATACCGTGAACAAAAGATTATCGATCTTTTTTAGCATGCTGCTTGTGCTAAGCATGTTCCTTGCTGCGTGCAGCGGCGGCGGAGACAATGCTGACGGCGGCGAAAAAGGCGGAGATGACGGCGGAAAGTCTGATGTACCGCAGGAGCTAAGAGTAAACATCAACACTGAACCACCATCATTAAACCCAGGCTTAGCAGAAGATGCTACTTCTGGTACAGTTCTTCGTCAGATTCTTGAAGGTTTGACTCGTATTGGTAAAGAAGGCAAGCCTGAAAATGCAATGGCAGAAGATGTTCAGATTTCTGAAGACCAAAAGACTTACACTTTCAAAATCCGTGATGCAAAGTGGTCTAATGGAGACCCTGTAACTGCTAATGACTTTGTATATGCTTGGAAATGGGCACTTGATCCAGCTAACAACTCAACATATGCATACCAGCTTTACTACATCGAAGGTGCTGAAGCAGCTAATACTGGCAAAGGCTCACTTGATGCTGTAGGCGTTAAAGCAGTAGATGACAAAACTCTTGAAGTTAAGCTTGTTAACCCAACTCCATATTTCTTGGAATTGACAGCTTTCTATACTTACCTGCCGGTTAACAGCAAAGTTGCTGAAGCTAATCCAGAATGGGCAACTGATGCTGGTGAAAACTATACAACTAACGGACCTTTCCATTTAACAGAATGGTCTCACAGTGATAAGATCGTTCTTGAAAAGAGCGAAACTTATTGGGATGCTGAATCAGTAAAACTGGACAGCATTGAAATGATTATGATCAATGATCCAAACACTGAATTATCAATGTTTGACAATGGCGAACTGGATTGGGCTGGAGCTCCTACTGGTGCACTTCCAACTGATGCTATGCAGGCTCTTAAAGATGATGGCCGCCTGACAACTCAGCCAATCGCTGGTATCTATAACTATAAGTTCAATACAACTGTAGAGCCATTCAACAACGTTAATATCCGTAAAGCATTTGCACATGCTATCAATCGTCAGGAAATCATTGATAACATCCTTCAGGGTGAGCAGCTTCCTGCGATGGCAATTGTTCCTCCAACAATGTTTGAAGAGAACGAAAAGGGTTATTTCCCTGACAATGATGTAGAAAAAGCAAAAGAATTTTTACAAAAAGGTCTAGAAGAACTTGGATATAAAGATGCGTCTGAGCTTCCAGCTGTAACGCTATCTTACAACACTTCAGAAGCACATCAAAAGATTGCTCAGGCAATTCAGGATATGTGGAAACAAAATCTTGGTGTTGAAGTAACTCTTGATAACTCAGAGTGGAATGTATACCTTGATAAAATCAATACAATGGATTACCAAGTTGGCCGTTTAGGCTGGTTAGGTGACTTTAATGATGCTATGAACTTCCTTGAAATGTACCGTGACGCCGATGGCGGCAACAACAATACTGGATGGGAAAGCAAAGAGTTCCAGGATCTTCTTGCAAAATCTGCAACTGAAACAGATGTTGAAGCTCGCCAGCAATTATTAAAGGATGCAGAAGCAATCTTCATGGAAGATATGCCAGTAGCACCAATTTACTTCTACACTAATAACTGGGTACAAGCTGAAAACTTAAAAGATGTTGTTGTATCTGGTCTTGGTGATGTCCAGTACAAGTGGGCACACTTTGAATAAAAAATAATGATTAAGACGAAAGGTATATGGGATTAATTGTCCCATATACCTTCGTTTCTGATTAAGGCATAGTAATAAATTGGAGGTGTTTGACAATGGCGAAATATATTGGAAAACGCTTGCTGTACATGCTTCTGTCTTTATGGATGATCGTTACGGCAACTTTTTTCTTCATGCGCATTGCACCCGGAAACCCTTTTGCATCAGAGAAAAAACTTCCTCCCGAAATTGAAGCTAACCTGAATGCTCATTTTGGCTTAGACAAGCCTTGGTATGCACAATATTGGGAGTATCTTGTTCGTATCGTGAATTGGGATTTCGGCCCGTCATTTAAATATAAAAGTCAAACTGTTAACGACTTGATTAATGAAGGTTTCCCTGTTTCATTTCTTCTTGGAATGGAAGCCATTTTTATCGCCGTTGCAGTAGGAGTTCTTTTAGGAATTATTGCGGCATTAAAGCACAATAGATGGCCGGATTACACAGCAATGATTGTAGCTGTGTTAGGTATCTCTGTACCTTCCTTTATCATGGCATCATTCCTGCAATATTTCCTGGCAATAAAAATGGGTATTTTCCCTGTAGCACGGTGGGAATCTTTTATGCACAGCGTCCTGCCAGCCGTGGCATTGGCATCAACCCCAATGGCATTTATTGCGAGGCTGACTCGTTCGAGCATGCTTGAAGTTCTGGCGAATGATTATATTAAGACTGCTAAATCTAAAGGTTTAAGCAGGGGAGTAATTACAGTAAAACACACGATTCGTAATGCCCTTTTACCAGTAGTAACTTATATGGGGCCACTGACAGCGGGTATTTTAACAGGAAGTTTCGTTATTGAAAGAATCTTCGGTATTCCTGGACTTGGTGCGCACTTTGTAACTAGTATCAACAACCGTGACTATACGGTCATAATGGGTGTAACCGTTTTCTACAGTATTCTGTTGCTTGTATCTATTCTCCTTGTTGACATTGCATACGGAATCATCGACCCACGCATCAAACTTGCAGGCGGGAAGAAAGGAGAGTAATTATGCAGATTTCGAAAGATAAATTTAAGTTAGTCGGTACACAGCTTGGTGAAGCTGAGAAAATTTCAAAACCAAGTCTTTCTTTCTGGAAGGATGTATTTATTAGATTTCGAAAAAACAAGCTTGCCCTGTTCGGATTAGTATTATTAGGACTGCTGATCTTCATGGCAATCTTTGGACCATATATGACTCCATATGATTATGCATCAAATGATCTAAGCAACAAAAACCAGTCTCCTTCTTCTGAACATTGGTTTGGAACGGATGATCTCGGTCGTGACATGTTTGCCCGTACATGGGAAGGTGCACGAATTTCCATCTTCATCGGAGTTGCAGCAGCTGTAATTGATTTGATTATTGGTGTGCTTTGGGGCGGGATTGCCGGTTATAAAGGCGGACGCACAGATGAAGGAATGATGCGTTTTGCCGATATTTTATATGGTGTACCTTATCTATTATTAGTAATCTTGTTAATGGTTGTACTTGGACAGGGATTGTCGACTATGATTATAGCCATGTCCATAACTGGATGGATCAATATGTCGCGTATCGTCCGTGGTCAGGTATTATCTCTTAAGAATCAGGAATACGTCCTGGCTGCCAAAACGCTTGGTGCCAATACAAGCAGGATTATGGGCAAACACTTAATTCCAAATTCAATGGGGCCTATTCTGGTCACAATGACGCTGACTGTCCCTTCTGCTATTTTTACAGAAGCATTCCTGAGCTTTATTGGTCTTGGATTAACACCGCCGATTGCGAGCTGGGGAACAATGGCCAATGATGGACTGGCGGCTATGCGTTACTATCCATGGCGATTATTCTTCCCTGCTGTGTTTATCTGCTTAACGATCTTTGCATTTAACGTGGTTGGCGACGGCTTGCGTGATGCTCTAGATCCAAGAATGCGTAAATAAGGAGTGAGAACATGGAAAAATTACTTGAAGTAAAAAATTTAGAAGTCTCATTCCAAACATATGGAGGAACAGTAAAAGCAGTCCGTGGAGTCAGCTTTGACCTTCATAAGGGAGAGACGCTTGCGATTGTTGGTGAATCTGGGTCAGGCAAAAGTGTTACTTCCCAGTCAATTATGAAGCTAATACCTATGCCGCCAGGCCGAATTTCAGGAGGGCAAATCCTGCTAAGCGGTGACGACATCGTACCCAAGACAGAAAAACAAATGGAAAAGATCCGCGGCAAAGAAATCAGTATGATCTTCCAGGACCCAATGACATCATTGAATCCAACGATGAGAGTCGGAACACAGATAATGGAAGTGCTGATTAAACATCAGAATATGTCTAAGACTGATGCCAAAAACAGAGCAATTGAATTACTGAGACTTGTTGGTATTCCGATGCCTGAGAAAAGGGTAAATCAATATCCTCATGAATTCTCCGGCGGTATGAGACAGCGTGCGATGATTGCGATTGCACTTGCAGCAAATCCAAAACTTCTCATCGCTGACGAGCCGACAACTGCACTTGACGTTACGATTCAGGCTCAAATACTGGAGCTTATGAAAGATCTGCAAAATAAAATGGATACTTCCATTATCTTTATTACGCATGACCTCGGTGTTGTAGCAAATGTTGCGGACCGGGTAGCTGTAATGTATGCTGGCCAGATTGTTGAAATGGGTACTGTAGATGAAATATTCTATGACCCGCGGCATCCTTACACATGGGGATTGCTTGCATCCATGCCAAGCTTAGAAAATGATGAGAAAGCTGAACTAGCTGCTATTCCAGGGACGCCCCCGGATCTGACGAATCCTCCAAAAGGAGACGCGTTTGCAGCAAGAAATCAATATGCACTCGCAATTGATTTTGAAGAAGAGCCGCCGATGTTCCAAATCTCAGAAACACATTTTGCAAAAACATGGCTTCTTCACCCGGATGCTCCAAAGGTTGAGCCGCCGGAAGCAGTCAAAAAACGAATGCGCCAATTATCCTCCACTTTTGAAAAGCCTGTATTAGTGAAGGAGGGAAAATAAGAATGGCAGAAAAATTGCTCGAAATTAAAAACTTAAAACAGCATTTTAATGTAGGCCGTCCGAATATGGTAAAAGCAGTTGATGGGATTACTTTTGATATTTATAAGGGAGAGACCCTTGGACTTGTTGGTGAGTCTGGCTGCGGTAAATCAACTACTGGACGAACTATTATCAGATTATATGATGCAACAGATGGTCAGGTACTTTTTGAAGGTGAAGACGTTCACGGCAAAAAATCTGCAAAAGAACTGAAAAAGTTTAACCGTAAAATGCAGATGATCTTCCAGGATCCTTATGCTTCCTTAAACCCGCGTATGACGGTTGCCGATATTATTGCTGAAGGAATCGATATTCACGGCTTGGCTAAAAGCAAAAAGGAACGAATGGAGAGGGTTTACGAACTTTTGGACACTGTCGGTCTGAACAAAGAACATGCTAACCGTTACCCTCATGAATTCTCTGGAGGACAGAGACAGCGTATCGGAATTGCCCGCGCCCTTGCGGTTGATCCTGATTTCATTATTGCGGATGAGCCAATTTCAGCATTGGACGTTTCCATTCAGGCTCAGGTAGTAAACCTTATGAAAAAACTGCAGCGTGAAAAAGGATTGACATACCTGTTTATCGCACATGATTTATCTATGGTAAAATACATCAGTGACCGTATTGGTGTTATGTACTTCGGTAAACTGGTTGAACTTGCACCAGCTGAAGATTTATATAATAACCCTATGCACCCTTATACTCAATCCCTGCTGTCAGCTATTCCGCTCCCAGATCCTGAAACAGAACGTTCCCGCAGAAGGAAATCTTATGATCCGGCAGTTCACAATTACGCTGACAATGAAAAGCTGGAAATGCGCGAAATAACAACTGGCCATTTTGTTTATTGCTCTGAAAAAGAGTATAACGAATTAAAAGCTAAATATGCCAAATAACAAAAAACGATCTCGACTGAGATCGTTTTTTACATCCTGGAAAAGTAAATGTTCGCTATAAAGGAATTACCAAGATGTAAATTGCCCAGTCAAATATGCAGAGAGTGGAAATTCTCTTTAACACTTTTATTCGCTAATGTGTACTTTTCTATATAATACATCATTTTCCGCAATATTACTATTAGAATTTTCAATTATTTATTTTTTTCCATCAATTTGTGTATTTAAACAGAAATTTGATAGTTTTTAATAAAATTGGTTTAAAAAATACTTATTAAGATAATTTAGTATAAAGATAGTTCTTAATTCTTTGAAATAAATTTATAATTAAGGTAACAAAGAGAATACTCAGAAAAGGGGGCAAAACATGTGAACAAGACATTAAACTTAGCTGCTGCCTTAATGTTAGTATCAGCTTTATTCATGTCAGCCGATCCAGGTGAGGCAAAAGAACAGGAAAATCAGGAATCAGGACAAAACCCTCAAAGGGAACATGTTTCACTAGTGAAAACCCTTCCTGAAAAAATAAGCCGTTTTCAATTTGATTCCGGCTATCACTTTCAGTATCCGGATGCTGTAAGGGGTATATATGTTACCGGACATTCAGCAGGGGGTGAAAAGTTTAATAAATTAGTGAAAATGATGGATGATACCGATTTGAATGCGATGGTAATTGATATTAAGGACGATTGGGGCAACCTGACGTATATTCCAGAAGACAAATCACCATATACTGATATTGGCAAGCCTTACATAAAGGATCCAAAAAAAATCTTGAAAACCATGGAAGAAAAGCAAATTTATCCGATTGCACGAGTAGTTGTATTTAAGGATTCTGTTCTAGCGAATAAAAAGCCTGAATGGTCGTATAAAGAAGGAAATACTGTATGGAAGAATGGCAGAGGTGAATCATTTGTAAATCCATTTTTAAAAGAAGTTTGGGATTACAATATTGGAATTGCAATCGAAGCTGCAAAAATGGGATTTCAGGAGATTCAATTTGATTATGTCCGATTTCCTGAGGGGTTTGAACACCGTGATAGCTCCTTGAAATATAGTATGGGTGAATACGAAAATCTTAAAATTGAAAATGTACAAAAGCGTGTAAGTGCGGTTACTGACTTTGTCGAGTATGCCAGGAAGCAGCTCGAGCCATATGGGGTAAAGGTTTCGGTCGATATCTTTGGATACACGGCGACCCTTCCTGAGGCACCGGGAATTGGTCAAAATTTTTCTAAGATCTCAGAACATGTGGATGTAATTTCTTCTATGATTTATCCAAGCCACTGGACTTCTTATTTTGGCATAGCCAAACCGGATCTGGAACCTTATAAGCTGGTTTCTGAATATGCTAAACTTGAGAATAGAAAGTTGGGAGAGTTGGATAGTCCTCCTGTATCCAGACCATGGCTTCAGGATTTTACAGCCTCTTATTTAGGAGCCGGAAATTATAAGAAGTATGGAAGAGCCGAGGTTGAAGCTCAAATAAAGGCATTGAACGAACAGGGAATTAATGAATTTCTTTTATGGAATGCGGGTAATTCGTATACGCCAGGGGTGGATTATACACCATAAAAGCCAGAAGGAGACCGAATTATTTGGCCTCCTTCTGGCTTTGTTTATCAATTAATTAAGCTACATATCATTTGACACCAATCTTGAATGCGGTATCATAGTATAGAGGCATAGGCTACTGCTTTTTCTTTCCGCCTACGCTTTTCCATCCAGTCTGTACCCTTGCAGATTGATCCACGAATTCGGATTTATTTTTACCGCCAAATACTTTTTCTCCAATACCATTAGTCAGTACACCTAATAAGGCAGTAAATCCAATTATGAGCAGTGCAACTATTGTTAAATCAGTTATGTAACCAACCATGATAAACCTCCATCTTTCTTTTCACAGTTTCCTGTGATTAGTGTATAAACATCCCTAATCTTATTTTATTCGAAATTTTCCAGTATTAAAAGGGGAAATTCCACAAATACTTTAACTGATTGGAAAACAATACAAGCATAAGTATAAAAGTAAGTGGAAAGGAAAGCTGGGAGCTTATCATGCTGGAATAAATATTCATGCCCTATAAAAAATAAGTTGTTTACGGGCGAAAAAGGAGAAGATCCATGCATTGGTATGAAAAACTGAATCAATATTTCCCGATTGAAGAAATGAAATCAAGAGAACATATGGAAACCTTATTAAAGGAAAGGTCAGATATTTATCATAAAGATGAAGGTCTACATCATGTGCTTATGTATGTTGAACTGGATAACTTTGTTTTTATTGATTATCTGTTTGTTTCGAAGGAATCCAGAGGACAGGGACTTGGCCATAAACTACTTCAAACGCTTAAAGCCAAAGGCAAACCGATCATATTGGAAGTTGAGCCGGTTGATTATGAAGACACGGATACTGAAAAACGGCTCAAGTTCTATAAAAGAGAAGGGTTTGAGCACGCCCAATCAATCGGGTATAGCCGCCGGTCTCTTGCGACCAATGAAATCAATACAATGGAAATTCTATATTGGTCCCCTGAGAACGAAAGTGAAGAAATGATTTATGAAGCCATGAAGAAAACCTATGAAATGATTCACACTTATAAGGATTCGCATTTTTATGGAAAGTCATATCAGCCTGTAGAAGAGGTTCTAACTTATGAAGAGAATAAAAATGGATCGGATGTCTTAGAGGATTTATAAGAAATTGGAAAAACACAGCCATTTTTGTAAATGGCTGTGTTTTCATTTTCATTAATTAATTGAGAAAATATTTATAAGTATTTTGGTTTATTAAAAAATTAACAAGGGTATATAAAGAATAATTTAGGATACACTTAAAAAAACTCATACATAAAATTCCCTTAGGCTAAGGCTTAAGAAACTTTATGGAAAGAATTATAACAAAAAACATATAAAAAAATGAAACTTTTTGCTTGTTCATTCGTCTTATTAAGTAGATTCTAATTCTTAATCCATTTGTTTAATGAATGTTTAATACTTTTTTCATATTTATAAAAAGTTATACCAAATAGATATTGTTTGGTGTATAATTAATAATATAAATTCCTTGATTAAAGTTATTTTAATCTAGAAGACTCTAGAAATATTTGATTAAACAAATATAATCTCTGATAGTTTCATATATGTCTAAATTTAAGGAGTGTGAATTTGTAAAATGGTCACATTATACACTTCACCAAGTTGTACATCCTGCAGGAAAGCTAAATCATGGTTGGAAGAGCATGAAATTGCCTATAAAGAACGAAATATCTTTTCAGAACCGTTATCAATTGATGAAATTAAAGAAATTCTTCGAATGACTGAAGATGGAACAGATGAAATTATTTCAACTCGCTCTAAGACATTTCAAAAGCTTGATGTAAACCTTGAATCAATGCCTCTCCAAGATTTATTTGAGCTAATCAAGGAAAACCCGGGGCTGCTTCGCCGTCCAATCATTCTTGATGAAAAACGTTTGCAGGTTGGATATAATGAGGACGAAATCAGACGTTTCCTTCCAAGGAAAGTCCGTACTTACCAACTGCGTGAAGCACAGCGCATGGTTAATTAACAAATGCATTTACTAATACTTAAAATTGAAAGGCCTTCGTTCTGTTAACAGAAGAAGGTCTTTTTGTCTATTATGTGAAAAAGAAAAAGGAAAATGGATATAATAAGAGAATATTTAGTTAAGCCAAATGAGGTAAGATATATCACCAGGGACAATATAGGCATTTAACGGTTTTTTTAAACATATGACTTTTTAATTCCCTTTATGCTCAATTTGTCATAAAATAAAAGTACAAGGTACAAAATACATTTTACCTTCATTTTAATCGGGGATTAACCAATTGATTAACGGGTAAATGGATAACACATGACTGCTGGGGGTATTTAGTCCCTTCAATCATAGCCAGAAGGGAGAGTTGCTGCATGGAAATCGAACGTATTAATGATCATACCGTTAAATTTTATATTTCTTATCTTGATATAGAAGAAAGAGGCTTTGACCGTGAAGAGATTTGGTACAATCGTGAGCGGAGTGAGGAACTCTTTTGGGAAATGATGGATGAAGTCCATCAGGAGGAAGAATTTCTTGTGGAAGGCCCTTTATGGATCCAGGTTCAAGCATTGGATAAGGGTTTGGAGGTTCTTGTAACAAAAGCTCAGCTATCAAAGGATGGTCAAAAGTTTGAACTTCCTGTCCCGGATGAAAAAGTCAAAGATTTGCCTGTGGATGAACATATAGAGGAAATGCTTGATCATCATTTCCGTAAATCTGATGATGATAATGATAACGGATATGAAGGAGATCTTGAGTTCCTATTATCATTTAAAGATTTTGAAGACATTATTTCATTATCAAAGCGGTCAATTCTTGATTCCATTACCACAAAACTATATTCCTTTGAGGGGAAATATTATTTATTCGCAGAGTTCCCTGAAGAGCTTTTTGAAGAGGATGACATAGATAACATGCTGAGTATTCTTCTTGAATACGGGCACGAAACAAGTACAACTATACACCGTGTAATGGAATATGGTAAATTGATTATAGAAAATGATGTTTTTGAAAGTCTGAGAAAACATTTTAAATAGTAAAGAAAAGCCGATTTCATTTTTGAAATCGGCTTTTTGGTACGCGAACTGTTTCGTAGCAGCAATGAGCATAGGAAAAAACTTTAAGAGATTCGTCAGACAAAAAGGAATTTAGCCTTTAAAAATAGAACAATAAGGAGGAAAGGAGATGGTCATTTGTTAGTTGCCTCAACAGAGAATGGGGTGCGAATAAGCCTTATAGGTTCACACAGCATCCTGGCTTTACAGCAGTACAGGGAAAAACACAACTTTTACTGTCCGGAATGCAAAGAGAATGTGATAATGAAAATCGGTAAGAAGAAAATCCCCCATTTCAGCCACAGAAAGGGTTCTGAATGTCCGGAAAGGTATGAAAGGGAATCAGAATACCATATTTCAGGAAAGTTGCTATTGTTTCAATGGCTAAAGAAAAAAGGTTTAAATCCAATTCTGGAACCATATTATCCTGAAATATTACAGCGGCCGGATATAGGTGTCCATTATGAAGGTGTTCATTATGCTCTTGAATATCAATGTTCAAGCATTTCTGAGGAGTTATTTATAAAGCGGACAGAAGCATACTTTCAGTCAGGTATTGTTCCAATTTGGATACTGGCAGGAAAAAGTATTAAGCGTATTGGCAAAACAAAAATTTCTTTATCTGGTTTCCAATACCTATTTATTCGGCAAGCAGTTTCAGGCCATTGGGTAATCCCTTCTTTTTGCCCCACTACAAAGTCTTTTATCAATATCCACCATATCCAGCCCCTCACAGTCAGAAATGCCTGCGCGCATTATGATGTAAAACCTATTTTCCAAGCAGAAGCAGATATATTATTTGGTCCATATTTTAAAAACAATATAAATATTGATGATTGGAAAAGAGAAGTCCGGAAAATTAAGAATTCCCTTTCTCAAAATAGTGGTGCTATTAAAAATAAATTTCTTCAGGATTTATACTCCTGCTCAATTGCTCCTGCGTTTCTTCCGCCTGAAATTGGCCTGCCTGTCCGTCATTCTCCATTTATTGAAACCTCACCTATACAGTGGCAGAGTTATTTGTTTATGGATATAGTCGGCAAAGAAAGGCCGTTCTCTCTTTCGCAAATGATTGCAGCCTTTCGCAAGAGGGTAAAAAATAACGATATAAAAATCAGGTCAATCCCACTTGTTCAAACCGGCTCCGAAATTCATGCGATTAAAGAATATCTTGATGTCCTTATTAACTTAAACATTGTTAAACATGCAGAAAAAGGTTTATACAAAAAAACCGCATTAAGCGGTGAGCCTGATCATTACTGCCGGATAATCCAAATAGAGGAGGATTTTTATAGACGCTTCTCTCAAAGGATTTTGCAGGGCAAATAAATGAAAAAGACTTAATTAACATAAAATAATCAAAGACTTCCACTTTTGCTCTTTAAAAAGCAGGAATTTTTTTCTTCAAAGAGAAGATAGTGTAATGGGACTTTTGAATGGAGGATGAATGTATGGCTAAAGAAACAACTGTAAAGAAACTGCCGGCAAGGAACGAGATTTCACCTGAAGATACCTGGCGTTTGGAGGATATTTTTCCTTCTGATGATGAGTGGGACAAGGAATACAATGAAGTACAGAAGCTGATTCCTGATGCAGGAAAGTATCAGGGCAGGCTCGGGGAAAGTGCTGAAACATTATATGCAGCGCTTCAGTTCCAGGATCATCTACTTTCACGCCTTGGGAAGCTTTATACATATGCCCATATGCGTTATGACCAGGATACAACAAATTCATTTTATCAGGGAATGGATGACAAAATTAAAAGTTTGTATTCTGAAGCTGCAAGTGCACTTGCCTATGTTGTTCCTGAGCTGCTTGCTGAAGATGAAGAGAAGATTGCCGGCTTTTTAAAGGAAAAAACCGAGCTGCAATTGTATAAACATTCCCTGGAGGAAATTAATCTTCAAAGGCCTCATGTATTATCTGCTGAGCAGGAATCCCTGCTTGCTCAGGCTTCCGAGGTGCTTGGGGCTTCCAGTAATACATTTGGCATGCTGAACAATGCAGATTTGGAGTTTCCGTCCATTAAAGATGAGAATGGGGAAGAAGTCGAAATTACACATGGACGTTTCATCCGTTTTCTAGAAAGTGATGAGCAGCGTGTCCGACATGATGCTTTCAAAGCTGTATATGAGACTTATGGGAAGTTTCGCAATACATTTGCAAGCACTCTTAGCGGAAACGTAAAAAAAGATAATTTCAACGCAAAGATCCGGAATTATGACTCCGCGCGCCATGCTGCCCTTTCTGCGAACAATATTCCTGAAAGTGTTTACGAAAATCTGGTCAATACCATTAACGATAACCTGCATTTGCTGCATCGCTATGTCAAACTCCGCAAGAAGGTTCTTGGGGTTAAGGAGCTTCATATGTATGATCTCTACACTCCTTTGGTGAAGGAAGTTAAAATGGAGATCCCTTATAATGAGGCAAAAGATCTGATTTTAAAAGGACTAAAGCCACTTGGTGAAGACTATTTAAATATTTTAAAAGAGGGTTTTGAAAATAGGTGGGTTGATGTTCATGAGAATAAGGGCAAAAGAAGCGGCGCTTATTCTTCGGGAACATATGGCACCAACCCTTATATACTAATGAACTGGCAGGACAATGTGAACAACTTATTTACTCTGGCTCATGAATTTGGGCATTCGGTTCACAGCTACTACACAAGAAAATATCAGCCATACCCTTATGGAAACTACTCTATTTTTGTTGCAGAGGTAGCTTCTACTTGTAATGAAGCCCTCTTAAACGATTATCTGCTTAAAACAATCGATGATGATAAGAAGCGGCTGTACCTGCTGAATCACTATCTTGAAGGCTTTAGAGGCACTGTTTTCCGCCAGACCATGTTTGCCGAATTTGAACATCTCATTCATCAAAAGGCGCAAAACAATGAAGCCTTAACTGCTGATTCATTGACTAAAGAATATTATGAACTTAATAAGAAGTATTTTGGGGATGAGGATATCTTAATTGATGAGGAAATCGGCTTGGAATGGTCCAGAATCCCGCATTTCTACTATAATTATTATGTTTATCAATATGCAACAGGCTTCAGTGCGGCTACGGCATTAAGCAAGCAAATTCTTCAGGAAGGCCAGCCTGCAGTTGAAAGATATATTGAATTCCTGAAATCCGGCAGCTCCGATTACCCAATTGAAGTGCTAAAGAAAGCCGGTGTGGATATGACGAGCAGCAAGCCGATTGAAGATGCCTGCAAAGTATTCGAAGAAAAGCTTAATGAAATGGAAAGCTTGCTTTCTTAATAGTGAAGGTGCCAGGCTAAATTGCCTGGCACCTTTTGTGATGGTTTAAAACCCCTTAAATCTCCTTCGGTCATTCAGATATAAACATAAGATCAGGAGTGAAATAAAGAGAATAGGTGAAGTAATGAAAAGTGGGATAAGCTTCATCAAGCCAAAAATATTCAATATAAAGGAGAGCAAAATGAGCATCAGCATCAGAAATACAGGCAGTTTTTTCATATTGCAGTCTCCTCCTTAGGCAGATTTACATCTATTTTATGCGGTTGTCCAGTGTGTCATGACTTGATTTTGACAATATTGTGAAAAAAAGCACAAACTTATTGTCAAGGTCTTTTACGCCATGATATAGTACAGATGTGAAGTTGATCACAAGCAAACATTTACCCCTTTTGTTTGGACGTGAAAAATTTCTCCCATCCCCTTTGTTCGTAAAAAAATAAACCCTGAAAGAGCCGTGCATAAGATTGCATGGTTTTTTCATGGAAAAAATAAAGCTGTGCATTTTGCACAGCTTTGATTACCCTGAATATCTCCAGAAATTACCGTATTTCGCAGGTACATATTCAGCGATTTGCTTAAGCTGAAGCTTTTTCATTTCCTTGTTCACTTGGCTGTCAGTCATATCGTATACTACCGAGATTTCCTTACTTGCCACCAGCTTAAAATACTTTAAGAAATATTCCAGGGGCGGCAGAGGAGCACGCTCAGGTTTAGCAGGCAGCATTTCTTCTAGAATCTGTTCGTAAATTTCATAAGGATAATACCCGGTTACTTTGATGCCTTCATCTTCAATGTTTTCATTGAAAAAGACAAGAGTGGGTATTTCTTGAACATCCATTTCAGATGTTATTTTTAAATCGCACTGAAAAGCTTTGGCTGCACTATCTGAATGAATATCAGAAACAAATTCTACTACATCAAGACCGACTTCCTTAGCACAATCCTTTAAAACTTCAAAATTTGACACATTCTGCTTCTCAAGAAACAAAACCTCCTGGAGCTTGCGTAAAAATTTGATGCCAGCTTTTCTCCCTTGTAATTCAGCCGCTTTAATTGCAACTGAAGCCAGATGTGGTGAAGAAATTGGATTCTCGAACCAGAGGTTTCCATCACATGACATTCCAGAGCGGCTTGCTGTCTTTTCCCACAAATCAGCAATGTTTTCGTAGTTTTGTCTTTTCCCCATATTTAAAGTTGCCAGCCTGCCGCTTAATACATGCTTTATGGAAAAATAGCGGCCATATTCAATCAGGAGCTTTTTTAAGGTAGGCTCCAAAGCCCAGCATTCAGGGCAAAGAGGGTCAACAAACATATAGACTTCTATGGGCTTTTTTTCACTGCCATAGCAATGTGGTGACGTAAACTTGATTTCATTGGATTCTGGCATATTCACGGGCTATCACCCTTCACGCCGGCCTCAGGTGTATTGATCATATGCTGAGCAGTGAGCACAAGTCTGGAAAAAAAGTCTTCCCTCAATGGTCCATCCAGCCCGATTTCGTCCATCGCTTCATTCATGCATGAAAGCCAGGCCCTTGCCCGAGTTTCTGTTATAGGAAAAGGCATGTGCCGCGCGCGAAGCATAGGATGTCCATGTTCTGAAGTATATAAAGGAGGCCCTCCTAAATACTGAGTCATAAATTGTTTTTGTTTTCTGGCTGTCTCTGTCAGGTCATCTGGAAAAATAGGAACGAGATCAGGATGTTGTCCTACGCGCAGGTAAAAAGCGTCAATTAGCTGGTGAAGCTTTTCCTCACCAATAGCGTCGAAGGGAGTGTGCATTTTCTCGGCCATATTTAAAACTCCTTTTATGAGTTAATCATTTGTAAAAAAACTTCCTATTTAATATCAATTGCTGTAATCTCTTTATATTTTATCAATGAGGGATTTATATCTCAAACAAATAGCTTACTGTACCCCTTTAACGTCTCCTTGGCAAGCTTATTTTTTTAGTATGGATTAAGCACATGCTGTCAATCCGGAACATTTGCTGAAAAAAACATAAAAAAGCCGCCCGGTAAATAGGGCGGCCGTTTTAATGCTTAAGCCATAAATGAAGTGGTAACTTTCTTTATGTAATTTAGGGTTTCTTTAAAAGGCGGTACACCCCCGAATTTATCTACATTTCCAGGTCCGGCATTATAGGCTGCCAGTGCCAGTTCTACATTATCCCCATATCTGTCCATCATTTGCCGTAAATATTTGACTCCTGCAAAAATGTTCTCTGCAGGGTCGAAGATATTTCTTACACCAAGCCCCCTGGCTGTTTCCGGCATTAGCTGCATCAAGCCTGAAGCACCTGCATGACTGACGGCATTCGGATTAAAGTTTGATTCCTGCTTAATGACTGACTTAATCAGATTAACAGGTACATTAAACATATCTGATGCTTTTTGTATCAAATCATCGAAATCACTTTTTGAGGATTCGGCGAACTTGGTTAGTTTAACAGGCGGGAGAGCTGCTGCAAGAGAATCAGCTTGTAAAGCGCTAATATAAGGCTTTAAAGACGCAACTGCTCCAAGTCCGCCTGTAATTTGATGTGATGAATCATTATTTTCCGAAACCAGCCCTGAAAGCAGCTCTTGAAACAGTGGGTTAGAAGTATTTGTTTGCTTAGAGTTATTGAATCCTTGAAGAGCTTGCAGCTCCATCAATAGTTTTAGCTGTTCTATGTTCATTGTATTGCTCCTTGGCAAAAGGTCTGCTTCTTTTAAGACTTTTGCTGTCTGTATTTTTCGTTGTAAAACCTCTTAATTTTATTTTCGGTCTTCCTGACAGGAATGTTAAGCTGCTGAAGTAAATTAAGAAAAACGATTTGCCCTTCCTTCCGATTATCTGCTTCAAATTCTATCTCAAAATCTTCCTTATTCAAATAGCGGCTGTGATCAAGAACAGCCAGCCCTTTATTGTATTCCTTTTCTGCACGTGCTGTTGTGAGAGTACCAAAATATTGAAGGTTATCTGTCTTTATTCCAAGCTCTTCTATGGATTTTTTTATCTGTTCCCTGGGAATTTTTCCGGTCTGAATCATCTCTGCTGCTTCGGAATCAGTAAGATTTTCATTGGTCTCCAGCAGCCCTTCAGGGTGGGGCTGTTTTAGAGTCAATTCAAACGAGCCGTTTTTCTGCCTGATCCTTAATGCACTTCCTATTTCCTTCAATAAAAAATCAGGTGTATCGAAATAATGATTTTCCTGTTCAGAAAAATCTTCACTGCCTAAATTCATAAAATTCATTAAAGCGGTAAATTCATCTCTGGTGATTATGTTTTTAAATTCAATTTCAATATTTTTATTAGACAAGCCTGTACACCTCAGCTATAAGTAATTACCTGTATTATCTCCTTATTCAGCATGGACTTCAATCCTTTGAAGATCTTTTTAAGCTTGTGATAAATTCAATCAGGGGAGTTTGCTTCGTGAAGCTGTAAAAATTGCAGCAGGGGTTTTACTGTCTATAAAATCTGCGATAGAATAGGTAATGACAATGGAGGTAGAAAAATGAAACAGAAACTTACAATTGTAAATGCAGAATGGATTGGAAACGAATTAATTTTGGGAATAGAATCTGGGACCGTTTCAGGTTTAACGGCTATGCAGCAAATATTAGCTGATTCCGACAATCTTTCATTTATTTATATAGCAGAGCAAAATGATGATTATACATATATTTCCCTTCCGGAAGCAGTCTGGCCGGAATTAAAGAAGGCACTTGATGGCCAAATGCGGGTTTTTGCTTCTGACAGTAAACATGCTCGCCTTGAGCTTGCAGGATTTCATGAGGAATTAGGAGATTTAATAGAAAATATCCGCGGGAACAGCAATTACGGAAATGAAATGGTAGAAAAAGTAGAGAATGTATTTCAGCTGAATGTTTAAGCGGCTTAATACTTGGATATAGAGATAGGCTATGTATTTGAACAGATAAGAGTTTTGCTGATTTACATGAGCATATAAGTGCCTGCCAGCAGGTGCAGTACGGGTGCCGTCTTTTTTTATTTCGGATATTTGGTGGTGTTGCAGGTGAAGCATTGGGACTTATTTTTGGCGCCATATAAGCAGGCGGTTGAAGAGTTGAAAGTAAAGCTAAAAGGCATGAGAAGCCAATTTGAAATGGACTCTTCCCATTCTCCGATTGAATTTGTTACCGGGAGGGTAAAGCCTATTGCCAGCATTTTAGATAAGGCAAATCAAAAAGGCATTCCACTCGACAGATTGGAATCGGAAATGCAGGATATTGCCGGTGTAAGAATGATGTGCCAATTTGTTGATGATATTAAGAGAGTGGTTGAACTATTAAGACAAAGAAATGACTTTGAAATTGTTGAAGAAAGAGACTATATTTCTCATAAAAAAGCAAGCGGTTACCGCTCTTATCATGTCGTGATCCGCTATCCTGTTCAGACAATCAAGGGAGAGAAGAAAATTCTTGCAGAGATTCAGATTCGAACGCTTGCCATGAATTTCTGGGCCACGGTTGAACATTCCTTGAATTACAAATATAAGGGCCAATTCCCTGAAGATATTCAAATGAGGCTTCAGCGGGCGGCAGAGGCTGCTTTCAGGCTGGATGAAGAAATGTCACTCATTCGCGGAGAAATACAGGATGCCCAGGCATTCTTTACTAGAAAAAAGGAAAAGCAGCAAAAGGGAGAAAACTAACAGTATAAAAGAGGAGCTTGGATAAGATGAAATTTGCCATTACCTCAAAAGGAGATTCAAAATCTAATACACTCATGCATAAAATGAGAACCTATTTATTGGACTTCGAGCTTACATATGATGAAGAAGAGCCTGATATAGTCATATCGGTAGGCGGGGATGGCACTTTACTCTATGCCTTTCACCGATACAGCAGCCGCCTGGACAAGACCGCGTTTGTAGGTATACACACAGGCCATCTTGGCTTTTATGCAGACTGGGTGCCGGAGGAAATCGAAAAGCTTGTCATTGCAATTGCCAAAACCCCGTATCAGGTGATTGAATATCCGCTCCTTGAAGTGATTATCCGCTACCAGCATGGAGGGAAAGAAACCCGTTATCTTGCATTAAATGAATCTACGGTCAAGGCGGTAGAAGGTACCTTAGTAATGGATGTGGAAATACGCGGCCAGCATTTTGAACGGTTCCGCGGAGATGGCCTGTGTGTCTCTACACCATCAGGAAGTACAGCTTATAATAAGGCGCTGGGAGGAGCTATTCTGCACCCTTCTTTGCCTGCCATCCAGCTTGCTGAAATGGCTTCCATTAATAATAAGGTATTCCGTACAGTGGGCTCGCCGCTGGTACTGCCGGCCCACCATACATGCATGCTGAAGCCTGTGAATGAACCGGATTTTCAAATTACTATTGATCATTTGACACTTCTTCATAAAGATGTAAAATCAATTCAATTCAGAGTGGCAGATGAGAAGATCCGTTTTGCCAGGTTCAGGCCATTTCCATTCTGGAAAAGGGTTCACGATTCTTTTGTTGCTGATTGAAGAAAAGTCACCATCTGACAGAACAGGAGCCTGCAGCTCATGGCACGTTTTGAATTACAATGGAAAATTACTGCCCCGGAGGCGGGCTTGTTAATCAGGGAATTTTTAAAAGACAATCATATTTCCAAAACTGCACTGACAGATATAAAATTTGCCGGCGGCTTCATTCAAGTAAATAATCAGGAAGTCAATGTCCGCTATGTGTTAAAGGAAGGTGATGTCCTTCAGGTTGGTTTCCCTGAAGAAGTTCCGAGTGAAGGCATGAAGAGGGAAGACTTGCCTCTGGATATTCTTTATGAAGATGATTATCTTCTTGTAGTAAATAAACCGGCAGGTGTGAGTTCCATTCCTTCCAGAGAACATCCTTCCGGAAGTCTGGCGAATCGGCTGATTGGGTATTATCAGCGAATCGGCTTAAAGTCTGCTGCCCATATTGTGACACGACTGGATAGAGATACATCTGGCCTGGTTCTGATTGCTAAACACAGGCATGTACATCATTTGTTCAGCAAACAGCAGCGCTCACGAAAAATCCATCGCATGTATGAAGCCTTTGCAGAAGGCTCAATCTGCCCGGACGCAGGAACAATAGAACAGCCAATTGCGCGAAAGAAAGACAGTATAATTGAACGGGAAGTCAGTGAGGAAGGCCAATACGCATGTACTAATTATCAGGTCATCAGCCGCCAAAAAGAATTTACACATGTAAAACTGAAGCTTGAAACCGGCAGAACTCATCAGATCAGAGTTCATTTGGCCTGGCTTGGTTATCCCCTTGCAGGAGACGAATTATATGGGGGCACAAGACTGTTCATCAGGCGGCAGGCGCTGCACTGCTGCAGCCTTTCCTTCGAACATCCCTTCCTGCACAAAACCCTTATTTTTGAACAACAGCTTCCGGAAGACATGAGTTGTCTACTGTAAAAGCCGGCATTTGCCGGCTTTTTTGGTTACATCTTCCTGAATTTCTCTTCAACATAAGGCAGGCGGGACTGGACAGACAGTAATTGCATTTCCGGATATCTAAGCGCGGTTAATTTATTGCCAAAAACAGCGCCTGTATCAATATTATAGGTGTTATTAATTCTTCTCACTTCCTTTATGGGAGTATGGCCATAGACGATGACAGCGTCACCCTCATACTCTTTTGCCCAATCCCGTCTTACAGGTGTGCCGTCAGGATTTTTTTCTCCTGTAATATCACCATACAGAACAAAGGTTTTTACTTTTGAGGAATGTTTTCCAATATAGCTTTCTTTAATTCCTGCATGGGCGATAACCAGTTTGTTGTTATCGAGTACACGATATAGAGGTGCATTTTCATATAAATCCATGAATTTCTGTCTGACCTCCTCCTGTGTTTTGGGAGCCAGTTGCTCAAACTCAGCGACTGTTGTTTCAAGTCCATGTGTAATTTGCACTTTATTCCCTAAAAAGAAGCGGTAGAGTTTGTTGCAATGGTTGCCCGGGACATAGTATCCCAAGTTGTTTGCTGCAAGGTTATATACTGCATCAATGACTGCAAGTGAATCTGGGCCTCTGTCAGTTAAGTCTCCCACGAAGGCCAGTTTTCTGCCGCTTGGATGGACAGGAAATCCCTCTTTCCAGCTATAGTCCAGTTCTAAAGTCAGCTCTTTAAATTCAGCAAAGCAGCCGTGGATATCACCAATAATATCAAGTCTCATTTCTTAGGCTCCTTTAAAGTTCTACTGTTATCATATCAATTTTCATAATCTTTATCATGACACTTTATTTTTCACGCAGCAGGAAAAGCTTTAACGATTTTAAGTTCAAAGAATGGGGAAATTAAATTTATCGCAGTCTAACGGGCAGTAAGACCCCCACTTCAAAGAAACAGAGGAACCAACGGAGGATAAATGGGGGTCAAACTGCCCGATCTAGCTGCGGCTCCTAGGGGCTCGAGGTCATAAGCCAATCAGCTGATGGGAAGAAAAGCACTTCCCGCCATCTGCCCGTCTTATGCTTGTCACCCCTGGGCAAGTCTCCTCGCTTTATAATGTAAAGGCCCGAAATAAGGACAAAGACTAAGAACACATCCTGTGGCAACGTCTTTGTGACCCACTTCCTGTGGGCCTCAACTAACAATCAGCGGGGAGAAAATTACTCCCCACTGATTGAAGTTTCACTTTATGGATTGCTCAGAGACGACAAAAAAACAAAGATTTGCTAGTATAGTGAAGTACATTTTCCTGTTATCCAACAGAGTATGGATGCTTTATGGTATGAGAGGAGGTTAATTTTGTATGGAAGATCATGCAGAGGAAAGATCAGGTTCCCACATCAATGCCAGTCTTTTAATCCAATCTTTACAAAATGAAGAAATTGATACCTTCAGGAATGAATTTCTTGATATGCACCCATATGATCAGGCTTCATTTTTTAAAGATCTGGATGAGGACATCCGTGCAAAAATTTATCTTTATCTATCTCCTGAAGAAATGGCAGCTCTTTTTGAAAACCTGGAGATTGAAGAAGAAGATTATAAAGACGTTCTTGCTGAGATGAATCCCCATTATGCAGCAGATATGCTTTCAGAAATGTATGCCGATGATGCGGTTGATGTTTTAAATGAACTTGATAAAGACCAGGTTGTCAGCTACTTAACAATTATGGATGATGAATCGGCAAAAGAAATTAAGGATTTGCTTCATTACGAAGAATATACAGCAGGAAGTATTATGACAACCGAATTTGTCTCTCTGTCAGCCAATCAGACGGTTCGTTCTGCTATGTATATCTTAAAGAATGAAGCGCCAAGGGCTGAAACCATTTATTATGTGTATGTTGTTAATGACGATAAAAAGCTTATTGGCGTCATTTCATTAAGGGATTTAATAGTAAGTGACGATGATACGATGATATCGGAAATAACTAATGACAGAGTAGTTTCGGTATCAGTGGGTGAGGACCAGGAGGAAGTTGCAAGAAAAATTAAGGACTATAATTTCCTGGCTGTACCGGTTGTGGATTTTCAGAACCACTTGCTAGGCATTATCACAGTTGATGATGTCATGGACGTCATGGAAGAAGAAGCATCTGATGATTACTCCAAATTGGCTGCTGTATCGGATATGGATCATATTGACCGGAATCCAGTTTCTGCTGCCCGTAAACGGCTTCCCTGGCTTATCATCCTGCTGTTTTTGGGTATGTTAACTGCAAGCCTTATCGGCAGGTTTGAGGACACATTGGATAAGGTGGCCATTTTAGCTGTTTTCATTCCTCTTATTGCAGGGATGGCTGGAAATACCGGGACTCAGGCATTGGCTGTTGCTGTACGGGGGATTGCAACAGGCGACCTGGAGAAAGAAAATAAATGGAAACTGATGATAAGGGAAGCAGGGACTGGATTAATTAATGGAAGCATTTGCGGTATCCTTGTGACTTTCATTGTTTTCTTCTGGAAAGGAAATTTCTTTCTGGGTGTTTTAGTTGGCGTTTCAATTTTGTTTACATTGATCGTAGCTACCCTTGCCGGTGCACTGATCCCTTTACTAATGCACAGAATGAAAATTGATCCGGCTGTAGCGTCAGGTCCATTCATTACAACCATCAATGATCTAATCAGTATTTTAATTTACTTTGGAATGGCGACATTATTTATGAGTTATTTAACAGGTTAAGGGGGTAATATTATGGAACATGGGGCATCGGTAGCATCGCTTGTCATTGTTATTCTCGCCGCTTTTATTACGCCGATTATACTGCACCGGCTGAAGGTTAATTTTATTCCGGTAGTGGTGGCTGAGATTCTTATTGGTTTAATTATCGGCAAAAGCGGCTTTGATATTGTCAATGAGGATATGTGGCTTGAAACTCTTTCGACACTTGGTTTTATATTTTTAATGTTCCTGAGCGGACTTGAGATTGACTTTACAGCTTTTTCTTCAGCAAAGAAGAGAGAAAAGCTTCCCAGCGGAAAACTTGAGCCGAATTCATTTGCAGTGTCTTCAATTGTTTTTTTAGGGATATTTTTTGTTTCATTAGGGCTTTCTTATTTATTTGTCTGGGCAGGTTTCATTGATAATGCCTTTTTAATGACTTTAATTATTTCAACCATCTCTCTGGGAGTTGTGGTTCCGACTCTCAAGGAAGCACATTTAATGAAAACAGGCATTGGCCAAATTATTCTTTTAATTGCAGTTATTGCAGATTTGGCTACGATGATTCTGCTGGCTGTATTTGTTTCTTTAAATGATACAGGCGGAGGAAATACATGGCTTCTTCTCATCTTATTCGGTGTAGGCGTATTGCTGTACTTCCTGGGCAGAAGGTTTAAGAACCTTAATTTTCTTGAAGCGATGTCGACAGGGACTGTTCAGATTGGAACAAGAGCAGTCTTTGCACTAATTATTTTCCTTGTGGCATTATCAGAAACAGTCGGGGCAGAGAATATATTAGGTGCATTCCTTGCGGGGGTTCTTGTATCGCTGCTGGCGCCAAATCAAGAAATGATCCATAAGCTGGATTCATTTGGATACGGGTTCCTTATACCGATTTTCTTTGTAATGGTTGGGGTAGAGCTCGACGTATGGACTTTGTTTGGAGATCCCAAGATGCTTATGCTTATACCATTGCTGCTGATTGCTCTGCTGCTGTCAAAGCTTATCCCGATTTATATATTAAAAAGATGGTATGACATCAAAACGGTTATTGCTTCTGGTTTCTTGTTAACGTCAACTCTTTCCCTTGTTATTGCTGCAGCAACGATAGGTGAAAGAATGGGTGTTATTACTGCAGAAATGAGCGGCACATTGATATTAGTTGCTGTCATAACAAGTATATTCACACCTGTTGTCTTTAAAAAGCTATTTCCTCAGGAAGCTGCCGAGGAGAAGAAGCTTAAAGTGTCCTTTATTGGTGCTAACCAAATGACTATGCCGATCTATAATGAGCTTAAGTCATCCCTTTACGAGCCGGCTTTATATCATAAGAAGCAGGAAAAGGCGGAAAAACAAATAGCGGACTCTTTGTTTGATATCATTGAAGTTGAGGAGTTTGATATTGAAAATTTCGAGGGCACAGAGGCTTTTGATTCGGATATTGTTGTAATTTCCACGGGGGATGAAGAGACCAATGCTACATTATCCATTGCTTTTAAAGATAAGGGAGTAGACCGGGTCATTTGCCGGATGGAAAGTCCGGATATGGAAGAAACGCTTCGGGAGCATGACATTGAACTGTTTTCAACTATTCTTTCCTCTAAGGCGCTGCTTCGTGCGTTAATCGAGTCGCCAAGCGTGGTGAACATATTAACGAACCAGGAGACGGCTTTATATGAAATCCGATTAAAGAATGAGCAGTTTGAAGGCATGATGCTTCGGAGGTTCCCGTTTACAGGGGATGTAATATTCGTCCGGATATTTAGAGGAAAGGATTCCATTGTTCCGCACGGAGATACTGAACTGCATGTAAATGACCGCTTGATTGTTACTGGATCGAAGGAATACGTTGATGAATTAAAACGGGAGCTTGAATTTTGTGAATGGTGTTAGAATCTGATGGCTTCTTTCTAGCCGAAAAAAATCCTCCAGCAATAACAGGATTTTTTTTCGGCTTTTCTTTTGCGCAGAATTGATGTACAATTAGCACTAGGTACTAATAACTTGTAATAATAAACTCAGGAGGATTTATAATGACTCTTTCTTTAAATGGAAAAACATTCGTCGTAATGGGTGTAGCTAATAAAAGAAGTATTGCATGGGGAATTGCCAAATCCCTTCATGATGCTGGTGCCCGTTTAATCTTTACATATGCGGGAGAAAGGCTTGAGAAAAGTGTTCGTGAATTGGCTGAATCATTGGAGGATGCCCAATCATTAGTGCTTCCATGTGATGTAACAAGTGATGAAGACATCGCGAAATGTTTCAGCACAATTAAGGAGGAAGCGGGTATAATTCATGGGATTGCTCACTGCATCGCCTTTGCCCATAAGGAAGAACTTCAGGGAGAATACATGAGCACAACAAGAGACGGATTCCTGCTGGCTCATAATATCAGCTCTTATTCCCTGACTGCTGTTGCCAAGGAAGCCAGGGGATTGATGGCAGAAGGCGGAAGCATTGTGACTCTCACATACCTTGGCGGTGAAAAGGTTGTGAAAAACTATAATGTTATGGGTGTAGCAAAAGCCTCCCTTGATGCAAGCGTCAAATATTTGGCTAATGATCTTGGGAAGGATGGAATCCGGGTTAATTCCATTTCAGCCGGACCAATCAGGACTCTCTCTGCTAAAGGAATAAGCGAATTTAATTCGATCCTTAAAGAAATTGAAGAAAAAGCTCCGCTCCGTAAAACCACAACTCCTGAAGAAGTAGGAGATACTGCTCTATTCTTATTCAGCAGTCTGTCCAGAGGAATAACGGGTGAAAATATACACGTGGATTCCGGTTACCATATCCTTTAAATTTGTCCGCTCTAATATGAGCGGGCTTTTTTATTTCCTCAGAAACGAAAGTCCATGTTCTGCATACATATAATACGATGAACCATAACGATTGCGGAGGTGGGCATAGTGACTGAGAAAAGAGAAAAGGAGCCGTTATTCTATATACAGCAGCCGAATTTTCAAATTCCTGAAAACAGGATGCAAACAATCTATTCCAGCAGAAAAGCAGAGCAGGAACGTAAACAGAAACAAAGTTTACTGGATTTGGCTGGCAATAAAGAGGAACAAACGGTGCCGAAAGAGAAAATCGAAAATACTGCAGGGCAATTGGAAGTGCAGGAAGCCATTGAAGAGTTTGAATCAGGGAGAGAAGAGAAAAAAGGTGCATCCTTTGCTTTTACGACTGAAAAAAGAAAACCAGCTTTCAATCGGGTAAAAAGTTTTAAGGAAATGGACACACCTGAGCGCCTGAATTACTTAATTGATTTCCCAAAACAGCTTCCGCCCATACCATGCATATTTGAAACCGGGGAAAAGGCCATAAGAGGGTTTCTGGTTTCAAAAAATGAAGAATGGATCGAGGTCAAGTTATTTGATGAAAGTATTGAAAAATTAAATCTTCAATCATTAAATGCAGTCAAAATGATCGGCCTTAGAAGGTAGACCTAAATTTTTAAGCAGGCCGGCAAAAAAAATAGCCAGCCGAATGTTCGGCTGGCCTCTTTTAATTAGTCTTCGCAAATATCCAGGTCAACATCTGCAATACATTGAACAGCGCAGAAGCATGTTAAATCAACAGTTACGCAATCATTTGTACTGCGGAAGTAGTCAACTTCGCAAACCTTTTTCAAGTCGATGCAGCAGTCATCAACAAGGTTTACTGTTTTGTCCGGGCCAGATTTTCTGTTTACTGGCTCCAGAACGCGAAGCACTGCACAGCAGTTATCAAATACTTCTTCTACTCTAAAGAAGATCGATACACAAGCACAGTCATTTCCTGTAAAGAATGCATGGAATGGTGACCCGTCCGCAGTTTTTAGTGTGAATACGCGTGTATCTGGACGCTTATGGCGCTTTCTGCCGGAAGGTGATATTGCTCCAAGCGGCTCCAGGAAACAGTTTGAAGGGCATTCGCACACATCTTCTGCGTTATCTTGAATATCTTTTATAGCACGAAGTACTTCACATACACAGCTTTTGCCTTTGAAGTCGTCTTTTTTTCCACAACCCATTTTTGTTTTCCTCCTTGTTTGTTTCTTGTGGTCTACACTACTAACATATTGCCGAAGTGCCCTATGGGTTACGGACAAACGCCTTGTTTTTTCAAAAAATAGGCTATTTTTTTATAATTGAGGTGAAAAAAATGGACATAACACCTTTGGAGCTCCTGATTTTGGCTCTTGCAACCTTCAGGCTGACCAGACTGATTGTATTTGATAAAATTACCGAATTTCTGCGCAAGCCATTTCTTGAAGAAGTGGAAGAAAAAGATGAAAACGGCGAAATAGAAGTTTATTGGGTAGTGAAAGAAGGAAGAGTTCGGAGTTTTTTCGGGGAGCTTTTAAGCTGCTATTGGTGTACTGGTGTGTGGAGTGCCATATTTTTATATGCTTCCTATTACTTGTATGCATCTTTTGCAGCTCCGGTGCTGCTAATTTTAGCAATTGCGGGACTTGCTGCTATTATAGAAGTACTTGTGCAAAAACTGATTGATTAGCATAGGTCTATTTATATCTTATTTGGGCGTATGTTTTACACAAGCTCCTGAGGCTCCGCATAAATTAATAAGAGGAAAATTATTGTTAATGGAGGGCCTCATCGATGTTAAATAAGGATAATAATCAGCAATCCGAAAAATCAAAGCCGGTCAGCAAGACAAAGAAAAAGAAAAAGAAAAAAGGATGCGGCTGTGGAAAGAAACAATAAAAATAAGGAGCCGGTGTTTCCGGCTATTTTTTTTTGGTTTTTTTCTGGTAAAAATAGGATGGATATTAATGTTCATAAATCCAAAACATTTCGAGGACAATATAATTAAAGATATTACATAGGAAGGGACTAATATGAAAAAGAGACTTTTATTAATGAACGCGTTTTCACTGATCTTAATATCAGGATGCAGCGGTGATGGAAAGGTGACGGACAGCGACCTTGCACTCCTCAAAACGACCCATCCCCCTGCAGTATTAATTGATAAAAATACAAAGGAAAATTTGGATTTAGTCCAAAACATTGAGCATGACGTTGAAAAAATGAAAGAACTTTATGATGTTGCAGTGGTTAAGAGCAATGGAGATACACTGGTTGCTTATAAAGTGAAGCACCTGCAGCGTTTTCACATGAAGAAAATTGAAAAAAACATGACAAAAATGCTTGAGGAGAAATACCCGGATGAGAACTTCATTGTTTCAAGTGATTATAAAATCTTTATAGAGGCAGTAGAACTTCAGGAAAAAATGAAAAATCCCGATTTTACAGACAAAAAGGCTAAAAAGAAGCTTGATAAAATCATTAAACTAAAAAATGAAATGACATAGGAGGGAGCGGGAGTCATGAGCAAAAAAGGAAACAAAACCCCTGAACAGCAGCAATATGAGAAGCTTGAGCAAAAACATGAACTTAAACGCCCGGTCCTGAAAAATTGTATTCGTGCTTTCTGGGTGGGTGGCCTCATCTGTACTGTTGGACAGGCAATAACGTATTTTTATATCTATTTTTTTAATTTCACCGAACAGACAGCCGGAAATCCAACTGTTGCTACCATGATTTTTATATCCATGCTGCTGACTGGTTTTGGCGTATATGACCGTTTAGGCCAGTTCGCCGGAGCTGGCAGCGCCGTTCCTGTAACAGGCTTTGGCAATGCTGTGATTTCAGCTGCTATTGAGCATCGAACGGAAGGTTTTGTGCTGGGTGTAGGCGGGAACATGTTCAAGCTCGCTGGATCAGTTATTCTTTTTGGTGTATTTGCAGCTTTTGTAGTAGCCCTGATAAAAACGCTATTAACTATTTGGGGGGTTATTTAATGCTAAAGGGAAAACAATCCTGGGTTTTTCAGCATCTCCCGGTCATTGCAGCAGCCGGTGTTTCAGGCGGGCCTTTTGAGGCAAATGGCAATTTGTCAGAGGATTTTGATGTTCTTCATGATGATTTATGGATGGGTGAAGACTCTTATGAGAAAGCGCACAGGATCCTTTTGGAAGAGGCGGGACAAACGGCCTTAAGTAAAGCAAATGTTCAAAAGGAGGATGTTCAGTTTTATATTGCAGGGGATTTAATTAATCAGATAACACCTTCAAGTTTAAGCGCAAGAACGAACCAAATCCCTTATTTCGGGATTTTTGGAGCTTGTTCAACTTCAATGGAAGGACTTGCTCTGGCATCCTTCATTGTCAATTACAGGGGTGCTGATTACGTTTTGACAGGAGCTTCCAGTCATAATGCCGCTGTTGAAAAGCAATTTAGATACCCTACAGAATACGGAGGCCAAAAGCCTCCAACAGCCCAGTGGACAGTAACTGGTGCAGGTGCGGCTCTGGTATCCGCGAAAGCAGCTGGACCCAATTTGCTGGTTACCACTTCAGCCACAATCGGCAAAGTAATCGACATGGGTCTGACAGACCCTTTTAATATGGGAGGAGCCATGGCGCCTGCAGCTGCAGATACCATTACTGCACATTTTAAGGACATGCAGCTCGATCCATCCCATTACGATTTGATTGTCACAGGGGACCTGGGAAGAATTGGCCAGGAAACTGCTTATGAACTGCTCATAAATAATGGGTTGAAAATAGACAGAGAGAAATTTAAAGATTGCGGATTAATGATTTATAAAGATGATCAGCCAGTCCAGTCCGGTGGGAGCGGTGCAGGGTGCTCGGCTTCTGTCCTGTACGGACATCTTTTGAATCAAATGAAGCGAGGGGTTTATAGAAGAATCCTTGTCGTGGCAACAGGTGCACTATTATCGCCATTGACATTCCAGCAGAATGAAAGCATTCCCTGTATTGCTCATGCTGTTTCTATCGAGATGACTTAGAGGAGGAATTTGTATGCTGCCTATGTTTTTCTGGGCTTTTGTAATTGGAGGCCTATTTTGCGTATTTGGCCAAATAATGTTTGATGTTTTTAAGCTGACACCAGGCCATACATTAAGTCTTTTAGTTGTATTAGGTGCTGTACTTGATGGACTTGGCCTGTATGAACCGCTAGCGGACTTTGCAGGGGCAGGAGCGACCATCCCGATAACAAGCTTTGGTAATTCGCTTGTCCATGGAGCCCTTCAGGAAGCCGATCAGCATGGACTTGTCGGTGTGTTGACCGGAATGTTCGAAGTAACCAGCTCCGGTATTTCAGCAGCCATTATCTTCGGTTTTATCGGTGCACTAATTTTCAAGCCTAAAGGCTAAATGCATAGGGAAATACACAGGAATGCTTTATTTAGTAATATGAAACAGGCCCTTTATTCCTTTATGAATGAATAAACCAAGCCCGTCTTGGGAGCTTGCCCATACACCCTGCTAATTTATCACATATTGTGTAGGGAGAAATCCAAGTGAGGTGAGAGGCATGGGCTATGGCTATGGAGGCTGCGGATATGGCGGGGGCTATGGAAATACGTTTGTTTTAATCGTCGTCCTATTCATTTTACTCATTATCGTTGGAGCAAGTTTCTACAACTAGATTGTAAAGAGCTGACTCAGAACCGGCAGCAGGTTTTGTGTCGGCTTTTTTGCATATAATGTACATAAAGTGAAACTTCAATCAGTGGGGGTGTTCTTTATCCCCGCTGATGGTTAGTTGAACCAATCGGGCCTTACGGGCAGTTTGACCATCACTTATCCTCCTTTGATTTCTCTTAGTCTTGAAGTGGGGGTCTTACTGCCCGTTAGACTGCGATAAATGATTAATACATTTCACGTTTTCCGCCCACCTTCATAAGATATAAAAGAGTAAATGAAGGAGCGTGATTGAGCAGTATGGATAACAACTTTTTTAAAAACCTTGAAAAGAAAACAGGCGTAAATATGAAGGATGTATTTGAACTGGCCGGCTCTTTGCAGAATGCAAATTTTAAAGATGAAAAAACTGTGAGAAATGTAATCAAAAGGGTTTCACAAATTGCAAACAAACCAGTCTCTAAGGATATGGAAGATAAGATTGTTAAATCGATCGTTGCTGATGGAAAGCAGCTTGACTTTAATACAATTTCCCAGATGATAAATAAAAAATAACAGAAGGGCCTGGCCGGGTTGCAGCCAGGTCTTCTGTTTATTTTTCGCCTTTGTTTCTGCCGCTTCTTGTGATGGGGGCAAGGAACCTTGATGGATATGCCTTCCGTCCGCGCCTTTTTTCCGGCACAGAAATATACAAGTCCTTCCTGGCTCTTGTTACGGCAACGTACATTAATCTTCGTTCTTCCTCTAAGGGGGCAGACTCACCTGAACGGTAAGCTTCCAGTGCATGATCATGCGGGAGGTTTCCTTCTGCTGCACCGGCCACATATACCACATTATATTCAAGCCCTTTTGCACGGTGGATAGTGCTTAATGTAATGGCATTATCATTATTCCTGCTGAGGCGCTTGATTTCTTTGTTCATGGCTTTCATATGTTCAGTATGCTCCAGAAACTCATGAAGAGACTGGAAATTACGCGCAGCGACCTTCAAATCTTTAATATCATCAGAGCCTTTATCCATTTTATTGCCTTCATTGCCTCGTTTTTTTATAAAGTCCTGGAATCCCAATTCTTTTTCAACCGTTTCAATTGCGGTGATGGGACTAATCCCTGTGATTGATCTGGTAACAGGGATCACTTTTTTTAATTTGCTTTCCTGAAAAGCAAAGCCTGTTTTTATAAACTTCAGGCTTTCCAGCAATGAGCAATCCTGCAGGATGCTTTCTGCCTTAATATCCTGCAGGACGGATTGTTTAATAAACAGAGACGGGAGCATATCTTTCAAAGCATTCTGGTCATCCTCATTTATCGATAGCTTTAGAAAAGCAAGCATGCTTCGAACAATAAACCGATCATAAAATGATTCGGCATCCTGATCCAATTTAAATGGAAGGCTCGAATTGGCCAGCCGCTCAAAAATGGCTCTGCTCCCGGTATGGGTACGGAATAGTACTGCAAAATCCCGCGGTTCATACCCATCCTCAACTTTTTCCTGGATATCAGTCAGGATCATCGTAGCTTCTTCTTCCTCATCATAAGGAAAAAAGAGGAAGGGCTGCTGTCCACCGGAAAATTGAGCACTCATGCTTTTTGGACGTCTATATTTATTTAGAGAAATGATTTGGTTTGCAGCTGATACAATCTCATGAGCAGAGCGGTAATTCTGATTCAATGTAATTACCTTAGCATCAGGGAAATCTTTTTCAAAATCTAAAAGATATTGGGGATCACTTCCTCTGAAGGCATATATAGATTGATCATCGTCCCCCACTGCACAGACATTTTTGGTTTTATCAGACAGCATTTTTATTAGCTCATATTGAACATTATTAATATCCTGAAACTCATCAATCAGGAAATAATGAAATCGATTTTGATATTGTTCAAGAATCTCAGGTTCTTCTATAAAAAGGGCATGGCAGCCTGTGAGCATATCATCAAAATCAAATAATTCCCTTTTTGTTTTTGTTTGTTCATACCTTTGATAAAGAATCGCGGTTTGTTCCTCCCAATCATTCTTTGGGTTAACCTTGCCAGGTATGATAAGAGAATTTTTCCAATAGCTGATTTGCTGGAGGGCAATGTCAAAGGCAAATTCCTTTTCATCGAGCTTTAAGTCTTTGCTGGATTCTTTAATAATCTGTTCCCGCTGCCATTCTTTATTAAGCAGCCTGCCTGAAGACCATTTTTCCGGATTGTGGAAAGAAAGGATCCGATAAAATAAGCTGTGAAAAGTGCCCGAAACGATTTGCCTGACCTTTCGGGCATCCATTCCAGGGTAATGGGTAAGGCGCTCCTTCATTTCAGCCGCAGCCTTAGCTGTAAATGTAACGAGCATTATTGATTTAGGGTCGATATTTTTCTCGCGAAGCATAAAAGCAGTCCGTGTTGTTAAAACACGGGTTTTGCCGCTGCCTGCACCTGCCAGAACGAGCAGTGGCCCATCTAGATGAGACACAGCCGCAGCCTGCTTTTTATCCAAAAAGACACCTGCTTGTGAAAGAGACTTAAGGTATTCATCAGGGAAACTGGGGCTGGCAGTGCCTTCTTGAATATAGAGAGGGATATTTTTTACCGGCTGAGCTTTTTTAAAGGCTGATTCGATTTCTTTTACTGCAGCTGAAGCAATTGACCTTGAAACAGGAATTTTGAATCCATTTCTTTCTATATATTCTTCAGTCTCCGTCTGGACTGATTCGGGGTTAAGAATTATATCTTTGCACGTTCTGCTGCTTTGCTGAATATGATAAAAATGAGGTTCATCCAGAATTCCCAAATACAAACGGACAGAAGCTCCGCAATCAGGGCAGCACAGCTTTCCTTTTTTGCCTTCCTCATAAATATGCTGAAAACTCTCTCTGTTCAAGTGTTCCAGATTCACAGTCTTATTATGTAACTTTGCTGTTTTCATAAAAAATACCCCATTATATATAAATTGCCGAGTTTAACAATATTATTTTTTTTTACAACAAGACAAATTTAATCATAACAAACCGGTAAAGGATTCAAAAGTGCTTTTCTGTTTAAAATTTCATGGAAACGGGTACATAAAATCAAATTCAGATACGTATTCTCTTATTAATCAGATAAATACATAATTGAAAGGGGAGTATTCATGGGCTACATTCTGCCTGTAACTTCATATCAATATAATCAGTATGCAGAAAGAGAGATTGGCACAAAGTATGATCCGTTCCGGTTCGTGCCAGTTGCCAGGATATCAGCACAATCCAATGCAAAAGCCTTCCGTCACGAACTTCCCCTTGATATGCAAAGAAGATTAACTAAATCAAATACTCAGGAGAGGGCAGAAGCCCAAACTCGGACCATTAGTAAAAAAGCAGAACAAACATATGGAGAGCTGACAGGAAAAGGGCGTTTTATTAGTGAATGCATTTAAGAAAGCCGAAACATGAGCTAGTTATCTAATAGAAGGAGAGGCTTAGTACGTTTGCACGTGCAAGGCCTCTCCTTTTTTCCATTCAGCGTACAGAACATCTTTGACACCGCTCGCTCCTAATTTTTTAATTTCATTCTTAAGTATTGTTTCATCCCAATTAATGCTTTTAAGATTATCCCAAACCACCTCTCCGTCTAAAATAACTGTTACAGGAAGTTCAACTTTATTTATTGGGAGATTCAAATCCTGAATGGTTGGTGCCGCGAAAAGCGGTTTTTTTAATGCGCTGACTGTTCCATCCGTTTCCAGAATGGCATATTCACATTCCCTGATTGAAAAAACATCCTTTGATCGGAGGAGGTGCTGCAGCTGATTAATGTCGAGATGATTTTTCTTCAATTCTTCATAGATAATTTTCCCTTTTTTAATAACAATAGAGGGCTCACCTTCAAGAAGCTTGCGTGCCCGTTTATATTTCTGAGTAAGTATTTCAGTTGCGTAAATGAGAATTCCCCATACTGCAACAGCAAAGAAAATTTCGGGTATCCCAGTTTCCTGATCGTACAGGGCATTGCCAACCAGCTCGCCTAACACGATGGCTGAGATAAAATCAAATGGAGTAATCTGTGTAATTTGTGTTTTCCCCAGGAGTTTAGCCATAATAAACAAGAAAATATATCCTACCACAAGTACACTTAAGATGTGTAAATATTCCATTCAAACCACTCCTTAGAATGCTGTATCCCAAATAGTGTTTGCTGAAAGCCCAAAATTATTGCATATAAGTTTCAACGCAGCTTCTATCGCGTTTTGTCTGAGATGAGCATCTAAAAAAAGCTCCCGCCAACATGGCAGGAGCTTGTCCGCTATATCGTTTTCTTCATTGTACGGTGCGGGATTCCGGCATCCATAAATTCTTCTGAGATTACCTGATAGCCCAGCTTTTCATAAAAAGGAATAGCCTGAGTCTGGGCATTTAATTTTAAGGAAGGCAATCCTTGTTTCATAGCATGTTCCTCAATTTTTTCCATTATTGCTTTTCCGGATCCGCTCTTGCGGTGCTCCTTTAATACGCAAATTCTTTCCACTTTTCCATTGCCGTCTACGGTGCGAAACCTTCCGGCACCTGCAGGCATGCCATTATAATATAGAACAAAATGGACTGCTTCGTCCTCGAACTGATCGATTTCCTCTTCTTCGGGAACATTTTGCTCGCTGACGAAAACGTGTTTCCTTACTGAGAATGCATCTTGCAATTCTTGCTCAGATGATACAACTTTTACTTCCATTTTACTATTCCTTCCCTAGCCTGAATGTTTCATATACGGTCCAAGATCCGTTTTCCAGCTGATACAGAAGATGAAAACGATCGACCACCTCTTCATGATTCACCGGCTGCATTCTTAAGCTTCCATACACATCTGAATGCTCATCATTGGAGAGTTTTTGCCCGATGGTAATATGAGGGACAAAATTATATTCAGGTGCTTCTCCGCTAATATAATCATTCAGTTCAACATGTAACTCTTCGAGCTGGATTGAAGGCTCAATTTTGAAATAAATTACATTGTTGACAGGCTGGAAGGAGCTGATTTTTGATGCGTTTATTTGAAAGGGATCGTGTTTTTTAGCTATTCCATAAAGTGTTTCTGTCAGCCGCTTTATTTCTTCTTCAGATGCTTCAAAGCGCGATCTTAAAGTTATATGCGGAGAAATTAGAGCATAATGCGGATCATACCGCTTTCTATAAGAATTAGCCAAATCCTGCAGCTTTTTTGACGGGAAAATAACGATGCCGTAATTAGTCTCCATACAACAACCTCCATGTTTATTAATAATTTTTATAATTTGCAGGCTAAACTTAAATGAAAAACACTTTGTTGAACTATTATAGCAAATTTTCTAAATTCATTATATAATTATACCTTTTTTTACATTAAAAAGCAGTGAGCTTTGGTAATCTTTTTATTGCGGAAGAATAGTTCTTTTCACTCAATTTCCAGTTAAAACATATACTTTAATGCCCTTTTTAAATCAGGCTGCCAGTATGTCCATGTATGATTTCCCTCGAATTCATCATAGAAGTAAGGAAATTGCTTTTGCTTAAACAAATTGGAAAGATCCCGGTTTGGAGTAAGAAAATCTTTTTCTTCTCCTCCTGTGGTTTTTACAGATGTCTCGCCTTTCCCGATAACATGATAAATATTAAGAAGGTGAGGCTGGGTAAATTCCTCTACTGCTTCTGTAACGGAGTTATCAACATAAGGTGATTGAAGAATTAGTCTTCCGAAAGTATTAGGGTATTGAAGGGCCGCCATTAAGGAAACAGTTGCTGCAAGGGAATCTCCCATAAGTGCCCGTCCCATTCCCATTTGATAAGTAGGGAATTCATTGTCAAGGTATGGAACCAGTTCATGTGCAAGAAAACGGATATATGCATTATGCTGTTCACCGTCCGGATGATATTTCTTCCATCTATCCTTGACGTTTTTATAAGGGACACCAACAATGATGATATTTTCGATTTCTTTTTCATTTAATAATTCATCCGCGATGCGCCCGGCTCTTCCCAGCTGGAAGTAATCTTTCCCGTCCTGGGCTATAACAACAGTGTATTTATATAAAGGTGAAAAGGAAGCGGGCAAATAAATGAGGAGTTCAACTTCTTCACCCAATTCTTTGCTTTGAATCCTGATATCCTGTATTGATCCTCTAGGGTAATCCATAATGTCTGTTCCTCCGTTTAGTCTTTATGTAAGAGTTTACATGATGATTTTATCATATATATATAGGAATTGCTTTTTACTTGCATTCTCATTCATAGATCGGGATGCAAATTATTGGAGTAAGTAAATTTCCGTATCTTAAAGCAGCTAGGAATCATTTGACAATTCTAATAAGGTTTATGTTAGTATATAATTGATAAAATCTAATCTTTAAAAGGGGGAAATAGGATGAAAAAAAGAAGTATATTCCTAGCCACAGCTCTGCTGTTAGCGCTTTCTATGGTTCTTGCAGCCTGCGGCGGCGGAAAAGATGAAGGCGGCGGAGATGGAGAAGGCGGCGCAGAAAAGCCAAAATTCATGAGCATCGTGACTGGTGGAACAGGCGGTACATACTATCCGCTAGGCGGATCATTCGCTGAGATTATTTCTGATGCTACAGGCATTGATACAAATGCTGAAGTATCAGGTGCATCTGCAGAGAACATGAACACATTGAAAGATGGCAATGCAGAGATTGCATTCTCTCAAACTGACATTGCTTCATATGCGCAAGAAGGTAAATTAATGTTTGAAGGTGCAGCAGTGGATAATGTGAGTGCAATTGGCACGCTTTATCCTGAAACGATCCAGATCGTTACTACTGCAAAATCCGGCATTAAATCAGTTGAAGACTTAAAAGGCAAAAAAGTTTCAATCGGAGCACCTGGTTCAGGAACTGCTGCTAATGCAGAACAGATCCTTGAAGTGCATGGAATCAAATTGGATGACATTCAAAAACAGGATCTTTCTTTTGATGAGTCGACTGCCGGAATCCAGGATGGCACTATTGACGCTGCATTTGTTACAGCAGGAACACCAACAGGTGCAGTAGAAGGACTTTCTGCAACTGAAGATGTTGTGATTGTTCCGATTGAGCAGGATAAAATCGATGCATTAATTAAGAAATATCCTTACTATGTACAGGATGAAGTGCCATCTGGAACATATAAGCTTGCGGAAGCTGCGCCGACAGTAGCTGTACAGGCAATGCTTGTTGTTTCAAATGACCTTTCAGAGGATGTAGTTTACGATGTTACGAAAGCAATCTTTGAGAACCTTGACAAAGTTACACATGCCAAAGGTAAAATGATTAAGGCTGAAAATGCTGTTAAAGGTACTGGTATTGAACTGCACCCTGGTGCTAAAAAGTACTTTGACGAAAAAGGCTTTAAAGCTGAATAATCTTTCACTAACATAATCAAATGATGAAATTTGGCCGGCTGTAAAAAACCTGATAAGGTTATTGCGCCGGTCAATTAATTTTTAAAATGAAGTGGCAATCAATTGTAAAAGCTGACAAATTTTTTTAGGTGGAGGTTTCATGAACTTTAATAAGCCAGGGGATAAAAAGGCGGTCCTGGCACTCCTCGTAATCATAACCATCGCAATCATGTTCTTCATACCCATTAAGCAGGCAGTTGTTTTTGAGTATCAAAACAAAGGAAAGGTGATTGCTTATTTCCCGATTAAAGAGGACAGAACATTTAATATAAAGTATACACATTCCATCCACCTTACAGATGTTGTAGAAAGCTACACTATAACCGGAGATGGAAATATTAAATTGTTCGAACTCATGTATGAGGATTTTGCCATCGGTATGCCAGAAAATGCTGCAGATGGAGAGGAATTTGAACAAAAGAACGGCAAATATTATATTAAGAATATGAAAAGGATCTTTCCTTCATTTGACTTAAGGCTGGGTAAGGTCAGAGCGAATCACAGATTGATTCTGCAAGGTGAAGAATATGTCCTTACAGATTATATCGAACCTGGTACATGGGTACGAATAAAGGCAAAAAAGATAAACTTAATCGAGGTGTTGAAAGGAGTGAATATCCTTGGAAAATAAAGGGGAAACATTATCTCTTGAGGAACAGCAGAAATTGCTGGAAAAATACGATCCAGAGGCTGGTACAAGGAAATTAGGAGGAGTATTAGGCTGGATCGTCTTTTTTGGGCTTTTAGCATTTTCACTGTTCCATTTATATACAGGGGTTTTCGGGATGCTTACAGCCCAGCTGCAGCGTTCGATTCATTTAGGTTTTGCATTAGCCCTAATATTTCTGTTATTCCCTGCAAGGAAGAAAGATAGGGGAAGAAAGCATAAAGTTGCCTGGTACGACATCATTTTAGCTATACTGGGTATTGCTGTAGGAGCTTATTGGCCACTTTTTATTGATGAAATTGTCATGAGGGCCGGCCGTCTGACCGAGATCGATTTTTATGTAGGTCTAATTGCAGTTCTTCTGGTTCTGGAAGCGACAAGGCGCGCGGTTGGACTTCCAATAACCATTATTGCCGTCATTTTTCTTGCCTATGCAATGTTCGGGCCATATATGCCGGCCTTTTTGGCGCACCGCGGTCTTGATTTAGAAAGATTGGTGCAGACCATGTTCTTTACTACCGAGGGAATCCTGGGTACCCCTCTAGGCGTATCTGCTACGTTTATATTTCTATTCTTGTTATTTGGTTCATTCCTTGTAAAAACGGGGGTAGGCCAGTATTTTAATGATTTGGCCGTATCCATCGCCGGAAAGAGAACTGGCGGACCGGCGAAGGTTGCCATTTTCTCAAGTGCACTACAGGGAACAATTAGCGGAAGTTCTGTAGCTAATGTAGTAACTTCAGGCTCTTTTACCATCCCTATGATGAAAAAGCTTGGCTACAAGAAAGAATTCGCTGGCGCAGTTGAAGCGACTGCATCAACCGGCGGCCAGATTATGCCTCCAATCATGGGTGCTGCTGCATTCCTGATGGTTGAGTTTATTGGCGGCGGCATTACATACTGGGATATTGCAAAGGCAGCTGCAATTCCTGCACTTCTATATTTTGCAGGAGTCTGGATCATGACTCACTTCGAAGCGAAACGTGTAGGTCTTAGAGGTCTGAAAGATGAAGAGATGCCTAACCGCAAAGAAGTAATGAAGAAGATTTATCTGCTGTTGCCGATTTTAGCAGTTATCATCCTGCTAATGAGCGGAATGAGCGTAATACGTGCTGCTCTCTGGTCAATTGTCATTACGGTTGCAGTAAGTATGATTAGCAAAGAAACGCGTATTGGATTCAGAGATGCTATCGATGCTTTAGTTGATGGTGCACGTACGGCTTTGGGCGTTGCTGCAGCAACAGCTGCGGCAGGTATTATTGTTGGTGTAGTTGTAAAGACAGGGCTTGGATTAAAGATGGCGAATGGCCTGCTTGATCTTTCCGGCGGGCTGTTGATCCCAACTTTGATGCTGACAATGGTTGCAGCAATTATCCTTGGTATGGGATCACCAACAACGGCAAACTATGTTATCACATCAACAATAGCTGCCCCAGCAATCATCCTTCTGGGCGTACCTGATTTATCTGCTCACTTATTTGTGTTCTATTTCGGTATTGTGGCAGATGTCACACCTCCAGTTGCTCTTGCAGCATTTGCGGCAGCTGGTGTATCCGGAGGAGATCCGATAAAGACAGGAGTAACAGCATCCAAGCTTGCCATTGGGGCTTTTATTATCCCATACATGTTTGTCCTGTCACCGGAGTTATTAATGATCGATACAACCTGGTATTACTTAATCTGGGTAGTATTCACCGCTTTGGCAGGTATGATGGCAATTGGAGCTGGCGTAATTGGCTACTGGCTTCGCAAGTTAAATATTTTTGAAAGGCTGCTGGGAATTGTAGGAGGCCTGCTCCTAATTTACCCTGAAGGGGTTACTGATATTGTAGGATTAGGTATCTTTATCCTGTTGATTGCATTGCAGGTTTTCATAAAAAAAGACGATCAGGCCAAGCCGCAAACAGCTTAACTTAATAAAAAAACTCACTTGCTAGAGCCAGACAGTTCCCGAAGCACAAAAAATAAAAATATAAAAAAAGGAAGGATGCTCAATGAGATCCTTCCTTTTTGCTTCTGCTGCTGGGTCTGTCAGGCTTCTTGGCCGCTATGGCCGATAATCGGGAAGGAGGCAAAATAAAAAGCCGTACTTCTTCTGTGAAATACAGGCTTGATGATTGAAGTGAACTGGTCTTTTAGCTGATCTGGCGAGCTTTCTTTTCGGGCAAAATGGACATGATATGGTTCAAGTTGAAGATGCGCATTTGTTTTCTATATAAACAATAGGCTAATATCGTGCTGCCTCGAAGTTCTTTGATTAAAATTTTTCTTTGTGTAAATGAATTGCGTTTGGAGAGATAAATGATTTCCACAGGCTTTCTCTCTTCCATAGCTCGATAAAGAATTCCTTTCATAGAGAAATCCCTCCTTACTTTTATTTACATTATAAACGAACGCACGTTCTTAATCAAGTAGAATGCGAATAAATGTTCGCGTAAAAAAAGACTTCATTAATGAAGCCTTTTAAATAATCTTTAATCCCTTATCTTTTAAGTGATTTAGAAGGACAGTCCCGTATTGTATGGCATAGCCTAAAAAGATGGCTACAAACAAAGTACCCAATCCGACCGGACCGCCTAAGAGAAGGCCAATGGCCAATGCTAACAATTCATTAATAATACGTGCGGTCTTCATGCTGATATTGAGCCTTTTGGCAGTTGCGATCATTAATCCATCAATGGGGCCGCTGAATAATTGCGGTCGGATATAGATAGATACTCCGAAACCCAGAAGTATAATACCAGTAATGAAGGCAAGTATCTGATAGGGAAAGTGTGTAACGGTGAAGCTGCTAAAAACAAGCTCCATCCAAAAATCGATCCCCAGACTCGCTAAAATGGTTCCAATGAATGATTTAAACTGCGGTTTTTCCCAAGAGAGTACGGCATTGAAAAATATAAGGGAAGCCGTGACCAGGAATGACCATGTTCCAATGGTGAGACCGAACTGATTAAAAAGTCCAACATAAACAGTGTCCCAGGCACCTGCACCAAGACTGGATAAGATGATTAGTGAAACACCGAGAGTGAGAATTAAATAACCTGCAATTATTTGAATCAATGTAGTGTGTTTAATCATGTAGAATCCTCCCCAATACATATTACAGCATTTAAATAATTACTCAAGGGGAAGAATATATCCATTAAGTGCCATTATGATTAAACAAATCTTGAAACATAGAAAAACAGCTCCCGATAACGAGAGCTGTTCAATGATACTTATACCTTAATATCAATTTTTGCATTTTTCTTCAATTCTTCTACATGCTTAACGAGCATTTCCTGCTGTTTTTGCTGTTCGAGCTGCTGTTTGATCTGTGGTTTTACTTCTTCCAATTTAGGGGGCTCCTGTCCTTCAGCACCACCCTGGCTGGCATATTCTTCATAGAATTTTTGAATTTCAGCATCTGTAACTTTCTCAGGTTTAATCTCGCCATCGATGTATTTCGTATATTTAATATTATTGGCAATTTCCTTTTCTAATGAATTGGGATTAAGGCCAGCCTGCTTCATTGCTGTTTCGAATTCCTTATCATCCTTGAATTGTCCTTTTGTTTCTTCGAGCTGCTTTTTGACTTCTTCATCAGAAGCTTTATAGCCTTTTTTATCAGCCTCCTGGAGAAGAAGTGTCTGGCCCACTAAACTGTCAAGTGTCTGATTCTTAATTTTCTCTGCAGCATCCTTGGTAGTAGGATCTTGTCCCATTTGCTGATACATCATTTGTGATGAAGTAAGCACACTGTTATATTCGCGTCCAAGAATTTCCTGGTCGTTAACTACTGCAACAGTCTTTTCTTCATCAAGCTTTTGCTTGTCCATTTTCTTTTGCATTTCTTCCATTTGCTTCTGCTGGTCCTGCTGATCAGTTTCCGCTGTTTTAGGTTCTTCTTTTTTATCTGCACTCTTGCTTTCATCATCAGCTCCACAAGCAGCTAAAACGGCAGATATTAATACTAGTAAAAAGGGATACATTAGTTTCTTCATTAATAATTCTCCTTCCGTAACCCTGTATAGTCTGATTCATTTAACAAAAGAATCATATAGAGGGCATTATAAAGCATATAGTCATAAAAAGATACCTTTAAGGCACAAAAGCCGAATTTGTAAAGGGAATGTAATCTGGATATTAAGCTCTTAATCTGATAGTTTCTGGATGAAATATAGGTATTGACTTTTATGTTAGAAAGAAGTATATTTTATATTGTCCCCAATACGGGGAAATAATCATAACGATTCCGTAGCTCAGCTGGGAGAGCGCTACCTTGACAGGGTAGAGGTCGCTGGTTCGAACCCAGTCGGAATCATATTCAAAGTGTCTGGCTGCCGATAGCCGGACATTTTTTTGTTCCAAAAAATTTTTTCTTTTGGACTGGGAACTCCTGCAATGTTTTAACGAAACAGTGATAGGGAATCGTTAAAATATAAAAATTCACAAAATAATTTTTATTGAAAATCTATGCTATAATTTTATTGTGAAATTACAAGAGTTAGGGGATATTTCTATGTTGAAAGATCTGTTTATAGGCCTTTCCCAGAACGAATTTCTGAATAGCGCTGCAAAGAAATATGGATTGAAATTGGGTGCGCAGAATGTAGTTGCTGGGACAAATTTAGAAGAAGCTATTCAGAGCATAAAAGAGCTTAACGATCATGGCATCTCTTGTACTGTCGATAACCTCGGGGAATTTGTATATAAAAAAGAAGAGGCGGCAGAAGCGAAAAAACAAATAATAGAAGTGATAGAGGCCATTCATGAAAATCATGTGGATGCACATATCTCTTTAAAGCCTTCTCAATTAGGCCTTGATATTGACTACTCTTTCTGCCTTGAAAATGTTAGGGAGATAGTAGAGAGAGCAAACCATTATGGTATTTTTGTGAATATGGATATGGAAGACTCCAAGCGTTTGCAGCCTTCCTTTGACATTTTGGATGAACTATCCAAGGAATACAATAATTTCGGTACAGTCATTCAGGCATATTTCCTTGATGCTGAAGAAGACCTTAAGAAATATCAGGATTATCGTCTGCGGATTGTAAAAGGTGCTTACAAGGAGCCTGAAGAAATTGCTTATCAGGATAAAAATGACATTGATGCTAACTTTATAAAATTAATAGAATGGCATTTGCTTAATGGCAAATTCACGTCAATTGCAACACATGACCATAATGTAATTAACCATGTAAAAGATTTTGTAAGGGCTAATAATATCCCTAAAGATAAATTTGAATTTCAAATGCTCTATGGCTTCCGCAAGGATATGCAGCTGAAGCTTGCTGGTGAGGGCTATAATTTCTGCACATATGTTCCTTTTGGACATGACTGGTACGGTTATTTCATGAGGCGCCTGGCAGAACGGCCGCAGAACTTAAACCTTGTTGCCAAGCAGGTATTTACTAAGAAAACGAATACTGTGATTGGTGTAGCAGCAGGAGCTTTCCTTTTAGGCAGATTGACAAAAAAGTGAAAAAAATAATGAGCAAGAGTCTCCCTGTGTTAAGTAAGCAGGGAGGCTTTTTCTATTTCAAAAGGAATTTATGACTGGAATTGCGAATCTTATCTTAGTAAATATTTTAGAACGAGAGGATAGGGAGCGGAAATGGACTTGATGTTGAAACCTGTTACAGAGAAAAATTTTTTTGAGATTATTAATTTGAAATCTGAGGAAGAGCAGGAAAAGAAGTTTCAAATTTTCGAAAGGTTTGTCGGTTCGAATGCTTTTTTCATTGCTCTGGCTTCAGTCAATGGCTGGACCTGTAAAGCTATATACGATAGTGAATCATTAATTGGCTTTGCGACTCATGGTCTGGATAAAGAGCATGACCGCTATGAACTTGTCAGCCTGATGCTTGGACATCAATTTCAGAGGAAAGGCTATGGTATACCGGCTATTAAACTTGTAATTGAGGAAATGAAAGAAAAATATGGGTGTGCTGAAATCTACCTATCTGTCATCAAGGAGAACGAGTCTGCTATTCGTGTATATGAGAAAGTTGGTTTTGAACCGACAGGTGAGATTTTTCAGGCATTTCATTCCGAACCGGTTTACAGGCTGACGGTATAACGAAAATCCCTGATTCCATTGTCAGGGATTTTCATATGGCTAAATTTCAATTTCCACTCCATAATGATCGGAAATGATGGGTTTGTTTGGGCCATTAAAAATAACTCGGGAATATTTTGGATGGATCGGAAACGATGATAAAATCAAGTCGATGCGCATCTCATGTTTATTTTCGTCCCAGCCGGCAATTTTGCCTTTAACCGTCACTCCTGAATCCTTCTTGTCTGCTAATTCAAAAGTGTCATAAAGTCCTTTGCCTATGAGAAAGTCATAACCTTCATTGCGGACATACGCCGAGCTGTTGAAATCACCCATAAAAATGGCGGGTTTATCTTTAGATGCATGTGCAAGAAGAGATTCAGCCTGAAATTTAAAGGATTCCTCTTCATCATCCCACCAGCCAAGGTGACAAGAATAAAAGGTAATTGGTCTGTTTTTGTAAACTAATTTAACACCAACAATTTTTCGTGTCTTCCAATGTGCCTGGTTTTTATTTTGGGTAATAAAGAAGGAAAAATCCTCCTTTATTTCATGCTTTGTCAATATTGCAAGACCCTCTTCGTAAATATCATAGCCAATATGTGAAAAATCCCATTTGAAAACGTAATCTTCCACACCTATTTTTCTCAATTCTTCTATTAACAGCAGTGCATAATTATCTTCTCTGATATGGCCGTCTTTCAAAGGGGCTTTGATATGCTGGCTGACCTCCTGCAGAGCGATGACATCATAGCGGTTTTCTTTAATAGCCTCAGCAAGAATTTTAATTTTTTCGAGCTGCTGTTCCTCCTGCCATGAGTGACAGTTGAGAGTTAATAATTTCATTGTTAAGCTCCCAGAAGGTCTTGTATATCAGATTTAAGGACATCTGCTTTTGGTCCATAAATTGCCTGGACGCCTTTGTCTTTAACGATAAGACCTAAAGCTCCATTTCTCTTCCAGTCCTGTTCACCAGCAACTGATGAAGTGTCCTTGACTGTGACACGCAAGCGGGTCATACAGGCATCAACATCTTCAATATTTTCTTTTCCGCCTAATAATTCGATTAACACAGGAGCCAGCGAATTTTTCTTGACTGAAGTATCAGAAGATGAAGCAGTATTTTCTTCTTCGATATAGTTTCCATTGCGTCCTGGTGTAGGAAAGTTGAATTTTCTGATCATAAAATTTGCAACTCCAAAGTTTAGTCCGAAGAATACAAGGCACGCAATTACAAAGTTTACAAGATCCAGCCATAAGCCAGCTTTTATAATCATTGGTGTTCTTGTAATCAATTCAATGATGCCAAAAGAATGAACACGGATATTAATAATATCAACGACTGCAAATGCCAGACCTGTCATAACTGCATACACGATATAAAGAAGTGGAGCAGCAAACATGAACATAAATTCAATCGGTTCTGTTACTCCAGTTAAGAATACTGCCAAACCAGCGGAGAAGAACATCGATTTGTATTTCTTCTTTTTCTCAGGATCTACATTGCGGTACATTGCAAGCGCAATTCCCATTAAGGCCGCAGCGGACAGAATCATTTGGCCTACTTTAAAGCGGGCAGGGGTAACGTCATTCAGCAATTGCTTATAGCTTTCTGTATCTCCTGCAGCCAAAAAGTTATTCAGGTCCGCAATCCATGCAAGCCATAGAGGATCTTGTCCAGCGACCGTTGAACCTGCATTAGAGCCTGTCAGGATTTTGTAAGTTCCGCCGAGCTCTGTATAATTAATTGGTACAGTCAGCATATGGTGCAATCCGAATGGAAGAAGCAATCTTTCCAGTGCGCCAAAAACAAATGGAGCGATAACTGGTGCTGTATTCCGTGATGTAGCAATCCATTGTCCGAAATCATTTAATAATCCTTGAATAAATGGCCAAACAATTGATAAGACCAAGGCTGCTGCAACAGAGCCGCCGATTACAGTGAAGGGTACAAATCGCTTTCCATTAAAAAAGGAAAGTGAATTTGGCAATTTATCATAGTTATAATACTTGTTAAATAAATTTGCGCCAAGAAAACCTGAGATAATCCCGACGAATACTCCCATATTTAATGCTGGTGCGCCTAAAACAGAAGTGAAATAGTCCGGTACAATGAGATCTTGTCCAAACAGGGATTTTACCGTGGCCTCGGAATTACCTAACATGTCGGACTTTACACCGAATATAGCGCCTGTAATTCTATTTATCAGAATGAAAGCAATAAGAGCTGCAAACGCTCCGCCTGCACGTTCCTTAGCCCAGGAACCGCCAATTGCAACTGCAAATAAGATATGAAGATTTGTAATAATGGCCCAGCCGATATCCTCCAGAACTCGTGCAATCGCTTGCACAAATGCTATGTCAGTACCTGTCATGCCAACAAGCTTGCCAAGTGAAATCATAATGCCTGCAGCTGGCATTACGGCCACTACTACAAGTAATGCCTTCCCAAACTTTTGCCAGAAATCAAAAGAAAATAATTTTTTCATTGTTCTTCTCTCCCTTATTGTATGGGCTTTCATTAGATGGGCTAAAAAAGCATTCCCATAATTTCACGAAAAAATTTCGATGAATGCATGGATTTATTCTATGAAAATACTATTTAGCTTTATTATTATCTTAAAATAACACGGGCAGGAAAATGATGCAACCGTTTGCGTAAAAATGTTTAAGACGTTTAAGGATAACGAAGGATTTCCATTGATAATTATTTTTTAAGTTATCCATCTATAAGGAAATACCTTAGTATGGTTTTATGCATAAAAATAAATTTACGTTTTTAAAAATACATCTTTCTCTTGCTAAAGAAGTATTTCATCCTTTAAAATTTACTAAAAGAAGGATTACCTTCACATAAAAGAATAAATTTCTAAACAAAATGTAAATAAAAATAATTTTGAATAGTAGAAAACTTCTTGTTTAAGAAGCATTTCATGCTTTATACTTTGCATAAGAAGTTTTTCCTTCACTATTCATGAGGAGCCGGCATGGATAAGAAAACAATGAACCAGATGATTAAAGAAAGCTATTCGTCCCTCTCGCCAGGACAGAGGAAAGCAGCTGAATTTATAATGGAGCACGCTAATGAAGCGGTGTTGTTAACAGCATTTCAAGTTGGAAGAAATGCAGGAGTCAGTGAGACAACGGTCATTCGGCTTGCGTACGCACTTGGGTTCAGCGGTTTTTCCCAAATGCAGGAACAAATCAGAAAAGACTGGCTGACAGGGAAACAGCATGCTGCAGATGAACGTGATTCTTACATAATAAATGCAGCGAAAGAGAACCTGTTTAAGAGAGTCATTGATCAAGAGAGGAAAATACTTCGGCAATTGCTTGATCAGGTTGATGAAAGAGAGCTTTGGAAAGCAATTGATCTCTTAATTCAGGCAGACAGGGTTTATATTGGGGGTTTTGGCAGCTCTTTTGCGGCCGCATACTGGTTCTATTACACTCTTAAACAAATGAGGGTAAATGTTTATATCACAGGCCCTCATGGATTTCTACCTGAGGATGTGTGTGATTTGACAGAACAGTCAGCAGTTGTCATTTTTTCTTTCCCTCGCTATCGAAAGGAAACTATAAAGCTGGCTTCATTTGCTGAGAGGAAGGGCTCCAGGATAATTGCCATTACAGATCGACAGCTTTCGCCGATCGGACAAATGGCTGCAGTCACACTTACTACTGATGAACTTCTGGATACCGGACATCATTCTATTGCTTCGGTTATTTGTTTACTGGAAGTGCTGATCGCGGGTATCGATGAACAGGATCGTGAAAGGATTGCCAAAAGACAGCAGGAACTGGAAATCTTATACGCTGATCAGAAGTTATTTGTTGAATAAAGCTGAACAGCAGGGGAGTTAAAATTATAAAAATAAAAGGGGGAAATAACGCATGAGCAGTCTTTCAAAGAAATTCATTCAGCAGGAGGATACGGAATCCTATACTGCCGGGGACTATTTAAAATTTCTAATTCCTTCACTGGTCGGGGTTTTACTATTTATGGTGCCGATTCAAGGAGAAGATGGGATTACAATCCCGGTTGCATATTTAGCAAATCAAATTAACGGGTTGCTGGGTGCTTCAATACCTGCGATTACTGTTACTATAATGGCTCTATCAGTTATTGGTTCACTGATAGCAGTAATTTTTAAACCGGGCTTTATCTTAAACAGCCCCTATTTGAACAAATTGCTAAATGTGAGTAAATTTTGGGTAGCAGCCCGTTTGCTTGGAACAGTTTTTGCTATTATTACTTTATTTGAGATAGGTCTGGAACCAGTATTTTCAGAGAACACGGGTGCACTCTTAATCTATGATCTAATTCCGATCCTGTTTACTACATTTCTTCTGGCAGGTTTATTGCTGCCGCTTTTATTAAATTTTGGCCTGCTCGAATTTTTTGGTGCATTATTAATTAAAGTTATGAGGCCTGTTTTTAAGCTGCCGGGACGTTCTTCGCTTGATTGTCTGGCATCATGGGTAGGTGATGGGACAATTGGAGTCCTGTTAACAACAAAACAATATGAAGAAGGATATTATACAAAGCGGGAGGCGGCAGTTGTTGCAACTACCTTCTCGGTTGTTTCCATAACGTTTACGATTGTCATTATTCAATATTTGAATTTAGAGCAATATTTCATACATTACTATTTAACCATTGTCCTTGCTGGTCTGGTGGCAGCTGTAGTAATGCCGCGGATTCCGCCGTTATCCAGAAAAGCTGATACTGCTTATGAAGGGACAGTAATGAAGGAGGAAACTTCTATTCCTTCACATACTACACCTGTAAAATGGGGATTAAATAATGCTATTAAGAAAGCACGTACAAATAATAGTGCAGGCGCTGTTGTAAAAGAAGGTTTTGAGAATGTCTTAGACATGTGGATGGGAGTTCTGCCAATTGTTATGGCAATTGGAACGGTTGCCCTTGTGATTGCTGAATTCACCCCTGCTTTTTCGATTCTTGGCAAGCCGTTTGAGCCAATCCTTGCTCTAATGCAAATTCCGGAAGCGGCAGAAGCGGCCCAGACAATGGTGGTTGGATTTGCAGACATGTTCCTTCCGGCTGTCATCGGCAGCGGCATTGAAAGTGAAATGACAAGATTTGTCATTGCTTGTGTCTCTGTAACGCAGCTCGTTTACATGTCTGAAATGGGCGGCCTGCTTCTAGGGTCAAATCTCCCTGTCAGCATAAAGGATTTAATTCTTATTTTCCTTCTCCGTACGATTATTACGCTGCCGATTGTAGCTGCTGTAGCTCATATTATATTTTAGGATTTTATCGCAATTTCTGGGAAAGGGGAAGGTTATGAAGCAAGAAGCATTAACATCACTGGTCATTAAAAACCTTCACACAGTTAAGGATCTTGAAGCTGTATACGAACTTGAAGCAAGAATATGGAGTGTGGAAGAAGCTGTGCCGGTTAATCACACAGTGGCGACGGTTAAAAATGGAGGGTTTGTGTTAGGCGCGTTCCTGGGAGAGGAACTGATCGGTTTTCAATACAGCTTTCCAGGCTTTGACGGCACAAAGGTATATCTTTGCTCCCACAGCCTGGGGATTCACCCGGAGTACCGGGCATTGGGGATTGGTGAAAAGCTAAAAAATGCTCAGAAACAGACAGCGCTTGAGAAAGGCTATGATCTCATTTCCTGGACATACGACCCTCTTGAAACCGTAAATGCCAATCTCAATCTTCATAAGCTCGGGGCTGAATGCACTCAATATATAGAAAATGCATATGGTGAAATGTCAGACCATATGAATGCAGGCATACCATCTGACCGATTTCTAGTGGAGTGGCGAATTCAAGATGAAAGGCCTTTGCGCCAATTTTCTCTTGAAGTTCTGCCAAGGGCAATAGAAACAGGAGTCGCTGATGGTTTGGCTGTCCCCGAAAACGTAAATTTATTCTATGATAATGAAAAAATTCTTATACCGGTCCCAGGGAATTTTCAGGACATAAAAAAGCGGGATTTTGAATTGGCTCTGAAATGGAGAAAGAGCACAAAAGATGCTTTTGCTCATTATTTCAGCAAAGGCTGGATTGTAACAGATCTTATAAAGGACGCTGCGGAAAACCAATACTTATATCTTTTGGAAAAGAGATAATGCCGGGAGAATGGGAATATGGAAATTAAAAGCATTGTTTTAAGGCACGTAAAAATGGAGTTGATGAATCCGTTTACTACTAGTGTCGGAACAGAAGTGGATAAGGACTTTATTTTGGTAGAAGTAAAATCAAAAAGCGGACAATCAGGCTGGGCAGAGTCGGTTTCCATTATGGAGCCAATCTACAATGAAGAAACAGTTAAAACAAATTGGCATATTATGAGTGATCATTTAATACCGATCCTTTTTGCATCAGAGATTCGGCACCCTGATGATGTTTCAGAAGCATTCAGGCCAATCAGGGGAAATTTCAATGCCAAAGCGGCGCTGGAGGGTGCTGTCTGGGACCTTTATGCCAGGGAGAGAGGGATCTCGCTCTCAAAAGCTCTGGGCGGAGAAAAGGAAAAAATAGAAGTGGGTGTTAGTGTTGGCATTCAGGAGTCAGAAATAAAGATGCTTAAACAAATTGAAGGATATGTAAAAGAGGGCTACCAGCGGATCAAAGTGAAAATTAAGCCTGGCTGGGATGTGCATATCTTAAAAGCCATCCGTGCCCAGTTTCCTGATATTAAGCTTATGGCTGATGCGAATTGCGCCTATACACTTAATGATATTAATCATCTTCAAAGGATGGAGGAGTTTAATCTAATGATGATTGAACAGCCTTTGGATCATGATGATATTATCGACCATGCCAAGCTTCAAAACCATTTGAAAACACCAATTTGCCTTGATGAAAGCATACATACCTTTGAGGATGCCCGAAAGGCGATTGAGCTTGGAAGCTGCAGAATCATAAACTTAAAAATTGGCCGGGTTGGCGGGCTTACAGAGTCAAGAAAAATTCACGATCTTTGCAGAGATCACAACATTCCAATGTGGTGCGGCGGAATGCTTGAAGCTGGAATAGGACGTGCGCACAATATTGCCATAACTTCCCTTTCCAATTTTACACTTCCTGGTGATACAGCCCCGTCTTCCCATTATTGGAAAGAAGATATCATCGAACCTGAAGTCACTATGGAAGACGGGTTTATATTCGTGCCTCAGGGCCCAGGAATAGGGTATGAGCCTAATCACTCTAAAATAGAGGATGTAACTCTTTGCAGCAGGACATTTTCAAATAAATAAAAGCCATGCAGCGCCAGAGATAATTCTGGCGTTTTACTGTGTGAATTGCATCTCGCTCCCTATATTGTGACACATATCACCGAATGTTTGTCCAGGTTTTGATAAACTGAATGAAAAATTTAGAATTTTGAAATATAAGGAGTGTGTAGTTTGAAGATAAAAAGGCTGGCGTTCTTAACTATTATCCTAACCTATATTTTAATTATATTCGGCGGGTATGTTGCATCTTCGGAGTCTGGCATGGGGTGCGGGCCGGAGTGGCCTTTATGCAATGGGCTGGTGATCCCGGTTTTGGAAGGAGATACCTTAATTGAATTTGCTCACAGAGTTATTGGTGCAGTACTTGGAATAATGACAGCTGTATTGTACTTTAGTATTCTGCAATCAAAACAGGTGCGGGGACTTGATAAAGCTTCTAAGGTATTGATGCTGCTATTAATAATTCAAATTTTACTGGGGGCGGCTGTAGTTTGGCTGGATTTGCCTGCTATAATTGTGTCTGTTCACCTTATGGTTGCGATGTTTTTCCTTGCTGTACTAATCTGGATCTGGCAGCATGCTGATGAACAGTCGTCGCGGACTAAAACAAGAAAAGAGCAGAGTATTCAAAACAAGTTTAAAGCACTGTTGATATTGCTGCTTCTTACTTTATTTCTTGGTGCTTATATTAAGCACCAATCATTCGGATTGGCCTGCAGCTGGCTTGAATGTACAAGTGGTTTTATTCCAGTATCTTTTCCGGAAATAATCCAGACCGGACACAGACTTCTGGCCGGGGTTTTGTCTTTATATATATTTATACTCACATATCTTTCATTAAAAAATAGATGGGAGGCTGGATTGCAGAATCGGCTTATGGCTGCCTCCCTGCTGGTTTTAGGTCAAATCATTATCGGTATATTGACAATTGTAAGTTACATTGAAATATCCTGGGCTGTTCTCCATCTTGCTTTTGGAACAGCATTATTTGCAGTTATTTGTGAGGCGGCCGTATTTGCCTCCTCTTCCAGCAGGATCAGCAGGCTTGGAGAAAAGAGCAGTAATCATTATTATGGATGATAGTAATACCAAAAAAGGCAGTCACGTGACATGCCTTTTTTGTTTTGTTATTTTTGCAGATCTTTTCTAGTGATTTCGCTTCGGATATTTGCCTCTCTTGAGAACTCTGCATCCTGCTTTTTATTATTTGGATATTTGTTTTTTCTTTCGCGGTTGTCATTTTTGTTGGTCATAGGTCTGCCTCCATCGGTAAGTGTATTGTTAGGTGAAAGAAAGACCGGCCCGAGGGCAGGGCCGGTATCCCAGCAAGCAATTTTACTGATTTTGCTGGTTTTTAAGCTGCTGCTCTGCCATTGCGACAAGGCGCTTTGTCATTTCCCCGCCGACAGAACCGTTTGCTCGTGCGGTTGTATCAGCACCAAGCTGAACTCCAAACTCATTGGCAATTTCCTGTTTCATTTGATCCAATACATCTCCTGCACCGGGTACCAAAAGTTTGTTTCTTGCCATGATACATCACTCCCGACGATAAATTGAGCAATTAAATGCTCGTTCTTAACTTAACCGATTAAAGAACCGCAGATGCAACTATAAAATTGCCAATCCAAATAATCTAATTATGTAAGGTTTTATAACATAAAAATTATAAATCTTCAAAAAACTTATTGACATCGGTGTAAAAATGAGTAAAATAAGGATTAAATTTAATTGATGTAAGGAAATGTAACATGTATATCGTTTTTATCCTTACATTATTCAAAATAAGGAGGAATTATAATTGGAGGCCATATTTTTAATGAATAGTCTTTGGGTGATGCTGGGAGCCATTTTAGTCATTTTTATGCTTGGGGGTTTTGTAATGCTCGAAGCCGGTTCGACCAGGATGAAAAATGCGGGGCATATTGCAGGTAAAACGATTTTTACCTTTGGCTTATCATCATTGGTATTTTGGGCCATTGGCTTTGGTTTCATTTTCGGCGATCATGCAAATATACTGGTTGGGTTATCAAATTTTTTTTACTCAGGTGCTGAGCTTGAGGGAATGAGCTTATCTTCTTCTGTATTCTTCGTATTTCAGCTGGCATTTGCCGGTATATCCATTACGATTGCACTAGGCGGATTTGCTGAACGTGCAAAACTTTCTGTTTACCTCATTTTTACCGTGTTATTTTCTGCTATTGTTTATCCTGTCGTCGCACATTGGATTTGGGGAGGAGGCTGGCTTGCTGAACACGGCAAGCAGGACTTTGCTGGTTCAACAGTTGTCCATTTAACGGGTGCTATGGCAGCCTTGGCAGCTACGATCTTGCTTAAGCCCCGAATTGGAAAATTCAATAAAGACGGTTCCGCTAACAATATCTATGGCCATAACCAGGTATATACAGCCTTGGGTGTACTGATCCTGTGGGTTGGCTGGTTCGGGTTTAACGCCGGCAGTACATTGACTGTAGAAGATGGATTCTTTGGATTTGTCGCTCTTAACACAAATCTTGCTGCCGGAGCAGGAGCAGTTGCCGCACTGATTATTTCGTGGATGGTTATGGGTAAATCCGATGTGCCGACAATGCTTAATGGCGCTCTGGCAGGTCTGGTCGCAATTACAGCTTCCTGTGCTTTTGTTGATACATGGGCGGCTGTTGTTATAGGTTTTGTATCAGGAATCCTTGTATTCTACAGTGTGCGTTTCTTTGAAAAGAGAAAGATCGATGATCCAATCTTTGCTCTATCTGTTCATGGTGCTGCCGGGGTATGGGGAACATTATCAACTGGATTCTTTGCCACACCTGAATTGGCATCAGTTGGTAAACCTGGGCTGTTTTATGGGGGAGGTTTTGAACAGCTGGGAGTCCAGTTTATGGGTGTGGCTGTTTCCGGCCTTTATGCTTTTGCTGTATCCTTCATAATTTTGGCAGCTGCCGGGAAGATATTGAGAGGACTTCGGGTAACAGAGGAAGAAGAAATTATGGGGTTGGATTTAAGTGAACATGGAAGCTATGGGTATCCCGAAGTCTTCATGGCCGATGAAAACAGAAAGATAAGCTCGTAAGCAGGAATAGACTTTTTTAAAGGGAGTGCCTGGATGGAATCATCATTTAATTCTTATCATTCCGTGAAAAAGTGGAAAAAGGAAAAGATTTTAAAATTCCGCTCAGATGCCAGCGCTCTGAATGATTTTCACGACCTTATTATGAAAGAGGTTATTAGCATAGCTTTGGATAGAATTAAAGTTGAAAGAGCATCCTCATGGAAATTTGCCTGGTTCACAATGGGCAGCTCAGGGAGAAGGGAACAAGGCTTTCTGAGTGATCAGGACCATGGATTGGTGTTTGAAGCGGGGGCTGATGAAGCGGAAGCGTATTTTTTAGAGCTGGGGGAGGAAATTTCAAAAGGTCTGAAAGCAGCTGGCTATCCATATTGCGAAGGGAATGTGATGAGTTCTAATCCGCTATGGTGCAAATCATTCTCTGAATGGAAAGAACAAATCCATGCATGGATGCAGGAGGAGAGTCTGCAGACGATGAGAAATCTCCACATTTTTTATGACAGCAGAGTGCTGACAGGCGAGGAAAAGTATATAGCTGAATTGAAGTCTTTTATTACCGTGAACATTCAAAAAAGCCCACATTTACTGACCAGAATGATGGAGACCAGCATGCACATGAAAAAGTCGGTAGGTCCATTTGGCCAGTTTCTGGCAGAGGAGAAGGGAAGCCATCAAGGAGAGCTGGATCTCAAATACTCTGCCTTTATACCTTATGTAAATGCGGTTAGAATCCTTGCTGTGAAAGAAGGAATTCAGGATACATCTACTATTGCCCGAATCAATAAAATTATAAAAATAAATGAATATGAGGGAATGGGGAAATATCGAAATAATTTTGCTGCTTTGTTAAAATGGAGGCTTCTGTCATACAGGCAAACAGATGACTATGATGATACTCACTACATTCAGCTTAAAACCTTATCAATATCAGAGCGGAATGAACTGAGGGATATTTTAAAGGATGCCAAAAAACTTCATCAGTTTGTGGTAAGGACCATTCAAAAGGGTGCAGGTTAATGAAGTTCCATCCTTTTGTCCAATTTGTCAGAGGTATTCAGGGCAAACTTCAGACTAACATTTTAGGTGGAATAAATGGTCACAATCCGCAGCATATAGCATTTATTAGACAAATGCAGAGGGATCTGGAGAATGCAGATTTAAAGGCTATCCCCTTAGAGAATTTAGATGTGGCTGTCTTTGATATGGAGACAACTGGATTTTATCCTGATAAAGGGGATCAAATTATTTCGATTGGTGCGGTTAAAATTATTAACGGGAAAGTCAGTGAAGACAGTTTTTATTCACTTGTTCATTTTGATAAGCCTCTTTCAAGTAAAATAAAGGAGCTTACAGGTCTATCTGAGGCTGATTTAGAAAAAGCTCCTCCACTATCGGAGGTATTGATTAGCTTTCTTGAATTTGTAAAGGAAACGCCGCTGGTTGCCCATCATGCGAACCACGAAAAAAGCTTTATGCAGTACAGCAGCTGGAAGCTTTTTCGCACGCCATTCAAGCACAGGATATTAGATACTTCCTTCCTTTATAGGATAACTGATCCTAATAAAGTATTATGGAAATTAGAAGATATCTGTGAATTTTATAACATCCCTGTTAAGGACCGCCATCATGCGCTGGAAGATGCAAAGCTGACAGCTATCCTATGGTGCTGCTTAATAGGGGAAGTTAATAAAATGGGGTGCTCAAATTTAAAAGAAGTATACGAGCGCCTGGCCAGGTTAAGGTGAAAAAAGTCAGCTTTGGACCGGAGCAGATGAAGCCAGCATAGGTAACTTCGGACAGAAATCCCATGGTTAAGTCAATATGAGTCTGGACCTGAGGGAACTTAGGACAGAAATCCTGTGGTTAAAGGAAGCTTGAGTATGAAGCAGGGGCAACTTCGGACAGAAATCCTGTGGTTAAGCCAGTTTGAGTCTGAACCTGGGGGAACTTCGGACAGGAATTCTGTGGTTAAGCCAGTTTGAGTCTGAACCTGGGGCAACTTCGGACAGGAATCCTGTGGTTAAGCCAGTTTGAGTCTGAACCTGGGGCAACTTCGGACAGGAATCCTATGATTAATCCAGTTTGAGTCTGAAACCAAGGAAACTCCAGATAGAAACACCGGACTTAAGAAAGTTTGAGTCCGAACCTGGAGAGTTTTTAGATTCAACACACAAAGTCCCAAATGCTGTCCACCTCCCAGTCATAATAACACTGCCAATAAAATTAAAGCCCCAATCACTGTGAGATTGGGGCAAATTTGGTATTCCTGATGCTCGGAGCAAAAAGTACAAAGTTCTCCCTTAGAATTCCCCGTCAAATGGAGTAAAAGGGATGTTAAGTCTATTCTCAACTGCTCTTAGTCTTTGGTTTAGGCGATTAAGTCTTCGTGTATGGCGGTCAACGGTCTGATTAAGCATTCTAACCTGGTCAGTCAAATTGACGAGCTGCCTGTTAAGGCGTGTAATCTCTCTGGATTGATCCTGATTTTGCCTTTCCAGAGCAGTAACTCTTCTTTCGAGCTGCTGGGGCTGTCTGTCAGTATCATATTGTTCGAACTGCTGAATTTCATATTCAGGGGTGAAGTGGGCTGCTGGCTGAGGAAGATAACCTTGATAATAGCCATATGGATACATTGGGCACTCTCCTTTTATGCAAAAATCCTCTAACTCCTTATAATCTATGCATAAATGGGCGGAGAGGCACGGCAAATGCCTATTTTAATGACGGGCTGCTGCTTTGTGGCCGATATTATCTTAGAAGGGAAGTTTTTAAAACGGCCGCCTCTGATTACATGAAAGGGGGGACTTTGCTGATTTCCGAAACAAGAGAAGCAAGTGACTGCATCTGCTGGTCATCGAGGTCAAAAGCAATTTTGATCTTGTTTTCCAGATCAGCTGTTACTCTTCTCTTGCCCACCTCAACCAGAGCTATTAAAGAGAAGCTGCAGCTTACAACTCTTGCGAAATCACGCTGTGTCATGTTATAGCTCTTTCTGATTAACTTAATAATTTCTTTGTTCATTTTTATTCATCCTTTAACAATTCACCCATTTTTCAGGGCTATGTTTTTTGTCTTATAGCTATAAAATTAGCATTGTGATATAGGTTTGTCAAAGTAATTTAATAACAATGGAAAAGCAGTTTAATAGATTGGCTGGAGGTATAATAACTAAATAAGAGGATAAAAAGAAAATAGAAGGGAGCTTTGCCTGTTGAATATACTTTGGGATTTTGATGGCACTTTATTTGATACATATCCAGCTTACACAGCGATCGTCAGAGAGGTTATGAGTGATAAAAAGGTTTCCGATGAAGAGATTTTTTGTCAGCTAAAGGTTTCTTTCAGCGATGCTTTTCAACATTTTAAATTAAATGACAAACAAATAAAGACAACCAGGATGAGGGCGAGACAGTTGCGTCCAAGTGATTTAAAGCCTTTTCCTGATGTGGAGCAAGTATTAAAGCAGGCTGATAAGAATGTAATTATGACTCACAAGGAAAGAGATGATGTTCTTTCCATATTAACCTTCCATAAATTAGATGGATACTTTACCGATATGGTAGCAGGAGACGATGGCTATCCCCGCAAGCCTCACACAGCTTCTTATGAATTTCTGCATGACAAGCATAAGGTTGATTTAGCAATAGGGGACAGGGAAATAGACATCCTGCCGGCAAAGAAACTTGGCATTAGGACCTGCCTTTTTCAGAATGAAGCCCCTGGAGCTGATTACTATCTGAAACACTATAAGGATTTTAATAAGATAATAAAGCCATATTAGTAAAAAAGCCTGGCACTTTTGGGTGCCAGGAGTTTAATTTACATATTTCTTTTTATCCTGATTTTGTCCTTCATAGTATCCTGCCTTATTTATGTTCTTGTTCCATCGTCATATTTATCGCCAAACAGCTTTTTCTTTTTTATAGTTTCAAAGTCTGCTTTGTACTTTTCCTCTGTTGATGAACTGCTCTTTATTTTGGATCCGTTTTTTTCTTCTTCTTTCTCTTGCTTTAAGTCTTCCATTGGAATAGGATCAACATTCTTTTCGCTTTCATACTTGTCAAATAAACTTTCTTTTTCGGTTTTATATTGTTCGGGGTTATCCATCTTTCCATCCTGAATGTTTTTGTCGGCCATATTGTTCATCCTCCTTATTTCCGGTTTTCTTCCTGAGGTTTTTCAGGCTCTCTTTGGGGTTCGATATCTCTATTGTTTTCTTTCTTTTTTTCTTGTTCTATCGAATTATTTTTTTCTGAATTGGTTTTATCCGCCATGGTTATAACCTCCTTTAACTGTTAGTATTCATTACCCGCTTAAGGCAGTGGAAAACCTTCCTAATTACAGGCTGAGAGTTTTTAAAGGCTTAATTCAAAATAAGAGAATTGATCTGTAAGGGACCAGCCAATTAAAAAATGCACCTTCACTCTTGTGTTAGGTGCATTTTTTTACGTTTTAAGCAGCTTTTAGGCTGGGTTTGTTCTTGCTCAGCTGCTTTTGTTTTACGATTTGATAAACATACCAGCCTGTAATAATGAATGTAATGACTGATCCGATAAGCATTGATAGTTGATAATCCATTTGAAAGCCTTCAGGGGCATAGAAGATATAGGTGGATACTACACCGGTCATAAACAATGCAGGAACACCGCTAATCCAATGGAATTTGTTATTTTTCAAAAGATACATGGTAGCTGTCCAAAGCATGACCGCCGCTGTAACCTGATTTGTCCATCCGACATATCTCCAAAGGAATGAGTAATCGATTGTTGCCAGATATAAAGTAGGAAGAGCCACAGGTAAAGTGGTGATGATAACCTTCCATTTCCCATCCATTTTTATTAAAGACGAAAGTGATTCTGCCAGCATCATTCTTGAGGAACGCAGGGCGGTATCTCCGGTTGTAATTGGCAGGATGATTACACCTAGTATAGCAAGGATTCCTCCAAACGTACCAAGGAGGCTGCCGGAAATTTCATTAACCACTCCCGCTGGACCGCCAGCCGCTAATGCATCCTGAAGCCCTCCTGTTCCGCCGAAAAGGGTCATGCCCGCTGCTGCCCAGATTAAGGCAATAATTCCTTCGCCAATCATGGCACCATAGAAAACCTTTCTTCCATCACTTTCCTTTTTTAATGTGCGTGAGACAATCGGACTTTGTGTTGAATGAAAACCTGATATCGCTCCGCATGAAATGGTGACCATCAGTAAAGGCCAGATTGGAAGTTCACCAGGATGAAGATTAGACAGTGTTACATTCGGTATGGATTTTTCGCTGAAAAGCAGTGCAACTGCAATGGAAACTGCCATAAAGATTAAAATTGCTCCAAACAGAGGATAAATCTTTCCGATTATACGGTTTACAGGCAAAACAGCTGCCAGGATAAAGTAAGCAAAAATAATGAGCAATGATGCCATAAAACTTAATGGAGTTATGCTTGAAATCAGCTGTGCCGGACCGGCAGTAAATGCAGCGGCAACTAAAACCATTAAGAGAATTGAAAAGATATTAATGAACGTTTTGGCCGGTTTTCCTAAATATCTTCCGACAATGCTTGGAAATTGTTCCCCCTTATGCCTTAGAGAAAGCATTCCTGAAAAATAATCATGAATCGCCCCGGCAAAAATAGATCCGGCAACAATCCAGATAAAAGCTGCGGGCCCATATAATGCCCCCATAATTGCACCGAAAATGGGACCTAGCCCAGCAATATTTAAAAGTTGAATCAAGCTGCCTTTCCACCAGCTCATTGGAACAAAGTCCATTCCGTCTTTTTCCGTATAAGCGGGTGTAGGGCTGCTGTCATTTATACCAAAAATACGCTCCACTACCTTGGAATAAATGGCATAACCTGCAATCAGCAAAACAATTGATCCTAAAAAAGTCGCCATGAAAATATCCTCCTGTTGTAAAATAATTATAAGTATAGTCTGAAACTTAAGAATATGTTGAATATTGTACAGGGAATCTGGAATAAAAAGCAAGCTTATTTCAGAAAAAAAGATATTTTCCGATAATAAATAACTTGGATTGGATAACGTGAAGGAAGTCAAAGAATGAAGGAACCCTCCTGTAAATGAAACCATAAGCTACTATAAGTTCATTTGAAGGGGGGAAGAGAATGATTATCCTTTCGAATAATCAGAATAAACCGGGGGCTTCCAGCTTTATTGGAGTTCAGCGTGAAATTTATCTGGCGCTCGAGAGCAGTCCTGAGACTCATCAATACGATTCAATGCATGAACTGCTATTTGATATCCTTTTAAGGGAGAATATTATTAAAGCAGCCAGGCAGCTTCATGGGAGCCGTGTGGAATTTGCACCCTTTAACACATCACGCTTCAATCCGCGCATATGGAGAAGGACAAAATATGGATACCTGCTTGATCCATCTGTTTTACCGTCAGATGCGATAATGGATGTGTTCACGAACAGCTGGGAATATGCTTTTGAATGCACAACAGCCATTGTGCTGATTTTTTATAAAGCTGTATTGGACTCCATCTCTGTCAGCCGCTTCAATACACTATTTCAGGGACTACTTGTATGGGACTGGAATTATGATCATGACCTGTCGATTGTTACAAAAAGAGGCCGGAATTTCATACCTGGTGACGTCGTTTATTTTTACAATCCTGATTATGATCATCCTGTTTGGACTGGTGAGAATTCCGTTTATTTGGGCGGGGGCATGTTCTTTGGGCATGGGGTTGGCATGGAAAGCGAAGCAGGGATGATAAGAGCTCTTAACACGCTAAGAAAGCCCGGTGCTACAAGGGATGCTTATCTCATTTCACAGCATAGCCGATTGAACGTAAAGTATCTATCACAGTTTGCCAAGCGGCCATTGTCTTTAGTGTGAAATGAAATTAAGCTGACATTCAATAGGGTGAATCGCTTATTTTTCAGAAGCTATTCACCCAAAATTATCCTCAATTCTAGTATATTAAGACGATTTTTCTCATACCCCGATATTTGTATCCTTTAGAAGGCATATTTCCTGTGAATGTGGGAAAACAAAAGATAATGATTATAGATATATACACCAAATTACTTGATGTTTAAACATTAAAGGAGACAGAAATATGAAATTATCCCAGGTTATTAATTGCCTAAAGGATAGCGGGGAGATGGGTGAACTAACAAACGATCCTGATATTACAGGAATCGAAATGGATTCACGCAAAGTGGGGAAAGGAAGCCTTTTTGTTGCGATTAAAGGCTTTCAGGCAGATGGACATGACTTTATTGGACAAGCTGTTGAAAATGGAGCGGCTGCCGTAGTGGGTGAGGAAGCAATTGAGTTAAATGTGCCTTATATAAAAGTAACGGATAGCAGAACCAGTCTTGGGAAACTGGCGAACTGCTTCTATGATCGCCCATCAAGAAAGCATAAAATAATAGGCATTACAGGAACTAATGGGAAAACGACCACCGCCTATATTTTAAAGCATATATTGGAGACTGCAGGCAGGACCTGCTCCCTCTTGGGAACTGTATCAAACATTATTAATAACAAGGAATATAAGACCAGCAACACGACGCCGGATGCCTTGCAGATTCAAAAAATGCTGAGTAAAAGCCATGATGAGTTTGTCGTTATGGAGATTTCTTCTCATGCGCTGGAGCAGTCAAGAACAGAAGGTCTGGAATTAGACTACGGGCTATTTACTAATCTGGCTCATGACCATCTTGATTATCATGATAATATGGATCAGTATTTTTATGATAAAAAGAAAATCTTTAACTTGTTAAAAGAAGGCGGTAAAGGAGTCGTCAATCTTTATAATTCATGGGGAGAAAAAATGGCAGAGCATCTGCAAAATGAAAAAATTCCTTTGATTATGCTGGGTGATGAGAAGTGCTGTTCAATAAAAGACACTGCTATAAATGGGAAGACAGTTTTTATTCTGGAGGTGAGAGGGAATTCCTTTGAAATTGAATTTCCTCTTCCTGGTCACCATAATGTATATAATGCAGCAATGGCTTTTTTGACAGGGATTGATTTGGGGATTGACCCGGAAGATTTGATAAAGGCTCTGGCTTCATTTCCGGGCATACCTGGCCGTTTTGAAATGATTATTCATCCATCAGGAGCCAAATTTGTTGTGGATTATGCCCATACAGTGGATGCCTTTGAATATTGTCTTGACACAGCAAAGCAGCAGGGGGCTGAAAGAATCTTTCAAATTTATGGATTCCGTGGCGGAAGAGATCAATCAAAGCGTGTGGATATGATTAAAGCCTCAGCAAAATACTGCCATAAATTTTATTTGACCGCTGATGACCTAAACGATGAGTGTGAAAATGAAATGTTAAGTCAATTAATTTCTCTGAATAAAAAATATGGAGACGGTAAGGGTGAAGTGATCCCCGACCGGACATTGGCTATTCGGAAAGCTTGGGCTGAAGCAAATGAAAATGACTGGATCTTTATCACCGGGAAAGGGCCTGAAGCTTATCAAAAGGCATTTGCTCTACCAGCTGAAAATGATTTGGAAACCTTAAAGCTGCTGCTGGAAACCGGAAGAAAACAGGCAGTTTTATAAGCAAAGGGTGCAGACCATTACTCGGACTGCACCCTTTTTGTCTATTCAATAAGATCTAAATAATCAGCAACAATGCCATCCAGTGGGTAATGCTTTAATTTTTCTGCTTCTTTCTTTGAACGCACAGTCCAGGCGATTGCTTTCATGCCATTCGAATGAATAAGATCGATCACGCGCTTATTAACCACAGTCCACTTAGGATTCATGTAGCTTGCATATTCGGCAATACTTTTTATCTCCATTTTGTCAGGAGGATAGTTGATTAAGATGGCGACAGGGATTTCCGGCATCAGTTCATGAAATAATCTCATAGAAGATGTTTCAAATGACTGCACAATAATGTGGTCTTTACCCTTTGAATCAAGTTTTCTTTTTTTTAGTTCCTCGGCGATCATCTTTTCAATGCCAGGATACAGGGACGGTTTCTTTAATTCAATTAAAAGCCCGACACGATCCGCATATTTGTCTAAGACCTCTTCAAATGAAGGGATACAGGCACCGCTGTATTTTGTAGAAAACCAGCTGCCGGCATCCATTTTTCTGAGCTCTTTAAAGGTAAAGTCAGAGACTTTTCCTTTATGGTCAGTTGTGCGGTCTACAAGGGAATCGTGAATCACGACAAGCCTTCGATCCTTGCTTAATTGAACATCAATTTCCAGATAATCTGCTCCCATTTCGATTGCTCGGTCATATGAAGGAAAAGTATTTTCCGGGCAGTAGCCGGCAACTCCCCGATGACCTATTCTTTTTATCTTATGTGCAGTATTTGCCATTTTTTTAATGCCGAAAAATGAAATAACTGTAGCCAAAGCTGTAAAAAAAACATTTTTCATTACCTTCAAAGTCATTTCTCCTCGCCATTTTTGCTCATCTTAAAGGATGTGAAAACATTTTGTCAACTGCAGAGGATTTCTTTAAGTACCGACTTTTAATCCCTGTTTAATCCCATTCCTCATAAACAATTGTACCGCCAGTCAAATCCAGGGTATTTCTTTCTCCTTTATAAAAAAGTTTTCCTTCTTCTTCAACTATAAGGTTTTCATATGTAAATACACTCTTTCCGGAAGGAAGCTGAATGATAATTTTCTCACCCAGTTCTTTTTTGGGGGCTTCAATAGTAATCAGACTTTGAGAATAAAAATATAATGCTGTAAAAGCAGCAGCTAAACATCCCATTAGGACAATTGACATCAGCATAAATTTGCTCTTAGGCTTCTCCATATGCAATTCAGATCTTGTCATAATTCCTATCCCTCCGCAAACCAGATATATTGTTTATTCCACCATTTTTCACCATTTAATCCTAAAAGGGAATTTTAAATCCTCAAATATGGTATGCAGGAATAATAATGAAAATGACTAAAAGAGGAAGAAGTTAGACAAGCTTAACAGGCAGCAGTATTAATTGGAGGAAAGTTTAGAAAAATGAAACAATTCATGGTCTTTATCCGTATATAAATTAAGCTGTAATAGTAAAAAGGAAGGAGGCACGGAATCGATAGCCGGACTATAAAAAATGGATAGGGTGCATGTTATGGAACTATTTGGTTTTCCTATTCAGACAATTTATCTCAGCACACTTATTTTTTCTGGTATATTAATTATTTTGTATGTGTTTTTTGGAGATATGGCAGACGGAATAGGGGAGGGAAGCTTTCTAAATCCAGTACTGATTCTGGCATTTATTACTTTTCTCTCCGCTTCAGGCTATATTTTTGAAATGACAACCTCTCTTAGTAGCGTAGTCATTCTTTTGTTAGCGGCTGTTATTGCGGTTTTGCTGGATATATTGCTGAATATCTTTGTTCTTATACCATTATCTTCTGCTGAGGAATCTCTCGTTTACACAGATGAATCCTTAAGGGGAAGAGTAGGTACGGTATTAATTCCTATACCGGAGAGTGGTTTCGGTGAGGTCTTAATTGAAAATATTAGCGGGAGAATTTCCAAGCCTGCTTCAAGCTATGAAAATATTGTCATAGCAGAAGGCAGCAAAGTGCTGATTGTTGAAGTCGCAAATGGAGTTATTAAAGTGATTGATTATAAAGAATTATAGACAGGGGGACACAATATGTTAATGGTTTGGGTTGTAATTGGAATCGCAGCATTTTTGCTGATTGCTCTGCTGGGTGTGTTCATTACAAAATATCGGACTGCAGGGCCGGATGAAGCGTTAATTGTAACAGGCAGTTATTTGGGAAGTAAGAATGTCCATGTGGACGAATCAGGAAATAAGATAAAAATAATCAGAGGCGGAGGAACATTTGTACTTCCAGTCTTTCAGCAGGCAGAGCCATTGAGCCTCCTGTCAAGCAAACTGGAGGTTACCACTCCGGAAGTATATACCGAACAGGGAGTTCCTGTCATGGCAGACGGAACTGCAATTATAAAAATTGGCGGGAGTATTGGGGAAATTGCTACGGCCGCAGAACAGTTCCTTGGAAAATCGAAGGAAGATCGGGAAAATGAAGCGAAAGAAGTTCTTGAAGGACATTTGCGGTCGATTCTGGGATCTATGACGGTCGAAGAAATATATAAAAACAGGGATAAATTTTCCCAGGAGGTTCAAAGGGTAGCTTCACAGGATCTGGCAAAAATGGGCTTGATCATCGTTTCTTTTACAATCAAAGATGTACGCGACAAAAATGGATACCTTGATTCACTGGGAAGGCCAAGAATTGCCCAGGTTAAGAGGGATGCGGATATTGCCACAGCTGAAGCTGAAAAGGAAACCCGGATTAAACGGGCAGAAGCAGCTAAGGATGCCCAAAAGGCAGAACTTGAAAGGGCAACTGAAATAGCTGAAGCTGAGAAAGAAAATCAAATGAAAATGGCTGACTACAGAAGGGAACAGGATATTGCCAAAGCGCGTGCTGACCAGGCGTATGACCTTGAGACAGCCAGAGCAAAGCAGGAAGTTACGGAGCATGAAATGCAAATCAGAATTATAGAGCGCCAAAAGCAAATTGAGCTTGAAGAAAAAGAAATCTTAAGAAGAGAACGCCAATATGATTCCGAAGTGAAGAAAAAAGCAGACGCAGACAGGTATGCTGTTGAGCAGGCAGCAGAGGCAGAAAAGAAAAAGCAAATTGCCGAAGCGGATGCAAACCAATACCGGATTGAATCACAGGCACGTGCAGAAGCTGAAAGGGTTAGGGCAGATGGGATGGCCAAGGCTGATTCACAGCGCGCCCAAGGTGAATCTGAAGCCGAAATCATTCGCCTCAAAGGTCTTGCGGAAGCAGAGGCAAAGAGAAAAATCGCCGAGGCATTTGAACAGTATGGCCAGGCGGCAATAATGGATATGGTCATTAACATGCTTCCGGAATATGCGAAACAGCTTGCAAGCCCGTTATCGAATATTGATAAGATTACAGTGGTTGATACAGGGAGTGACAGCACTAATGGCGGTGCCAATAAAGTAACTGGCTATGCAACCAACCTGATGTCCACGATGCAGGAAAGCCTGAAAGCTTCATCAGGCATTGACGTGAAGGAGCTGCTCCAAAACTTTTCAGGCAAAGGAAACGTCCGCCAAAGTCTGGAACAGCTGACTGAGGAAATTAAAGAAAAAGAACCCGTCCAGCCCGCTAAAGGTATTTAGGCCACTCTCGCTCATAAGAAATAATGAAATAGCCTATTTTTATCTGAGGAGATCACCTGAAAACGCAGTTATATCAACAAAAAAAGAAGCCTTCACGCGGAAGGCTTCTTTTTTGCGCAGAAAACTGTGTATTCGTCTATCGCACAATCTGGGTGAATTGAATAGGATATATTGAATCAAACAAAGGAGGTAATTGACTATGTCAGACGGTTGCGGATACGGCGGCGGTTTCGCCCTTTTAGTTGTATTGTTTATTTTACTAATTATTATCGGTGCTTCTTGGGGTTACGGTGGATTCTACTAATAAAATAGGCAGACAGATTTAATTGGCAAGGGAGGGGATTTTATAATGTATGGCTACGGATATGGCTGCGGCTACCCTGCAGGCGGATGCGGATATGGCGGAGGTTTTGCTCTAATTGTCGTTCTGTTCATCCTGTTGATCATCGTAGGTGCTTCTTGCTTCAAGTGGTAATAGATTAAAAGAAAAGCAGGGAGACCTGCTTTTCTTTGTATGCATACATAAATTAAAGTGTGCCTGACAGAAGAGTATTTCTCTGCTCACAAAGAGAATCCTCACCGTGCACAAAAGGATTCCTTCTGCGCACTAAACTTCCATCATGTGTTTCCAAAGATGCCAAATGGGGAAAAGTAGCAGCATAAAAGAAATAGGGAGGTTTGCAAAATGGATGAACTTAAAACACAGGATAGGGAATACACTATGAGGGAAATATACTCCATATTGGAGGGCGGACTCCAGCGGGAAATGCATCAAAACGAGTACAAGCTTGTTTCGGAATGGGTAAGCGGTTTTAATCTGGAGGAAAGAGCTACGATATTAAATATGCTCAAGGAGCTTACTAATAAGCATATCCGAATTGATTAATGATTTCCTGGCAGATGCATGTATTTACTCAATTGCTGAATATGAGTCTATTGACAATAAAAGCCAGAAGCTTATATACTACAATCAAACAGGTTGAAAGGATGATTTAGGGGCATGAAGTTATAATCTTATTTTTTCTGGTATCTTTTTATATTTAAAAAGTTTAACCCGGAGAACATAGGATTAGTGTGCCCTTTTTTAGTCATTCCTTATCGGAAGTGATGTCTGCTTATTTGTCTGTAAGCGGGTTTATATTTTATTTAGGCGCGCGTTTTTTATGTATTTGCACCATTTCCTATGATGGGTGCACAGTCCTCTCCGGGTATGGGGAGGTTTTTTTATGTGTGCAAATAAAATCAGTAATCACAATAATAACAGCATACCGGTTATCATGGCCAGGGATCTTCAAAAGTCATTTGGAGATAAAACGGTTTTTTCTAATTTGGAATTTGATATTTATCAGCAGGATCGCATTGGTCTTGTTGGCTTAAATGGCACGGGTAAAACTACATTGGCCAATATTTTATTTGGCAGTATTCAGGCGGATAAAGGCACTTTCGAGCGGATGAAGGAGCCATATAGAATCGGCTATCTTCACCAGTCAGCAGATTATTCTGTGAGTGATATTCATGCTCCTGACCAGAGCCCGGAAGAAGAAATTCTTCATCAGGCAAGCAGATTAGGACTTTCAAAACTCCATGAATGGAAATCGGAAAGGCTTGATTCTTTAAGCGGGGGAGAAAGATTGAAGCTCTCTTTAGCTAAGGTTTGGTCATCAAAACCGGATATGCTGATTTTGGATGAACCCACCAATCATTTGGATTTACAGGGAATCGAGTGGCTTATTGGGGAAATTGGCCAATTTAGCGGTCCTGTCATGATCATTTCCCATGACCGTCATTTCCTTGATCAGGTTGTCCGCAGGATTTTTGAGCTGCAGGAAGGCATTTTAACCATGTATGACGGGAATTACACAGCCTACCGGGAACAAAAACAGAAAAATTATGATGATCAGCTTCATCAATTTAATGTTCAGCAGAGAGAGATTCATCGGATCGAAAATCAGATGGCCAATTTAAAAAAATGGTCGGAAAAAGCTCACAGGGAATCAACTAAAGGCGGGAGTCCTTCTGAGAGTAGACAGATGGGCTTTAAAGAATATCACAGAGTGAAAGCCAAAAAGATGGATCAGCAGGTTAAGTCAAAAATGAAAAGACTTCAGCAGGAACTGGATAAAAATAAAATTGATAAGCCGGCAGAAGAGGCGAAAGTTCTTTTTCATTTTGATTCGTCAGGTAAACGGGGGAAGAGGATCATCGAAGCAAAAAACCTCTCAAAAAGCTATGGAGACCGGACTCTGTTTAAGGATAGCCAGTTTTATATAAAGCATGGTGAAAAAATAGGAATTCTTGGAAGCAATGGGGCTGGCAAGACTACTTTAATCCGTATGCTGCTGGAAGAGGTATCACCTTCTGGTGGGGAACTTTGGATTAGCAGCACTTTAAAGATTGCCTATTTAAACCAGGATATTAATGATTTACCTTTAACCAAAAACGCCCTTGAAGCACTTGATCTCAGCGAACGGGAGCAGATTTACAAGGCAAGGACCCTATTAGCAAATCTGGGTATGAAGGATGCGAAGTTAAAGCAGCCGATTGGACAGCTGAGCATGGGAGAGCGAATCAGGGTTAAGCTCACAGACATGCTTTTAAAGGAATATGACGTCCTAATATTAGATGAACCGACTAATCACTTGGATTTGCCAAGCAGGGAGCAATTTGAAAAAACGCTCAAGGAATTTTCTGGTACACTCATCATTATTTCGCATGACTTATACTTTTTAGAGAAGTTAAGTACAAGATTGCTTGTATTTGAAGAAAATAAAATTACCAGATTTGAAATGAATCTGAAGGAATATCGTATAATATCCAGAGACTCCAAGCAGGAAAAAGATCATGATTCTACAAAAGAGCAGATCATGGTAATTGATAACCGCATCAACGCGATACTTGGAGAACTCAGTCTGCTTGGTCAGGGTGACAGCAAATATGCCCAATTGGATAAGGAGTTTAATGGCTTATTAAATGAAAAAAGAACATTATTAAATCAATAATTGCAAAAGGCAGGCCCCGATAATAATGGGCCTGCCTTTTCATCTGATTTTACTTCTTTTTGGTGCTGTTATTATCCTTCTTTTTTGCATTAATCCACAGTTTGCCTTCTGCTGTTTTGCGGGTTTCATTGCCGTAGTCATCCATCACTTTCACTTCAATTTCGGCACCAGGTGCTTTTACATTTGAAGTGGCAGTATAGTAGCCGACATAATGGCCCGGGGAAGTTTCCATCATTGGAAGCTCAGTAGCGTTATACAGCTGGCCGCCAGCATTTGTTAAAGGCATTCTGATGGCAAACGTCGCTTTTAACCCTGGTTCACTATCAAATTCGATTTTTACCGATTCGCCTTTCTTAAGCTCCTTGTCTTCTGCAGGAAGAAGATTTTCAATGGCTGGAGCGGTATATTTAGCATCGACTGTGATTGTTTTTTCTTCGCTGTTTTTCGCTTTATCCTGTGCTGTTACCTTAATGGTGTTTTCCCCTTCATCCAGCAGGATGCGAAGAGAGTATTCACCGTCTGTAACCTTTGCTGTCTGGCCGTTTACTTTTACCCAATCAAGGTTATCGTCAGAAACGGTTCCTTTAACAGTGACTGTTTCTTTGTTTGTTTTGGATTTATCTGCAGGGCTTGTAATGGACAGCTCCGGTTTTGTTTTATCATATATTACTTTTACAGGTTCAGAGGAATCAGTGGACCCTGACTCTGTTGATGCTTTGGCAGTAAGTGTGTTTTCCCCTTCAGTAAGTGAAACTTCTGCGGAGAAAGTGCCTTCGTCTGTACTATCAGCCGATGCGACTTCTTCGCCATTATTAAATACTTTTACAGTAGTGGTAGGAGCGGAAGTACCTGCAATTGTAACTTCACCCTGGTTCGTAAATGTTTCATCCGCTGGAGAAGTAATGACAGGTGCTGTAACTTCATAGTTTACTGTCGCGCGGATCATATAGTTTCCTTCATCTTCAGGCGACGGTGACCATGCTCCGCCTACAAGCTGCCAGCTGCGTCCTGCATTCTCTCCATCCTCATCAGTGCCAAGACCAGGAGCATTAGGATTTGGTGCTGATTGGATATAGACCAGATAGAAATCGCCACTTGTAACGATTCCTTCGTCACTAAGATCTACATGTGTCCATTCACCGTTTCTTAATGCTGTTGCTTCAAATGGGCCTGCAAGTTTTTTGCCAGGAGCTCCATCCGGTCCGCTTGCATCGTATACTTCCACTTTGAAGTCTGTACCTCCCGGAGTCGGCCAGCTGGTATCCCAGAAGCGGAATAATCCGCCGGTGACCATTGCGGTGTCATGGCCGGATGCAAGGGACATCTTAACTGCCCAGCCATTGCCGGCATCATAGAATGCTCGGGCATTTTCAGCTGTACCATCATCATATCCGATTTCACCCGGATATCCGATAAATGGCTTTAGCTCTATATTTTGCTCAAGAGTTGAGCCGCCTTCGATCGTGATGCTCTGATCTTTGCTGTAGTAGGAAGGTGCCATTGTTTTTAAAGTGTATGTGCCTTCGTAGGCTGTGAGTGTATACTCACCGTTTTCATTTGTTGTTACTGGCTTTACTGCCGCATCTTCAATTAAAAGAAGCGTAGTATTTGCAACAGGCTCTCCAGTTGCTTCATTTGTCACAACTCCTGTGACAGTGCCTTTTGGTATTTCCTCAAGGACGAAATTTGCAGTCGCTTCTCCATCCTGCGGAATGTTTACATTTTGTGTTTGAGAACGATATCCGTAAGCTTCCGCTTTTACAGTGAAATCACCTGAGGCATGTGTCATTTCATAAGATCCGTTTTGCGGATTAGTAAATACGGACCTGCCTGATTCCAGCACACTTACTTCGGCAGTAAGCGGAAGAAGAACAGGTGCAGGCTGCTGCTGTTTCCCATCATCTTTTGCTGGTGCATCTTTTTTAGGAACAATTTTATCAGGATTTACCTTTTCCTTCTTTAGTTCTGCAGAAGGTTTATCCTTACTGATGCCAAGCTGTGCTTTGCCTGCAGGTTCAACTGGAGTATCAGATAACCTGACATCATCAATATACCAGCCTTGCTTCTGAACAGAGCCATCTGTAGTTACATTGAATGCTATATAAATTCTCTGTCCTGCGTACGCACTTAAGTCTACTTCTGCATTAACCCAGTCTGTTGTATTGCCGTTTACGCGAAGAGCCTGTTGCCAGTTTTCCATATCTGTCGATACAAAAACGTGACCATAATCATAACGGTTTTCAAGTTCGTGCCATTGCTTAAATTGAAGGTAGGCATTTCCTTCCGGCAGGTCAATAGGAGGCATCTGAAGATTCATATTTGCTCTATTGGCATACGTGCCGTCGAGATTTGTAGCATAAACCTTTTCTCCTGAAGCAGCACTTCCAGGACCTGTAGTTGGGACACCCCATTCCCAGCTGTTTTCCGTTCCATACGAAGTCCAGCCGGCCGGCTGTGATTCAAAGTCCTGAGAATAGCCAATGCTGATTCCTGGTCTTACTGCCACTTCAAAGGAGTCCGTTTCAGTTAAATTTCCACCAAAATCATTAACCTTCCATTTATAAGTTACAGAAGGTTCTGCTATGTCTTCTCCAGGAATAACTGCCTGGTAAGTACCATCTTTATAGTTGCCGGCTGTTCTTTCGGCCTCAATAGCGGCCCAGCTGCCGTCAGCTTTTAAGTATTCAAGATCCACTCTTGTGACACTTACATTATCTGATGCAGTCAATTCAAGTGCGAGATCCATTCCCGCATATGTTTCCTGAGGTGCTTCATGATTGGCTTCAGGAGCTTCGGAGTCATCTCCTTCTTTTGCAACCTGGCCTTTAATTTTTCCAAGACCGGTCAGTACGGAAGAAACCGCATCGAAGGCATTTACGAGTCCGTATCCAAAACCATTATTTGGTGTCTCAGGGTAAGTACCATTTGTCAAAGGAGTAGAGGTGGTCAGCAGAATTTCCTCCATCTCTTCAACAGTCAGACTTGAGTCAACCTGGCGGAGCAGTGCGGCAACCGCAGAAACATGCGGCCCAGCCATGGAGGTTCCGTTCCAGCCGCCTTCATATCCGCTTCCGGGAACTGAGGAACGTATGTTAACTCCTGGTGCAGATACATCAGGTTTAACTTCCTGATATGGAGATGGCCCTTGCAGTGAAAAGCTTGCTAAGCCATTGTTAATATCAGTCGCACCAGTAGCAAATGATTCCGGGTAGTTTGCTGGTGTTGCAACTGAACCAGGTCCGCCTGGATTAAACAAAGTAGTGTTTCCTGCAGAGAATTCCGGGAAAATTTCAGCTGCACGCCATGCCTGCACCATTGGACGATACCATTCATCCAGTCCAGGTCCGCCGCCCCATGAATTATTGACAACATCAGGCGCTTTCTCAGGATGCGGGTTTCCTTCTGCATCCTTTGGAGCCAGGATCCATTCACCGGCTTCAAGAAGGTCTACGTCAGTTCCGCCGTTTGCAGTAAAGGCTTTTACTGCGATCCATTTCGCACCAGGTGCAACACCGATCTGATTGCCTCCATTCGGTTCGGCACCAACCATAGTTCCAGTTACGTGGGTTCCGTGACCCTGATCATCGTAAGGAACTGTCTGGCCTGCAGTGGCATCAAACCAGCTGAATTCATGTGCTGGAGAATCTGGCTGTGCAGGGTTATAGCCCCGGTACTTTTCTTTTAATGCCGGGTGGTTCCACTGAACACCTGTATCAATGGATGCAACGACTGTGCCGGATCCGTCAATTCCCATTTCCCATACGGCAGGTGCTCCGACACGGTCAATGTTCCATTCGATCGAGCTGGTTTCTGCTTGTGTTTGAAGAGATTTTTCGGCCTCTTTAACAGGCTTATGAAGCTGTCTTGTTTCATTTGGAAGAATCTTTTCTACTTCAGGGAATACTGCGATTTGCTCCATAACATCTTTTGTAGCTGTTACTGCAATTGCATTGACGATGTAGAAGGATTGAACATCTTTTGCCTTGCCGTCTTTTTCCTGTTTTTGAAGGAAGTCGGCGACATGGCCTTGAGTTTCAATAGCTGTAGATCTTAGTGAGGATAGGACTGCAGAGCGTTTCATGTATTTTGATTTAGAAGCTGTCAGTTTTTGTGATGCAGCCGCTTTTTCAGCCTTCTTGGCTGCTGCTGAAGTATCGGCCTGTTCTTTGAATTTAATCAGGAATGTTACTTTATCTTCTTTATCAAATTGTTTCAGCAGTGAGCTGTTGATTTTGCTTTTTGCAGTCTGAGGAGCAGCTTTCTTAACAGAAGTATGCGGAGAGCTCTTGTTTTCTGCCGATCCCATGCTTGGAAACATCAGCGGCAAAATCAGAAAAGCTGTCAGCATCACATAGAGAATGCGATTAATTGTTTTCCTTTTTCTTTTCAAAAAATTCCCTCCTTGTTTTGTTAATTCATTTTAAAGTGCTACTTAGCAATGAAGAACTCAACCACCTCCTATGGGTACTTTCCAAAAATGGAAAACCCTTCCGTTATCCTGTACTTTAGCTAAATTAAAGGCTGGAGATTGTCGAAAAATAAAGTTTTTTGCAGTGGTTTTATTAAAATAGCTATAAGGCTTCATAGGTCAATAATGGTTACAGGCTTAAAGAATGAACTTTTTATGGTTATTTATAGATTAAAAGGATCATTTTTCCATATATTCATACGAATATTGGAAAAAATAAGGAAAAGGAGGGAGGCAGTATTTTCACAGAATGATAAAATAAATAAAAAGGGTGGAGAATTTAAAGGACTCCATTACTCAAAATTGCAAAAATGAAATCAAAGATGGGGAGTCTGGGGTGAAACTTTATACATCTTTTTACTGATAGAATGAGATTGAAAAAAGTTACAGTTAAAAAGGCACTTTCTCAGAATTTTCTTAAATTTGATACTAAGGTATCAGATAATTTTGAAATATAGTATAAATGAACAGGGTTAAGGTTATGGCTTACCAATTGTTTTACAAAAGCATGGAAAAGTGTTTCTTTTCTCATTCTTATTCGTCTAATAATATGCGAGGGGGCGCCACAATGGAGAGAATATCGGCAGAAGCGTTTGAAGATATATACAGCGAGTACAGCGATCGAATTTATGGATACATATTTCTTCTCGTAAATGATAAGGAAGTGGCGGAAGATCTGACACAAGACACCTTTATCAAGGCCTATAAATATATGAATCAATTTAATGGTGAGTCCCAGATCTTTACGTGGCTTGTCCGGATATCAAGAAATGTAGCCATTGATTATTTGCGCAAAAAAAGCAGGTTCAAATTTTTCTCAATAGAAAAATTCCAGCTCCAATCAGATGAAGATACTCCCACAGAGATAATGATTAAGGGTGAAAAAGTTACACTCTTATATGAGGCAATCCGCCATTTGAAATTAAGCTACCAAGAAGTGCTGATTTTGAGAAAAATAAAGGAGTTTTCCATCAAGGAAACGGCCGAAATCTTGAATTGGTCGGAAAACAAAGTGAAAATCACCACTTCCAGGGCACTCGCAGCGCTAAAAAAAGAATTGCAGAAAAGGGGGGAAATCCATGAAGAACTCATTCGGATCCGATAATTCCTTTCGAGAATTAGGACATATTCCTCGGTCTCAAAAGCAAAAGCAGGAGAGTCTGCAAAAAATATTAAAGGGCATAGAGGAAAAACCTAAAAGAAAGAAAGCTATCTTCCCTAAATTTTTATCTGCTGCCGCTGTAATGGCTGCTTGTGTCATGTTCGCTTTCATTATTTTTTCTGAGGATTCTATGACCAGAGGCAGCAGCAGTTCAGAGATGCTGGGAAATAGCTTTATAAGCCAAACCATTATTGCTTTTTCAGAAACTGAGAAATCCTTCTCTGCTGATGGAAAGTATACGGCTGAAACCGCGACTGTAAAAGATCCAAAATGGGAAAAAACGGCAAGAAATGCGATAAATTCGGCAATTCCTGCAAAGGCAGTCATTGATGCCAAATCAGCCTATGATATCCAATTTAATTTAAAGGGAAAAGACCCTGTAAAGATGAAAGTCTGGAATGAGGAAGGCAAAGTTTATTTCAAGCTAATGGACAATGAAGAAGTTTATTCTGTTCCTGCCGGAGAAGGTGCCCAATTTATTGAATATTTAGAGGCAATCGCACAAAGCATTCAAAACACTCCTTAATTTGACTCCTGTGAGGAGTCTTTTTTTTAGGCATAAAGGGCTGAAATTTGACAAATATCGAGAGTTTTTTCAAACAAATGTTTTGTTCCCGATAAACAGGGTAGTACTTACTTAGTTAATAAAAAATTTTTTTTTGCTGGCCATTTTTATTCCTGTGCGCAGGGAATAGGCAGATGCATGAAGCTTAAAAATATAAATATTAGGGGGAGCATCATGAAAAAGGGACTTCTTTTTATTATTTCCGCATTCCTGCTTATTGGCATATTAGCAGGCTGTTCCGGGGAAAGTGCTCAGGCAGAAAAGACGAAGGATGGAAAGGTCATTGTTGATTTTTGGAGTTTTTGGGGATCAGAAACAAGAAGGCCAATCATTGAAAAAATTATAGATGATTTTAACAAATCACAGGATGAGGTTTTTGTTAAGCATACATATTTGCCTTGGGGAGATATTTGGACAAAGAACCTGGCATCTGTTGCTGCCGGTAATCCTGCAGATGTTATCATTAACGATATTAACTCGGTCGGCCAGCGGGCAGAAAATGGACAATCTGAAGATTTGAGCAAGTTTATGGATGATTCGTTTAAAGACCAGTTTTATCCGCATTTATGGGAAACGGTAATGTACGAGGACAAGCCTTATGCAGTTCCATTTAATACAGATACCAGATTGCTATTTTACAATAAAGATGCTTTCAAAGAAGCAGGCCTTGATCCGGAAAAGCCGCCTGCTACATGGGCTGAACTGGAGGAGTATGCTCAGAAGCTGGATGTTAAAAATGGAGATAGCTATGAGCGGGTCGGCTTTTACCCGCTTTGGGGCAGTATCGGTGCAGCAAGCTGGATGACAAGCGCTGATGGCGGAAAAGGATTCATTCAAGACGGCGAGCTTTATATCAATACACCTGAAAAGCAGGAAGCGCTTCAATGGCTGCTGGGCTGGAAGGAGCGTCTCGGCGAGAAAACAGTTCAGTCTTTTGAAGCTGAATTTGGAAGTGAACAGTCAAATCCGTTCATTGCCGGCAAAGTGGCAATGTGGGTTGATGTCGGTACATTTTACACACAAATTCGCGATTATGGCAATGATATGAATTTTGGGGTTGCCCCGATTCCTGCATATGAAGAAGGTTCTGGGAACTGGAGTGATGGAGGAGGGTTCGTAGCTGAAATTCCGAAAGGAGCCAAACACCCTGAGGAAGCTATGAAGTTTATTGAGTATCTTACAGGTCCCGAGGCTCAAAAATACTGGGCTATGAAAAATTATGATAATGTCGCAAATAAAGAAGCTGCAGAAGCCGTGGTAAAAGAACTTAAAGGCGATGATCAATATGTATATGAAGCTACTGTGAGAAACCTGGATCAAACGCAGTTATTCCCTGTCCCGACAGAGTATCCCGATTACCAGAATCGCATTAATCCGCATATAGACAATGTTCTGCTCGGTAAAACCAAGCCTGAAAAAGCGCTGGAAAAAGCAGAAAAAGATGTTGAAAAACTAAAGAAAAATTAGAACAAAGAGAGAAGGGCAATCCTTCTCTCTTTATAAATACTATAAAAAGAAGGTGTATGGGTTGAAATCTTATGAGACAACGATTGAGCGGCGGGGAGCAGGTCTTGCAGGAAAAAAAGGGAAGGCATCACACAGACAGCTGTCACGCCAAACAAGAGAAAATATCTTTGGCTATCTCTTTATAAGCCCGTGGATAATCGGATTTCTGGGACTGACACTTGGCCCGTTATTATTTTCCTTATTTGCCAGTTTTACAGACTATAATATTACTTCAAAAATGAATTTTATCGGTCTTGATAATTTTAAACGCATGTTTACGATTGATAATCTATTTAAAACGTCACTATGGAACACTTTATATTATGTTTTATTCTCTGTCCCGCTGACCACAGCAGGGGCGATTTTTCTGTCGGTTCTTCTAAATCAGAAAGTAAAAGGCATGAAATTTTTCCGCACACTTTATTATCTGCCTGCTATCCTCTCAGGTGTTGCAGTTTACTTTTTATGGATGCAGCTGCTGAGTCCGTCAACAGGTCTGGTTAATACGTTCCTGGCATGGTTTGGAATTGAGGGGCCAGCATGGCTGTTTGACCCTGAATGGACGAAGCCTGCTTTGCTTTTGATGAAAATGTGGAGTGTCGGCGGAGGGATGCTTCTATATCTGGCAAGTCTGCAGGGGGTATCAAATTCCCTTTATGAAGCAGCGGATCTGGATGGGGCCGGTGTAATGCAGAAATTTTTTTATATTACATTGCCGATGATTTCGCCGATCATTTTCTTTGATGTGCTGACAAGTACGATCGGTTCATTTCAAATTTTCCAGGAGGCTTATGTCATGACGGAGAATGGAAGCGGCGGACCTGGAAATTCACTTCTGTTCTATAATCTTCATATGTGGAATAATGCGTTTGAGGTGTTTGACATGGGCTATGCCTCTGCAATGGCCTGGCTGCTGTTTATTGTCGTCATGATTCTGACAGTCATCAATATGAAAATCGGTAAAAAATGGGTTCATTATGAGGGAGGAGATGATAAATGAGAACGGCTGCAGCACCGAAGTTTTATGAGACGAAAAAATTCAAAGATAAAGTAAAGCAGGCGTTGGTTTTCATCGTTTTATTAGCAGGAAGTGTACTGGTAATATCTCCGCTGTGGTGGATGATTTCGACTTCTCTGAAATCTCCTGCTGAGATAGCTCAATATCCGCCGACCTTTATGCCGAAAGAATTCCATTTTTCCAATTATGTTGAAGCGTGGAAAACAGCACCGTTTACCCGCTGGGCTATGAATACGTTCTTCATTGCCTTTTGCGGAATGGCGGGAAGCGTTATTGTCAATTCGCTGGTTGCTTATGCCTTTGCGAAGATCCGTTTTAAAGGAAGAAATGCTTTGTTTATAGTTGTGTTATCAACCATGCTGATTCCCGGATTTGTCACCATGGTGCCTCAGTACATTTTATTCTCCAAGCTTGGCTGGGTAAATACGTATCTGCCGCTGATTGTTCCGGCCTTTTTGGGGAGTGCCTTTTTCATCTTCCTGCTTCGACAGTTTATGATGACTATTCCGAATGAACTTATTGAAGCAGCTGTTCTGGACGGTGCAAATCATATTCAGATATGGTGGCATATCATGCTGCCATTGACGAAGCCAGCGCTTATTACTGTAGCCATTTTCTCATTTAATGGCGCATGGAATGATCTTCTTGGACCGTTATTATATTTAAATGATGAAAGTCTTTACACGCTGCAGATCGGTCTTCAAACCTTCAAGGGAACTGTACAGACACAATGGCACTACCTGATGGCCATGTCAGTCATGGTATTATTGCCTGTAGTGCTGTTATTTTTCTTCTTCCAGAAGCACTTTATAGAAGGTTCGAATATCGCATCAGGCACGAAAGGATAACAAAACCGGCTAAGCGATTCGCTTAGCCGTTCTTTTCATTGTATAGGGCAATAGGTTCTCCATTCTCCGTCAACACACACCTTATGGCGGGGAACATAGCATTCAATGACCACAGAATCCGGGTTCAGCCCGTTTTCTTCAAGCTGGAATGATACTGAAACTTCAGACTCAGTGTTAGCGGATGAGCAGGGATAGCCGCCGCGCCATTCATACTTTGTACAGTAGTAGCATAGCTGACCGGATGCTGCGGCTTTATCGGAAGAGACTGTATTGCTTTGGGCAGCTTCTTTAATCAGCTGTGTTTTTTTCATTTCTATTTCTTTTAAATAATCAGTAAAGGTGCTGTCTTTTGATATATCTATTTTGGTCTCCTTTTCAGACTTCAAGTCTTTTACATAAAAAGCCTGATCCTCAATAAGCCTGCTGTAATCAACCAGCCGCACTTTTAATTCCTTCCCGGACTCAAAGGAGAAAGATAGAAGAGACGAGAAATTTACAAGAGCTTTTTCATCTAAGGAAATGTTTTTTTCATTGTATTCAATTTCATATTGCACTGTCCAGCCATATTGTTTTCCTTTTTCATCAATAAGAGCTTTTGGCTGGGCGGGGGCATCTTTTAAAATAGAGGATTTAAATTTCTTAAACTTTTCAGACTTCATTACGGCTTTAATGAAATCTTTCTCAGTCAAATCAGTTGAACTGCTTTTGGGCTGTGCAGAAACATTGCCTGAGAAAACTAGTAAAATAGTCAATAATAAGAAAATATACTTTTTCATCACATACCTCCTAAAAGTATTGTCCAATATAAGATTAACCTATATTTCCATAATTAGGAATGGTGCGATGTGATTATATTTATCTAGTATATTTTATCTAATCTGAATAAAAAAAACAGCCTAATGGTAAAAGAATTTTTAAGGCCGATTAATCAATATTATAGAAGCTCTTTGTATTAGCATAAAGCATCTTTTTGGCGCTGCTGAAAGATATTTCTTTTAGTTCAGCAAGGGCACTGATGGAATGGGCCATCATGGCTGGGTGGGTAGGTTTGTTTTTAAAAGGGCCATCGAATTCCCATGGACCGTCTGTTTCTGCCATCAATTTATCCAGCGGGTAATCCCGTACAAGGTCCTGTATTTCTTTTTCGTACACGATATCTGGAGTGAAGGAGATGTAATAGCCATTGGAAATAAGCCTGCTTGCTGCTGCAGTGTCACCTTTAAACCAGTGGAAATGAGCCTTTTTAATCGAATGCTTTTCCAATAAATTGCACACAATCGGTGCATCATCATAAATTGAATGGAGGACAATGGGCTTATCCAACCTGTTAGCAAGCTTAATAAATTCTTCGAGAAGTTCAATATATCCGCCAGACAGCCTGCTCCCCTCAGACCTCAAATAGTATGGAAGGCCAACCTCGCCAACAGCAGCCATCTGTTCTGTGTGAATCCTTATCCAGCTGAAAAGCTCTGATATATCATGATCACTGGGCAGAACCTGTTCAGGGTGGAAACCAAAGGCAGGTTTTACAAAGGGATAAATTTCTGCAAGAGCAAGATTCCTTTTGCAGGAGGCTAAATCACTTGAAACTGTAACAAGTGAAAGCTTAAACGTCAGCTCATGAAACATTTTTTCTATATCACTATTGCTGTACTTATCAAGATGAATATGGGCATCAATATACTTATCCATTGCTGTTGCCTCCTAATGATTTTTCAGCGCATGATGGATGCTTCTTTTGCATTCAAGGAAATTTTCATCCAGGAAAATTTCCTCCATCCGCGGCCTCACAAAAGGCACTTTATATTCTTGAACCACTTTAGCAGGCTTGCTGCCGAGTATCAATATTCGATCGGAGAGGTAAATGGCTTCTTCGATATTGTGAGTGACAAACAGAATCGTCGGCATATGTTCATTCCAAATATCGAGAAGCCATTTTTGCATATCAAGACGGGTAAGCTCATCCAAAGCTGAAAAGGGTTCATCCAGCAGTATGATTGGCTGTGGGCTTAATAGTGCCCGGATAAAGGCGGCCCTTTGCTTCATGCCTCCTGATAATTCATGCGGAAATGCATTTTCATAGTCACCGAGTCCCGCTTTTTGAAGCATTTTTCTGGCTGTTTCCGGATCGGCTTTTCCCATAATTTCCTGGCCAAGCAGAACATTCTGAAGGATGGTTCTCCATGGCATCAGGGAAGGAGTCTGGGGCATATAGCTAATTGAACCGCGTTTGCCGTTGATCTCTTCATTCCGAAGTGTTATGGACCCTTCATCAGGCAGGAGCATCCCGCCAATCAGGTTAAAGATGGTGCTCTTTCCGCTGCCTGATGGACCTAGAATTGAAACAAACTCTCCTTCATTTACTTGAAAACTCAAATTGCTTAAAACCTGATTTGAATCAAAACTTTTCGTTAGAGAATTAACCGATAGTTGTATCATTTCCTGCCACTCTCCCTGGACTTCCATTTAATAAGCAAACGTTCTGACAGTAATATACCTCCAAAAAGCAGCAAACTTAACAGCATAATCGCAAGTATGGCTACAAAAACACGGTCTGTCCGAAATGATGAAGAGGCTAGAGTCATATAAACCCCTATTCCAGCTTTAGCTCCGAGCCATTCAGATATTACAGCACCCATCACACTATAGGTTGCAGAGATCTTTAGCCCGGAAAATAAAGATGGAAGGGAATGGGGAAGCTCCAGCTTCCAAAACAGCTGTCCTCTGCCGGCTCCAGCCATCAGCATATAATGCCTGAGTTCTCCTGGAGTTTGCCGAAATCCATCCAATGCTGCAACAGTAATGGGGAAGAAGCATACCAGTGTAATGACAATAAGTTTTGGAAGTATGCCAAATCCAAACCATACAACCAGTAAAGGCGCCAGAACAATTATTGGCACATTCTGTGAAAGGATGAGAAGCGGGTAAACAGACTCCCTTATAAAAGGTAATAAGTGCAATATAACAGCTGTAAGCAATCCGGTGGCAGTGCCAATGGCAAACCCCCATAGTGAAAGCAGGACTGTCGATTGAAGATGCGGGCGGAAGCCCTCCCAGCCCAAAGCCGCCTCCTGAATGATATCTGTCGGGGGAGGCAGGAGCCAAGCAGGGACTTTTGCCAGATTTACCGCCACCTCCCAAAGAATGAATAAAAGGAGGAGAACCGCAGCCGGCCTCCACCCTTTTCTAAATACATTATTCATGGACGGTATTTCTCCGTTAAATCACTCATTTCAATTCCGTCCGGCTGATACAGAATTTTAACCTGTGAGATAACATTGCTGCTTCCTTTTTCAATCATTTTTCTGTTCATATCAGCAATGATTTTCAATAAATGTTCTAAATCGCCTTCCATCGTTGTTTCCAGGGGATGCACTTCGTACTTAACACCGGATTGCTGAATAATGCTGATTGCTTCATCAACGTATGGTATAACATTTTCCCCATCTTTTGTTTTTGGTATGATTTGAATGCTTACAAGTGCGTTTGCCATTTAATAAACTCTCCTTATTCCGGCAGGAAGTCATTTGTAAATGCTTTGCCGGCATCTAATTCTTTATCTAAAAGACCATTTTCATGCATCCAGTCTGCATAGTTTTCCCAGACCTCAAGCTTTTGTTCACCCCATTTTGAAGCATCATCCTGATAGCGGGGTGATAGCCATTCCTGGCTCTTTTTGACCAATTCGCTGTCCAGGTCCGGAGCATTCTTTAACAAAATATCTGCTGCTTCGCCAGGCTGCTCGATTGCAAATTCATACCCTTTGGCTGCTGCTTTTACAAATGCTTTGACAGTATCCGGATCATCTGCAATCATTTTTTCGCTGGTCGCGAGAACGGGCGTGTAGTAATCCAGTTTTTCTGAGTAGTCAGTAAGATAGACCATATTAATCTTTTCCCCCCGAAGTTCTGCTTCTACACCTGTCCATCCGTAATAAATCCATGCGAAGTCTATATCTCTTTTAACAGCTGTAAAAAAGTCAGCATTCCCCATGTTAACGATTGAGACCTTATCAACATCGGCGTTTTCCTTTTTCATTAGGGAGTCTATTACCGATTTTTCTACAGGAGCTCCCCAGCCGCCATAAGTTTTTCCTTCAAAGTCTTTCGGCGATTTAATATTTTTTTCAGCAGGTGATGCAAAACCGGAAGTATTATGCTGTATTACAGCTGCTATAGAAACAAGGGGAACGCCCTGTACACGTGCTTCCGTGATGCTTTCCTGATAGCTGACACCGAAATCAGCCTTGCCTGATGCAGTCAATTGATCTGAACCTGCTTCACCTGGCATTATAATTTCGACATCGAGTCCTTCTTCTTTAAAATATCCTTTGTCCTTTGCGGCATACAAGCCGGTATGGTTGGTATTGGGTGTCCAATCCAATACAACAGTAACTTTTTTCAAATCTTGTTTGCTGTCTGCATCTTTGCTTCCAGTCTGATTATCCGTTCCATTACCGGCACAGCCTGAAAGAAGCAGCAGTGAACAGATAGCTGCAATCCACTTTTTCATAAGTAATCCTCCTAAAAACCTTTATGTAATAAGGAAAGTTAATGATAGTCTGCCCTTAAAAAATAAAAACGCCCCGGTATAAACCAGGGCGCATATAAAAACATTTAGTATGTTTAAGAATATGTTCCCTACGCTGGTATGAGCCAGATCAGGTTCAAAGGGTCAGCATCTTAATGATGAAGTCTCAACCGGCATACCGGTTCCCCTACATTTCTTGCTATTTAATTTTGAAGGCATAAATACTTTCCATCATTATTATAGCAAATAATATCAAAATGGACAGAAAATATTTATTTCATCTCAATGGTCCTGCTCTCTTTCCAGATTTTGAATTTTTCAAGTTCACCTGTAATTTGGCTGACGGCAAAACCAAGGACTGCTGCATCATCTAAGATTCCCATTCCTATTAAAAAGTCAGGAACAAGATCTATAGGGGAAACAAAGTATAGTATGGTAGCAATAATAAAGATAATCGACTTTTTTGAAATATGCCGGTAATCGCCTTTAGACCATGCCTTAACTAAATCGATTAGAAGCTGAAACTTTTCCCATATATCACTTAATGAAGATTTGTTTTTATCTGCTTTAAGTGTAGCCTTTTTTAGCAGTCCTTTTGTTTTTTCAGGGTCCTCAGCATAACGTTTGGCCCTGGAAGAAAATTTTTTATAGCCGTCCTTATAATCTTTCGTTTCTATTTCAGGCATAGCTATCACTCCTATATTTGATAATTCGCATAAACAGTTATAATCTAGTATTTACCGCATACCTGACATGACATAAACATTTGAGTAGGAGAAATAAATGGAAATCAAATTTAACCTGTGACAAAACCTAATGGGGAGCTGATATCTATGCTTGAGAAATGGCTGAAGGAATCTAATTATACAGTAATATTAACTGGAGCAGGAATGTCGACGGAAAGCAGACTGCCTGATTTCAGGTCTGCCAATAATGGATTATGGAATGGGAAAGATCCCGGAAAAATAGCCAGTACAGACGCGTTAAATGAAAATGTGAACGAGTTTATAGAATTTTATCGGCACAGGGTAATCGGGCTTAAGGAGTGCACTCCCCATCAAGGGCACTATATACTTGCAGATTGGGAAAAGAGAGATATTATTAAGAGCATTATCACCCAGAATGTGGATGGATTTCATGGACTGGCGGGAAGTAAAAAAATATCAGAGCTCCATGGGAATTTGCAGACACTCCATTGCCAGAAATGTAAAAAAGAGTTCCCGAGCGAGGGGTATTTACATGGACAATTCCAATGTAATTGCGGGGGTGTGCTCCGTCCTTCAGTAGTTCTGTTTGGGGAAATGCTTCCTGAGGAGGCTTTGGATTTCGCAGCAGATGAAACAGAAAAGGCAGAACTTTTTATTGTTCTGGGATCATCCTTGACTGTAACACCTGCAAATCAGTTTCCGCTGATAGCCAAACAAAACGGAGCAAAACTAGTGATTATTAATATGGAACCTACGGATTTCGACATTTATGCTGATGAAGTGATCCATGAACGCAAAATTGGTGAAGTGCTGGATGAACTTGATAGAGCCTTTAAATAGTCGAAAAACGCGAATTCATGAAAATAGCTCTCATGCTATGATTTTTTTAATCAATCCACTATAATGGACAATGAACATGATTACTACTGCCTCAAGCGATATGATATATAAGGAGTGTTCAGCATGTTATCAAACATCGGTATTCCAGGTTTAATTCTCATCCTGGTTCTGGCTCTGATTATTTTTGGCCCTAAGAAACTTCCTGAAATAGGGAAAGCGTTCGGGGAGACCTTAAAAGAATTTAAGAAATCTACCCGTGAACTCACAAAAGATGATGACGATGATAAAAGGAAATAACCTATTCGATTGGTTTAGGACCGGCTTTGAAGACAAATTAGTCTCGAAGCCGGTTTTTTTGTTTTCTGGCTTCCGAAGCGATGGAATGGGTATAGAAGAGAGGGGAAAGAAAAAATGGTTGACTAACATGTATATACAAGATAGAATGAAAGCGTAAACAGTTCATGTATATACAAGTTGGTTCTTGTATAATGGATAGATTTATAAAAATCGAGAACGATAAATAAGGACCTTATAACTGTTTCTTTCTTTAATATGAAAACGGTAACAGGAGGAGAGGGAAGAATGGCTACAAATAAAGAGTCAGCAGAGCAAATCGTAGAAGCTGTCGGGGGCAGTGATAATATCGCTGCGGCCACTCATTGTGTTACACGGCTGCGTTTTGCGTTAAAAGATGAAGGAAAAGTCAACAAAGAAAAGCTCGAAGATATTGATATTGTAAAAGGTTCATTTTCCACCAATGGACAATTCCAGGTTGTGATCGGACAAGGCCTCGTTGATAAAGTATATAAAGAAATGACAGATGCAACCGGAATTGGCGAATCGTCAAAAGAAGAGACCAAAAGTGCAGCTGCCGAAAACTTAAATCCCCTACAGCGCGGAATTAAAACACTGGCGGATATTTTTATTCCAATCCTCCCGGCTATCGTAACAGCTGGTTTGCTGATGGGAATCAACAACATTATGACAGCACCGGATATTTTCTTCGATGATAAGTCGTTTGTTGAAGTTTATACAAACTGGGCTGATCTGGCGAGCATCATTAATCTGATTGCCAATACTGCTTTCGTATTCCTTCCAGGCCTGATTGGATGGAGTGCTGTAAACCGGTTTGGCGGCAGTCCGCTTCTTGGTATGGTGCTTGGTTTGATGCTGGTGCACCCGGATCTTTTAAATGCATGGGGCTATGGTGCAGCAGAGGAAGTTCCGAAGTGGAATTTATTTGGTCTTGAAATTGAAAAGGTAGGTTACCAGGGCCAGGTATTGCCTGTATTATTTGCTTCATATGTTTTGGCTAAGATAGAAGTATTTCTTCGAAAAAGAATTCCTGATGCTTTTCAGCTTCTGACTGTCGCGCCAATCGCTTTACTAGTTACTGGATTTCTTTCTTTTATTGCCATTGGACCCATTACATTCACGATCGGCAGCTGGATTACAAATGGGGTTGTCGGAATCTTTGATGCTGTTCCAGCCCTTGGAGGCTTGATATACGGAGGATTATATGCACCTTTAGTTATCACTGGCATGCATCATACATTCCTGGCAGTTGATCTGCAGCTAATCGGCAGCATTGGCGGCACGTTTTTATGGCCGATGGTGGCATTGTCCAATATTGCACAGGGTTCAGCCGCTTTTGCCATGATGCTGTTAAGCAAAGGGAACGAAAAGCTGAAAGGGCTTGCGCTCACTTCTTCAATTTCAGCTTGGCTGGGCGTAACGGAGCCGGCGATGTTTGGTGTTAATCTTCGCTTTAAATACCCGTTCTTTGCAGCAATTATTGGATCAGCTGTTGCAGGCATATTCATCACTATTAATGGAGTTAAGGCACCGTCGATAGGTGTAGGAGGCTTGCCGGCATTTTTCTCCATCTTTGCGGAAAACTGGGGTGCTTTCTTTATCGGAATGGGAATCGCACTAGTTGTGCCTTTTTTATTAACTTTAGCTTTCTCGAAATTTAAAAAAGCTTAAATAAAATGATTGATGCCATGGGATTCTATGATTCCATGGTATCGCCATTTTTAGGCTTGCTCAAAATTTAATTATACCGGAGGTCGGATGATGAAGAAGCAATGGTGGAAAGAAAGTGTGGTTTACCAGATCTACCCTCGGAGCTTCATGGACAGCAATGGAGATGGAATAGGAGATTTACAGGGAATTATCTCAAGGCTTGATTACTTGAAAGAGCTTGGAATAGATGTGGTCTGGCTTTCTCCAGTTTATAAATCACCAAATGATGATAATGGCTATGATATCAGTGATTATCAGGATATTATGCGTGAGTTTGGAACAATGAAGGATTGGGAACAGCTTCTTGGGGAGCTGCATAAAAGAGGCATCAAACTCATTATGGACCTGGTGGTGAACCATAGTTCAGACGAGCATATCTGGTTTTCAGAAGCAAGGAAATCGAAAGATAATCCATACAGGGATTACTATATATGGCGTGAAGGAAAGAATGGAAAAGAGCCGAATAACTGGGGCAGCAATTTCGGCGGATCTGCCTGGGAGCTTGACGAAAGTACAGGAGAATATTATTTGCATCTGTTTTCAAAAAAACAGCCTGATCTAAACTGGGAGAATCCGAAACTGAGAACAGAAATATACGACATGATGACCTGGTGGCTTGAAAAAGGGATTGATGGATTCAGAATGGATGTGGTCAACTTTATATCCAAAGTGGAGGGACTTCCTGATGGTGAACCAAAGCCCGGGAAGAAATATGCTTCTGGAAGCAAGTATTATCGAAACGGCCCAAAAATTCATGAATACCTGCAGGAGATGAATGAAAAGGCAATTTCGAAGTATGATGTTATGACTGTCGGTGAAATGCCTGGTGTTAATCCTGAGTGGGCCAGGCAGTATACAGGAGAATCACGCAATGAGCTGAATATGGTCTTCCAGTTTGAACATGTTAGCCTGGATAACGGGCCAAATGGCAAATGGGATCTTAAACCCCTCGATCTATTTGACTTAAAAACAAATCTGACAAAATGGCAAAATGAACTGGATGAGGTTGGCTGGAACAGTCTTTACTTCAATAATCATGATCAGCCGCGCTCTGTTTCAAGATTCGGGAATGATGGAGAGTATTGCGATAAGTCAGCAAAGATGCTGGCAACATTGCTGCATATGATGAAGGGAACTCCATATATTTATCAGGGCGAAGAAATTGGAATGACAAATGTCCGTTACTCAAGCATTGATGAATACAGAGATATAGAAACACTTAACTTTTATAAAGAAGCTCTTAACGATGGCTGGACAGAGGAAAAGGCACTGGAGGCCATCTTTGCAAAAGGGCGTGACAATGCAAGGACACCAATGCAATGGGATTCCTCCAGACACGGAGGATTTACGAAAGGGACCCCATGGATAAAAGTAAATCCTAACTATAAAGACATTAATGTCGAAAAGGCCATGAAAAACCCTGACTCTGTTTTTCATTATTATAAAAAGCTTATTGAACTCAGGAAGAAAAATGAAATTATTATTTATGGAAAGTATAACCTTATACTTGATCACCATCCCGAAGTCTACGCCTATACAAGAACACTGGACAATCAGATTCTTCTTGTCATGTGCAACTTCTATGGCGGAAACACTGAAGCAGAACTCCCTGCAGACATCCAGGAGAAAAAATTCGAACCGCTGATTGGGAATTATAGTGATATACAAATCAGCAGAACAATTAAACTTCGTCCATATGAAACTCAGGTGCTTCTCTTTTAACAGCTAAAAGAAAGGCATAATCTCAAAAAAACTAAAACAGGGTGATTCTAAATGAAACAACCGTGGTGGAAAAAAGCAGTAGTATATCAAATTTATCCGAAAAGCTTTAACGACACGACAGGAAATGGAGTGGGAGACATTCCTGGAATTATTGCCAAGCTTGATTACTTAAAAGAATTAGGTGTGGACGTCGTCTGGCTGACACCCATTTATAAATCTCCACAGCGTGATAACGGATATGACATTAGCGATTATTTCAGCATCCATGAAGAATATGGAACAATGGCAGATTTTGATAAGCTCCTTGAAGAAGCCCATAATCGGGATATAAAAATCATTATGGATATTGTTGTTAACCATACTTCCACTGAACATCAATGGTTCCAGGAAGCAAAAAAATCAAAAGACAATCCATACCGCGATTTTTATATCTGGAAAGATCCTAAGGAAGATGGAAGCGAACCGACAAACTGGGAATCCAAATTCGGCGGAAATGCATGGCAATATGATGAAGAAACCGGCCAATATTATCTTCATCTTTTTGATGTTACACAGGCAGATCTAAATTGGGAAAATGAAGACCTTCGCCGCAAAGTGTATGACATGATGGAATTCTGGTTTAAAAAAGGTGTAGATGGCTTTAGACTGGATGTAATCAATCTGATTTCCAAAGATCAGGATTTTCCGGATGATGACGGCTCTGTACCTCCGGGCGACGGCAGAAAATTCTATACCGACGGCCCTCGTGTACACGAATTTATGCATGAAATGAATGATAAAGTATTCTCAAAATACGATAGTATGACAGTTGGGGAAATGTCATCCACTACAATTGATCATTGTATCAAATTTTCCAACCCCAAGCGGGAAGAATTAAGCATGACTTTCAACTTTCATCATTTAAAAGTGGACTACCCAAATGGGGAGAAATGGGCACTGGCTGAATTTGATTTTAGTGCATTAAAGCAGATTTTATCGAAATGGCAAACTGAAATGCACAATGGGGGAGGCTGGAATGCTTTATTCTGGTGCAACCATGACCAGCCCCGGGTTGTATCAAGATATGGAGATGACAAACACTATCATCGTGAATCTGCTAAAATGCTGGCGACAGTCATTCATATGATGCAGGGGACTCCATATATTTATCAGGGTGAAGAGTTTGGCATGACGAACCCCGGCTTTGAGAGCATTGAAGACTACAGAGATGTAGAATCACTGAATGTTTATTCTATCCTTAAGGAAAAGGGAATGGCAGAAGAAGAAATCATCAACATTCTCAAAAGCAAATCGCGCGATAATTCCCGGACGCCGGTGCAGTGGAATAGTGCTGAAAATGCCGGATTCTCCGATGGAACGCCATGGATTCATGTTGCATCCAATTACAGGGAAATCAACGCCGAAAACGCATTGAAAGACGAGAATTCTATTTTTTATCATTATAAAAAGCTGATCCAGCTTCGAAAGCAATACGATATTATCACATATGGTGACTATGAACTTATTTCTGAAGACCATCATGATGTATTTGCTTATGTTCGAAATGGTGATAATGAAAAGCTTTTGGTCGTAAATAATTTTTATGGAAAAGAAACATCATTTACTCTTCCTGAACACATTCACGCAGATGAATATAAAGAAGAAATCTTACTGACCAATTACAAGCAGTCACCTTCAGCTGCGGGGACCATCCAGTTAAGGCCATATGAATCCGTTATCTATTATTTAAAGAAATAAAAAAATCCTCCCTGTCTAAGGGAGGATTTTCCATATGTCAAAGTTCATTAAAACAGCATTCCGGCTATGGCGGCACTTAACATAGATGCCAGGGCTCCAGCAGCAACAGCCTTCAAGCCAAGCCGTGCAATGTCCTGCCTGCGGTTCGGGGCCAATCCGCCAAGTCCTCCCAGCAGAATGCCCAATGAAGATATATTGGCAAATCCGCAAAGGGCGAAGCTTACAATTGCCACCGTTTTATCAGATAAAGTTGGGATATCGGGCGCAAAGGCGGAGTAAGCAACAAACTCATTCAAAATTAGCTTCTGGCCAATATAATTTCCTGCCTGTACGGCTTCTGACCATGGAACTCCTATAGCAAACGCAAGCGGAGAGAACACATATCCAAGAATGATTTCGAGCGTTAAGCCTTCTAACCCAAATAACCCTCCAACCCATCCAAGAAGCCCGTTAATTAAAGCAACCAAAGCAATAAAGGCCAGCAGCATCGCGCCGATATTTAAAGCGAGCTCAAGTCCGACACTTGCTCCTTTTGCGGCTGCATCAATAACATTTGCAGAATCGCTATCCACTTCCATATCAAATTCCTTAGGCTCTTCTTTATCTTCTGTTTCAGGAAGCATTACTTTGGCCAGGACCAACCCAGCAGGTGCAGCCATAAAGCTTGCTGCCAGAAGATATTCGAGAGGCACTCCCAATAAGGAATACCCAATTAATACAGATCCTGCCACCGAAGCAAGGCCTCCGGTCATGACCGCAAATAACTCGGATTTGGTCATATTGGCGATAAATGGGCGGATCACAAGCGGAGCCTCAGTCTGGCCCACGAATATATTGGCTGCTGCAGACATGGATTCCGCTTTTCTGGTCCCGAGAAGCTTAGCCAGTCCCCCGCCGAGGATTTTAATGAAAAACTGCATAATCCTTAAGTAATAGAGGACGGAAATCAGTGATGAAAAAAAGATTACAACAGGCAAAACCTGAAATGCGAAAACGAAGGCAATGCCCGATTCATCTGTAAAAAGGCCGCCAAATAAAAAATTTATTCCCTGATTGGCGTAATTGATTATATCGTTCACCTTCATTGTGAGCCATTCCAATCCTTCTCTGCCGCCTTCCCATTTTAGAACGAGAAAGGCGAAAATCAGCTGAATGGCAAGCCCTCCCGCTACTGTTCTTACACTTATCGCCCTTCTATTGCTTGAAAGAAGGAAGGCTATCCCTAAAACGACAATAATACCGAATATCCCCCAAATAAAATTCATGTTTACACCTCTTTAATATGTAGTAGTTTTTCCTGGCAAAAATCAGCAGCAGTAATCCTATTCCCTTGTGAAACTGCTTGTAAAGCTCAATAGTTGTATTATGTGCAAAAGGAATAAATTCATGAAAATACTATGCATGAAGAAAATAATGGGGATAAACGGAAAAAGATGAGTACAGCGCTCATCTTTCTGTGTTTTTTTCAATATATTCGAATAAAAATGACTGGCCGTTTCTGTAAAAACGGGGATCGTAGAGTCCAAGCCTTTCATCATCATCAACAAGAACGACAAATGGAGACCATTCATAAAGGGTTCTAGCTTCAGGAGCTTGCGAAAACAATTTGTCTAAATCTGCAGTTTCTTCTGATTGAAGCACATATTGGGTTTTCTTTTTGGTGAAAAGAGTATCATTGAATATGGTGACTTCGTTATCTTCCTTTGTAATAACGGAATAAGTCCATGGTATAAACTCTGCCGATAGGGCAACTTGTTCATATTGGTCATCATACTGCTTATAAATGAGGTATCCCTGTGTGCTTTGGATTACTACATGAAGAAGCATAAATGCCCATGCCATTTTAAAATAATAGGGGGATTTTGATTTATTCTTTTTTGTAAAGAAAAAGGCTGCTCCCATTATGATCCAAAACACTAAATCAACAATTGGTATGGTACCAAAAGTAACTCTCATATTTGAAAAGGGCTCCAAATAACCTGTGCCCCATGCATTGAATAAGTCGCTGGTATTATGTATGAAAACTGCCAGCAATCCCAGCAGAAAAAGCTTCTTATCCTTGACTCTAAAAAGCAGGAAGGACAGCAGCAAAAACAGCAGGGCCCACACCGGAGTCAGGAAAATGGAATGGGTAATCCCCCTGTGCCACATCTGATAAAGTCCTTCTGTATCCCAGAATCGGGAGATGACATCGATATCGGGAATTTGACTAGCCCCTGCAGCGGTAAGCAAATACGCTCTCCTGGAGTTCTTGTCCATTCTCTGTTTATCAACTGCACCATATAGGCTCAAGCCGAATAAAGTATGAGTAATTGTGTCCATTTTTAACCTCCTTTTTTACATTTAGTTTCCCTATTATAAGCCTCAAAAAGAGTAATAAAAAGAAATATGCAATCTTAAATGCGTTGCAAACTTGACTTGAGAGCGATAAAATTGAAGGTATTGCTATAATTAAGTGACACATTGATTACTTGATCAACAAATTTTCATATAAGTAAGTGAGGAACGACTATGTCCAAAAATTTTAAAGAAGAAGTTTTATCCCGCCGCACGTTTGCGATCATTTCCCACCCGGATGCCGGTAAAACGACGCTGACCGAAAAGCTCCTATTGTTCGGTGGTGCCATTCGTGATGCAGGTACAGTTAAAGGGAAGAAGACAGGCAAATATGCGACAAGTGACTGGATGGAGATTGAGAAGCAGCGTGGAATTTCTGTAACCTCCAGTGTAATGCAGTTTGAATATGAGGGAGCGCGTGTTAATATTCTTGATACGCCTGGTCACCAGGATTTCAGTGAAGATACGTATCGCACGCTGACAGCCGTTGACAGTGCCGTTATGATCATCGACTCAGCTAAAGGTATCGAGGAGCAGACACTTAAATTATTCAAGGTCTGCCGCATGAGAGGAATTCCGATATTTACTTTTATGAATAAGCTTGACCGTCAGGGAAAAGCACCCCTTGAGCTCCTTGCTGAATTAGAAGAAGTTATGGGAATTGAATCTTACCCAATGAACTGGCCAATTGGGATGGGGAAAGAATTCCTTGGGATCTATGATCGGTTTAATAATCGTATTGAGCAATTCAGGGTAGAGGAAGAGGACCGCTTTATTTCCTTAAATCAGGAAGGTGAAATAGAGGGGAACCATTCCATTAAGGATTCTGGACTATATGATCAGACGCTTGAAGAGATTATGCTGTTAAATGAAGCGGGCAATGAGTTTTCAAGAGAGAGAATTGCAAATGGAGAACTGACTCCTGTGTTTTTTGGAAGCGCACTGACCAACTTTGGTGTACAGACTTTCCTTGAGTCTTATCTGCAATTTGCACCCCCTCCGCAGCCAAGAAATTCGACTGCAGGGGAAATTGATCCGCTTTCAGAAGAATTTTCTGGCTTTATATTTAAAATTCAGGCCAATATGAACCCTGCACATCGCGACCGGATTGCATTCTTAAGAATTTGTTCAGGCCAATTTGAGCGGGGCATGGCTGTGAACATACCAAGAATCGGCAAGTCCATTAAGCTTGCGCAGTCCACTCAATTCATGGCTGATGACAGAAGTACAGTTGATTCTGCAGTCAGCGGAGATATCATCGGAATTTATGATCCGGGAACTTACCAAATAGGCGATACATTAACAGCCGGAAAAAATAACTTCCAATATGAACGACTTCCTCAATTTACACCTGAGCTTTTTGTTAAAGTAACAGCTAAAAATGTCATGAAGCAAAAACATTTTCATAAGGGCATTCAGCAGCTGGTTCAGGAAGGTGCCATCCAGCTGTTTAAGACAGTCAAAATGGAAGAATACCTCCTGGGTGCAGTGGGACAGCTTCAGTTTGAAGTTTTTGAACACCGCATGAAAAATGAATATAACACAGAAGTATATATGGAAAGACAAGGCTCCAAGATCGCACGCTGGGTAGAAGGCGATGAGGTCAACGAAAACCTTTCCAGTGGAAGAAGCCTCCTGGTTAAAGACCGTTACGGCAAAAATGTATTTCTATTTGAAAATGACTTTGCACTCAGATGGTTCCAGGAAAAAAATCCTGATGTAAAACTATATAATCCGATGGACTCGGAATAAAGCTGGCGGCCCTTTATGGGCCGTTTTAGCCTTCCATATATTCCTTTCTCATTACTATTGACATATCTATCAATAGATAATATAGTAGTAACACATACGCTTTAATGCTAAAAAGCGTTTAAGTTAAAAAGCAGAAAGTGTAATCTCAATTAAAGATCTTGTCCGCAGCATAAGTAGAGTAATTGCCGGCAGCAAATAGAAACTGGATGGCTGATGAAAATCCAGGCAGCAATGGTCGAAATACAACTGCATCCAATATGGACAATACTTTTTAAGTGGGTAAGCAGCATTTGCTTATCAATTAGGGTGGTACCGCGGAGCTCCTTCGTCCCTATAGGCGAGAGGGCTCTTTTTGTTTGTATTGAATTACAGGCAAATTTAGGAGGAATACATTATGCATCATGATCAGGCAGCATTGAATTTAAAGCCCCTGGAGGCACTCATTGTCACTTTGATAATTTTAGGCGGAATCAGCTATTCAATTATTTTTGCCGGGGCAGTTCCCCATATTCCGGTTGTTTTCGCGATAATGGGATTAATAGCTTACGGTTTAATAAGAAAAGTATCTATAACACACCTGGAAAAGGGACTTATTGAAGGTGCCCAGTCCGGATTAGGGGCTATTTTCATCTTCTTTCTAATCGGTATGCTGATAAGCAGCTGGATGGCGAGCGGCACGATTCCTACATTTATTTATATGGCTTTGGAAGCTGTTAATGGAAAGTTCTTTTATGCCATAGTATTTGTGGTAACATCTGTGATCGGCATGAGCATAGGAAGCTCACTTACAACAGCTGCTACATTGGGAGTGGCCTTTATGGGAGTCAGTTCTGCTTTGGGCCTCTCGGATGCAATTACGGCAGGTGCAGTTATTTCCGGCGCATTTTTTGGAGATAAAATGTCCCCCCTATCCGATACAACAAACCTGGCATCATCGACAGTTAAGGTGGATTTATTTGAGCATATCAAGACGATGGCCTGGACAACAATTCCTTCGTTTATCATTTCACTGGCAATCTTTGCTTTCCTGTCACCATCGGAGGCAGCATCTGATTTCTCAAAGATTGCCCAGCTGAAAAAAACTTTGCTGGATGAGGGATTGGTCCATTGGTACTCCCTGATTCCTTTTGCGATTTTGACTATAATGGCCATTAAAAGAGTATCAGCTATTATTACGCTGTCTGCAGGCATCGTATCTGCATTAATCTTAGCCGTTATCGTCCAAGGCAGCTTCGGTTTGGAAAAAGTTATGACATTGCTGTTTTCAGGATATGCTTCAAATAGCGGTTCAGAGGAAGTTGACGCCCTTTTATCAAGAGGCGGCATGGAAAGCATGATGTTTTCGATTTCTTTGGTATTGCTCGCGCTTTCTATGGGCGGTTTATTCTTTAAGCTTGGCATCCTTCCGGCACTTCTGGAAGGGGTCAAAGGGCTTTTGAATCGGATGTCAGCTCTAATGGCGGCAGCAGCAGGAACAGCAATCGGGATTAATTTCCTGCTTGGCGAACAGTACCTGTCAATTCTCTTAACAGGAAATGCTTTCAGAGAGCCCTTTGAAAAAGCCGGGCTGCATCCAAAGAATCTTTCCAGAATTCTTGAAGATGCAGGCACGGTAGTAAACCCATTAGTTCCGTGGAGTGTCTGTGGAGTTTTTCTAACTGGTGTGCTAGGTGTAGAAACAACAGCTTATATGCCATTTGCATTATTCTGTCTGTTCAGTCCTGTAATCACCTTAATCTATGGATTTACGGGTTTTAAAATCGAAAAACTATAGAGAAAAGCAGCTGCTTAGGCTGCTTTTTTCTGTGGGTAAGGAGATACTATAATTTACAAAGATATATACAGCACACTGATTGCTTGCATCGTAATAGCTGCTTTTATATAGTTAAAATGTGTTAAATCTACATGCATCGATCACAAGTTTATCTCATCCAGTCATTGAAAGGAGCAGAATGTGTGCGAATAAGCGATTTTTCAATCAAAAGGCCAATTTTTACATTGGTTACGATGTTCTTAGTGCTTATTTTAGGAGTAGTCTCCCTCTTAAATATTCCATTAAAACTCATTCCAGATCTTAATCCTCCTGTTGGAGTAGTAGTCACTTCGTATCCTGGAGCAAGTCCCGATGAAGTGGTGGAAAAAGTAACAAAGCCGCTTGAGGAAAATCTGGCAACATTGCCGGGGATTAAGACCTTGACCTCTACCTCGCAGGAGAGCGCAAATTTCATTTTAATGCAATTTTCATGGACTACAGATATTGATGAAATACAAAGTGAGGTCATTCAAAGACTGGACCAGACACAGCTTCCTGATGAAGCTGATAAACCGCGATTTATGAAGTTTGATCCTGCTCAATTTCCGATTATTCAATTATCTCTTAGTGCAGATGAAGAGCCTGAAGCATTGAGAAGGCTTGCAGAAGAACTGAACCTGGAGCTTTCTAAAGTTGAAGGAGTAGCAAGCGTAAATCTCTCCGGAACAGCCATTAAGGAAGTAAGAGTGGAACTTGACCAGGAAATGCTGAGAGATTTCAAACTTAGCCAGGCGGATGTTGTGGATGTAATTGAATCCAATAATATATCAATGCCGGGTGATCCCGTTTTGACTGAGGGAAAAGAGCTGACAACCAGAATCATCAGTTCCATTGATTCTCTGGATACACTGAAAAAACTTACGGTAACAGTTGATCCAGCAACAGGCAATAAAGTAAGCCTTGATGATATCTCAGAGGTTCAGCTGGCCAGCCAGGATGATCGCACCATCACGCGCACAAACCAGGCTCCATCTGTCTTACTGAGTGTCCTGCAGCAGTCGGATGCTAATACGGCAGAGGTATCAGACCAATTTATAAAGCAATTGGATAATCTGCTTGAAAAGGAACAGTTTGAAAATATTGATTCAGAAATTCTTTTCGATCAGGGGGATTACATAAGTCTTGCAATAGGAAATATCTCCAATTCACTGATTCTTGGCGGTATTTTTGCTATGATTGTGCTGTTTTTCTTTTTGAAAAATGTTAAAAGTCCGCTCATTATTGGGATCTCAATTCCTTATTCAGTTATTTTCACGTTTGTTTTAATGTATTTTTCCGATTTCACCTTAAATATTATGACTCTCGGCGGATTGGCGCTTGGAATAGGCATGCTGGTGGATAATTCCATCGTGGTTATTGAGAATATTTACCGTCACTTATCGATGGGGAAAGATCCTAAAACGGCGGCAAGTGTTGGGGCAAAAGAAGTAGGAAGTGCAATTACAGCTTCCACACTGACGACAGTTGCAGTATTCCTCCCAGTAGTATTTATAACTGGAATAATCGGTGAATTGTTTAAGGAGTTTGCCCTGACCATTTCCTTTAGCTTATTTGCATCTCTGGTTGTTGCCCTTACAGTTGTGCCGATGCTTGCGAGCAGGCTGCTGAAGTCTCCAAGAACAAACACGGAGAAAAAAAGGCAGGAAACAGGCTTAATGCGATCACTTGAAAAATCAATAAAGTGGTCTTTGCGGAATCGTGCAGCGGTAATAGCTATTACCATGCTGTTATTGGCAGCGGGCAGCTTTGGATTGACCACAGTAGGCACACAATTTCTGCCAAATGCAGATGAGGGCTTTTTTACGGTGCGTATGGAGCTTGAGAACGGCACTGCACTTTCAGAAACAGAAAAGGTTGTATCAGCTTTAGAGGAAGAATTAAAGGATGAAGAAAATGTAGATACATTTGTCAGTCTCATTGGAACTACACAGGAAGGGTCCTTCCGGGGCTCGAAAAATGCCAACATCGCTGAATTGTATATCAAAATGAAAGAGCTGGATCAGCGGGAAAGGTCAACATTTGAATTTGTCGATGAGGTAAAAAAGGATTTGGAAAGTGCTGCCTCAAAGGTTAATGAAACTGCAGAACTCTCATTTAATACACAATCTACAGCAGGTACATCGCCGAATACACTGACCTTCAGTGTAAGGGACACAGATCCCAACCGCTTAACGGAAAATGTTGACAATGTCTATAATGCATTGAAAGAGCTTGAGGATGTAACCGAATTGTCGACTGATCTCATGGATACCGTTGAAGAAATTCAGATTACTGTGGACCGTGAAAAGGCTCTTGAGGAGGGCCTGGCGCCCGCTCAGGTAGCCATGGCAGTAAATGATGTTACCCGGGGCAATCGTGCTACACAAATGATAGATGATGAATCCAATATATATGGCGTTTTTGTTGAGTACGATCGGGAAGTCACACAGGATATAGAAAATTTGAAGAAATTGCTTATTAAAAAGCCTGATGGCAATTATGCAGCTCTGATTGATGTAGCCAATATTGAGCGAGGAGAAGGACCGGTAAATATTCAGCGCATTAATCAGCAGGATGCTGTCCAATTTACATTAAAGTACAAGTCTTCTACAAACATGGGTGCCATGTCAAAAGAAGTGGATAAAGAAATTGCTGATCTGAAATTGCCGGATGAAACAGAAATCGTTTTTAGCGGTGACAGAGAATTACTGGAATCATCCATTGATGACCTGATTCTGGCATTTGTACTGGCAATCGTGTTTATTTATCTTGTCATGGCAGCTCAATTTGAGTCGCTTAAATATCCGCTGGTTATCATGTTTACTGTGCCGCTCATGGTGATAGGCGTGGCAATTGCTCTTACCGCAACCCAAACACCTATTAGTTTAACAGCTATAATCGGGATTATTGTGCTTGCAGGAATTGTAGTTAATAATGCAATAGTCATTGTCGATTATATCAACCAAAAGAAAGAGCAGGGTCTTAAGAGCTACGATGCCATAATCACTTCAGTTAAGGACCGTGCAAGGCCAATATTCATGACGGCCTTAACTACTATACTTGGATTAGTGCCTTTAGCACTTGGCATTGGAGAAGGAACAGAAATTAACCAGCCTATGGGAATTACTCTTATTGGCGGGCTTATCAGCAGTACGTTCCTGACACTATTTGTCATACCAGTTGTATATAGCTTTTTTGACAAGGATACAAGGCGATTAAATAAAATGTATGCAACACCGGATGGCCACTTAGTGCCAGCGTACCTGCTTGAAGAAAGAGTGGACAAAAACTGGAATCACGATAATGAAGAAGACAAAAATCAGCTTCACTCCTCTGATCCTAAATCTTACAGCAGAGATGATATGGCAGCCATGCTGGAGGAATTATTAAAAATTGTAAAAAGGGATGGCGATGGATAAGGAAAAACAAAAACGGGATGATAAATCCTAGATCTGATGAAGGCTCCTTCTAATGAAGGGGTCTTATTTTTGAACTCAAATCTAAATCCTTAAAGGGGTATCAGGAAAATATCTGGAAATTTAATTGATAATTAACCAATTTTCAGAGCACAATAAAAGTATCGACTTGTAGCTGGTGGTAATGAAATGAAAAAACTCAGTAAACTAGAAGCGGTTTTTTGGAGTATTGCATTGCCGGGTTTTAGCCAATTATTGGTGGGGCAGCTGTGGAAGGGGACATTGTTTGTCGTCCTTGAATTTATCATTAATGTATACAGCCATTTTAATTCGGCCATCATGTACAGTTTTATGGGCGAAATTGATAAAGCTGTTCATGTCCTTAATTATCAGTGGCTCATGTTTTATCCTTGTCTTTACATGTTTGCAATGTGGGATGCATACCGCAGTGCTATGCCGGAAAATGAAGAATTATCTTTCCTTCCTTTTGTATTCAGTGCCTATTTTGTCACAGTAGGACTAATGTACTCAACAAAACTGAAATTGTTTGGAATATTTTTTGGGCCGGTCTTTCTTCCTATGATCTTTGTTATTCCTGGTGTAGTAACCGGTCTTTTGATCAGATGGATCATTTTAAGATGGAGAAAGCACCAGGTACAAAGTTAAGGCGGCAATATAGAAACGTTAACCATTTTAATTATTAATGAAAAAAGCTTTGGCACACTAAACCAATTTAGTGATTGCTAAAGCTTTTTATCTTTTTTATTTAAATAATTTTTCATAACCCCCAAAAATCTCTTTCATGATTCCGTACAGTTGTAATGAACAAAGCGGCCGCTTGTGATTAAATCATGAGGTGAAATCATTGAAATTCTTATCCAGCAAAGAAGTGAATAAAATGGCAAAGAGCACACTTGCATTAGTAATTGCAGGAGCATTCACATTCTCAGGAACAGCAGCCTTTGCAAGTGAAAAAAGCGAAGAAGCAAATTTTGAAAGAGTTGAATTAAAAAATGACCAATCAGCCGAAGCAATAGCTGAAACAAACAAAGATGAAGCAGAATCCATTGACGATGCTAAAGAAAAGCTTGATGAGATTGAACCAGAAACACCATCTTTATTGCCTGGAAGCTTTTTCTACTTTGCGAAGCTGGCTTTGGAAAAAGTGAAGCTTGCTCTAACTTTTGATGATGTTAAAGAGGCAAAATTGCTTGCCGGTTATGCTGCAGAGCGTATGGCTGAAGCAGAAGCACTTTTTGCTGAAGGAAAGGAAGAAGAAGCATTAGCAGCAATAGAAAAAGCATTAGAACAGATGGAAAGTGCTGAAAACATTGTTGAAGAAGCTGATGAAGATTCTGAACAGTCTAAATCAGATGATGAGAACAGCAGTAATCTAATTAGCGAAGACGAATCAGCTGAGGATGAGGCATCTGAAGTGGATGTTCAGGCTGAGGATGATGTCGATGATGAGCTTAATTCTGATAATGACACAGTGAACAAGGAAACGGAAGAAGAAGTAAAAGAAATCCTTGCACAAAATATCATTGCCCTAAAGGCAAATCTGGCTAAGTTTTCAGAAAGGTTCGATGAAAATCATCCTGCTATTTTAGCAATGCAAAAGAATATTGCTAAGTTCTCTGAAAAATGGTCTGACCAATTGATCGGCATGGAAAAAGAATATACGGTAAATGACCAGGATGGGCAAGCTGAAGAAGAGCCTGAACCACTTAAATCTGAAGAAGCTTCTTCAGAAATGGAATCAGCAGACGATTCAGCAAAAGAAATTGATGAATCAGCTTCTGAAGAAGAAGCTGTGACACCTGCAGTTCCCGTGAAGGTGTCTAAAGAATCAAAAGATGCAGCCAAGGCTGAAAAGAATAATGCACATGAAGAAGCGAAAGCTTTAGAAGCCAATAAGAGAGCGGAAGCAAAGGCTGCACGTGAAGAAGCTAGAAAAGTAGCAAAAGAAGCACGCGAAGCAGCTGGAAAAGCAGCAAAAGAACAGCAGGCAAAGAAAGTTCAAGAAAAGCAGACTGAGGCAAAAAGCCATGCCAGTAAGGGAAAAGAGAGAGCTGAACAGGCAAAAGGCCAAGGGAAAGAGAATAAAGGCAACTAATTTTATCTGGAAAGGAAAGCGCTGCAAGGCTTTCTTTTCCTTAGCCAATAAAACCACCAAAAAAAAAATCTGGACACCGTATGGTATAATGTGTTTTGAAAAGAGGTGGGGCTATTGCTAAGCTTATTGTTTATGGCGAAGAAGCGGAAGAAATCGCTCGAAGAAACGGTAGAGTTAATACAGCAGGGAGATACAGCATTAAATAATGAGCTAATAGAGTCATATAAGCCGTTCATTGCTAAAACAGTATCATCAGTCTGCAAGAGATATATTCATGAATCTGATGATGAATTTAGCATTGGCCTCATAGCCTTTAATGAAGCTATTCAAAAGTACAGTCCTGATAAGGGAAGTTCATTGATCAGTTTTTCGGAAGTGCTTATTAAAAGGCGGGTAATTGATTATATCCGCAAGCAATCTAAATTTCAAAATCTCAGTTTTAATGGAGTCTCTAATCCGGAAGATGATGATACGACCGGTTCGGCAATAGAAGACGAATTGTCCATTGAAGAATTCAGGAAAAAAACGGATGAAGAGCTGAGAAAAGAAGAAATTATCCAGTTTACGCAAATCCTTCAGGAATTCGGCCTTACCTTCAGCGATCTGATCGAACAGTCCCCAAAACATGCGGATGCACGAAAAAATGCGATGACTGTAGCTAAGATTCTGGTTGAAAATGAAGAACTCAAAAGTATTCTCTTTGATAAAAAAAAGCTGCCGATAAAGCAGCTGGAGGGTTATGTATCTTTAAGCAGAAAAACAATAGAGAGAAATAGAAAATATATAATTGCCATATCACTGATATTAACTGGCGATTATGTCTTTTTAAAGGATTATATCAAAGGGGTGTTGGAAACGTGAAAACAGGTATAATCATGGAAATAAACGAACGTTTTTTAACACTATTAACCCCGGAAGGAGAATTTCTCCGTGCCCGAAAACAAGATCGGGCATACGCGATAGGCCAGGAAATTGCATTCTTCCCAATAGAACTGAAAAACGGAAACTTGTCTCGTCCCCTATCTATTTTTAGATTGTCCAGAGGAAAAGGATTAGTGGCAGCGGCATTTGCGATGATGCTCGCAATCGTGTCTTTTTTGCCGTTTTTGCAAAACGACCAAGTGTACGCTTATATGTCAATAGACGTCAATCCTAGTATTGAATTAGGGGTCAATCAGGAATATCAGGTAGTAGAACTCATTCCTTATAATGAAGAGGGAAAACTTATTATCCAGAACATCAAGAATTGGAAAAAGAACAGCATTCATGAAGTGGCTGACAAAATTCTCTTTCAGATAAAGAAGCAGGGCTATTTTAAGGAAAATAACGAGGTAGTCATTGCAGCCGTTTATACAGAACAGAATAAAGAAACGGATGAGCGCATTCAGAAAGAGTTAGCAGATTTAAAACAAGCGGCACAAAAAGAGCAGCTTGAGGTAACTTTACTGGAAGCAACTGAAGAGGAAAGAGAAGCTGCTATTGAAAAAGGGCTGTCAGCAGGGGTATATAAAGAAAGTAAATTAAAGGCTGACGATGACAGGAAGGAAAATTCTGAACCTGTAAATCCGGATAAACAGTCAAATAAAGAAACACAATCACCGCAAAAGCCTGCAGAAAATACCCAAAGCCAATTAAAAAAGCAGGGGTATAAAGGAGTTAATAAAGAAAAACCTGCTGTTCCGGGACAATTAAAGAAATCTGAGAACCAGCAGAATAACAGCGGGAAAAACAATGGAAATAATCATGAAAAAAAACACGATCATAAAGAAAAGAAAGATCAGGGAAATAAGGTAAAAGTCCAAAAACATCCGAATCATCCAAGCGAAAAAAAAAATAACAAGGGTAATGAAAACACAAATAACCCCGAGAGAACTTCCAAAGAAAACGATAATGAGAAAAACAGAGGCTGGAAAGGTCATGAGAAAAACCAGAAGAATAGTGACAATCCCAATAAAGGCAGCGGAAACAATCAAGGGAAGCATGATGATAGAGGAAAACGATAAAAGCAAAGTCCGGAGCATGCTCCGGACTTTTTCCATTTATATGAAGTTGTTATTGGTTATTCTTGCCGGACATTTGGGCTTGCGCTTGCTGGACAAGCCGCTTAGTAATCTCTCCGCCTACAGATCCGTTCGCCCGGGATACTGTATCAGAGCCTAATTGAACACCAAATTCCTGGGCAATTTCATATTTAACCTGGTCCATGTATTGTTCAATACCAGGAACTAAAAGCTTATTGCTGCTTCTTGCCATTGTATTCAACTCCTTTTTATTGGTCTTACAGAGTTACCATCCCTCTGTATTTGTAGTATAAATTAAAAATGAGTTTTCATAAGTGGTAATATTTCGGCATAAGCAGCATGTTTATTTTTCAAAGGCAGCCTCTAGTAGGATGTCTGCGATGTGAACTGCTTTAATCGTATGCTGCAAACCTTCCCGTTCGATCCCCAGCTTCATCTGCAGAAGACAGCCTGGATTAGAGGTCACGATCACTGCAGCATTTGCTGACTTGGCCTGAATCATTTTATGATCAAGTATTTGCATAGACATTTCAGATTCAACAATATTATAAATACCGGCAGAACCGCAGCATCTGTCTGCATCTTTCATTTCCCTGAATTCAATGCCCCTGATTGAATTCAGAAGGGTACGAGGTGCTATTGAGGTTTTCATGACATTGCGCAAATGGCAGGAATCCTGATAGGTTACAACCTGCCCCGGAAGCTCAAGGTGAACTTTTTTATGAAATTCAAGTTCATATAGAATTTGGCTGATATCTTTGAGTTTTTCCGAAAACTTTACAGCTCTTTCATGCCATTCCCGGTCATCTTTAAGAAGGTGGCCATAGTCAATAAGAAATGCCCCGCACCCTCCTGCATTTGTGATGATATAGTCTGCGTCCAGTTTCTCAAAAGCTTCTATGTTTCGCTTTGCCAGATCTTTAGCTGTCTGCTTTTCTCCGCTATGACCGTGAAGAGCACCGCAGCAAGCTTGATTTTGAGGAATATGAATTTCACATCCGGCAAGCTGGAGAAGCTTTATTGTTGCATTATTGGTTTCAAGAAACATCGTGTCCATTAAGCACCCGGTAAAAAAAGCTGCTTTCTTTACTGGCTTATCTGCTGAAAGATATGATGGCCTATTTTTCATTTCTTTTAATTTTGGTACTTGAGGAAGTACCTTTTCCATTGCAATGAGGTTTTTTGGAAGCCAATTCAGCATCCCTGTTTTTCTGGCGGCCGATTGCAGGCCTGAACGCTGATAAAAGCCCAATAGCCCTGCAGCTGTCCTCATTCTGTTCTGATGGGGGAAAAGCCCATTAAAGACCAGATTTCGAACCGCTCTGACCGGAAGTGAGTGTTTCTTATTCTGGTTAATAATATCCCTCGCTTCTTCCAGCAAGTGTCCATATTTTACCCCTGAAGGACATACAGGTTCGCATGCCCGGCAGCCCAGGCAAAGATCAAGAGATCTCTCAACATCTTCATCCGGTTCAATCAATCCGTCAGCAACAGCTTTCATTAATGCAATCCTTCCCCTTGGGGAGTGCGCTTCTTTAAAGCCTGACTCGATATAAGTAGGGCATGAAGGGAGGCAAAAGCCACAGCGCATGCAATTCAGGAGCTCATCTTCATCCATTCGCTTTTCAAATTCTTCCTGAATGATTGTCTGTTCTTTTAATGTTGTCATTGTGTAACCACCACACGTTTTCTGTTGTCCTTGGCAAAAATTTTGCCGGGATTAAGAATATTATTGGGGTCTAAGCCATTCTTTACAGCCTTCATGGCATCAATCCCTGCCTGGCCCAGTTTCAGTTCAAGATAAGGAGCTTTCATGACTCCTACTCCATGTTCTCCTGTTATAGTTCCCCCAAGTTCTATCGCCTTGATAAAAATCTCTTCAAACGCTTTTTCAACCCGTTCCATTTCATTTTTATCCCGGGCATCTGCAGGGCATGTCGGATGAAGGTTTCCATCACCGGCATGGCCAAAAGTACAGATGGAGAGCCCGTATTTTTGGGAAATTTCATTTATGGCTTTTACCATATTGGCAATTTCAGATCTTGGCACTGTAGCATCTTCAAGAATGGTTGTCGGCTTTAGGCGTGCAAGAGCCGATAAGGCGGCACGTCTTGCTGTCCTTAAGGCTTCGGCTTCTTGTTCAGATTTTGCAAGCTGTACTGATACAGCTCCTTGCTTTTGACAGATTTCAGCCATTTTTTGCATATCCTTTTCCACAACGTCAACCGGCCCATCCTGTTCGATAAGAAGTACAGCTTTAACATCAGTCGGCAAACCGATTTGTGCGAAATCCTCTACTGCTTTTAGTGTTGGCTGATCTAAAAATTCAAGCGTGGCCGGAATGATTTTGTCAGCGATGATCTTTGAGACGGATTTCGCAGCTTGTTCGAGATCCTGAAAGAGAGCAAGCATTGTCTTTTTTGCATCAGGAAGCGGAATTAACTTTAATGTGGCTTCCGTAATAATCCCTAAAGTTCCTTCAGATCCAACCAGCAGCCTGGTAAAATCATATCCTGCCACGTCCTTTGCAAGCTTGCCGCCCGTCCTGATAATGTCTCCGTTCGCAAGTACAGCTTCCAGCCCCATTACATAGTCCCTTGTAACGCCATACTTCAATCCGCGCAGTCCGCCTGAATTTTCATTGATGTTTCCGCCGATTGTGCTTATTTTCATTGAACTTGGATCAGGGGGATAAAATAGCCCTCTTGCTTCAACCTGATTAATCATATCAAGTGTGATAACACCCGGCTGTACTGTAACTGTCAGATTTTCTTCATCGAGTTCAATAATTTTATTCATATGCTTAAACAGGAGAACAATACCCCCTTCTGTGGGACAGGTTCCTGCACATAAATTGGTGCCTGATCCTCTGGGTACGATTGGAATTCCTCTGCTGCTGCAAACTTTGAGGATTTTGGAAATTTCCTGAGCGTTTCGCGGACTGATCACCGCATCGGGCATCGATTGGAAATTGGGAGTTGCATCATAAGAATAGACGAGGCGCCCAGCTTTTGAGTCATCATAATTTTCTGCGCCAACAATGGCAACTAACTTTTCTTTTATTTGAACGTCAATCAAATAGATCCTCTCCTTTTATAGCAGGCTGGCAATATCTATTCTTTAAGTATAAAAAAAGCAGGGAACCCCCTGCTATAGATAATTATACAAATATTATGATGTTTTTTAATTATTTTTTGTACCTTCATCTAATAGTTTTACAGCTATGAATAATTTCATTAAATCATTCAAATTTGACGGGTACAGTCCTGAAAGCTCTGATATTTTCTTGAGCCTGTAATGAAGGGTGTTAATATGTATATGCAGGGCCTCAGCAGTATTTTTCAAAGAGTGATTTTGCCTGAATAGCTCCTTAAGGGTAACCATAAGATCCTCTTCATACATAAATGTGCCGATGGTTCTTTCTATAAAGTCCTTCTTCGTTTCCGGAGAAAGGTCATCAAATATCATTTCAATGGTTAAATCCTGATCAAATATGATGGTGCCCCGGTCTTTTGCGATTTTTAAAGCTCGTTCTGCCTGCATAAATGATTCGGACAAACTAAAGGGGGGCAATGGTTTTCCGGTGCCGATACTTACTTTGGCAGCGAGCAGGTTTTCCAGAAAACGATGGAAGCGTGTGATCTTTTCTCTTATGCTGCGATCTTTTTCTGCTGAAGAAACCCCGGCTAAAAGGACAATTCGATCATTGCCCCAGCGAATCAGAATATCATTAGGACCTGCTTCTTTCCAGGATAAAATTCTATTCCAAAGATCACGATGCAGCAATTGGCTTGTTTGCCTGAATTCAGCGATAGATGCCTGTCTATCCACTGAGAGATTTATTTTCAGCAGGTGAGCACGTTCTTTGAAAGCGGGATCCCACTCTTTAGTCTGGAGCCAGTCAAACATAAAACCTTCCATTGCACGGGCCTGCCAGTCAAGCTGTTCTGCAAAGTAACTTTCACTGATAAACAACTCTGTCAGTTTGCGGATGATTTCTGCGAATGGGGAAATTTCATCGGGATTTCCGGTGATGCCAATTACGCCAACTGTTTCCCCTTTAAAAAAGATCGGCAGGTTAATGCCCGCTTTTACACCTTGAAGGCGTGATTGATCATTCCTGGAAATAATCAGCTTTTCTTTATGTTTTATAGTAAGCAATGCTCCTTCATGAAAATTGCCTATTCTGCGGGCGTCTGTGCTTGCAATGATCACTCCGCTGGTATTGGCAACTATGATATCTTCCTGAAGAAACTGACGAACTTCAGCTATGATTTTTTCAGCCAGATCAGGCAGCAGCATATCAAATCTCCCTTTGGTTTTTGATTTTATTATATATAAATAAAAAACTTCCTGCGAATTTTCTAATATCCCTTTTAAAAACCGGGTATATTCATTATGATAAGGGTTAGAAAAATTTTGAAGGGGACAGGTATGATATGTGGAAAGACGTAAGAAGCTGGCTGGATAAACTAACACCTGCCCAAGTAATATCAGGATATTATTTATTGGCAGTATCTGTATCGGTACTTTTATTAAGAATACCGGCTGTACATAAACCGGGAGTGGAGGTTGCATTTATTGATACGGTTTTCACTGCTGTCAGTGCAGTCAGTGTGACTGGTCTCTCTGTGGTTGATATATCACAAACATACAGTGTTTTTGGTTATTTTGTCATCATGTTCATCCTGCAGTTTGGCGGAATAGGGATCATGGCGCTGGGCACATTTTTTTGGCTCCTGCTGGGCCGCAGGATTGGATTAAGAGGGCGCCGCCTCATAATGGTCGATCATAATCAATATGCCTTGTCAGGATTAGTCAATTTAGTGAAAGAAATCATTAAAATTATATTGGTGATTGAAACGCTGGGTGCCCTCATATTGGGTTTTCATTTTCTTAAATATTATCCGGCATGGGATGATGCATTCCTGCATGCTCTGTTCGCATCTGTCAGTGCAACAACCAACGGAGGCATGGATATAACAGGAGCCTCTCTTAAACCTTATGCCGGCGATTATTTCGTGCAGCTGATCAATATTATTCTAATTACGTTAGGGGCTATTGGTTTTCCTGTTCTTATTGAATTAAAGCAATTTTTATTTCGGAATAAATGGGATCAGGAGCTTTCTTTTCGATTCTCCTTATTTTCAAAATTGACCACTGTTACGTATGCAGCTCTTCTTGTGTTTGGAACGGTTATTTTGCTCATCATGGAATTTAATCAATATTTTAAAGGCATGAACTGGCATGAAAGTTTCTTTTATGCATTCTTCCAATCCGCTACCACTCGGAGCGGCGGTCTTTCAACCATGGATGTTAACGAGTTTACAATGCCTACACTCGTCATAATGAGTATTTTAATGTTTATCGGGGCGTCACCGAGTTCTGTCGGCGGGGGCATCAGGACGACTACCTTTGCTGTGAATATACTTTTTATCTATCACTTTGCCAAAGGAAACCGGGATATAAAAATATTTAAAAGAGAAATTCATGAAGATGATATACTGAAGTCCCTTGCCATCACATTGCTTGCTATTGGAATGTGTTTTCTCTCTGTAGTTATTTTAAGCATTACTGAAAAGCAGATGGAGCTTATTGAAATTATTTTCGAGGTCTGTTCAGCTTTTGGTACTACGGGCCTTTCGTTGGGAATCACACCTGAATTATCAATGATTGGAAAATGCATCATAATGGCCTTAATGTTTATTGGAAGAATTGGATTAACCTCTTTCTTATTTATTATAGGCGGAAAAGAAAAACAGCCGAATTACCATTATCCTAAAGAGCGCGTTATTATTGGCTAAAAAAGCAGCCCGGAACATTTTTTCCGGACTGCTTTTTTTTATGGGAATTGACAATTTCCTGCAGGTAGATAAGTACGATGCGTTTCATCAACGGAAGGCGATTCCCCTTTTCTTTTCAATCTGTTCCGCGGCTGACATCCTTAGTCGGATGCATGAATGGGTAGCCTTGAGGCGGTTTTTTACTTTCAAGGAGTTCTTTGTTTTCCGTTGTATTCCAGCCTATATCATTTGTAGGATGAATCCATTCGTCTCCAGCCATAACTGCAGGATCTGTTTCAACACTCCAGTTTTCCAGCGGAGAACTGTTTGAGGAATAATGACTGTCCCCAATGGTTACGCCAAAAGAATTCTTGAAAGGAGGCTGAAGCTTCATGCCTGTGTCTTTAAAGCTCGGAGCTTCAATTTGATGCGGAAGTGTCTCGTCAATGCCAATGCTTTTATTTAATTTCTTTTCATTTGTCATAGCGGCTCATTCCTTTTTACTCTATTTTTTACACTGAAAAAAAATTTATGAATGCAAAATAAGGAAGACACAGTGAGGAATGAAACCGTGTATTTTACTAAAAATAAACCTGTGTTAAAGCTGAAAATTAATTTAACACGAAGAAATTTTCTCAGGAGGAGATTGGGATGGCCAAACGAAAAGCTGAGTATAATGCCGTTGAAAAATACAGCAAGACGCCTAAGAAGAACCTTCAGGAATCGGAGTTTTCAGCAGAATTCAGCCAGGGAGAGAATCCCATGAAAATGGCTAACCGCAACTCCAAACATGGGAGAGAGGGAAGAGCCTAGTGGATCAAAATAAACCACGAAAAAAAAGCCGGCAGAATAGCTCTGCCAACGTAGAATTCGGCATGGAGTTTGGTGATATAAATGCCGGAAAATTTTACGAGCTCCCTTTTATGAACCGTGATAAAGATAAAAAGAAAGATCGGGATAAATGCTAAAAAACCGGCAGTTTTTCTGCCGGTTTTTTCATTAATGTAAAGGACCCGAAAAGATAGAGACTGTTTCAGAACTTGAATCGAAATAGGCAAGAAGAACAGAGTCTTGCTTTTCAATTAATCCCTCGTTAATGTACCTTTCGATATCAAATGATAATCTTTCACTTAAGGTATGTTTGTATATTTCTTTTTCATTCAGCTGAAGACTTAAGAAGCTGTCTCCCAGCTGGTTTGGGTTTTCAAGCAGAGACTGGTAAAGCTTTGATCTTTCGGATTTTTCAAAGCTTGGCTGCCACCATGGTTTTCTGGGCTTATATTTTTGTTTTGAAATATAGTCAAACTTCATGAGTCCTTCGGCTATATCCAAATCAGCAATTTCTTTTGTTTGCAGAAATTCAAAAAGGCGCTTGAAAAGATCCTCAAGCTGATGCCCAATTCGGGACCAGCCTTTTTGCTCCCAATAGCTGCCGAATTCCTGGAAGAAATCGAAGGGAGTCGGAAATACTTTTGTAACCAAATATTCAACAGTTGCATCCATTCTATGGTCATTCCAATATTTTTCTAATACATCTTCGACCTGTTTAATGCGAATGATGTCATCGAAGGACAAAACATTATTTCCCAATATTTCATATGGTGAATGGTCCATATAAATATATTGATGATCTTCTGCTCTTAAGCGAAGCCCGGTGCCTCTCAGCATTTTTAAGAAGCCGAGCTGGAGCTCTTCCGGGCGCATTGCAAATACATCATTAAATGTTCTTTTGAATGAATCATAATCTTCCTCAGGCAGGCCGGCAATTAAGTCGAGGTGCTGATCGATTTTTCCTCCATCCTTAACCATTGTGACTGTTCGGCAAAGCTTGTCAAAATTCTGCTTCCTCATGACCAATTCATTTGTATAGTCGTTTGTCGACTGTACGCCAATTTCAAATCGGAATAATCCTCGTGGTGCTTCCTTATTCAGAAATTCAATTACCTCCGGCCTCATGATATCTGCAGTGATCTCAAATTGAAAGACAGTTCCCGGCAGATGTTCATCGATCAAAAATTGGAACATTTCCAAGGCATAGCTGCGGCTAATATTGAATGTGCGGTCCACAAATTTAAGGGTTTTTGCACCATTTTTCATTAAATATCGGATATCTTCCTTAATTTTTTCCCTGTCAAAGTATCGCACACCTACTTCAATAGAGGAAAGGCAAAACTGGCAGCTGAATGGGCATCCCCGGCTGGTTTCTATATAAGTGACACGTTTAGAAAGGTGGGGAATATCTTCTTCAAAGCGGAACGGTGAAGGCAGATCGCGCAAGTCCAGCTTATTCCGCTGTGGATTTATGCGAACCTGGCCGTTTTCCCTGAAAGCAAGACCATGCACATTTTCAATATTCATGGTGCTGTTCAGTTCTGACAGCAGCTGTTTGAAGGTTTCCTCACCTTCTCCGATCACAATGTAATCAAATTCCTGTACATTGTTCATCCAATCTGAAACATCATATGTCACTTCAGGTCCTCCGACTACAATATGAATGGAGGGGTCAATCTTTTTAATCATCTTAATGACCTTAATGGTTTCCTCGATATTCCATATATAACAGCTGAATCCGATCACATCAGGCTTTTTGCGGACCAGATCTGTAACGATATTCATTACCGGATCTTTAATTGTATATTCGGCTAATTCCACATCAAAATGAGGCTGAGCGTATGCCTTTAGATACCGGATCGCTATATTTGTATGAATATATTTGGCATTAAGCGTACTGGCGATAACTTTCATTTATTTCTGAACTCCCTTTTTAGCAACTTAAACATCATATAATTGTATCATATTTTTGACTGAAAAAAAGGAAGTAAAACATTGACATACGGTTGGGAAGATGAACTATACTAATTATTATAATATTTATAAAAATACAACAATTTGCATTATAACTATAGTAAGATAGTAGAATATAAAATATTTAGCTGGGAGAGGGAATAAATGAAGGTAAGTCTTTTTGCGACATGTCTGGTAGATATGTTTCAGGGGAATGCAGGCAAAGCGGCTGTTGAACTGCTCGAGCGGCTGGGGTGTGAAATAGATTTCCCGGAATCACAGGTCTGCTGCGGCCAGCCTGCCTACAACAGCGGCTATGTAAAGGAATCGAAGGAAGCCATGAAAAGGATGATCACGGCATTTGAACATGCAGAATATGTTGTTTCCCCCTCCGGATCCTGTGCCTATATGTTTCATGAGTATCCGCATGTTTTTAAAGGAGACTCAGTGTGGGAACCCAAGGCAAAAAAGCTTGCAGAAAAAACATACGAACTTACTCAATTTATTGTTGAAGTTCTAAAGGTGGACGATGTCGGGGCAAAGTTAAATGGGAAGGCCACCTATCATACATCCTGCCATATGACCAGGCTCCTTGGAGTAAAAGAAGCTCCCATGAGATTATTGAAGAATGTGAAGGGCCTTGAATTTGAAGAGCTTCCAGGCAAAGAGCAATGCTGCGGTTTTGGCGGTACTTTCTCCGTGAAAATGGCTCAAATATCGGAACAAATGGTAGATGAAAAGGTTGGGCATATAGAGGAGACTGAAGCAGAAATTCTTATTGGAGCTGACGCAGGTTGTCTGATGAATATTGGAGGCAGGATCGGAAGGCAAGGAAAACCAATAAGAGTTATGCATATTGCTGAAGTGTTAAATTGCCGCTGAGCAATAAATGGACATGCTTTCCTGCAAAGCAGCAAGACAATTTTAACCGTTTACCATTGTCAAACGTAAGCAGCCTGCCTCATCATGTGTCAGGAGGAGGTGAGGCGCTTGCGTTTTTCTTAAGGGGGAATAGAAGAATGGCTATGAAAATAGGAACAAACGACTTTAAGGATCGTGTGGATTCCGGAATAAGCAATTCCTTTATGAGAGGGGCAGTGTCAGGTGCACAGGAAAGGCTGCAAACTAGAAGGCTTGATGCTGCCGCAGAACTTGGAAATTGGGAAGAATGGCGTTCACTATCAGAAGAAATTCGCCAGCATGTACTTGAAAATCTTGATTTTTACTTATACCAGCTCAGCGAAAATGTAGCTAAAAGGGGAGGGCACGTTTACTTTGCTGAAACTGCTGAAGAAGCCTCTGCTTATATACGGGAAGTAATTGAAAAGAAGAATGCAAGAAAAGTGGTTAAATCAAAATCGATGGTAACCGAAGAGATCCATTTAAATGCCTCCTTGGAAGAGGCGGGGTGCCAGGTCATTGAAACAGATTTGGGGGAATACATTCTTCAGGTGGACGACCATGACCCGCCATCACATATTGTGGCGCCTGCCCTTCATAAGAATAAAGAGCAGATTCGGGATGTATTTACAGAAAAACTAAGCTATCAGAACACAGAAAAGCCGGAAGAGCTTGCATGGCATGCGAGAGAAATGCTTCGACACGAATACTTAACCGCCGATGTTGGCATTACGGGCTGCAACTTCGCTGTGGCTGAAACCGGTTCAATCACATTAGTGACTAATGAAGGCAATGCAGATCTTGTCACTGCTTTGCCCAAGACACAAATTACGGTAATGGGCATGGAAAGGCTGGTCCCTACTTACGAGGAAATGGAAGTGCTAGTCAGCATGCTGACTAGGAGCGCGGTTGGACAAAAGCTAACGAGTTATATAACTGTTTTGACTGGTCCAAAAGAAGAACTTGATGTTGATGGCCCCGAGGAATTCCACCTCGTCATTGTGGACAATGGCCGCTCATCGATTTTAGGAGGGGAGTTTCAATCCATTCTTCAATGTATCCGCTGCGCTGCATGTGTGAATGTTTGTCCCGTATACAGGCATGTTGGAGGGCATTCCTACGGATCGATTTATTCAGGCCCGATCGGAGCGGTTCTGTCACCCCTTTTAGGCGGCTATGATGATTATAAGGAATTGCCATATGCATCCACCCTTTGCGGAGCCTGTACAGAAGCTTGTCCAGTCAAAATCCCTCTGCACGACCTGCTTCACAAACACCGGCAGGTAATTGTCGAAAAAGAAGGAAGGGCTCCAATATCAGAAAAGATGGCCATGAAGGCTTTTGGACTGGGGGCAGCTTCACCGTCCCTTTATAAACTGGGGTCTAAGCTGGCACCGGCAGCCATGAATCCTTTTACAGCAGGCGACAAAATTACCAATGGACCCGGGCCTTTAAAGGCCTGGACAGAAATCAGGGATTTTCCAGCTCCTAATAAAGAAAGATTTCGTGATTGGTTCAAAAACCGGCCAAAAGGAGGCGGACAGCAGTGAACGGAACTATTCAGAATCGGGACGCTTTTTTAAATAAAATTGCAGGCAGACTAGGCAGGGAAAAGAGAATTTCTGGAGTTGAAAGGCCAAAGTGGAGTTATAATCCTCAGGATTCCATCTTTAAAGAAGCAGATGCAAATGAACTTCTTGAAGCTTTAAAAACACAGTGCACGAAAATACACACTGACCTTCTTGTAACAAAAGCCGCCGATTTGCCGGATACCCTTAAAGAGATTGCAGCCCAGTATGGAGGCGGTCCAGTTGTGACCTGGAAGGATGACCGTTATAGACAGTTTGGTCTCACGCAGCTATTTGAGGAGATTTGGCCAAAAGAGAATGTGGAAGTTTATGAATGGGATTATTCTGCCGGAAAAAGTAATATTGATTACGCAGAACGAGCTAATATTGGCATCACAGTCAGTGAAATTACTCTGGCTGAATCTGGAACAGCAGTCCTGTTCAGCAGCAGAGACCATGGAAGGTCAATCAGTTTTCTGCCTGCAGCTTCCATCATTCTTATTCCGAAAAGCACTCTTGTCCCGCGTATGACACAGGCTGCAAGGATCATCAGGGAAAGAGTTCGCTCAGGGGAGCTGGCTCCTTCATGCATTAATTTCATAACCGGACCAAGCAATTCAGCAGATATTGAGATGAACCTCGTTGTGGGAGTGCACGGGCCTGTTAAGGCTGCGTATATTGTTATAGATGATATATAATGCGTGGGCACCTGGCATCATAAGAACAAGAAAAAACGCCAAAATTTTGTTGGCGTTTTTTTTGTAGCGTCCCAGGCGAGATTCGAACTCACGACCTACAGCTTAGGAGGCTGTCGCTCTATCCAGCTGAGCTACTGAGACATGATGGCATAATTAAATTGTTTGCAATACAAATATGATTGGCATATCCTGTTTCTTCCTCTGCAAGCCTATACAAGAAGCAAATGCGTCGAAACAAAGCTACAGGGATGTATTTCAGTGAAGTTTACGCTTAGCTGAGCTGCTGAGACAAATAATAGAACACAGTTACTTATTATAACCGCATAATCAAAAATGGTCAATGGTTATGCCTAACAGTAAAAACCGGCCATTAATACATGACCGGCTTCTGATCTAACTAGTAAGTTTTTTACGATAAAATCTTGCATATGCCTTTGATCTATCTTTCAGCTTTTTAAGCTGTGATGTTTTCAGTTCAATGATTGGCTGTGCAAATGAAGTAATCAGTTTGCTTGAGAGAAGCAAGGTCAGCAGCAGCGATATACCGGCAAGCAGCAGGAAATTTTCCGGTTTAGTGAAAAAGCCCTGTACCTCACTTTCTCTGAATACCCGAACAAAGAACCCGTGGAGCAGATATACATAAAGTGTATTCTTTCCTAAATTAGTAAAGAAATATTGTTTGCGCGGCACAAAAGCAAAGAAGCTAAATACCATAATTAAGCTTAGGATATAAAAGCCCAATCTCGTAAAGACTGCCCCAATGGAAGCTGCCCCCATTTCAGTATATGGCTTCGATCCAAGCAGCCATTTGTAATCCACTTCAGGGTAAAGATAAAAGCCGATAAAGACTACAGAAAAAATAGCAAATGCACTAATTCTGAACTTCGGCTGGAAAAGAGCATATAAATGCTCTTTCTTTAAAAAGTATCCCAATAAAAATAAAGGGAAGAACACAAACGTCCTTGATAAACTTAGATAGTTTGAAATCCAATCAGCATATCCGACAGCAAGCCCTATGATAAAAGCAGCTGCCAGGGAGTAAACCGCTTTATACTTTGCGAAGAATAAAAGCATGATATTCCAGCAGAACATGCTGATCAGGAACCATAATGACCAATGCGGGTTAAAAGGATCCAGCTCAAAGGTGCCTTTATTATATAAAAAGTAATAAAATACGGAATAAATAACCTGGAAAATGATATATGGCAGTATTAGCTTTTTGGCAATTTTCTTTATATAGCCTTTTTTATAAAAGCCTTTTGCAAAAAAACCGGATACCAGTATAAATGCCGGCATATGGAACGTATAAATCACTTTATATACTGTATAAATTGTCTCGTTATCTTCAATAAAAGAGCGGAGCAAATGCCCGAAAACGACAAAGAAGATCAAGATAAACTTAGCATTGTCGAAGTAAAAGTCACGTTGTTTCATATGTCCTCCTCTATTAAAGACCCCCAAAAAAATACTCTCTCTGTCTTTACCCACTTTAACATGAAGCAAACTTCATTTCTCGTGTAAATAGGAGGTTATATTTACAGAAAAAGTAAATTAAAAAAGTATTGAAATGACTGTACCATACAAATTAAAACTCTGTTATATATAAAAAACGGCAAACAACTCATATATTATAAGGATGCGAAAGTTTTTTCAAGTCTGTTTCAAAAATTTTGAAACGATTGTCATTTTTGTTTCAGATAAATAGTAGCAGTTCGTTTAGAATGCCAAGCTTTAAAAATCTATACTAAAGAAATCATAAAGGGAAAAGCCAGAAGACGTGCCAGAATAAGATAAATTGGAAAAATAATCTTCAAATGTCTTTTTTGTTCTATTATAATGAATTGAAAGAATAGTAAAAAAGAATTAGAAATAAACTAGTTCAATTGTTCTCATCTGGTTAATTCACAAAGGGGGAAGTAATTTGAAAGGGGTATGGAAATTCAAATCAGGAAAGAAGGCACGAAAAGCCTCATCCAAGTCAAAAGAGCTTGATATAGGAAAGTTTTTTAATAAAATGGCCGGCACTGGCTGGTGGAAGAATCTGAAGCTTGGTCAGAAATATGGGGTTGCGCTTTTTGTGACCATTGGTCTATTCACAGTTTCAACAGTCCTTACTTTTTTTCTGCTTACAATTGCCAATTCAAAATTGGAGACTGTTAAGTATTCTGGAGAAAAAGCCATTAAAATTACTGAATCAGCGGCCACATTTCATCATAAAGGGAGCACGATTGGAAACTTTATCATTGACTCCAATCCTAAACATTTAAAGACATTTGACCAGCTGACAGAGGAATTTAATAAATTAAAGAGGGAAATTTCTCCGGATCTGAGCAATACAAAATCCAAAAATCTTTTTAAGCAAATTGATGAAAATGATCAAAAAATCACCAGTTTATTTCATGACGTCATTGAACCAAAAGTAAAACTTCAGCATGAAAGAGAATATAGGCTCGGGAAATTGCAGGCAGACAATATAATTTTTGAAACGGTTGAAAAATTGAATACGCTTAGCAGCATGATGAAAGAGGACCAGCAAAAGGCTGTATCTTCTGCAAAAGCCAGTCTTATTCTGACTTTGATAGCACTTGGCATTTCAATCATCGTATCCGCTATCCTTGGAATCGCAAGTATTGTTTTTATAGGACGTATTATTTCAAAAAAATTAACATCGATCGTACAGTTCTCAAATGAAATAGCAAAAGGAAACCTCAATGCGGATTCAGTAGAATATGAGGGTAATGATGAAATTGCACAGCTCAGCAGAGCCATGAATTCCATGAAAGAAAAACTGCAGACTATGATTCAGGAAATTAATGCAGTTTCTGGATATGTTACAGAAAGAAGCGCAGAACTGAATATTGCTGCAAATGAAGTGAAAGCAGCCAGTCAGCAGGTTGCTTCAACCATGCAGGAGCTTTCAGGAGGAGCTGAGGATCAGGCTGGCTCTGCAACACGTTTGTCTTTATTGATGGACGAGTACCTGGGAAAAGTGAAAGAAGCAGCATACAGCGGGAATGAAATCAAGAGTGCTTCTACAGAGGTGTTATCGCTTACTGAGGATGGAAACAAGCTTATGAAAGAATCCCAGGAACAAATGGGATTAATTAATCAGATTATGAAGTCGTCTGTTGACAAGGTTAATGGACTGGATGATCAGACCAAACAAATCTCAAGGTTAGTTAAGGTCATAAAGGAAATTGCTGACCAGACCAACCTGCTCGCATTAAACGCAGCAATCGAAGCTGCCAGAGCAGGTGAGCACGGAAGAGGTTTTGCGGTCGTGGCAGATGAGGTTAGGAAGCTGGCTGAACAGGTATCCTATTCGGTATCAGATATCACCAAGATTGTTGGAGGTATTCAAGCTGAGTCAAACAGTGTAGCCGTGTCACTTCAAACAGGCTATGTTCAGGTTGAAAAGGGAACGGAGCAAATTCAACTGACAGGACAAACATTCCAAAAAATTTATGAGGCAGTTAACTTAATGTCCACCAATGTCAGCGACATTTCACGCAGCCTCGAGCAAGTATCAATTAATTCTTCACATATGAATCAGTCCATTGGCAATATTGCAGCAGTTTCTGAGGAATCTGCTGCAGGCATCGAACAAACGAGTGCATCAATGGCTCAGACTAACCATTCAATGGAGGAAATCTCAGATAATGCACAGTCTCTGTCGGAATTGGCAGAACAATTAAATGTGATGATTGCAAAATTTAAACTGTAAAATCCAGGCATACTCGTTATAGGGTATGCTTCTTCCTTTCTATCCAAAGCACTTAATATAAAAATTATTTAAGACAGTTTTCCCTGAGATTTAAAGGTTTTAGTCTGATTTTGTAGAAATATTTAATTAATTGCAAATCCCAATAGGAGGAAATAGAGTGGTCATTATGAATCAGGAAATCAGGAGACTCTATGCCAGGATTGAGACTTTGGAAAAGGAAAATAATTTATTGGCTAATGGCAATTCGCCTGGATATAATTTATTCTCTCACTCAAAAGATGGAATTTTAATTTTTGACAGCGAGGAGAAAATAATTGATGTCAATCCATCATTTGCTGAAAGCATAAAGATGGATAAACAGCAGCTGATAGGCAGGAGCCTGTTTGAGATCGTGCCGGAAAATAAGCATTTCAAGCTTGAAAAGCAAAAGGAACTATTGAAAAAGAATAAAAGTGTCAGGGGCATCCTTTCAGTATATAACGGCAGAAGTATTATAGAGTTTGATTTTACTACCAGCACCCTTAATGAAAGCGGTTTTTATATGTGTATATTAAGAGATGTCACAAATAAGCGGCTGCTTGAACGGAAAGTAAAAAAGAATGAAGAGCTGTATGCTGACTTATTTGTAGAAGCTCTGGATGGAATTATTTTTTGGGGCGAGAATGGCGAAATTATCGATGCTAATGAGGCCGCTTGCCGAATTTTTGAATGTACACATGATGAGCTAATCAAAAAAAAGGTAAAAGATTTTGTTTATGAAAAGTCGGAAAGATACAGAAACATTGTTAAAGAGATGTTCATTAAGGGGTCAATAAGGGATGAGCTTGTTTTTCTTATGCCGAATGGCCAGTTCAAATCTTTGGAGTTTACAGTGAAATTGAACTCTGTTGAAGGCTACCATATGACAATCTTCAGAAATGTCAGTGAGCGTCATGCCATGGAAAAAAGCTTAAGGGAAAGCGAACAAAAATTTCGCATGATTTTTGAAGGGGCTCTTGAAGGTATTCTTCTATGGAACGATCAGTTTCAAATAGTCGATATTAATCAATCAGGTCAGAGAATGCTGCAGATGACAAAAGAGGATCTTATCGGAGTATCACTGCATAGTATTTTGAATGACTGCAATATAACTGATGAAGAATTAAAAGAGCAGATAAGAAACATACACTCAGAGGGGCAATCAGACGGGAACCTTTCCATTACTTTAAAAACAGGCAGGAAAAAATTTTTCGAGTTTTCCAACAAGCTGAATATTTTTTCTAATATCAGTATGACGACATTTAAAGATATTACTGAAAAGCTGGAAATGGAAGAACAGCTTCGGAAATCAGACACCTTGAATGTCATTGGAGAATTGGCAGCAGGGATTGCACACGAGATCAGAAATCCAATGACGGCTCTTAAAGGCTTTATTCAGCTTCTGGAGGGCAGTGTTAAAGAAGATCATACGATGTATTTCAATGTGATCACCACTGAGCTCAGCAGGATTGATTCAATTATTAATGAATTTCTAATTCTCGCTAAGCCTCAAGCTGTCAAATTTGTAGAAAAAGACATTTCACAAATAATGAAAGAAACAGTAGATCTCCTTAGTGCCCAGGCCGTGCTCCACAATGTTCAATTCAATACTTATTATGAACAGAATTTACCCAAGGTTTTCTGTGAATCCAATCAAATGAAAAAGGTCTTTATCAATATAATAAAAAATGCAATTGAAGTCATGCCTAAAGGCGGATATATTACAGTATCCATTCAGAAAGATTCTGCTCATAAAGTTCACATATCCATAAGAGATGAAGGAACAGGGATTCCTGCGCATAAAATAAAAAAGCTTGGTGAGCCCTTCTATACTACAAAGGAAAGAGGCACTGGACTTGGATTAATGGTTACATATAAAATTATAGAAGAACACAACGGAACAATTGAAGTGGAAAGCAAATTGGGTGAAGGAACTGTTTTCCACATCTATTTGCCCATATTATAAGGCGGGAATGAAATGGCAAGAAGAGTTTATTCTAAAAAAGTGACACCGGCTGGAGACATTTACATTGTAGCAGAAAATGGAATCCTTTCTGCTTTATACATGGGGGAAGCTGACTTTATGGAAGGGGAAGAGGTCTTATCCCTGCAATTTGATCCCTCTGACTCTTTGATCAAAAAGTGTACTCTCCAGCTTGAGGAATACTTTGACGGACATAGGAAGGAGTTTGATATTCCAATAGAGCCTCATGGAACTGAATTTCAAAAAGCAGTATGGAAAGAGCTTTGCCTCATTCCTTTTGGCGAGACAAGAAGCTATCAGGACATTGCTGTTAATATAGGGAAAGATAAAGCTGTGCGGGCCATTGGACAAGCAAATAAGGCCAATCGCCTTCCAATCATTATTCCTTGCCATCGTGTTATCGGCAAGAATAAATCTTTAACGGGGTATGCAGGCAGCAGGACAGAAATTAAAGAAATATTATTATCCCTTGAAGGGGCCAATTATGCTAAATAGTTATCAAATCACCCTTTTAAGGTGATTTTTTTTTTGGATTTTTCATATTCTGTTGACGAAATGAATCATATTCGATTAATATCTAATTAGATATTAATCGAAATGAGGCACGTATTTATGCAATTAAATCGTTTAGTAGCTTTTTATAAGACAATGGGAGACCCTACCAGAATCCGGATTGTTTTTCTCCTTGCCAAAGGGCCGCTGCATGGCCAGGCGATAGCAGGAAAGCTTGGCTTAACCCCGCCTACCATTACCCATCACCTAAATAAACTGCGGGAAATAAACCTCGTTTATCAAAGAAGAGATAAAAATACTGTTTATTTTTATCTGAATGAATCCGTACTGAAACACCAGTCAGGTGTTCTTGCAAAATTGGCAGACAAAGAGGAGGTTGAAAAAATGGAGGAACAAAATTCAGAAAACCAGAAGGTTATTGAAAATTTTTTTACCAGAGATGGAAAGCTGAAGAATATTCCAGCTCAGAGAAAGAAGAAACTCATGGTTTTTGAGCATTTAATTAAAGGCTTGAAAATGGGCAAAAAATATGAAGAAAAAGAGCTTAACGAATATATCAAACAGTATCATGAAGACTATGCTACTATACGGAGAGAATTTATAATTAACCATTATATGTACCGCGAAAATGGCATTTACGAATTAAATCCACCTGAAATGTGGTCAAAAATAGAAGGGTAAGCAGGGCCCTGACAGGGCCCTCTGCAAAGTCATCCGCGGTAAAAATCCGGTTTGCGGTCATCAAAAATCGGAATTAAGCTGCGGACTTCCTTCACTTTATCCAGGTCAATTTCAGCATGCAGGATTTCTTCAGTTTCAGAGCCTTCAGCGAGCACATCACCCCAAGGATCTATAATCATTGAATGACCTGCAAAGACATTAGCAGGATCAGAGCCGGAACGGTTGCATGCAATGACATAGCACTGGTTTTCAATGGCACGTGCAATCAAAAGCGAACGCCAATGTGAAAGCCGGGCCAATGGCCATTGGGCTACTACAAATACAGCTTCTGCACCTTCCGCTGTATGGATACGCACCCACTCAGGAAAACGGATATCATAACAAATCATTCCTGCAAATTTCCTTTTGTCCAGCGAAAACCCTCCCCTGGCTGACCCTCCTTTCAAATAGAGATGTTCATTCATAAGCTTGAATAAGTGCAGCTTGCTGTATTCATGCAAAAGGTCACCATTGTGGTCTACAATCAGCAGAGTATTGTAAATGCCCTCGGAAGTTTTCTTTGCAACAGAACCGCCAATCAGGTGAACCTTGTTTTTTTGTGCTGCCTCTTTCAAAAAAGCCAGTGCAAAGGCAGCATCCTGATCTGCTATTTCATCTAATCTGGTCAAATCATAGCCTGTCGTCCAAAGCTCCGGAAGAACCAAAACGTCCGGATTAGACTTAAGAGCTTTATTAATCATGGCTTCAGCCGCTATAAAATTCTTCTCAGGTTTTCCAAAGGCAATATCCATTTGTAAACAGGCAATCTTTAATTTCATTTAACTCCCCCACAATCATCTTTTCCTTATGATATGATTAGTCCGATAGATAGAAATTTTCTAAATTTTACTTTACAGCTTATCATTTACGTTATATCATTTGTGACTATATTTTCAATCATTTTTTTAAGCAGGTGAACAATTTGATTAATTATCCGCAATCAGCACTTTTAAAAAGTCTGCCTAAACAGTTTTTTGCCTCTTTGACAGCTAAGGTGGGTAATAAGCTTGAACAGGGTCATGATGTCATCAATCTGGGACAGGGAAATCCTGATCTGCCTACCCCGGAGCATATTGTCAAGCGTCTTCAAAGTGCAGCTGAAAACCCTCAAAACCATAAGTATTCTCCTTTTCAGGGTTACCCGTATTTAAAAAAGGCAGCAGCTGACTTTTATAAAAGGGAATATGATGTAGATTTGGATCCCGATACTGAAATAGCCATCCTTTTTGGAGGCAAAGCAGGACTTGTTGAAATCCCTCAATGCCTTTTAAATCCCGGGGACAGCGTATTGGTTCCGGACCCGGGATATCCTGATTATTGGTCAGGAGTTGCGCTGGCTAAAGCAAAAATGGTGACAATGCCTCTGAGAGAGGAAAATAACTTCTTGCCTGTATACACTGAATTGTCAGCTGAGGAGCTTAATTCAGCCAAATTGATGTTTCTTAATTATCCAAATAACCCTACTGGAGCAGTGGCAAACATAGATTTTTTTCAGAAAACAGTTGAAATAAGCCGAAGCCACGCCATATGCATCGTTCATGACTTTGCATATGGCGGAATTGGATTTGACGGAAAAAGACCTGTAAGTTTTCTTCAGGCAGAAGGTGCAAAAGAGGTTGGAATTGAAATTTATACACTATCTAAGACCTTTAATATGGCTGGCTGGAGAGTAGGGTTTGCAGTTGGAAATGCAAGCGTTATTGCAGCACTGAACCTGATGCAGGATCATCTTTACGTCAGCTTGTTTGGAGCTGTTCAGGAAGCTGCAGCAGCTGCTCTGTCAGGCTCCCAGGATTGTGTAAAAGAGTTGAATTCGATCTACGAATCCAGACGAAATACTTTCATTTCCGGCCTCAGGGAAATTGGGTGGGATGTACAAGCTCCTAAGGGCTCTTTTTTTGCATGGCTTAAGGTCCCGGAATCATTTACATCTGAAGAGTTTGCTGAGTATCTGCTGGAAAAAGCGCATATTGCAGTTGCACCAGGCAATGGGTTCGGCCAGTTTGGAGAAGGATTTGTGAGAGCCGGTTTGCTGACATCCGAAGAAAGACTTAAAGAAGCGGTAGGGCGAATACAAAATTTAAATTTTTTCAAAAATTAAATTGACAAAAGTATTAAGCACTGTCATAATTCTAATTAAATTTCTAAATTAACTGAATAATTGATTTCGTTTTCTTATCAAGAGCAGGCGGAGGGACTAGCCCTATGAAGCCCGGCAACCGACTTAAACTTAAGCACGGTGCTAAATCTTGCAGCTTATAGCTGAAAGATAAGAAGATGTTAGATTGCTATGCTAACCTCTTCTTATTTGAAGAGGTTTTTTATTTTTTTCATTCTTTGATATTGAAAGGAAGAAGATTCATGAGTGAAATTATTGCAGCGTACCTTGTACATGATGAAAAACATAATCCGGAGAAAAAAGCGGAGGAAATCGCTTTAGGTTTAACAGTGGGATCATGGACCCATCTGCCGGAGCTTGAAAAGCAGCAGCTGGAGAAGCATAAAGGCAGGGTCGTTTCTGTTGAAACCTTTACAAGAGATGCAGAAAGCAGGGAAACAGCTGCGATTATTAAGATCGCCTATCCTGCTGTAAATTTTAGTCCGGATTTACCGGCAATATTAACAACAGTCTTTGGTAAACTGTCACTGGACGGAAAGATTAAACTGCTGGATTTACAATTTTCCAATGAACTAAAAAGTTTTTTCCCCGGACCTCGATTTGGGATTGAAGGGCTGAGGGGAAAATTAAATGTATATGACAGACCTCTACTGATGAGCATCTTCAAAGGAGTGCTCGGCAAAGATATGGATTTTTTGACTTCACAGCTGCGGGAACAGGCCATGGGCGGCATAGATCTTGTGAAAGACGATGAGATTTTATTTGAAAACAGCCTAACACCGTTAGAAGCGCGGATAAAAGAAGGAAAAAAGGTGTTAAGTCAGGTTTATGAGGAAACAGGCCATCGGACCTTATATGCTGTCAATTTAACAGGCAGATCGTTTGAATTAAAAGATAAGGCAAGAAAGGCATCCAGTCTTGGGGCTGATCTGCTTCTCTTCAATGTATTCTCTTATGGGCTCGATGTATTACAGTCTTTAAGGGAAGATAATGAGATTGAACTGCCTATCATGGCACATCCTGCAGTTAGCGGAGCCCTCTCAGCTTCAAGTATTTATGGAATCTCCTATCCTTTGCTTTTAGGCAAACTGCTCAGGTATGCAGGAGCTGACTTGTCTCTATTCCCATCACCTTATGGGACAGTTGCCCTTGAAAAAACACAGGCTCTATCAATTGCGGATAGCCTGACAGCGGATGATTTCTGCAAAAGAGCTTTTCCGGTTCCCTCAGCCGGCATCCATCCGGGTTTAGTGCCTTTGCTTTTTGAAGACTTCGGAATAAACAGTGTAGTCAATGCCGGAGGCGGCGTACACGGGCATCCGGATGGGGCAAGAGGAGGCGGTTTGGCATTCCGCCAGGCGATTGATTTGACTTTAAAGGGAGCTTCTTTGGCCGATGCTCGAACAGACCTTCCTGAATTAAAAAGAGCGATTGATTTGTGGGGGTACAAAGAGGTGGCTGTAAAGAATGGCTAAAATAACGGTTTTTTGCGACTTTGATGGAACTATTACCGAAAAAGATAACATCATCAATATTATGAAGCATTTTGCTCCCTCCCAATGGGAAGGGATTAAAAATCAAGTTCTGCAGCAGGAAATTTCTATTAAAGAGGGAGTGGGAAAGATGTTTTCCCTTCTCCCAAGCAATCTGAAAGCTGAACTCACAGATTTCGTATTAGAAAATGCAAAAGTAAGAGAGGGATTTCAGACATTTGTCGATTATCTGGCAGAAGAAGATATACCGCTTTATATAGTAAGCGGGGGCATAGATTTTTTTGTGGCTCCCGTTCTGGACAAGTATGGACCCTTTGAAGCAGTGTTCTGCAATAGTTCCGATTTTAGCGGCGATACCATAAAAATCTTATGGCCCCATAGCTGTGATCAAAAATGCGATAATAATTGCGGCTGCTGCAAGCCTTCCATTATGAGGAAATTAGAGGATGAGGACACAGTGAAAGTGGTAATCGGTGATTCAATAACCGACCTTGAGGCTGCAAAACTGGCGGACTTTGTCATTGCAAGAGACTTGCTCTTGAAAAAAAGCAAAGAGTTGAACCTTAAGCATAACTCCTTTGAAACATTCTATGATTGCATTAAGGCCTTAAAAAAGTTAAATGAGGTGAGGGTATGAGCACACTTGATGAAAAATGGAATGAACTTGCAGATATTAAAGACGAGCTCGCAGTTAGGGACTGGTTCATGGGAACGAGTGGAAATCTTGCGATTAAAGTGAGCGCAAGTCCGCTTCAATTTCTTGTAACAGCAAGCGGGAAGGATAAACGGAAACGCACTGATGAAGACTTTCTCCTTGTGGATGAATTTGGCCGGCCAGTGGGGGCCACCCATCTTAAGCCATCCGCTGAAACACTTCTGCATACAGAAATATACAGAAGAACAAAAGCTGAATGCAGTCTTCATGTACATACAATTGATAATAATGTCATCTCAGAAATTTATGGTGATCAGGAGGCAGTAACATTTAAAGGACAAGAGCTCATTAAAGCATTTGATAAATGGGAGGAAGACGCTGTTCTTAGGATTCCGATTATTCCTAATTATGCGCATATTCCTGCTCTGGCAAAATGTTTTTCTTCCCATATACATGAAGATTCAGGTGCAATTTTAATAAGAAATCACGGAATTACAGTTTGGGGCAAAACCTCCTTTGAGGCTAAGAAGATACTTGAGGCTTCAGAATTTCTTTTCCGCTATCAGCTAAGGCTTCTGGAACATAGGCCCAATCAGCTATTCAAAGTAGTGTAATTGGCAAGCTCAGTTTTTAAACAATGCCGAAAATATTTTAATAGAGAGGGTTGATTAGTTTGGCATACATCGTATTGAAAAACTCAAAAAAAGAAATCAGGAACCAGGAAGAGGCTGCTTCTTTTCTGAAAGAACAGGAGGTTATCTATGAGCAATGGCCAATAGATAAATTGCCTGAAAGCCTCAAGGAGAGATATTTGCTTTCCGATGATGAAAAACAAGAAATACTGGATACATTTGCTGCAGAAATTAAGGATATTTCAGAGAGAAGAGGATACAAGGCACAGGATGTGATCTCCCTTTCAGAGAATACACCGAATTTGGAACAGCTTCTTCAGAATTTCCAGCAGGAACACCATCATACAGACGATGAGGTGAGATTTATTGTCAGCGGTCATGGAGTTTTTATTATACAAGGAAAAGATGGGGAATTCTTTGAGGTATTCCTTAATCCTGGCGATTTAATATCCGTTCCCGAAAATACCCGCCATTATTTTACTCTGCAGGATGATAGAAAGGTAGTTGCCATCCGGATTTTTGTTTCTGCTGAAGGATGGGTGCCAATTTATGAAGAAGAGGAAGTCCATCAATGATTCGTTAACCCATTGCCACGGCAATGGGTTTTTTTATTTTCTCACAATATTAAATGGTTTATTTTTACATTATCTGATCTTGTAAATTTTTTATTAACTACTGTTGGTTTCACTTGTTTTTATTTAGCAGAAGGTGTCGAAAACCCATGAGGCTGATGTGAAATTAGTGTCGATTAAAATTAATTGGGAAAAAGATTGTCTAATATTGCGAATCTATTTACATTTATAGAAATTCTTGTAATAATGCTTCAAGTAGATACATTTATATCGGATAAAAGAGATAGGATTAGGAGGAAGAAAGTTGGGCAAGAAAAGAATACAGCTGCTGACTGAAATTCAGCTAAAAAGGGAAAAAATGATAGAAACGGCCAGGAAAAAAGGAATGGCAAGCCAGGAAACGGTTCGCTGCAGCCAGGAACTCGATCAATTGATTTTTGAATATCAATGCTTCATTAAACGGGAGAAGGAACAAAAGAAAAGTATGAGAGTTTCATTCAGGCAAATGATTCTATCATGGAAGAAAGCAGTTGTATAATTTAAATAACTGAGTATATTTTTTGAGCATAGATAACAAGGGAGTAAAAAGGATCCGTGAAGGGTTCTTTTTTTTGTGTCTGCCGCAATTCTAGTAATAAACATATTAATTCATTAAAGAAGTACTATGCCTGTATAGAGAATCATATATCGTAATACAAAGCTTTTTTATCACTCAATACTCATACAAGCTTTAAGTTAAGAGGAGGGAAAGAAAAAAATGCACATAGTTGTGTGTGTCAAGCAAGTGCCTGATACTAAAATCATTAAAATCAATCCCAAAACCAATACCCTTGACCGGCGCAGTGCTCCTGCCATTTTGAACCCTTATGACGCCCATGCAGTGCAGGAAGCTGTGAGAATTACAAAGGCCATTGGAAAAGGCACCATATCAGTCTTATCCATGGGACCTCCACAGGCTGTGGCAGTTATTAAGAAAAGTATCGAAATTGGGGCGGACCGCGGATTTTTAATCTCTGACCGTGCATTTGCCGGTGCCGACACATTGGCAACAAGCTATGCCCTGTCAAAAGCATTAGAACGCATTTCAAAAGATATGCCTGTGGATTTAATTCTATGCGGAAAGCATGCCATTGATGGAGATACCGGCCAGGTTGGACCTGGTATCGCAAGGCGGCTGGATATTCCGCCAGTCACCAATGTGATCGAGGTAGCCGAAGTTAATGAAAGTGAAAAAACGATTCTGATCAAAAGGAAAATTACGGACGGATATGAATTAATTCAAGCTCAAATCCCTTGCCTGCTGACCGTTGAAAAAGAGATTAACAGCATAGAATATTCCCCTATGCCTAATATGATAAAAGCTGCCAGATATGAGCCGGTTATCTGGTCTGTTAATGATCTTGAAGGTGTGGACCGAACACAGCTCGGATTGAAGGGATCTCCTACGATAGTGGGTAAAATGTTTACCCCTCCAAAGCCGGAAGGAGGGAAAAGGCTGGAAGGGAATGCAGATGAACAGATTCAGCAGCTGTTGGAGCTTCTTAGTGATAAAAAAGAGCTTTTTGCAGGCAAATAACAGTAATAAATAAGGGGGGATTCACATGATGGATGAGTACCGTGGAGTATGGGTATTCATAGAACAAAATGATGGGAAAATTGAGGGAGTTTCCCTGGAATTGCTCGGTGCAGGCAGAAAGCTGGCAGATAAGCTTGAGGTGCCTCTTTCCGGTGTGCTGCTTGGGTATGAAATTAAGTCTTTAAGCCGGGAGGTCATCGCATATGGTGCCGATCAGGTTTATGTAATCGACCACGAAGTAATGAAGGATTACCGGACAGAGTCTTATATGAAGGCAGTTATCAATCTTGCCGAAAAATATAAACCTGAAATATTTTTATATGGAGCCACCTCCAATGGTAAAGATTTAGCCAGTGCAGTTGCCACAGATCTCAGTACTGGGTTGACGGCGGATACAACCATGCTGGATGTCGAAGTGGAAAAGAGGCTGCTTGAAGCAAGCCGCCCTGCATTTGGAGGGAATATAATGGCAACCATCCTCTGCAAAAAGCATCGGCCGCAGATGGCTACTGTCCGTCCTAAGGTTATGAAAGCAATGGAGCCCGATCCTGATAGACATGGTGAGGTTATAGAGGAGCCAATTGCGCTGAGAGAAGATGACATGCGCACAAAGGTGATTAAAATTGTGAAAGATGTCACAAAAAAAGTGAATTTAGCTGAAGCCCATGTTGTAGTTGCAGGCGGAAAAGGGATGGGGGATCTTCAAAACTTTCAGCTGATCCATGAGCTTGCTGACACCATTGGAGCGACTGTAGGGGGTACAAGGGATGTAGTGGAGGCAGGATGGCTTCCGCATGAACAGCAGGTGGGGCAGACCGGAGAAACCATCACACCAAAGATCTATTTTGCTATTGGGATTTCAGGGGCAATTCAACATGTTGTAGGCATGAAGAATTCAGAGTTTATTATTGCGATTAACAAGGATCCACAAGCCCCTATATTCGATGTAGCAACTTACGGTATCGTAGGTGATGCACTTGAAATTGTTCCGAAGCTGATTAAAGAGTTCAAGGAAGCAAGAGAAAGAGGGGGTGAAATGAGCTATGTCTGAAAAGTTTGATGTCATTGTGGTCGGTGCAGGCCCTGCAGGAACTTCCTGTGCTTACACCTGTGCTAAAAACGGCCTAAAGGTCCTTCAAATTGAAAGAGGAGAATATCCGGGCAGCAAAAATGTAATGGGGGGAGTATTATACCGTAAGCAAATGGAGGAAATCATTCCGGAGTTTTGGAAAGAAGCCCCACTCGAACGGCCTGTCATAGAACAGCGATTTTGGATGATGGATAAAGAATCGGCAGTGAGTTTTGGCTATAAAGGTCTTGAGTGGGGGAAGGAACCATATAATAATTTTACAGTGCTCCGGGCGCCATTTGATCAATGGTTTGCAAAGAAAGGGGTTGAACAGGGCGTTCTACTAATAAATGAGACGGTCGTACTTGAGTGTCTGACTGAAAATGGAAAAGTGGTTGGTGTAAGAACTGACCGTCCGGATGGTGATATATATGCAGATGTAGTGGTTTTGGCAGATGGTGTGAATTCACTGCTGGCAAAGCAGCTTGGCTACCATAAAGAATTCCGCCCTGATGAAGTGGCGCTGACAGTAATGGAGGTCATTAATCTTTCTAAAGACAAGATTAATGACCGCTTTAACCTGGAAGACAACCAGGGCTGTACGATTGAAATTTTCGGGGACTCCACGAAAGGCAATCTCGGCACCGCTTTTATTTACACCAATAAAGATAGTATCAATATTGGTGTGGGAACAACGCTGTCAAGCATGATCAAGGCAAAGCTTAAGCCTTATGACCTGCTGGATTATTTAAAAACACATCCTATGGTAAGACCATTAATTGAAGGGGGAGAGTCCGCCGAATATCTGGCTCACTTGATTCCTGAAGGTGGCTACCATTCTGTGCCGAAAGTGGCCGGAAATGGTGTCCTTCTAGCAGGTGATGCGGCACAGCTTGTTAATGCCATTCACCGAGAAGGCTCCAATATGGCCATGGCTTCCGGAACGATGGCTGCAGAAACCATCATTGCCGCCCAAGAACGGGGTGATTTTAGCGAAACCAGCCTGAATCAATACAGGGAAAAACTGTATCAAAGCTTTATTATTAAGGACCTGGAAAAATATAAAGATGCAGCTCACACATTTGAACACTACCCGCAGTATTTTAAAGAATATGTTCCGATGCTGAACAGGGCAGCGAACAAATTCTTTACAGTTGATGGGACACCTAAGAAAGAAAAGCAAAAAGAAATTATGAAGAGCTTCACCAGTGAACGCGGGACTATTCGTGTTCTTCAAGACATGTACAGGGCATGGAAGGCGGTGAAATAATGTCAACGAAAACGATCGAAGAAAAGCAATATTTAGTTCGTTTTAAGGCAGATACGAAATCACATCTTACCGTATTGGATCATGATATCTGTATGACAAAGTGCCCCGATAAAATATGCACCATTTTCTGCCCGGCTGAGGTCTATAAATGGGAAGGATTAAGAATGCAGGTCGGTTACGAAGGGTGTCATGAGTGCGGCAGCTGCAGAATAGGATGCCCGTATCAGAATATTAAATGGGAATATCCTAAAGGCGGTCATGGAATAGTATTCAGGCTTGCATAAATCAGCCCTTAGGGATAATACAAAAACCGGCCATCGAATTGGCCGGTTTTGAAAAGGGGGGAATGAAAAAGGCTTTATCTTTCGGTACATTGACATTATAAAATTAAAATATTAAAAAACTGTTAACAAGATATATATAAACTATGAATACTAAAAGTATTTTCTAAACTGACGCGTTAATGCTTTTGAGTAATAGTGCTTTAGTAACTTAATTTTTCAGGCAGAATTTGTTAAACTGAATGTGGTCGAACTATTATAGTTGACCCCCTATAATCTGGAGAGCTTAGTTTGTCTAGGCTCTTTTTTTATTGTATTAAAAATTGAATTACTATTGGATCTTGGTTAGAAGTAGAATTTACCTATATGTATGTTATTTCACATGCGTGGGTAAAAAAAGATGGAGCGAAGGAGAAATGATTTTTTGAGGCTAGCTGATTTTTTCTTGTCTATTTAAAAAACTGAACTGTGAATCTTTGATATTGGCTTCAATTTCTCTAGCATGTTCAAATGCTTTATGGATGCAATCATGAAGTGATGAAGAATATAATGCTTCATTCCATGAAAAACTTCCTTGTGAATTTGATGGATAAATGGTTACTTTCCAGCAATAAAACTCTTTTTCCTGTTCTTTAAGCTGTCCTTCCAGAGCGATAAGCCAATGGGTTTGCCCCGTGGAAAGGAATGAGTCAGCTGAATTGGCCTGAATAAGGCATTTTTGATAAAAATCATAGTAAGTTGGCAGATACATTTTAATCCCTCCTAACAATTTACGGGTTTAGCTGCGCCGATATAAAGATAACTTACCTTTATTATATGGCAAAAAATGAGAAGATTGCACAAAATTATTTAAATTTTTAGAAAATTTTTTGGAAATGCACAAAGTGATGGGCATCACAACAAACTTTCCTGCCATTTCTTATAATAAACCTATAATAGATAGGAGGGGTTTACGGATGGAAGGCTGTATGAGCTCCATGATAGGAAATGGTTCAATCAATCTTAGCAAAGGGCTGAAACAGCTGAAAGAGGAGCATCCTCCTCTTTTGGCAATGCTTGAAGAACTTCTTCATATCACTATTAAAATGGAAGAATCTCCAGACAGAGCTCTTTTTAAAAAGTTAACTGAACATGTACAGAATTTCTGCATTAAGCTTGATCCGCATTCAGAAAGGGAGGAAGGTGTCCTTTTCCGCATGATGGAACAATACCTTGGTAAAGGAACAGGCCCTATCGCTGTTATGGAGTATGAGCATGATGAAGCTAAAAGCTGTATTAAAGCCTTCTTAAGAGCAGCGGAAGGAAAAGAGCATTTGACTGAAAAAGAAATGGCCGAACACTCAGGGCTAATTAAAAAGGCATACTACACTCTGACCAAGCACTTTTCTAAAGAAGAAAACGTCCTTTTCCCTATGGCAGAAAATCTTCTTACTGAAGACGAGAAAGAAGAGCTATATATTAAAATTCAGCAAATTTAAAGAGAGGAGGGAGCACCTCCTCTCTTTAATGTCTAGCTTCAGCGCCTACCCCCTCGAGGTCACAAGACGAGCCTCCCAAAAGGCAAAGAACGCCTTTCCGGGAGGCTCGTCTTGTGCTTGAGGCCCACAGGATGTGAGTCATGCAGACGTTGCCACAGGACGTGGCGTTCTTAGTCTGCGTTCCTTAGGTGGGCAAGGCGCTTACGCTTTTCTTAGTTATTCCATTCAGAAACCCTTTCATCCGGGGGAAGCAATAAAGTCAGCAATCCCAAAACAGGAAGAAACCCCGTTAATATTATCATATTGGCCAGTCCAAGAGTGTCGGCTATATAGCCCAAAGCAACGGAGCCTATTGCCCCCATACCAAATGCCAGCCCTACTGTCAGTCCAGCCATTGTGCCGATTTTTCCGGGAACGAGTTCCTGTGCGTATACAACAGTCACAGAAAAGCTTGACATAAGTATAAATCCACCAGCCACCAGCATGATAAATGCAATAGCGGAAGGCACGAAAGGAATTAGGAGGGAAAGGGGAACAGTGAGGATCATTGAAAGAAAAATGATCTGCTTCTTTCCAAACCGATCTGCGAGCGGTCCGCCAAAAAACGTACCCAGCGCACCTGATACTAAAAATGCAAATAAGAAGAGCTGTGCCTGACTTATAGAGAAAGAATATTTCTGTATTGCATAAAAAGCATAGAAATTTGTCATCCCGGAGATATACCATGAACGGGCAAAAATCAAAAAAAGGACCAGGAGGAGGGCTCCCCACACCTTTTTAGAAATTCTTTTGTTTTGACGGGCACCTGAATCTTTCCGCGGTTTAGTGGCGATCAGATCCTGCTGAAGACGTCCTGTATACCAGAATGCAATATAAATGAGCAGTCCAACTGCAATTGCCGCAACTGCGGTAAACCAGGCAGCCCCTATTTGGCCCAGGGGAACAAGTATGAGGGCTGTAATGATGGGAGCAAGTGCCTGTCCGGTGTTTCCGCCAACTTGATAAATCGATTGAGCAAGACCTCTGCGCTGGCCTGCTGCCATATATGCTACCCTTGAACCTTCAGGATGGAACACAGCCGAACCCAAACCAATGAATAGAACTGAAAGAATGATCCATTTATAATCTGGAGCAAAAGCCAGTCCTAATACACCAAATAAAGTTGAGGTGAGGCCGATTGGCAAGGCAAAAGGAAAGGGTTTTTTATCAGTGGCCATCCCAATGACAGGCTGCATGATGGATGATACTATATTTAACGAAAAAGCAATCATTCCCAGCTGTGAGTAGGTAAGCCCCATAGACTTTTCCAAAATCGGAAACATAGCTGGTATAACTGATTGGATGGAATCATTCAATAGGTGGCAAATGCCAATGATGAATAATATCCGATAGGCTGTTTTCTGCTGCGGCTCAGAGTTTGGTTTGATTGTAGCAGCGGTAGCACTCATAATGAAAGTCTCCTTTTTTCTAAACATTTCGTGAAACTAAATATAGTGTACCTTATTCACGAGTCTATCAAAATAGCTATTTTGAAAAACTATAAAATATTATATAATTTACATTATTCAGAATAAGGGTGAGAGCAGGGAAGCTAATGGAAAAAGCGGTTGATTCTTTAATGACGGACGAAGTCCTCCATCATTTCTTAAGTATCTTTTCTTTGGATATCGTGAATTATAAAAAGCTGGGTGATTTTGAAAACTATGTCTATGAAGCTTCAAAAGCTGGGGAAGAGCTTATTTTGAGAATTACCCATTCGACACATCGCAAGCTGGAGGAGCTTTTATCAGAAGTTGACTGGATGAGTTATTTAGGATCTGAAGGTGTGAAGGTTCCAAAGATTGTTCCATCACAAAATGGGAATATGGTTGAAGCCTTGGAAGCTGGTGATGGCTCTGTCTTTTATGCAGGCCTGTTTTCAAAAGCAGAGGGAAAACCGATCAGTGTTCGTGGACCGGAATTCAATAAAGAGTTATTTCATGCGTGGGGAAGAGCAGTGGGGAAAATGCATGCAGCCACAAAGTCATATGTTCCTTCTGCTGACATTGTCCCGCGCATGCAATGGGATGAAGAAGAGCTGCTGACAGTTGAAAAATATATACCCGAAGAAGATCAATTAATCGTTATGAATACTAAGGTTTTACTGGATATGCTTCATACATTGCCTAAGCATATAAACAATTATGGCCTTATTCATACAGATATTCATTCCGGAAATTTTTTTTATGACGAAAAAGATATACAAGTATTTGATTTTGATGACTGCTGTTATCATTGGTTTGCGTCTGATATCGCCATTCCCCTGTATTATTCACTTTTATATAAGTTCAAAGAGGCGAATCCGGCAGAAGTAAATATTTTTGGCAGGGTATTCCTGGACTCCTTTTTGGATGGATATCAGCAGGAGAATGAAATTCCCGGTGACCTGGAAAAACAGCTGCCCTTATTCCTGAGGCTTAGGGATATCACACTGTATTCCGTTATCCATAAAAAAATCGCACCTGAAGACAGGGATCCTCAGCTATTAGTAATGATGAAGTCGATAAAGGATCGAATTGAGAGAAACGCTCCAATATTTTTAAGCTAAAAGGGAAGGTGCCTGGGATAATGCACCTTCCCTTTTTATGGGTTTTTGACTGGCAGAAAAATATCTACATGAGTACCCTTCGTTTCTTCGCTTGTAATAAATATTTCACCGCCAAAAGAATGCACAATGCGCCTGCAGACCACAAGCCCAAGACCTGTACCCATTTCCTTTGAAGTGTAAAAGGGATGAAATATTTTTTCTATTTCGTCTTCTGGAATACCGGAGCCTGTATCAGCGATTTTAAGCTGACACTTGGATTGCATTTTATTTAGCTTTATGGCTAGCTTTCCGCCGCTCTCCATTGATTCAAAAGCGTTTTTCGTTAAATTCAGAATAACCTGTTTCATCTGATCTTTCGTACAATCGACCATGACGGGTTCATCTGAAAAAACAGATTCAAAAGTGACATTGTGTAAATTAGCTTCAGAGAGTATTAAAGGTTCTAATTCCTTTATAATACTTCTCAAATCCAGTGCTTCCGTTTTTTGAGCAGCAGGTTTCCCCAGAATTAAAAATTCACTGACAATCTCATTAATTCTGCTTATCTCATCATTTATGACTGAAAAGTAATACTGGTCATTTGTATTTGTATATTTTTCACTCAATAGCTGTATAAGCCCTTTTATTCCTGTTAAAGGGTTCCTGATTTCATGGGCTGTGCTGGCAGCAAGAGTACCTACCAGTTCCAGCTTTTGCAGTTCATTTTCCTTTTTTTCCTTTTCAGTCTGTTTTTTTAGCCTTAAATATATTATGAAGAGAAATAGAATATGGATTATTATCGTTAATACCAGGATTGCCCGGAAAGCATCCTTAATAATGTTCAGCATGTCTCGTGGCGGAAATTCCACTTTTACACTCCAGGGCAGCCTGTCAATCGGGATTGTAATGCTATTTTGACTGGAAAAGGAGGAGTCTCCATTCATATTGATATCCATAATCGTATTCCTTTTAGAATTAAGAACGGAAAGCCGGGCATCAGGAGTGAGAAGCCTCATAATATTTTGTACGTAATCCACTCTCATATGTGCCACAATAATAGAGATTACATCTCCATCGTCATTCAATACCGGCTTTCCTATCCCAACGACTGTTTGACCATTTGTCAATGTTTCAGGAGTATTGGAAATAACAATATCTTTTGTGAGCAAAACCTCTTTAAGATATTTATTATCAGATAAATCTGAGTTCGCCAGGAATTGATTTGATCCTGTTAGAACCATTCCGCTGGGATCAAGAAGGTAAATCCCTCCATAACGCGGATCCAGTTGATTGGCTTTTTGGAGCAGAGGCTCAAGCTTTTCAGAAGGCGTGTCAGCACTTCCCGCAGTCAGTGAAAGCATCTCAAGTGTGGTCACGGTCTCGGAAATAAACTGATCCCAGCTTCTTTGGTGTATGGAGCCAATCCATTTTGCTTCTGCCAGTCTTTCCATATCGTTTTGTTTAACAGAATCCATAAATAAAAAAATGCTGCCGGCTAAAGTGGGAATAATTACTGCGAATAAATAAAGCAGGAAATTTCTGTTTCGATTATTCATGAGGTAAACTCCAGATTAATTAGGTTAATTTGTCCTTAGCTAACTGACATTATCATTATTATACCATTTTGTGCTAAAAGAGGTTTATTTCTTTCAAAGGAATGTTATTTTATATGTAAGGAGGGGTTTGATGAAATCGGAAGCTTTACTCACCATTTTAGCTACAAGTGATGTCCATGGACATGTTTATCCATATTTTTATGGAACAAATGAAAACGCTGAGCATGGTCTGGGCAAGCTTGCAGCGTTAATAAAGAGAGAAAAGGAACAATCTGAGATCTCCATTCTTATCGATAATGGCGATTTGATCCAGGGAACTCCTCTGACTTATTATTATTCAAGATACCTGAAAAACCAAAAAAATCCCATGATCCAAATTTTAAATCAACTTGAATATGATGCAGCTGTAATCGGAAATCACGAATTCAACTATGGAAAGAACACCCTTGCAAGAGCGGTCAGTGAATCCAATTTCCCTTGGCTTTCAGCAAATATCCTATTCAATTCAACAAAGGAAACTTATTTTGGGCTTCCTTATAAGATAAAAACCTTCGCAAATGGTTTGAAAACTGCAGTAATAGGTGTCACAACCCAGTATATTCCAAATTGGGAGAAAAGGCAGCATATTGATCAGCTTTCATTCGAATCTGCGGTGGTTAGTTTGAAAAGATGGGTTTCCTATATCCAGGAGGAAGAAAAGCCTGACTTGATTATCGTCTCTTATCATGGGGGCTTTGAAAAGGATATCAGGACAGGTGAACTGACGGAAGAACAAACAGGAGAAAATGAAGCCTTCAGAATCTGTACAGATGTTCCAGGTATTGATGTTCTGATTACCGGGCATCAGCACCGTTTTATTGAAGGGGAACAAGTGAATGGTGTATCTATTGTACAGCCAGGATTTAACGGCCAGGCGCTTGCAAAGGTTACAGTAAAATTTAGAAAGAAACACAATGATTGGCTGATTGATCAAAAACACTCTGCCTTAATTTATCCTAATGGAATCATGCCTGATCATGAGGTCCTTCAGCTTGCCGGGTATTATGAATCCAAAACCCAGAATTGGCTTGATACGGTAATAGGTGAGATTGAAGGAGACATGGTGATTGATGATATTTTCGGAGCGCGCCTCAAGGAGCATCCGCTGATTGAATTTATTAATAAAGTGCAGATGGAAGCAGCTGGTGCTGATATTTCCTGTACTGCACTGTTTCATGAGGGAGCACCGGGCTTCAAATCTAAAGTAACAATGAGAGAAATTGTTTCTAATTATATATATCCGAATTCGCTATGTGTCCTAAGAATTTCCGGAAAGGACATTAGGGATGCTTTAGAGCGGTCAGCATCTTATTTTGAATTGAACAGGGACGGGGAAATTATAGTGAATCCTGAATTTTCATATCCAAAGCCACAGCATTATAATTACGATATGTGGGAAGGGATTGAATATAAAATAGATGTTTCCCGCCAAAAGGGCAGCCGGATTACAAAGCTCCTTTATAAGGGACATCCTATCAGGGAGGATGGCGAGTATCAAGCAGTAATGAACAATTACCGCGCTGCAGGCGGCGGAGGATATAATATGTTCAAGGACAAACCGGTGGAGAAAGAAATATTAACCGATATGACTGAATTGATTGCTGACTATTTTTCTGAAAAGGGAAAGATAATCCCGACTCTGAACTGCAATTGGGAGGTTGCAGCAGGCAAGTAATCCTGATCTGTTAAATTGACAGCTTTCTTCCTGTTTTCTATAATGATTGAGAATTGATTGATGTAAACGCTACACATTAAAAGGTAAAGGGATTGGATAAAATGGGGTCTGAACAAATTGACCAATCGTTGAAATTGTTTATTGTCCTGTCCAGGGCATACCGGGCTATAAATGAAAATGTAAATAAACGAATACAAACTTACGGAGTAAATCCAACTGAATTTGCAGTTTTGGAGCTGCTGTACCATAAAGGTGACCAGCCTCTGCAGCAGATCGGCGGGAAAATACTATTGGCCAGCGGAAGCATCACATATGTAGTGGACAAGCTTGAGCAGAAAGGCCTGTTAAAAAGGGTCGCATGCCCGACTGACAGAAGAGTTACCTTTGCGCAAATAACAGATGAGGGAAAAACATTTATTGAAAATATTTTTCCTGACCATGAAAAACACATACATTCACTTATGAACGAGCTGACTTCAGATGAAAAAGGTACAGCCATTGAGCTATTAAAGAAGCTTGGACTATCAATCTCCCATGACAAAATTGAGGGGAATTAATCAGACTGAATTCATAGATGAAAATACAGCAATCTTTGCAAAAAGAGCCATTAATTGAAACAGCCTTGACCGGCTGTTTTTATTTTGTGTTCCGATAAGATATGTTTAGAGGAGGAATTATCCAAATATTGTCGAATTAGTTTAGTGGTTTGTTTATAAATCGATATACATATACACGAGGGGGCAGTAATGTGAGATTTGAAGACTATACATATGTTCGTCCGAATCTTGAGAAAATAAAGGGTCAATTTGAAGCAGCGCTTGAAAAGTTCGAAGATGCAGCTTCTGCAGAACAGCAAAATCAGGCTATGAAAGAAATTAATGATATTCGCAATGATGTCGGTACCATGTTCAACCTATGCTATATCAGGCATTCAGTAGATACGAATGATGAATTTTACAAAGCAGAGCAGGATTATATGGATGAGATTCAGCCTGAAGTGGAAGGGTTTGTTACAAAGTATTATCAGGCTTTGGTTAATTCCAGATTCAGGGCAGAGCTTGAAGAGCGCTGGGGGAATCAGCTGTTTGCACTTGCAGAAGCCCAATTGAAGGTGTTCTCGCCAGAGATTGTTCCGCTTTTGCAAAAAGAAAATAAGCTTTCTTCAGAATATACAAAATTAATTGCTTCAGCCAAGATTGATTTTGAAGGTGAAGAACGCACCCTTGCTCAATTGGAGCCATTTACACAATCTACAGATCGTGAAATGCGTAAAAAAGCAAGTGAGGCCCGCTTTGGTTTTCTTGCTGAAAATGAAAATGAACTGGACCGTATATATGATGAGCTTGTCAGGGTTAGAACAGAGATAGCCCATAAGCTTGGTTACAAGAATTTTGTTGAATTGGCGTATTTCCGCATGTACCGGACAGATTATAACGCGGAAATGGTTGCAAACTTCCGTAAGCAGGTGAAGGATTTCATCGTTCCAATCGCCACAAGGCTTAAAGAAAGGCAAAGAGAGCGCATTGGCGTTGATAAGCTCAAATTTTACGATGAAGGATTTGAATTTAAAACGGGTAATGCCGTACCAAAAGGAGATCCTGACTGGATTATTGAAAACGGCCAAAAAATGTATGATGAGTTATCCGGTGAAACGAGTGAATTTTTCTCATACATGAGAAAAAATAATCTTATGGACCTGGTAGCCAAAAAGGGAAAAGCAGGGGGCGGCTATTGCACTTACATTGAAAACTATAAATCCCCATTCATTTTCTCTAATTTCAATGGGACTTCAGGAGATATTGATGTTCTTACCCATGAAGCAGGCCATGCATTCCAGGTCTATTCAAGCAGTCATTTTGAAATACCTGAATATAACTGGCCAACCTATGAAGCAGCTGAAATTCATTCCATGAGCATGGAATTTTTTACATGGCCCTGGATGGAAGGCTTCTTTAAAGAGGATACGGAGAAATACAAGTTTTCACACTTGAGCGGGGGACTCCTTTTCCTGCCTTATGGCGTATCAGTTGATGAATTCCAGCATTGGGTGTATGAAAACCCTGAAGCTGCACCGCAGGAAAGAAAACAGGCATGGAGAGAGATTGAGAAGAAATACTTGCCGCATAAAGATTATGATGGCAACGAGTATTTAGAGAACGGAGGATTCTGGCAGCGGCAGGGTCATATTTACAATTCACCATTCTATTATATTGATTATACATTGGCTCAAATCTGTGCATTCCAGTTTTGGAAAAGATCCAGGGAGAATCAGGATGAGGCTTGGAATAATTATTTAAAACTATGCCAGCTTGGAGGCAGCAAGCCTTTCACTGGACTTGTTAAAGAAGCTGGATTGATTTCTCCTTTTGAAGAGGGATGTGTCGAGTCAGTTATCGGGGAAATTGAGAATTGGCTGAATTCAGTGAATGATAAAGGATTATAAAATAGAAAAAGAGCCGGCTACTAACTCCGGCTCTTTTCCATCTTATTAGCGCATTGGTTTAATGACTATTAAGTCGTTTTCCAGCTCAGCCTGTAAATGGCTACTTTCTCCATGATCGATGATGAAATCTGCAATTTTGTCTTCCAGTTCATCCTGGATGATTCTTCTTAATGGCCTTGCGCCAAAAGCAGGGTGGTACCCGTCTTCTGCTAATTTCTCCTTAACTTCCTGGGTAACAGTCAATTCAAGCTCCTGATCATTTAATGTTTCCTGCAATTCATTGAGCATTAAGTCAACAATTTTTAGTAAATGCTCTTTGTCCAAAGCTTTAAATTCAATAATGCTATCAAATCGGTTCAGGAATTCCGGTTTAAAGAAGCTGCCGAGAGAGTCCAGAATATTTGAATCTTTGACAGCATCAGCTGCACCAAATCCAACATGGACTTCTTTTTGCCCAACTCCTGCGTTGCTTGTCATGATAATGACTGTTTCTTTAAAGCTGACAGTGCGGCCCTGGCTATCTGTCAGTCGTCCATCTTCCAATATTTGAAGGAACATGTGCTGTACATCTGGATGTGCTTTTTCTATTTCATCAAGCAGGATAATGCTGTACGGATTTCTGCGCACCTTTTCAGTCAGCTGTCCTGCTTCTTCATGACCCACATATCCTGGAGGAGAACCGATAATTTTAGACACGCTGTGCTTTTCCATATATTCACTCATATCAAGCCTGATCATGCTGTCTCTTGAGCCGAACAGCTCCTCTGCAAGTGTTTTGGTTAATTCAGTCTTCCCGACACCTGTTGGCCCGACAAATAAGAAAGATCCAATTGGGCGGTGCTTGGATTTTAGTCCTGCACGGCTTCTGCGGATGGCTTTTGCAACTTTTTGTATGGCTTCCCGCTGTCCAATTACTTTTTGTGCAAGATTTCCCTCAAGGTTTTGCATTTTTTCCTGTTCATTTTCTGCTAATTTTCCGACAGGAATCCCTGTTTTCTTCTCAATAATCTCCTGAATAAGACTTGTTTCGATAACTGGCCTTTCAGCCTTGTTTTCTCCGTTCAATGCCTGCTGGAGTTTTAATTCCTCTCCACGGAGTTTTGCAGCCTCTTCATATTTTTCTTCTTTTAAGACAAGGTCTTTCTGCCTGCTGATTTCTTTCAGCTGTTTCTCAATATCTTCTGCAGGTATAAATCCTGACTGAAGATTCATTTTCGAACCTGCTTCATCCATTAGATCAATGGCTTTGTCAGGAAGGAACCTGTCCTGAATATAGCGGCTTGACAGCTGTACACACGCTCTTATGGCATCTTCTGTAAAAGAAACATCATGATAGTCTTCATATTTTTGTTTCAGCCCCATTAAGATGTCAACTGCCTCATCAGCAGTCGGCTCATTTACTTGTACGGGCTGGAATCTGCGCTCGAGAGCCGGATCCTTTTCAATTTGGCGGTATTCTTTCAATGTGGTTGCTCCGACTACTTGCAGCTCTCCCCGTGCAAGGGCAGGCTTTAGTATATTGCCGGCATCCATCGACCCTTCAGCTGATCCTGCTCCGACAAGCAAATGGATTTCATCTATAAAGAGAATAATATTCTTCCTATTCTGAAGCTCTGAAATCAGCTGTTTCATGCGTTCCTCGAATTGACCGCGAATGCCGGTATTTGCAACCAGGGATGCCACATCAAGCAAATAGACTTCTTTATTTAGAAGTTTCTTTGAGGCTCGCCCCTCGGCAATATTAATCGCCAGCCCTTCGGCAATAGCTGTTTTGCCTACTCCCGGTTCACCTATTAAGACCGGATTATTTTTGCTTCTTCTATTTAATATTTCAGTCACACGATTTATTTCTTCGTCCCGTCCGATGACCGGGTCAATTAAACCAGCTTTTGCAAGCTGTGTAAGATTTCGTCCGTATTGATCGATAAATCCGCCGTTTCCCTGATTGTGTCCCGCCGCTTCTTTTAAAGGCTGGTAGTTTTCATTTCCTTGAGAGGATGCCATCTTTTTAAAGAAATCCTCTAAAGGCATTTGGCCAAAACCTGAAAAGCCGCTCAAAGCAGGCCCGAAGGAAGTAAGGCTTTTTTGCTTTTCAGTTTGATAACAGCTATGGCAAAGGTTAAGGTTTCGTTCATTTCCATTCACTTTCAATCTTAATTGTACGTTTGCTTCTTTTAATTGACATTTTTGACAAAGCATTCTGCATACCTCCATTAATAAACTTGGTCTGACTTTGACTATATTTGACCTTACATCAACATTATAATTTGACCTTCTTTGACTTTCAAGTGGTTTGTTTTGGAATTCATATCCAATATTCAGTTATCTTTAATGCAAAAAAGCTCGTCTTTGTTTGTACCACCCTACATATATTGGAAAGGAAGGAGGAGATTAAGTGAAGACGAATTGGGGGGCAGCTTTCCAGATCGCTGCCGTTTATGTGGGAACCGTGGTGGGAGCGGGCTTTGCCACTGGCAGGGAGATTGTAGAGTTTTTTTCCCGATTTGGTTTTATCGGTTTAATTGGGATACTGATGAGCGGTTACATCTTTATTTTTCTCGGCTCCAAATTAATGAGAATCTCTGCACGTATAAAGGCAGCATCCTACCAGGAATTAAATGAATTTTTATTTGGAAGATTTTTTGGTTCTGCCATTAATATATTGATGCTGTTTATGCTGCTTGGCGTATGCGCAGTTATGCTGTCCGGTGCAGGAGCAGTGTTTGAGGAACAGATTGGCATCAGCAAGACTGCGGGATTGCTCGTTACGATAGGGTTAACGATTATTACAATGATAGTTGGCATTCGCGGATTATTTGCTGTTAATACATTTGTTGTTCCGATGATGATTGCATTTAGCTTTATTTTATTGTTTATAAGCATGAAGCTTCCTAATTTTGCAGAACAGGTTCTGTTTATCCCATATGCTGAAGATGGCTGGAAGGCGGTTGTGGCTCCGTTTTCTTATACTGCCCTGAATTTAACATTGGCGCAGGCAGTCCTGGTGCCCGTGGCTTCTGAAATAGATGATGACCGTACAATTAAATGGGGCGGATATCTTGGTGGAGCCGCGCTTACACTCATCCTGCTTTCCAGCCATTTAACACTTATGATGCTGCCGAATCTGGAAGCATATGATATCCCGATGGCCGCCATTGTAAAGACATTGGCATCATCGCTCTATTGGATTTTTGTGTTTGTCATCTATGGTGAGATTTTCACATCTGTTATTGGGAATGTGTTTGGCATTGAGAGACAGGTGAAAAAACACTATTCCGTTCCGAGTATTTTTATTGTGGGCTTTATCTTTGTCGTTTGTTACTTTATCAGTTTAATCAATTATGGAACATTGCTGTCCTATTTATATCCGGTTTTTGGATATGTAAGTTTGACCTTTATTATTCTTCTGTGGATGAAGCCATTTGATGATGGAAGCAAGGGGAAAAAAGCCTGATAAAACCAAAAAAAGAGATCCGTTTTATATGGATCTCTTTCAAATTCATATTATTCTTGCGGCTTCTCTTTCATAATGGTTTTTGCCATCTGAAGGAAAGCATCTTCATGGTCAGCGTCTTCCTTATTGAATAGAGTAAGCTTCAGTGAAAGATCATCGTTTTTCACAAGGTAGGCTGAAACCTTCTCACCGTTACCTTCTGCCCTCATTACAGAAGCATCTTTGTAAAAATCATCTGAAGGAGCTTTTGATGTCTGCACATTTTCGCTGACAGCTCCAAGCTGTGCTTTGGTGTTCTCTTTAATCATGTCCCAATCTGCATCATCCGGAAGAAGTTCAATCCGCATGAAAACCTGATCATTTTCCGAGAGGTACAGTACATCCTTATTTGGTTCCTCGGCAGTTAGTTCATATGCAGGCAGGACGTACATCGAATAATTTTGATTATCACTATGTTTCAGGAAGGCAGTGTCTTCCTTCATTTCACCCTTAACTGAATAAGTCATATTCTGTTCAAGGATTCTGATAACACTATTTCCTTCTTCATCAGTGCCATCTTCTGAAGCTTCTTCTTCTTCACTTTGTTCTTGTCCATCCTGTCCGGATGAAGCTGTTTCTTCTTCATTTTGCCCAGGTTCTGCTCCATTGGCAGGATCATCCTGAGCTGTGCCGCATCCTGCCAGAGTAGCGGCTAAAACTCCCAGCATTAACATAAATTTCGCCATAATTTTCATCATGTTCCATCCTCCCGTTGTCTGTCAGCGCCTTTGCATTATTAGACGTATTTGGAATAAAAGAGTTACATATAAATTCCTATTTACTTGTACATTACCATTTATGTAAAACATCGACAAAGAATTAACAAAAGTTAAAAAAAGACAATCCACGAAGAATTGTCAGATCACACTGCAGTCAGTGGAAGTACATTTAATTAAATGGGAGCAGAACGAATAATAACAAGTCAAAAATCAGATGGGATACAATTACTAAGGGAATACTTCTTTTCCAGGCATATAGCCATCCCCAGAAGAGACCTGCGATTAATGCTGCAAAAGCGAGCATCCAGTATCCTGAATAAAAATGGACAGAAGTATAGAGGAGAGAGGAAATAACGATGCTTACCTTTACAGACGTATGTTTCATTAATCTATTTTGTACGAAGCCTCTCCAAAACACCTCTTCTCCTGGAACTATGATTAAAATCAGCACAATATAGTGCCAGATAAACGAAGGTGAAAATCGGCCGTATAATTGTTCAACCTGATTCAATATGGGGAGATTGAGAAAATCAAATAAACTGTATCCCGTCCAAAATAGTCCATACAAAAGAAGACCTGAAAGAGTTCCATAGGAAATGTATGTTCCAAAAGAAGCCTTGTCTTCCACTTCCTCCATTATGATGGAGTAACTGATTAGAAGCAGTAAAGAGGCAGAAAAGATGTACCAAAAAATTGATTTATCCTGAAATGTAAAATACATAAGCAGATGAGCGAGTAGCAGCCCGCCAATAAAACGAACATCTGCAGCAATATTTTTCAAATTATTTAACTCCTTTCAAGCAAAAAAATAACCAAACACTATTCTAACAAAAAATAAACATAAAAAGTAAGGAAAAGATTTCTTTGGAAACGCTCAGATAAAATAATGCAGAAATGCTAATCATAAGCCCATATGAAGGGAGGTATGTATAATGACGAAATCAAAGAGAGAAAAAGAACGTGCCTGGACAGTTAGAAAGCAGGATCAGCATCCTCATGGAAAAGTGAAATCATTAAAAGAGCTGTCAGGAGAGAAAGAATAATATTACGGCCTCCTAAACAGGGGGCCATAACTGTGGAGATTAATAGCGTGGAGCCGTGGAGGTTTGGATCAGACAAAAAGAACAAATAAAAAGCAGCAAAGAGAGCTGCTTTTTAAAAGTGATGAAAGAATGCGCTTTCATTATTTCTTCTTTTATACTGCTGATTCTCTGACAACCTTATAATTTTTATGATTGACAACTGTTCTCTGATCTAATTCGAGATCACGGTAGTTGTCCATGTACGTTAAATCTACAATAACGGAATTCTCATTTACTTTTTCTACAATTCCCTGTAGTCCATCACGAAACTCAATAATATTGCCAACCTCTGCTTTCTTCAAAAAGCATCTCTCCTTTTGTCCATTTCTTTCGCTGGTAGTAACAGTTTGCACTATATTTTGAAATGCGTAAAGAATTTTGCAATTCACTGCTTCTAAGGAAATTTATTACATCCGTTAGGTTGGTAATATTATACCAGAAAAAGTACTGTTGTACATTAAAAATATTTAATATTCAGAAAAAAGGTTGATATGCAAATATAATATTTGATGCTTCAAAATTGGCAGCACTTTATTTATGATTAAGAAAGAATGAAGTAAAAGGAGTTCTGGATAATGAAGCATGAACAAATTCTGGAAGTGCTCGAACAATTAAAAAATGGAATCATTACTGAATATCATGTGTCAAAAGAAGACTTTCTTCCTTTTCGCAGTGTCATCGTAAAAAGAGAGGACTTTAAGCATTTTCGCGGAATCGCACAGAGAGGCGGACATGTTATTTATCAATACTTAGATTCCCCCCGAAGCTAATAAAGGAATGAAGCTGAAATAAATAGCACATAGAAAAGACACTTGATTATTTCAGGTGTCTTTTCTATGTCTATGCAATTTAATTGAATAGAAGGCAAAGAAAAATGGGTATATAAGCAATATGACAATTTCGAAGGGATGAGCAAATATGAACGATTTTAAAGGGAAGACAGTCATTGTTACAGGAGGAGCCAGCGGGATAGGCAAGAGTATTGCCGAGTCATTCGCTAGTAAAGAGGCCAATGTTGTTATCGCCGATATTAATGAAATGAAGGGAAAACAATTAGAAGAACATTTGAACCGAACAGGCCTGAACAGCCTGTTCATTAGAACAGATGTTAAGAATGAAACTGAAATTAAGGAACTGATCATAAAGTCATTTGAGTCATTTGGAGCTATAGATATTCTGATTAATAATGCAGGCATTTCAAAGTTTCATTCATTTTTTGATTTGAGTGTGGAAATGTGGGAGGAAGTGATTAATACGAATCTTCGGAGTGTGTTCCTGTGCAGCAGGGAGGCTGCGAAATTGATGAAACAAGGTTCTTGTATTATCAATCTTTCTTCTACGAGAGCAGTAATGTCAGAAAGCGGAACTGAAGCTTACTCAGCTTCAAAAGGAGGAATTGCGGCAATTACTCACGCGATGGCAAGTACACTCGCTGAAAAGGGGATCAGGGTTAATTGCATAAGCCCCGGCTGGATTGAAACAGGCGATTATGAAAGTCTTAGAGAGATTGACCATAAACAGCATTTCTCCAACAGAGTTGGAAAACCCGGCGACATTGCAAGGACCTGCTTATTTTTAGCCCATCCTGAAAATGACTTTATAACAGGTGAAAATATTACGGTGGATGGAGGCATGACAAGGAAAATGATTTATGAAGAATAATAATTCTCTATTTTCTTAACAAAATAATATTAAGCACAAAAACAGCACTTACGAAAATAAGGCATAGCAGGATGTTTATCACCATTCTCTCCTCCTGTCTTAAAGACAGTGTAAAACAGCCTTGTTAAATAGAATTAAACCCTTTGTAAATTTACTGTGAAAGGATGATAAATAAGTTAGAAACAAGAACAAGTCCCTTGTTCTAAATGGTTCTATAGGCTCATATTTTATTAATGCTTTAGAACGGTTTATGGGAGGGGTTCAATGGGCATTACTATGATTAAGATTTCTTCCGTATATTTTGCTGTGGGGATTCTGCTGGGGTATTATATGTCGAGTACTCATTCTTACCTATTAGGTCCTGTTCATGTCCATATTAATTTACTCGGGTGGACGTCCTTGACTTTGGCAGGAATTCTATATTACTTGTTTCCTGCTCTTGCAGAAGGGAAAGCCGGGAAATGGCATTTTTGGCTTCATAATATCGGCCTGCCAATCATGATGCTGTCACTGTCACTAGTCCTGGTTACAGAGAATAATGCTTTTCTTCCTGGTACTGCTGCTGGAGCCACTATTACGGCTGCCGGCATTTTAATTTTCGTTTGGAACATACTGAAAAACTTAAAGGTACAATAGCCAATATATTTAACGCACGGATTTTTAATCTGTGCGTTTTTATTTTTAAATGGAATATTTTTAAAACCATGGCAAGCTTTTGTGATTAAGGGGATAAGCTAGAGGGTATACGGAAACTGGAAAAGGAGCTGCATATGACAACAGATTTGCTATTCACCATAAGAGAATTAAGAGTTGATAACATTATAAATGTGAATCATCTTGACATAAAAATAGATAAAGTAACCTGCATCACCGGAGAGAGCGGTGCTGGAAAATCAACTCTTATGAAAACCCTGAACAAAATGATTACCCCCGATTCGGGTGAAATTTTTTATAAAGGCACTCCGCTAAAAGAAATTGATTCTGTCCAGCACAGGAGAAAAGTAATTATGCTATCGCAGATTCCATTAATTTTTCCGGGCACAATAAAGGATAACCTGATTATGGGTTATAAGCTTAACGGAATGGAAGCGGGTGATGATGAAAGACTTAATCAGGCTCTGCATAATATGCAGATGACTAAGGAACTTCATGAAGATGCAGGAACTCTTTCGGGCGGGGAGAAACAGCGCCTGGCATTAGCAAGAATTCTGCTTCTTGAAGCAGATGTTTATCTGCTCGATGAGCCGACTTCTGCACTTGACGAAGACACTGAGATGATGGTTTTGGATCACTTCATCCGTGAAATCAAAAAGAAACATGCTTCATTACTCATGATAACCCACTCCAATAAAGTCAATGAACAATTTGCAGAAGAAAGGATATATTTATCCCGGTCTGCTGTGGAGGAGGTGGAGAATACACCTAAGGGGGAGTTTGATGGAAAATAGCTCAATTATTGATATTGAACTCTGGAGACTAATATCAGCTTATCTATTTGTGCTGCTTCTAATCTTAATCTTCAAAGTGAGAGGCATCACACGTCAAAAAGCGCTGGCAATTGCTGCCCTCAGAATGACACTTCAGCTTGTAATAGCAGGCTATGTATTAACCTATCTATTTGAATTTTCCAATCCGTTATTAACGTTAGGTGTAATCTTTATTATGGAAGGTTTCGCGATTTACACAATCTATAAACAGGCTGGAACCAGACTTTCAGTCAGCCTCAAAAAATCCATTGCGATTTCCATGATAACAGGTACAACATTTTGTCTTTTATTTTTTAATTTTATTGTTATTCATTTTGAGCCCTGGTATGATCCCCGCTACTTTATTCCAATTGCAGGTATGATAATTGGCAACTCCATGACAGGCATTACGTTGAGTGTAAAGGAGCTTCTGAATTCCTTTACCACCCAAAGAGATATGATCGAGGGTGCTCTAATGCTTGGTGCGGATCCCAAAGCTGCAGTTAAGCCTTATGTTAATCATGCTTTTGATTCCGCTGTTCTGCCGACTATAAACAATATGCTGGGAATGGGCATCATATTTTTGCCTGGGATGATGACCGGGCAGATTCTATCAGGAGTCAGTCCATTGCTTGCAATTGAATATCAGATTGTCATCCTGCTGGGGATTTTGGGAAGTGTAGGTTTATCTGTAATTTTATTTATCCTTTTATCCCATAAGAACTTTTTCAATCAGGATGCCCAATTTTTTCCTGAAGGAAAAAACTAGTGTTTTATTAGCTAAGCCCACAGCATTTCACTCTTCTGGCCTGCATATAATTGAGAAATTAATCAAAAAGGCGGGATAAACAGATGAAACTTGAAAAAGAAAAAGCATACAGAGTGAAAAGCTTATCTCAGGATATTCTCGAGCACTTAATGGAAGACAACACTTCTTATCAACAGGATGACTTGAAACATGTTATAGAAATGCTGGCCCGGTCAGTCGCAGATCTTGTTACACTGTATACCGACCGGGAAGGCGATCATGAAACCGCTCTAAAGGGCACTATTTCAAAAATGAGAATAGGCTATAATGTACTTCAGTACAAAGAAACCTCAAAGCTGGTTAGAAAACAAGATAAGTATCATGAGATGCCATAAATTTCAAAAAAATATAATGAAAATAATAAGTAGAAATCCTTGGCAAATGAAAGCGTTTTAATTAAAAAAATATGAACAAACGTTAAAAATTAAGGGTTTTTCATTGTCTAAATGAATGTGAAATGCTATTCTTTTGTCTGAGATGTAAGTTGTCCGATGACTTAATTACAGCCCGGTAATCTTACCTGATTCTATGGAAGTGTTTGAAAAGCAGAGGAGCTTCGCTATGAAGTGAATGCACTAATTTTTCTCAGCCTTTTTGAACAACTATATACATGAATAATAGGGCATTGGAAAAAATAAAACAGCATATATGACGGACTATAACGGTTTCATCCTGCTGCTGGCATTGCTGAAAATTCCAGTTCCCGTCATTAAGTTCGTGAGGCAACGCCTTGCACATCTTAATTCATATTCAATAATACGAAGGAGATTGATCCCATATGGTACAAAAACAATTTAAAGTAACTGCAGAAACAGGAATTCACGCTCGTCCAGCTACAATGCTTGTACAAGCTGCCAGCAAATTTGATTCAGAAATTCACCTTGAATACAAGGAAAAGAAAGTAAACCTAAAATCAATTATGGGCGTTATGTCTTTAGGTGTTGGACAAGATGCTGATATTACAATTATTGCTGAAGGCAGCGATGAACAGGATGCTCTTAACAGCCTTGAAGAAACATTGAAAAAAGAAGGATTGGCTGAATAATGAGCTTTTTAAATGGTATTGCGGCGTCAAGCGGTATTGCTATTGCTAAGGCTTACCGTTTGGTTGAGCCGGATCTCTCTTTTAACAAATTGACAGTAGAAAATGCTGAACAGGAAGTAGAACGTTTTCAGGCAGCACTAGCTGAATCTAAAGGTGAATTGGAAGTCATCCGCGATAATGCCCATAGAGATCTTGGTGCGGATAAAGCTGCTATTTTTGATGCTCATCTTTTAGTATTAAGTGATCCGGAATTAATTTCGCCGATTGAAGATAAAATTAAAACAGACAAAGTAAACGCTGAATCTGCTTTAAAAGAGACAGCGGATATGTTCATAACAATGTTCGAACAAATGGACAATGAATACATGAAAGAGCGTGCAGCAGATATCCGTGACGTAACAAAACGCGTACTTTCTCATTTGCTTGGAGTGCAAATTGCGAATCCCAGCATGATTGCAGAAGAAGTCATCATTATCGCGGAAGATTTGACACCATCTGATACTGCTCAGCTGAACCGCCAGTTTGTAAAAGGATTTACAACTGACATCGGGGGCAGAACATCTCACTCTGCCATTATGGCCCGTTCCATGGAAATTCCTGCAGTAGTGGGAACAAAGGAATCTACGAAGCAAATTAAAAATGGCGACCTGGTTATCGTGGATGGGTTAAAAGGTCTGGTACATATTAATCCGACTCCGGAGGCTATCGCCGAATACGAGGAAGAGCACCGTAAATTCGAAGAGCAAAAAGCTGAGTGGGCTAAGCTTGTCAATGAGAAATCAGTTACTGCTGATGGCCATCATGTTGAATTGGCTGCCAATATCGGAACTCCGAAAGATTTGAAGGGTGTAGTTGAAAATGGCGGAGAAGGCGTTGGCCTTTACCGTACAGAATTTTTATATATGGGAAGAGATCAGCTTCCAACTGAAGAGGAACAGTTTGAATCCTACAAAGCTGTACTTGAAGGGATGAGCGGAAAACCGGTTGTAGTCCGCACCCTGGATATCGGCGGGGATAAAGAACTTCCATATCTGAATCTTCCAAAGGAAATGAACCCATTCCTTGGCTTCCGGGCGATTCGTCTATGTCTGGAAGAACAGGATATGTTCAGGACGCAATTAAGAGCTTTATTAAGAGCTAGCACCTATGGAAACCTGAAAATCATGTTCCCTATGATTGCCACGCTTGATGAATTCCGTCAGGGCAAAGCAATTCTTGAAGAAGAAAAACAAAAACTTATGAGCGAAGGTTTAGTGGTTGCAGACAACATTGAAATTGGAATTATGGTTGAAATTCCTTCAACTGCTGTTATGGCTGAGCAATTCGCTAAAGAAGTCGATTTCTTCAGTGTAGGCACAAATGATCTAATTCAGTACACTATGGCTGCAGACCGCATGAATGAGCGTGTTTCTTACCTTTACCAGCCGTATAATCCTGCAATCCTGCGTTTAGTTAAAATGGTAATTGATGCAGCGCATAAAGAAGGAAAGTGGGCAGGTATGTGCGGTGAAATGGCTGGGGACGAAACGGCAATTCCATTGCTGCTGGGATTAGGACTTGACGAGTTCTCCATGAGCGCTACTTCAATCCTGAAAGCCCGTTCTCAAATCAGCCGCCTGAACAAAAAGGACATGGAAGCCCTGGCTGAAAAAGCGCTTCATATGAATACAGCTGAAGAAGTAGTCCAAGCTGTAAAAGAAATAGCTAAACTGTAATCAAACTGTAATATTTTGGAAGTTTTAAATATAATCACCCGGGTAAATAAGAAGTAAGCACTTAGGTCAGACTTAATTAAGCTGATCATTCTCATTTTCCCCCCTTTTTAAACCGGCCTAAAAAGGCCGGTTTATTTTTTTGCTTTTACGGGTTCTCAGTCTTAAGGATGACTGAAATCACAGCTTATGGTCGTTATCCGAAATAAGAAACTCTCCTATAATTAAGCTACAACAAAAAAAGGAGAGATGGAAAATGGTTGCTATAATAATCAGCTTTCTCTTTCAGGATCGGTATAGATGTATTAAAGAAAAACAGCAGAACGACTTATATGAGAAACAAAGCGCATTTTTAAGCCGCGTATTGCACTGAAGAAGCCTGGGAAGGGCTTCTTTTATTTCTTGCAATTTCTGTTATTGCCAAGGATTAGGATTAAGTTTTGCAATTGGGGTTTATTGTCAGGCGGTAAAGGAAAAGGTAATGAAAAAGGAGGAAATTCTACATGAATAAAAAAATCATTAGCCTAATGCTCACCGCCATATTGGCATTGCTTCTAACAGGCTGCATGCAGGGTACACAGGATTCAATCGTCAAAATCATGCTGAAGCCCTGCTGACTAAAAACAATGAGCTGCAGTTCCGGTTTAAAATTAATGATAAAATTCTTTCAGAAGAAAAATTATACAAAGTAAAAGTTTCCATACATAATGAAAAACTGGCTGCTGCCCTGGGGACGGATGAGTTTGTTTATGGGGAGGACACTATTATTGATGGGGAATATATTGAAGTCAATAATGAAAAGGGGAACTATATTTTTATGAATCCCATTCCTCTTACACAGGACCTGCATGTTTTCGAAATAGAAAAAATGATTGTGAATGAAGATGCGGTTTCCGTGGAAATCTTAAATGAAGATGAAGTGATAGCAAGCGCGTTCTTAAACAATTTTTCATCTCAGCTTTAGAGAAATTTAAATGAAATTAAGGGTGTTTTATTTTAATCTGATTTGGGTATTATAAATTACGCGCATAAAATTGGGGATGGACCAGGTATTTGCCTGGTCTTTTGTCGTTTTTGGGGATTCTTAATATTTTTATTCAAACAAAAGTAGTGGTAGAATTAATATAAAAAATTCAGATATTTCAAGGGAGAGTGTACCATGATTTCACCTGAAAATACAGTTATCGGGTTTGTGGGAACAGGGGTTATGGGCAAGAGCATGGCGGGACACCTTTTGAAAGCAGGCTATCCATTAGTCGTGTATACCAGAACTAAAGAAAAAGCCTCTGAACTAATAGAGAATGGGGCAGAGTGGGCTGAGACTCCTTCAGCAGTTGCAAAGAAAGCAAATGTTATTATTACCATTGTTGGTTATCCCGCAGATGTAGAGGAAGTGTATCTCGGGGAAAATGGCATTATCACAAATGGCAGAGAAAATACATATGTAATTGACATGACCACCTCGACACCTACATTAGCCAAGAGGATAAATGAAGAAGCACGCAAAATAGGCATGTATGCAATAGATGCCCCTGTTTCAGGTGGAGATATCGGCGCAAGGGATGCAAAGCTTTCAATAATGGCAGGAGGAGACCGGGACGCATTTCTGACTGTAGAACCGATTCTCAATCTCCTCGGAACGAATATCGTTTATCAAGGGAATGCGGGTGCCGGACAGCATACGAAAATGTGCAATCAAATTGCGATAGCATCCAATATGATCGGGGTGTGTGAAGCGGTTGTTTATGCAGAGAAAGCAGGTTTGGATCCGAAAACAGTGCTTCAAAGCATATCATCTGGAGCAGCAGGCAGCTGGTCCTTATCCAATCTGGCACCTAGAATGATTGAGGGAAACTTTGACCCCGGCTTTTATATTAAGCATTTCATTAAAGACATGAACATTGCCTTAGATGAGGCAGAAGCAATGGGGATGATGACTCCGGGACTCTCGCTCGCAAAGAAAATGTATGCAGAGCTTGCTGAAAAAGGAGAAGAAAACAGCGGCACACAGGCATTATATAAATATTGGGAAAAGGAATACGCCCCTTTTAATGAATAAACCCTCTTTTTTCACTTCAAACTAATAAAGAAAGTGAAAAGGGGGTTAGACAGGTGGCTAAAAGAAACAAGAAAAATGATCCTCAGCAGAAGAACAAAAAAGGCTTCGATTCTGCTGCCATTGATTCTGAATTCTCTCATGAATTTGGAAGTGCTGAAACAAATAAAATTCAGAAGGATAAAGCCAAAAAGGAAAAAGCGCCAAAAAACAACGGGGAATATCAGGGGCAATAATAGTAAAAAGGCAGGCTGGTGCTTGCCTTTTTGCTTTTTTTATTGAAATATAGAAAAAAAGCGCCAGTCCTTTAAAATGGGAGTGGCGCTTTGATGTTTACACTTTAATGCCTTTCAGATACTTTTCCATCCGGTTTAGCCCTTCCTTTAATGTGTCCATGGAATATGCAAAAGATATTCGGAAATAGCCTTCTCCATATGAGGAAAATGCACTGCCCGGAACTACTGCAACTCCTGCATCTTCAACAAGTGAAAGGGCAAATTCAAAGGAGGTCATGGAAACATCCGGTATTTTTATGAAAAAATAAAAAGCGCCATCAGGTTTGACTACATCCAGATTCATTTGTACTAATCGCTCATAAACATAGTCACGGCGCTTGGCATATTCCTGTCTCATTGGCAGGGCGTCGTCGATTCCGGCTGTCAGCCCTTCAAGGGCAGCCATTTGGGAGACAGAAGCTGCACAAGTCACATTATACTGATGAACCTTCAAGATATGCTTTGCCAGATTTTCCGGAGCGAATAAAAGCCCAATGCGCCAGCCTGTCATTGAATGGGATTTTGATAAGCCGTTAATTACGACTGTTTGCTCCCGTAAAAGGGAGGCGATTGAGTGATGGGTTTGATCATAGATCAGTTCGCTGTAGATTTCATCAGCAAGGATAAAAATATCTTTATCTTTAACAAGAGCTGCAATTTGCTCAAGTTCCTCTAAAGTCAGGCTGACACCTGTCGGATTCGATGGGTATGGAAGAACAATGCACCTTGTTTTGTCACTCATATGTTCCGTGATTATATCAGCAGTAAATCTGAACTTGTTTTTCGAAATATCAGTATGTACCGGAACTGCACCGCAAAGCTTTATGATTGGCTCATATCCGGGATAAACAGGACCAGGCAGGATTACTTCCGATCCTTCGTCCAGAATTGTTCTGAAGGCAATATCAATTGCTTCACTCGCTCCTGATGTCACAATGACTTCAGATTCAGGGTTATATGTAAGGTTATATTTTGTTTTTACAAAGGAAGCTGCAGCTTCACGCAATCGAATATCGCCCGCATTGTGTGTGTAGGAAGTAAAGTTTTCGTCGATTGCCTGTTTGGCTGCTTCTTTAACATGCAGCGGTGTAGGGAAGTCAGGCTGTCCAATTGTAAGAGAAATCATATCTTTGGTGCCGGCAACCATATTGAAAAACCTTCTGATTCCGGAAATTTCTATGTCCTTCACTCTTTGGTTGATTAAATGTTCCAACGTATTCACCTCGCATCATCATACTGTTTATTCTAACACTTTGGAACAGCGGCAAACAGTAAAAAATAAAACAGGCCCTGAGTTCTATTCAGAGCCTGCAAAAATAAAATTAGTATCCGTAATCCCAATCAACTTCATCTTCATGCCATAAAACCGGGGATACAGCACCAAAGTCGATTACTTTATTTTCTATATGGCAATGGCAATGTCTATCGCCGCATTGGTCTTTCATTTCCTCAAACACAGAATGTTCCACATTTTCCAGAATCGTAACTTTATTTTCATCATGGTAAAGGATTGCTGTACCTTTCATGCCTGATTGCACCTCTTTTTTTATTTATGTAAAACCTTACTTTCTGCTTTACAGACTTATTTTATGCCTTGAGTAAAAGGGTGTCTACAGTGTTAGAAGAGTGTTCACAGAATAGTCAAGATGAAAACGTTTTAAAAAAACATTTAAAAAAATAAATCTGTGTAAGATTTTACAAATTGTTGAATATAATTCATTTAGAGATTAACATTAGTAGATAGTGGAAACTATACTTTTAGTTTGTAAGTTTCCTGCTTAATTTTTTTTTTAGGAGGTTTTTAAGTGGAGACATCTTTAGAGAAGCAGCCTTATGAAAACGCAAAGGAATATGGCGGATTCTGGCTCAGATTTGCGGCCTATTTAATTGATTCTATTATTGTTGGAATCCCGCTTACCATTCTAAGCATCGTTATTTTTATGATCTTCTTTGGCACTTCTGACGCTTTTAACACGATGATAAGCGACCCATCTTATATGGAAGCAGAAATGACCGATGCAGAAGCGCTTGCATTCATGGGGTCATATTTTGGTGCACTTGGAGTAACTTTTATTGTCAATCTTGTCATTGCTGTTGCCTATTTTGCAGGCCTGCATGCATCCTCATGGCAGGGGACTGTAGGGAAAAAGCTGCTGGGATTAAAAGTGACTGACTTAAATGGTAATCGCATTTCCTTCTGGAGAGCGCTTGGGAGATATTTGGCCATGGCCATCTTGTCTGGAATTTTCCTTATCGGCTATATCATTGCTGCCTTTACAGAGAAAAAACAGGCACTGCACGATTTAATCGCAGGCACAGTTGTAGTAAAAAAATAACTCAAAAAAAGCTGTATAGCCTAGCTGCTATACAGCTTTTTGAGGATCAGCACTAAAAAGGATTTATTGATTGCATGCAGAATATATTTTTAGAAAGGGAGGATGAAAATGCAAAAGAAAGATGTTATTACTCACTATGAATCTTTTTCAGTGTGGCTTGAGTCTATAAAAGAGCTTGACCAGGAAACTTGGCTAAAGCCTGTTAAAGCCGGAAAATGGCCAGTTGCCGCAGTAGTTGCCCATCTGTTATTTTGGGATAGGTATTCCCTTGAGAAGCGTTTCCCATTTTTTAAAGAGGGTGCAGAGCTTGAGAGCTATCCTGACTTTCAGTATGTGAATGATGCTGCAGCAGAATATGCTCAAAAGCATGCACAACTAGAAATTATTGAAGAACTATTATCAGTCAGAAAAAAATTCCTTCATATACTTGAAGGAATGACTGAAGAAAAACTGGATACAGCATTTACAATAGGTAGTACTGCCTTAACTGTGCGTGATTATTTTGCTGATTTTATAGAACATGACATTCACCATAAAAAGCAAATTATCCAGGCTGCCGGCATCAGGGTTTAATTTTAATATGCGGTGACAGTCTCACTGTTTTTTTACATGAAGGAGCTGATGGCATGGAAATAGAAAAAACGGAGCTCAAGAAGCCGGGAAAATTCAATTCCCTGCGCCTGTATATGACCCTGCCGATCGTATCATGGGCACTATATGATTTTGCGAATACCATCTTTTCATCCAATATTAATACGATATTCTTTCCATTTTACCTGCAGGAAGTAATAGGGGAGAATGAAGTTTTAAATCAGATTGCAAGTACGTTTATATCTTATTCTAATGCATTGGCAAGCTTTTTTCTTGTCCTGTTTTCACCCTTGTTCGGAGTTATGATAGACAGGACAGGAAGAAAAAAGAAATATATAGTGATCTTCACGCTTATTACTGTCATGGCAACGATATTGATGGGTGTTTTTGCATCCAGCCAGATTAGCGGGAAAATATTTGGGCTGCCTGTTTACCTTGCACTTGTTATTATTTGTTTTATAATTGCAAAGTTTTTTTTCCATTCCAGTCTGGTGTTTTACGATGCAATGATTTCAGACTTGGGAACAAAGCAGGATATTCCGCTGATTTCGGGCTTTGGAGTAGCAGTCGGCTATATTGGAACCCTTGTTGGCCTGACTGTTTATTTATTTGTGGGTGATGACGGTTTTCACGAATCTTTCATACCAACGGCTATTTTATTTCTGGTGTTTTCATTGCCGCTGTTTTTCTTTGTAAAAGATAAGCCTTATCAGCCAAAAGAAAAACAAACATTTTTATCCGGCTATAAGGAAGTTTGGCAGACTTTCAAAGAAATGAAACATTATAAATCAATTTTCACTTTCATGATTGCTTATTTTTTCTTAAATGATGCAATTGCCACCACGATTGCGATGATGGCCGTGTATGCAAAAACGATTGTCGGTTTTACCACTGGCAAATTCATTTTGTTATATCTGGTTTCCACGGTGTCCAGTATAATTGGGTCTTTTGTATTTGGCTATATAACCAAGGCAAAAGGGGCTAATAAAGCGGTTAAGTATGTTGGTAGCCTTCTTCTTGTTGCATTGGCTATTGCGGTTGGCGCTGTCAATGAAGCCATGTTCTGGATTGCAGGCAGCATGTTTGGCGTTGCCCTGGGTTCCATGTGGGTAACCACAAGGACGTATATTGTGGAATTAACTCCTGAAAATAAAAGAGGACAGTTTTTTGGTTTGTTTGCATTTTCAGGAAAAGTATCTTCCATTATTGGTCCGCTCATTTACGGAAGCATTACCCTGATCTTTGCAAGCTACGGAAACATGGCGAGCAGACTGGCATTAGGCTCATTAATGATTTTGACTATAATTGGATTGCTCGTTCATTCAAAAATTAAAGATGACAGTATTCCTGAATAACCTTACATCTTGTATAGCATTCTGAGAAGCAAGCCGCTATAGGCTTGCTTTTTATTGTTTTTAGCAATACTGACTGTTTTTGCAGAGATGGGTCTTTTTGCATAAAATATTAAATTTTCGTAAGAAATTTTACCCATTCGTGGTATATTAATAGAGAAAAAGAATCAGATGGAATGTGTTCTGCTAGAAGAGTCATAACTTGAAGCAAGATATTGTTAGATGAAAAAGGAAGGGCGAAAAAAAGTGAATCAGAAAAAAGGCATTTTACTTGAAAGCGGAACGAATGAACTCGAAATTGTTGAATTCTCGATAGGCAGGAATAAATTCGGGATTAATGTGATTAAAGTGAAGGAAATTATAAACCCTGTACAGGTCACTCCTGTCCCTCATTCTCATAGAAATATTGAAGGACTCATTGAACTGAGGGGTGAGGTGCTTCCTGTAGTTGATGTAGCTTCTTCATTGAATATGGCTCCCTCAGAAACCCCCCAGCAGGATAAGTTTATTGTGACAGAGTTTAATCAGCAGAAAATTGTTTTTCATGTTCATAATGTTTCGAAAATCCACCGTATTTCCTGGAACCAAATTGAAAAGCCATCTGAAATGTATCAGAGACAGGAAAGCCAGATTATCGGTATTATTAAGCTTGGTGAAGAAATGGTACTGCTCCTTGATTTTGAAAAAATGGTCACTGAAATTAATCCTGATTCAGGGATCAGCATTCAGAAGGTGCAAAAACTTGGAAAGCGTGAAAGATCTGATAAGAAGCTGATTATTGCAGAAGATTCTCCATTATTAAGAAAGCTTTTGAACGATACATTGAATGAAGCGGGCTTTTCCCGAATTGTATTTTTTGAGAACGGATATGAGGCTTATGAATATCTGCATTCTTTAGGAGAGTCCGGACGGAATGTCACTGATGAAGTGCAGCTCATGATCACTGATATCGAAATGCCGCAAATGGACGGGCATCACCTCACAAAAAAGGTGAAAGATCATCCGTTGCTTGCAGAAATCCCGGTTATCATATTTTCCTCATTGATTACCGAAGATCTTCGCCATAAAGGACAGATGGTTGGGGCTGATGCACAGGTGAGCAAGCCTGAAATTGCAGAATTGGTGCTATTAATTGATCAGCATGCGTTATAGTGCATAACAAAAAAAGCTGGAGTTTTTCATTCCAGCTTTTTGGTGATTAAAAGTAACTTTCTCCTAATTTCTTAAATACAGGCTTCTGATAGTGCTGTTTTTTTTCATTCTGCGGGCTATTAAGCTCTTTTAGTCCTGTATATGACATTAGCAATTTTTTCGCTGCATTAAGTGATAAAGAGGACTTAGGATTTCGGACGAAGGAATCCAGCTTGCCCAAATGGGGAAGCTTAGAAAAATCCTCTTTAGAAGGCGGGAGATGGAAAGAATAGTTCCCGCACTTTACAAGAACATCTGATTGCTGCTGGCTGTTTTTTGGATTGCCGGAATAGTGCAGGCCTGCTTTTTGGGCTTTACCTTCTTTGATCAGCTTGTGCAGTGCATCGTGCTTTAATTTATACAAAAATTTAGGACTTGGTGCTGTCTTTGCATGGCGGTTAACGGTGAAGATGGCTTGAGAGAGGTTTTCAACCGTTGGCTGCAGATGGGGATATTGTTTCTTATCAGAATTCAATTTCCAATCTCCTTTCATATTTTAAAGGGGTATAAACATATTATACCCCTTTTAGTCAATAAAACCAACTTAGGATAGGGCTTATATTTGAAAAGCTTATCCATCCAGCTGCTTTCCGCTTATGGGCTGGAAGGATCCTGACTTTTTCCATATAACTATGAGCATGGTGAAGCCTAATAATGTCGTTGCCATACCTGCGCCAATCATAACAAAAGAGGCACCCAGCTGTTTTGCAAGAAGAGCTCCAGCTGCAGGTGCTATAAGCATGGAAAAAGTTTGCAGGGACATGGCGGCAGCAGAGACTCTGCCCATCATTTGCTTCGGTGTTTCAGATTGAAGAACATAGCCGTAGGGAACAGATTCTCCCGCCCCTAAGAGGCCTAAGAGACATGCACCGATTATCCAGGCCAATTGTGGTAAATTTAGAAAACCTAAGCCTCCAAGCCCAACAGCTGCTATAAAAATGCCGCTTATTATGGCTGAAGAACTCATTAAATGGATGGGTTTCCGGTTCCACCCTGTCCATTGGCCCAGCAAAAGTGAACCCGCAACACTTCCTGCTCCCACTGCACTAATCAGCAGTCCAAAATTTCCCTCATTAAATCCTATCTGCTTTGCAATAAAAACAAATAACCCATCATAAAGGAATATAATGAAAAACGCTGCAGAAGAAAGAATAATCGAGATCTTTAAAAGGGGAGTATGAAAAATATGTTTGATGCCATCAGAAAAATCTTTCCAAAAATCCCCTTTGACTGGGCGGTCGCCAGCCATTATTTTATCTGACTCTTCAAAGGACTTTAAGCTGGGAAGAAACAGCAGGAAAATAACAGCTATAAGGAATCCTGCTGCTTCAAAAAGAAAAGGGCTTTTGGGTCCAAATACAGCAATAATTCCTCCTCCTAATGCCGGCCCGGCAATTTTCATCGTGTTGACTGAAAGCTGGCTTAAAGTTACTGCTTCAGACAGCATGCTTTCAGGTACAATCATCCGGATGGCACTCTGCCTTGCCGGATCATAGAGTGCTGATACGGTTCCTTTTAAAAACACAAATAATAGCAGAATGTATAGGTTAGGAGCGTAAAATAAGCCTGCTACAAAGACTATTCTTAAAAGGAGGCAAACGATCATCACTGCCTTCTTGGGCATTCTGTCCACAAACACACTTGCAAATGGGCCAATGATGACCCAGGGGAGACCGAGAAATATAATGACAGAGGCAATTGCCGTTTCATCCAGACCCCAGTGATAAGCAACAATAACCTGCAATGCAATTAAATCAAGCCAGTTCCCCAAGTCGGAAAATAACTGGGCGCCAAAAAGTGCACGAAAGGATTTTAGCTTGAGGGGTCTAAAAATACCCGGTTTCACTGTCAATTCTTATCATCCCTTCCGATGGCCATCCTTCGCCTGTTCAGCAGCTTTTCAGTATTGCCATGAGGATCCTGGCCATCTGGCAAATTATCTTTTTGCAGCGTTTCAATTGATTCCTCAATCCATTTAATTTCTGTTTCCAGCTTCATTTCTGCATATCTAATCGAGAGGGTGCCATGCTTGCTGACATAGGAATATCCATTTCTCGGCCACTCCTTTACGAATTTAAGAATATCTGAAGCTTCTTCTTTTCTCTTTAATAAATGGCTGATTAATACTTCAATATCCATATCTTCGTGCCAGGTTGATATTTTCATTAGCAGTTCGTCTTTAATAACGGGGAAAGAAGGAGGAGCCTTCAGCCAATTCTCAAACTCTTTCCAGCCTTTAGAAGTGAGCTCATACATTTTTTTCTTTCTTCCTTCATCTTCCTGTTCGATTGCATAGATAAATCCTTCTTCCTCCAGCTTTTTTAATTTCGGGTATATGCTCCCATAGCTCATTCCCCAATAAAGACCAGCAGCTTTGTGTTCAAATTCAGATTTGATATTATATCCCGTGCTGGGCCAAAAGCTTAGTACAGCAAGGATGGTATGTTCTATAGACAAGAATCCAACTCCCTTCGATATATCACTTTGATATATCAATATGATATGTCGTATTAAAAAATAAATCAACAAAAAATAAAAAACTTTCGCAATTTTTCAGCGAAAGTTTTGTGAAAGGGACGATAATCTCTATGGCTGTATTATTACCCTTGTGCCATTTGGTACTATGCGTGCCAATTGCAGGACATCCTGGTTATACATTCGTATACAGCCTTTGGAAACAGATTTGCCAATTGAGGAAGGGTTATTGGTTCCGTGAATTCCGTAGCCGTACTTTGACAGGGAGAGCCACATAGCCCCATATGGACCGCCGGGATCAGGTTCTCTGTTCACAATTACAAATTCACCAATTGGGGTCTGTGTCAGCATTTTTCCCACTGCAATGGGATAGACTTTTTGTAAGGCACTGTTAGATAAAAGAGTTAAGCTTTTTTTGCCTCTTGAAACTATGATTGTATATGGTATGGAATTAGGTTCAGGCAGTCCTGGTATTACTATTCGCTGGCCGGGATAAATCATTCCCGGATTTACAATGGCAGGGTTTGCTGCCAAAAGCTCGCTTAATGGGCGGCGGTAATTTTGAGCAATGACTGACATTGTCTCGCCGGGCTTTACTATATGGTAAATAGCAGCCACCTCTTTCTGAAAAGGTTTATTTAAATATATGCCTGAGAAAATCATCTTGTAACTTATTGCTTAAATTATGTCCTAAATGCAGCAAGTAAAGGGAAAGCTGCAATGATTTGCTTTCCCTTTACTTGCTGCTGTCTGATTGCAGGGTAAACACCGTCAGTTCAGGTCTGGATAAAAAGCGGAAGGGCAGACGGGTTGTCCCAAGCCCTCTGTTTACATAAAGAGTCAAAGGATCTTGACTGCCAATTTCATAGAAGCCTTCATAGTATCTTTCAGCTTGTGGAGGTTTAACTAAGGCTCCAAAGAACGGGAGTTTTATTTGGCCGCCATGACTATGGCCGCTCAACTGCAGATTTATGCTGAAGGCTGAGGCTGCATCTGCTAAATCCGGTGCGTGGGACAATAAAATGTTATATGATCCATCGTCCATATTTTCGCTGGCAAGCTTTATGTCCGGTCTTCCGAGCATGGCATCGTCAATGCCGATAATCCCGATGCTGCTTCCGGAAAATACGACTTTGCGATTTTCATTCAGCAAAAGAATAAAGCCGGATTCTTCCATAATGGACTTATAGATATCTGAACCATAGCCCCCGTGATCATGATTCCCATAAATAGCAAACCTGCCGAGAGGCGCCTGAATTCTTTTCAAGAGCGGTGCTATTTGGTCTGCTTTTTGATATTTATTGGGTTCGTCCATCAGGTCACCTGTAAAGAAAACAATATCAGGCTTAAGATTGTTTATCTTTTCAATCAATTCTTCCAGTTGTTTCAGGTCATAATGGAATCCTAAATGGGTGTCGCTGAATTGGATGATTTTTTTATTATTGAACGCCTGAGGAATTGCGCTGTCATAAATTTTGTAGTTTGTGATTTCCAGGAGCCGAGGCTCAATATCCCGTGCATAATAATAGCCGCCTGCACTAATACCAAACACAGCAGCAAAAAAGCCGAGAGTTCTTTTTAAAAAAGATCTTCTGGACACTTTTTCCGGCATTGGACATACCAACCTATCTTTTAAAGATTTTTTCTGAGTCAGCATGAGAAGAGAGGTATGGCCTTCTCATTACAGTAACTTTAATACTATCAAACTATCCTATTAAAAAGAAGATTTAACTATGCTTGTTTTTTATCCATTTTCCTTTAAATATATGGCTGTTTTTGCAAGGTTTGCTGCTTTTTTGTATCTTATTTACTGAGTTGATTGGGGCGAGCAGCCTGGAGCTGAAATCAACGGACAACATTGATAGATGAAAACCAACATTATATACGAAATGAGCCAAATTAATTTATTTATAAATAATAGTTCGAAAATTCTATATTTAGTGGTAAAATGTAAATGAATGACCATTCATTTTTTGAGAGGGGAATTAGGATGAAGAATAAAACAGTCATTGTTACTGGCGGTTCCAGCGGCATGGGGAAGTTTATGGCAAAGCGGTTTGCCGAAGCCGGTGCCAATGTGGTGATAACAGGAAGAAACCCGGAACGTCTTGATACAGCCAAAGCAGAAATTGAAACATACAAGGGACAAGTTTTGACCATTCAAATGGATGTCCGTGAGATTGAACATGTTAAACATATGCTAAATGAAACGCTGAGTACGTTTGGGCAAGTTGATTTCCTCGTTAATAATGCTGCAGGAAATTTTATATGCCCTGCAGAGCAGCTGAGTGCTAATGGATGGAATTCTGTAATTAATATTGTCCTGAATGGAACCTTTTATTGTTCAAGCGAAGTAGGTAAATACTGGATTGAAAAGGGGATTAAAGGAAGCATAATCAATATGGTGGCTACATATGCATGGGACGCCGGAGCGGGAGTCATACACTCGGCTGCCGCAAAAGCAGGGGTATTATCCATGACAAGAACATTGGCTGTCGAATGGGGAAGAAAATATGGTATCAGGGTAAATGCCATAGCTCCTGGTCCAATTGAAAGGACAGGGGGGGCTGACAGGCTGTGGGAATCGGAGGAAGCTGCAAAAAGGACACTTCAAAGTGTACCTCTTGGCAGGCTCGGAAAGCCGGAGGAAATTGCAGAATTGGCCTTCTTCCTTTTCTCAGAGCATGCAGGTTATATTAATGGGGAGTGCATCACAATGGATGGCGGCCAGTGGCTGAACCAGTTTCCGTTTTAATGCATGAAAAAGCCGGCTGAATTGTTTTCAGCCGGCTGGCATAACCTATTGGTAGCTTACAGCTCTCGACTGCAATGCCTTCCATGATGAGATAAATCGTTCTTTTGAAACCTTCACCTGTTTTTTTCCTGAGAGGGGGTCGTTTAGAAAAACAAACTGATCATCATACCCGACCAATACGACTGCATGAAGATCTAATGGAGTCTTAATGGTTCTGCCGGAGTGAGTCCAGGATTCCCAGCGGTCAGGAAGCCTATAATCTCCTGTCGTCCAGACGACAGCAGGATATCCTTTGGAAACATGCATGAGAACTGCATCAAAATCCCGGCCTGTTAAATTAACGGCTCTTCCTGGCAGGTATTTATTCACCAATTCTTCAATTGGTTTATCAAAAACTGCGTATCCGGCATTTCTCCCTGTCATATCTCCCACAAATCCTTCTGCAGGATTACCCCATTTTAAAATATCACCTTTTGAGCGAATCAGCGGATCATTATCTTTTTTTACTGCCTTGTGCAAATCCATTTTCCCGACTTGGACACCTGCATGCTGCAGAACCATTGTCAAGCTGGTTACTTCACATCCATACTTCAATTCGGGATTTTGTCTGATTAGTGGAACATCAATGATGACAGATCGTTTTTTAACAGCCGTAGTGGCTTCTGTATTTCGGGCTGTAACTTTCTGCTGGTCCTTCTTTGCGTTGACTGGTATTTGGGCATTCAGCTCTCTTGAATCCATGCCAGTCTCCTGTACAGGACTGGCCGGTTCTGAATGGCCGCAGCCAAGCAAAGGAATAAGAAGGGATATAAATAGGAAGTTCCTCATGAAATACCCTCTTTCTTTTGATGTCCTGATATTAGCTTGTGGAGTAAAACACAGCAATATGATGCAAAACTTTTGCCAAACAATCATTTTTCATCAAGAAGAGGAAGCTGTATTTTGAATAGTAAAAGTTTTAAGCGAATATGGTATAATAACTCATTAATCGCAGTTTCACTTTATTTATATAGGGAGGCTAGGACATGGATGCATTGGATATCCTTACAGATTTGGATAATGTATTTCCCTATTTCCAGCCAATATTCAGTGCAGATGAGCATCGTGTCATTGGTTATGAGGTATTAGGCCGATATAAAGGCTCTGATGGGGTTATCAGTCTGGGGCCATTCTTCCAGGATCAGAATATTCCTGAAGAATTCCGGATTGAGGTTGATTTTGAAATATTAAAAAAGGCTTTAGGCAAGGCACAGCATCTTGATAAAGATGTTCTGATTTTTATAAATAGAGATGCTGACTTGCTCATGTATAATGATGGGGAACACTTTTTAAATACCCTCCAGGAATATGAAAAAAAAGGCATAAGCCTTGACCGGATTGTATTGGAAATTACCGAAGGGAACTACAAAGGCGATATTGACCACCTGGATCATCTTTTAAATTATTACAGGACATATGGAATCAAGTTAGCAATAGATAAACTTGGAAATGAGAGCAGCCATCTTGATCGGATCGGACAATTGGCTCCTGATATTTTAAAGGTAGATCTGGAGTCCATGAAATCGAATGCATCTGCTTATAATTTTAATGATATCCTCTATTCTTTATCCATGCTTGCAAGGAAAATTGGAGCAAGCCTGCTGTTTGAAAATATTGAAATGGTCTACCAGCTTCAGTATGCATGGAAAAACGGGGGCCGTTACTATCAGGGGTATTATTTGCAAAAACCTGCAGAAAATTTTCCGGACAGAGATATTTTAAAGGAAAAATTACGAAAAGAATGCCACAGGTTTATGGTGCATGAAAAGAAAAAACTGGAGTCCTTGCATCAAGTTACAGTTGAGTTCAATGACAAGCTGATTGATTTTGTAAATAAAAACAAAAAAAATACTGTATATGAAGAAACCTTGGAGCAGATCGCCCTTCTTTTGGACGGGGCAGCTTTTCGCCTGTATATCTGCGATGAAGACGGATTTCAGAAATCTGCTAATTACTTCAAAAGGGAAGGAGGATGGCTAACCCAAAATGAATATCTTCATAAAAATTGGAGCTGGCGTCCGTATTTCCTTGAAAATATAATGAAAATGCGAATAAATAAAAAGGGGATCCTCTCTGATTTATATACCGATATTGAGACAGGTGAAACCATAAGGACTTTTTCCTTCCCTCTTAATGCCAGTGATTACTTATTTGTGGATTTATCATACGAATTTTTATACGAACATGATGGATTACTATAAGATTAAATTTTAAGTATAAACACTCTTGATTTGAGGAAATGTAAGTGTAGAACTTTCCTCAAGGAGAGATTAACCATGAGCATGTACACATTGATCATACTACTGATCGGACTTGGGATACTTGTATATTCCTTAGTTTACACTTTGTTTATTGGAAAAGAAAGAAAGGCAGTAAAGGGCGATATCGATGCAGAACTGCCGGATAATGTTCAAAAGCATGCATATATCAGGAATCCTATTTTCTTGACATATGCCATTTGCTTTGGAATCCTTCTTGTCATGATTACTTATTTTGCACTTACATGGACTTGGTAAAGGCCCTCCACTGGAGGGTCTTTTTTTGGGTGCTAAAAATGGACTTGATCATTTTACAATATTTTCATCCAAAATAATTATGTGCTTTTCCGTCTGCTGCGTTAATTCTTTGTCAATACGGGTAGATTCTTAACAAGAAAAGAATTTTCCTGTCAAAACGTAAGAGAATTTCGGGAACGAATGCAGGTATCAGGAGATTTATTTGCTGGTAAAATTGAGGGTACAAACAAAGTGATGGATAAAGAAAGGGAGAGTGGAATGTACAAGCACATAATAGGAATTATTATCACAATTGCAGTCATGATCGCAGGGATTCCTTCTCATACTCATGCCGAGAGAAATACTAATAAAGAAGAGGTATACGAATTCCTGCAGAATGCCTTTCAAGCACAGGTTGAGCTTAGCGGGGAAGAGCGAAGCATGAACGAAGTGGAAGAATTGCTTGAGCCATATTTTTTTGAAGAAGCTAAAAATCAGTTTCTAAAAGAAAATCTTGTTTCAGAAAATGGCAAATACTTTACCCTTGGAGGAGATGCAGGCGCATACTACATTCCGTTTTTCACATATTCGGATCAAACAAAAGTTGTTGAAGAAAACGGTAAAGTTTATGTGTATGAATATTTTCCGGAAAACCATGAAGGACCTGTAGGTTATGACAGCCATTATGAGGGAATCTTGCTGGAAGAACAAGGCGGAAAAATGAAAGTCGCCAAATTTCTGGGTGAAAATATTCCCGGGAAAATAATAAACAAAGCTGAGGGTGAGCAAGAAGCAGCAAAACAAACTTCTTTTAAAACTCCTGAAACAAATTGGCTAAATAAGCCTTCCTATCAATTCGGATTCCTGTTAAATCCATTTGATGCCATGTTTCGTTCAGGAAGCATGCTCTTAACAGATAATCAAGGTATAATTGGTTTGTTTGAACAGCAGGAGCTGAACGGTCAGCTGGCAGCCAATTAAAAGAGCTTAAAAGCTTAACGGGCTTTTAAGCTCTTTTTTTATTCCATTCCCAGAGCTGATCTAAGTTTTTCCAGGTCAAATCCCCTAATGACGGTGTTCCCGATAACCACAGTTGGCGTGGAAAAGGAGCTAAACTGCTTTGTCAGCTCTTTCTGTGCAGCGGCATCTTTTTTTATGTCTTTAATTGTATAGGCATATCCATTCTCATTCAAAAACATTTTTGTAATTTCACAGGGCGGACAATCCGGCTGTGTATATAAAACAATCTCTTTCATGTTAGCATCCTCCCGGCCTTTTGTTACTCTATCATAAAGCAGGATGTTCAAGCAGGCAATCAGTTTGCTTTATGCAGGTAATCAATCAACCCCATTGAGCAAACAGCGATATCTACAGAAAGAATCTCGTATACAGGGTGGTCAGATGGGACGCCTTTACCATTCAGATAAGTTTTAACTTTTTCTTTGAGGATGGCTTGAGCTGCCTGTGTCTGCTGATTTATAGACCCGCCTCCTGATACCGCAGCTTCACCGGCATTCATGAATATCTTAAGCCAATCTTTTATTTGCCTGTAGACTTCTTTTGGGTTTGAACTCATGCCGTAATGGCCAAAGAGAATAAATTCAAGGTCCATTTTTTCGTACATGTCAATGGATTCGAGCATTTTCCCTGGATTGAATTGATTTGGTGAAGTTGAGGGCAGATACATTTCAATCCCAAGCTCTTTTAACTGCGGATAAAATACACCAGCTGTATCTCCTGAAAACATTCCATTTAATGCAGGGTGAAAGATACTGAAGTGGTGATTGGCATGTCCGGGCGAATGATAAAATTTCAGTGTGCAATTTGGGCCTATTTCAAGCTCTTCTCCATGCTCTTTTGTGATAATCCTATCCTCCGGAACAGGTAATATTGGATTAAACAGTCCATCGAATTGATCACCATAAACGGCTTTTGCACCGGAGATTAAGCGTGAAGGGTCTGCTAAGTGCCTGGCACCTTTCGGGTGGACAATTACCTTTGCGTTTGGACAGTGGGTTAATAATAAGCCTGTGCCGCCGGCATGATCAAGATGAATATGTGTCACGATGATATAATCAACTTCCTCTGGTGTAAAGTGAAGCTCGCTTAGACCTCCCAAAATGTAGGGTATCGAGGGGCTGGCCGAGGTTTCAATCAAAGTCAGCTTCTGTTCTGTTAAGACATATGTACCGGTACGTTTTTCCATTGAAAGGTCAAAATCATCAATTAAATAGAGGTTTTCCGCCAATTTTTCAGGTTTTGCCAAAAAAAATCACGTCCTTTATAAAGCTTTTGCTTGTACAAACACCTGTCAATATTTTATTCTGTTAATATTGGTATGTAAAGCGCTGAGCTTGAATATTCTGAATTTATTTCTTAAGGATAGAAACATGCCAAAAGAGAAACCTAAATGTGAATTATGGGTTTTGTTTTGGAAAGGAGAGAGAGCATGTCACAGCTTCAAGGTATATTAACACGATTAAAGAGCTTACAGGAACAAGCGACAGGCGGAGAGCCGATGCAAAGATTTTTTGAGGTGAATGGTGAAAGAAAATGCCAGGTAACTTTTCATCCGAAAAATGAAACATTTGAGCTGGAAGTATATAACGATAAAGAAAAGCCAAAAAGATATCAATTCGACAACATTGATATGATCACAATCGAAATTTTCGATTTGATTCAATAATCCACCACATACATAAGGGGCCTTTTTGGCCTCTTTTCTTATATGTGCTTTAATAATAAACCAATTGCAAGAGGTGTGAAATGTATTACCTGCTCATGATTATGCTGTTTTTTACTGTTCTGCTTTTGCTTGCAGATTTAATTAATACAAAAAAAGAAGTAATCCGGATCAGGAAAACTCTTGAAGAAATGAAAGAAATTTTAAACGACAATAGAGACTCGAAAAAATAGGCATTGAGAACAATAAGAAGTATATGATGCTTTAAGTTGAGGTGAAGCAGAATGATGCCAACTGTAACATGTCCAGCCTGCAGCGCAGAAAAAGAAATTGATGCCGTATTAACTGCACAATCCAATCAAAATGTTATTTTTCACTGTCCTGACTGCGGCTATGAAGTTAAAGACATTCAAACCAGTAAAGGATAATAGGCGCAAAATACCGGAGACTGTGATAAAATGGTTAAGAAGCATAACTAATTTTTGAGGAGTTTTCGGTGATGATCAGTCTTCATAGCGAGGAATTTTTAGAATTTAACATTAGTGATTTCATGATTCCTTCTGAACGGGTAGCACATGTTCAGGTTGGCAATAACCTTGAGCATGCCCTCTTAGTACTAACTAAAAGCGGTTATACAGCAATACCTGTACTGGACCCGCAATATAAACTGCAGGGCTTAATCAGCACACCTATTATCATGGATTCCATTCTCGGTCTAGAGCGGATTGAATTTGAGCAGCTGGAGAAAAAAAGGGTTGAAGAGGCTATGAACAGAAATATCCCCCGGCTTGATGCTGAATCTTCTATACAGGAAACGATCGCTCTATTAGTTGACCATCCATTCATATGTGTGGAAAACAAGGAAGGCTACTTTGAGGGAATACTGACTCGCAGAACAGTATTGGATCAGCTAAATAAACATATAAGACGATTAAATAAACGATAAAAATCAGCTCCCCGCAGTGGGAGCTTGCTTTATTTCCAATGATGAGAATTGATATGCTTTAATTAGGCTTCATTTGCAGGCGTTAATCATGTTTTAAATCTTGGAGGGGAAATGCTTGAGTCAGACTTTACATAATAAAATGCCTGAAGGAAAGAGGAAGGTTACGAAAAAGCCTTTTGTGCTGGCTTCAGTAATGCTTGCCATGTTTATGGGAGCTATTGAGGCAACCATTGTATCTACTGCAATGCCTGCAATAGTTGGAGATTTGGGCGGATTTGCTTTATATAGCTGGGTGTTTTCAGCTTACCTGCTAATGAATGCTGTGACTGTTTTAATTTACGGCAAGCTTTCGGACTTATTTGGGCGGAAGCCCGTTTTGACGTTCGGGATTATCATCTTTTTAATTGGTTCCATTTTATGCGGTTTTGCTGAATCGATGACAGCACTGATCATTTTCAGGTTAATACAGGGTTTTGGTGCCGGAGCCGTAATGCCAATAGCAACAACTATCGTCGGAGATATTTATACAAAAGAGGAAAGGGCACAGGTGCAGGGGTATTTATCAAGCGTTTGGGGAATTTCAGCTATCATGGGCCCGGCAATAGGCGGGCTTCTGGTTGAATTTGTCAGCTGGCGATATGTTTTTTGGGTTAACATTCCTCTTGGCATCATGGCTATTGCAGGCTTGTGGCTTTTCCTCCATGAAAATGTGGAAAGGAAAAAGCATCAGATCGATTATGCAGGAGCTGTACTATTAACTGTTTCCATTTCATCCCTCATGTTTGTGCTTGTGGAGGGAGGAACCAATTGGGCATGGAATTCCATTGAAGCAATCAGCCTTTTAGCGGTCAGTGTAATTGCTTTTATTTTATTTATCCTGCAGGAACAAAATGCTGCAGAACCAATGATGCCTTTTAATATATGGAAGGAGAAGCCGATATTAATTGCCAATTTGGCTTCCTTAACAACCGGTGTCATGCTTATAGGGATTTCCAGTTTCCTTCCGGCATTTGTACAGGGTGTCATGGAAAGATCACCGATAGTAGCCGGCTTTACACTTACTACGATGTCCATTGGATGGCCGATAGCTTCTGCAGCGGCAGGCAAGCTGCTTTTAAAAATTGGTTTTAGAAGTACATCTGTCATAGGCGGAGTGTTTTTAATTGCGGGGAGTATTATGTTTGTTACACTCACTCCTGAAGCGGGACCCGTGTGGGCAGCAACGGGGAGCTTTTTGGTCGGGGCAGGCATGGGCTTGACCACTACAGCTTTTATTGTATCCATTCAGAGTACAGTGGAATGGAATCAAAGGGGAATTGCGACTGCTGCTAATATGTTTATGAGAAATCTGGGCAACACCATAGGAGCAGCCTTGCTGGGCGGAATTCTGAACAGCCAGATCAAATCATATATACAGAAGAATGGTGAAGGCATAGACGCCAGCTTATCGCTGGAGTCAGCAAATGTACTATTAAATGAAGATGCAAGAAACAGCATGGATGTGGTAATGAAGGAAATTCTGCAAAATGGCCTTACCGTTTCGCTTCATTCGGTGTATTATGCCGTGCTGTTATTTGCAGTGATAAGCTTCTTATTGGTCATTGCTCTGCCAAAGCATGAAAAGGAAGTCGCCGATTAGGCGCCAGGAAATCTCTGCATTTATCGTGCAGAGATTTTTATATTTCACTTCTGGAACTTTATCTCCAAAACCATTATGGATGATAAAGAAATTCAAAAGTAATTAAGATATACTATAAGAAAAAGTTATGAAGGGAAGATGTTTATGTCTTCACTTACAGAATTTCATCTTTTATCGGTGCTGGCACAGGAAATGAATATGAGGAAAGCGGCTGAGCGTTTATTTGTATCGCAGCCGGCTCTTTCACAGCGCCTTGTGAATATTGAAAAAGAATGGGGAAACAAGCTGTTCCTCCGCTCCCAAAAGGGATTGTCTCTGACGCCGGCTGGAGAAATTGTTATTCAATTTGTAAATGAAGTTCTGGCAAGAGAAGAAAAAGTTAGGGAGTCAATTACTGCCCTTAATTCTCAGGTTCATGGAACGTTAAAAATTGCAGTTGCTTCAATTGTAGGACAGAATTGGCTGCCTCAGGTTCTTAAAAAGTTTGTCAGCCGCTACCCCCAGGCAAAAATTTCTCTGATTACCGGCTGGAGCAGTGAAATATTAAAATCTCTTTATGAGGATCAGGTTCATATTGGAATTATCAGAGGGACTCCGGATTGGAAGGGGATTAAAATTCCTTTATTTAAGGACAGTCTTTATCTGGTTGATACAGAGATTACAAGGCCGGAGCAGATACTTGAAACAGACCGGCCATTTATTCAGTTTAAGAGTGATTCAAACTATTACCAGGAAATTCAGGACTGGTGGCTGCGGCAGTTCAAAACTTCGCCAAAAAGGACAATAGTAGTTGACCAAATTGAAACATGCAAGCAAATGACTTTCAATGGAATAGGGTACGCCATTCTCCCGGCCATTACGCTGAATGGTGCAGAGAAAAATATTTTTAAAATCCCGCTGCTTGATGAGAATAATTTGCCGATTAAGCGTGATACGTGGCTTCTAGGCTACGAATCTGCCTTTCAGCTCAAGCAGGTGCAGGCATTTGTTGAGTTAATAAAGGAGCATATTGAAGAAGAAAGACAATAATATCGTGTTTTCTTTTCTGCCATTTATTTTTCTTGTTTTCATCGCTTTTGTTTGTTAAAGTAATCCTAGTTGCAATGTTATACATAGAGGAGGATTTTTATTATGAAAATGATGGATGCCAATGAGATTATTTCTTTTATCCAGAACAGCACAAAATCCACACCTGTAAAGGTTTATATTAAAGGTGATTTAGAAGGAATCGACTTCGGAGCCTCAGCAAAGACCTTTGTAAATGGCAGCACCGGGGTTGTGTTTGGTGAATGGTCTGAAATTAGCCAGGCGATTGAAGCAAATCAGTCAAAAATTGAAGATTATGTAATTGAGAATGACCGCAGAAACTCAGCGATTCCATTGCTTGATATGAAAAATATTAAAGCGCGCATTGAGCCGGGTGCCATCATCCGTGACCAGGTAGAAATCGGTGATAACGCTGTAATCATGATGGGTGCTTCCATAAATATCGGAGCCGTAATCGGAGAAGGCACAATGATTGATATGAATGTTGTACTTGGCGGAAGAGCTACAGTCGGCAAGAATTGCCATATCGGAGCAGGAACTGTATTGGCTGGAGTTATTGAGCCTCCTTCAGCAAAACCTGTTGTTGTAGAAGATGATGTAGTAATCGGAGCAAATGCAGTGGTTCTCGAAGGTGTAACTGTCGGCAAGGGAGCCGTAGTTGCGGCAGGTGCGATTGTCATTGATGATGTGCCTCCATATACTGTGGTGGCAGGCACACCAGCTCGTGTAATTAAAGAGATTGATGAAAAGACTAAGTCTAAGACAGAAATTAAGCAGGAACTTCGCCAATTATAATAGTTAAAAAGCGTGGATCTCGATCCGCGCTTTTTCTAAAGGGATAATTCATTATTGCTATTCTGTGAAAAAAATATAAAGGGGCATTGTTAACAAGGGGGAAGATAGTTTTGGTCACAATCAATCCATTCGTTGCATTACGGCGGGAGCTGCATAAAATACCGGAGTTAGGGTTCCGTGAATTTAAAACACAGCAATTTCTATTAGATTACCTGTATACTCTACCTCAGGACAATATGGAAATTAAAACTTGGAAAACGGGTATTTTTGTGAAAATCTCCGGCAGGAATCCCTCCAGGATGATTGGGTATCGTGCTGATATAGACGGCCTTCCCATTGTAGAGGAGACAGGCCTGCCGTTCAAATCCGAGCATAGTGAACAAATGCATGCCTGCGGACATGATTTTCATATGTCTATTGCACTTGGCCTAATAACAAAATTCATAGAAGAACGCATTAACGATGATTTACTGTTTATATTTCAGCCAGCTGAAGAAGGGCCTGGCGGAGCAGAACCGATGCTTAAATCTGCAATAATGAAGGATTGGAAGCCGGATATGATATTGGCCCTGCATATTGCTCCGGAATATCCTGTCGGAACCATCGCATTGAAAGAAGGCTTGCTCTTTGCAAATACGTCGGAACTTTTCATTGATTTAAAAGGAAAAGGGGGACATGCCGCATATCCGCATAATACCAATGATATGGTCGTGGCAGCATGTACCCTGGTCAGCCAGCTTCAGTCCATCATTTCAAGGAATGTTGATCCCTTGGACAGCGCAGTAGTTACAATCGGAAAAATAACAGGCGGAACCGTTCAAAACATCATAGCTGAAAAAGCAAGGCTTGAAGGTACCATTCGCACACTATCCCCAGAATCAATGAAGAAAGTAAAAAGCAGAATTCAGGCACTTGTCAAAGGAATTGAAGTTGGGTATGAATGTAAAGCTTCAATCGACTACGGAAGCATGTATCATCAGGTTTACAATGAGGAAACCTTAACAAGGGAATTCATGGACTTTGCCTGCACCAATACAGACATTAATATGGTTGAATGCCGTGAAGCTATGACAGGTGAGGACTTCGGCTACATGCTTGAAGAAATTCCGGGCTTCATGTTCTGGCTTGGAGTCGATTCAGAATATGGACTTCATCATGCCAGACTGAATCCAAATGAAAATGCAATCGAAACTGCAATTGAATTGATTGCAGCATATTTAAAGTATAAAGGCTGAAGCACATTTAACTATAAAAAAAGCTGATTTCATATCATCCTTTTTGGATCTGTGAAATCAGCTTTTTTGCTTTCGGTTTATCGCAGTTTAACGGGCAGTAAGACCCCTGCTTCAAGACTCAGAGGTGCAAAGAGGGGATAAGTGGGGGGTAACTGCCCGTAAAGGCCCGATTGGTTCAACTAACAATCAGTGGGGGATAAAGAAAATCCCCACTGATTGAAGTTTCACTTTATCCGGCAGAACTATCTGTTCCAGCCTGTTTTTGAATAAGCACCTGATGGGGGAATGGAATTTCAATCCCACTGGCTTCCAAAGCTTCCTTCAGTGCTTTTCTAAGCTGCCGTTCAACAGACCACTGTTCCATGTTTTCTGTCTTGGCAATAATTCTTAATACAACATCAGATGAGCCTAATGTTTGTATGCCAATGACATTAGGTCCTTCAACAATCGCCTGGTTTTCCTGAGCGATCCTGTCGCATGCTTCCTGAAGGACTGTGATAGCTTCATCAATTTTGTCATCATATGAGATTCCTATATCAACCAGTGCGCGCATGTTGCCGCGGGAATGGTTGCTCAGACTGGTAATCTCCCGGTTGGGCAGATAATGCAAAGTTCCGTCAAACCCTCGGATTTGAGTGGTTTTTAGTCCAATTTGCTCCACAATTCCTGAGTAGCTTCCAGTTGTTACATAATCGCCTACATCAATTTGCCTTTCCAGCAAGATGAAAAATCCTGTTACTACATCGCTGACAAGTCCCTGTGCTCCAAAGCCGACTGCTAAACCGATTACCCCGGCGCCGGCAAGAATGGCAGTTGCCTTTATCCCAAAAATTTGCAGAATCGTAACAGCGAAAATAAAAACAAGAACATATGAGAATATGTTTTCAGCAAGACTTAGCAGTGTTTTTGATCTTCCGGGAGATATTCTTTCCTTTTTTGCAATTCCCTCAAAGCTTTTTTGGATGATTTTATTCCCCGCTGATTTAACGATTAAAAATGCAAAATAGATAGCTGCAAGTTTTAATAGAATAAGTCCAGCATCAATCAGCAGGGCTTCCCAATTTAGTTGCGATAAATTTAGATATTCCATCTACCCTTGTCCTTTCAATATTATTAAAGTCATCATTTTATCGCAACAGTGTTTTATATGCAAACGGTTAGCCTTTCCAGCAAATGCAATACTTGAGAGAACAACTGAATAAGATTGATTTTAAAAAAAGTGAAAAACCAAACAAAAAGGGGTGGAAAAATACTTCGAAACTCGATATATTTAATATTACGTTCTAACTTTTCTAATTTTTCCGCAAATTAAAAGGGGGAATGCAGATGGAAACATTTAAGAAGTTAAAGCAATATTATTGGCCATTTAAACATTACTTTATATGGTCCATATTTTTTCTGTTTATTGTGACAGCGATAACAGTTGTGTATCCAATAATCCTGCAGGTGACAATTGATGAAGTTGTCATTGGAGGGAATTATAGGTGGATACCTTATTTGGCTTTAGGCTTTATTGCCATAATGGCCGTGAAGGGTGCAGCGACTTATATTCATCAGTACACTGGTGATTTATTTGGAATCACATCGGTCTATAAGCTTAGAAATGTGTTATATGAAAAACTGCAGTTTCTGCCTTTCAGGTATTATGATAATGCAAAAACAGGGGATTTAATGTCCCGGCTTACTGCAGATGTTGAGGGATTCCGGTTCTTTCTTTCATTCGGATTTTCTGAACTCATTCGTTTTTGTTTATTGATCCTCATCAGTATGTCGGTCATGTTTTATTATTCTATTCCACTTGCTATTGTCACACTTATTACCCTGCCTTTTCTTGCAGTAGTCACCTTTAAATTCGACAAAGCTGTGCATCCGGCTTTCCGGGGCATCCGGAAATCATTCGGGCGCCTCAATACAAAAGTTCAGGAGAATATAAGCGGAATTAATACTGTGAAGTCATTATCACGGGAAGATTTTGAGATTAATAAATTCAATGACTCTAACAATGAGTATAAGGATAAATATCTTTTTACATCGGATATTTGGGCCAAATACTTTCCGTTAATGGAGTTTCTGGGTAATTTAAGTGTTGTACTGCTTCTCGCTTACGGCGGTTATCTTGTGATGGCCGGCAGTCTGAATCCAGGGGAACTTGTCGCCTTTTACAGCCTTGTCTGGTATATTATGTGGCCAATTATGAACTTAGGCTTTATTGTTAACCTATTTTCACAGTCAAAAGCCTCCGGAGAGCGGCTCATTGAGATCCTTGAAGCAGACAATGAGATTGAGGATACCGATTCATGTGTTCATGCAGAGCGTTTGCAGGGAGAGGTGGAATTCCGCAATGTTACCCTGAAATATACGAAGGATGACAATGATGCTTTATCGAATATCTCTTTTCATGCTGAGCCGGGAAAGGTGATTGGGTTAATCGGCTCTACGGGATCAGGTAAAACGAGCTTAACACAGCTTATGACAAGATTTTATGAGCCGGTTGAAGGTAAGGTGATGATTGATGGGATAAATGTGCAGGATTACTCTCTTCAGTCTCTGAGAAGAAACATCAGCTTTGTTCTTCAGGAATCTTTCTTATTTTCTTCTTCGATTAAAGCAAATATTGCATTTGGGAAGCCTGACTCAACCATGGAGGTAATTATTGAAGCTGCCAAACGTGCACAGGCTCATGAATTTATAATGGAGCTTCCTGATCAATACGATACCATTCTTGGCGAGAGGGGCATGGGGCTTTCAGGCGGCCAGAAGCAAAGGATTGCGATAGCAAGGGCTATTTGTGCAGATCCCAGCATATTAGTTCTCGATGATGCAACAAGCGCCGTGGATATGGAAACAGAATTCAGAATACAAAAAGCTTTGAAAGAAGTAATGGCTGACCGAACTACTTTTATCATTGCCCACCGGATTTCTTCCCTTAAACATGCCGATGAAATACTTGTGCTTGAGAGCGGGAGAGTGGCTGAACGGGGGACACATGAAAAGCTGCTTAAAAATAATGGCCCATATCAGCGGATTTACGATATTCAATATCAGGACCGGGATAAGGTTCTCCAATCAAATGCAGGCTAGGAGGTGCGTCCTTGAAAAAAACTAAATCGGAAAATGACAAAGTGTTAAACAGGTTCCAATATTCAGCTGACGAAGTGATCGAGAAGCCATTTAATTGGAAGCAGATGCTGCGGTTATTCAGTTATATGGAGCCGTACAGAAAAGATTTACTTCCGCTCTCCATCATAATGGTATTAATAAATACGGCAGTCAGGCTGATCATTCCTATCTTGATTGGTGTGTATACGTTAGATAAAGCTTTAATTGAAAAAGACGGCCGGATGCTTGCCGTCCTGGTTTCATTGATTGCAGTACTTTACATCATTTCATACGCTGCAAACTACTTAAGGATTAAATGGATGAATAAGCTTGGCCAAAGTGTTATTTATGACCTTCGAAAACATTTATTTACACACGTACAGACGCTTTCACATCGTTTTTTTGATCAGCGTTCGGCAGGATCCATATTGGTAAGGATCATGAATGACATTAATTCTCTTCAGGAGCTTTTTACTAATGGAGTCATAAATCTGCTGATGGATTTGATCATGCTGGCAGGAATTCTTATTATTTTATTTACACTAAGTCCGGAACTGACCCTGGCAATAATGGTCATCCTGCCCATCATGTTTTTTATTTCAACCAGTTTGCGGAGAAATATCCGCAGGTCCTGGCAAACTGTCCGGTTAAAACAATCCAAATTGAATTCTCACTTAAATGAGAGTATACAGGGAATAAGGATTACCCAGTCTTTTACACAGGAAAAAGAGAATATGGCATTCTTTGATGGTGTGAATACGGAGAACTTTGAAAGCTGGAGGGTTGCCTCCCAGAAAAACGCTATGTTCAGACCGCTGGTTGAATTGACCAATGCCCTGGGTACCGCTGTACTGATTTGGTTTGGGGCCCATCTAATTCAGACCGGGTCAATATCGATCGGCGTATTTGTTTCTTTTGCCTTTTATTTAGGGATGTTCTGGGAGCCAATTTCCCGGCTTGGTATGGTTTATAACCAGCTGCTCATGGGAATGGCTTCCTCTGAAAGAATCTTTGAATTTCTTGATGAGAAGCCAATCGTTTCTGAGAGGGACAATGCTGTGAATCTGCAGGAGATAGAAGGCAAGATAGAATTTGAGAATGTCACTTTTTCTTACGATGGAAAAAGAACTGCCTTAAATGGAGCTTCCCTTGAGATAAAAGCAGGGCAGACAGCAGCGCTTGTCGGTCATACAGGATCTGGAAAAACAACGATTGCGAGTTTAATCAGCCGTTTTTATGATCCCTCAGAAGGTACTGTAAAAATAGATGGCTATGATTTACAGGATGTTTCTTTATCAAGTCTGCGCAAGCAAATCAGTGTCGTGCTTCAGGATACTTTCATATTTTCCGGCACAATCCGCGATAATATCCGTTTTGGCAGGCCTGATGCCACGGATGAAGAAGTAGTAAAAGCAGCCAAAGCAGTCGGTGCGCATGGATTCATTGAAAAACTTTCAAAGGGATATGAAACCGAGGTGGAGGAAAGAGGGAATATATTATCGGTCGGAGAGAGGCAGCTGCTCTCCTTTGCCCGCGCTTTGCTTGCAGACCCGCGTATTCTTATCCTTGATGAAGCTACTGCAAGTATTGATACAGAGACTGAGATGAAGATCCAGCAGGCTTTAAAGACTCTTTTGAAGGGCAGAACAGCCATAATTATCGCTCATAGGCTGTCCACGATCCGGGAATCTGATCAAATCTTCGTGCTCGATCATGGAAATATTTTAGAGCAGGGGAATCATGAGGAATTGATGAATGTGAAAGGTGAATATTTTCATTTGGTTAAGGCACAATTCAATATGCTTGAAGCAATTTAATGAACAAAATGAAACCTCCAGCCGGAGGTTTTATTTTGTCAGGAAGTAATGACTGATCACTATACTGCTGTGTGTGCTATTATGGTATTATTGTCTATATTGCTAACTTTGCTGGGGGAAGATAGGATGAAGAAAGAATTTGCTGTTATCGGACTTGGACGTTTTGGAGGAAGCATTTGCCATGCTCTAGCCGAAGAAGGAATGGAAGTAATGGCGATTGATGTAAATGAAGACCGTGTAAACGAATTTGCCAGAGTTGCTTCGCACGCAGTAGTTGGCGATACCACGGACGAATCCGTCATTAAGAGCTTGGGAATACGCAATTTTGACCATGTTATTGTGGCGATTGGCGATAATATTCAAGCTTCTATCCTGACAACCTTAATTTTAAAAGAGGTAGGAGTTAATAAGATTACAGTTAAGGCGCAAAATGATTATCACGCTAAAGTATTGAGGAAAATAGGCGCCGATCATGTTGTTCATCCTGAAAGGGATATGGGCAGAAGGATTGCCCATAGTATTGTGTCAAATAATGTTCTGGATTATCTGGAACTCTCTGATGAGCATAGCATAGTAGAAATCGTGGCTAATGAAAAACTTGCCGGCCACAGCATTATAGATCTAGATATTCGTGCAAAGTACGGAATCAACATTGTTGCAATTAAAAGAAAAAATGAAATTATCGTTTCTCCGCAGGCAAATGAAAAAATACAATTTGACGATATTCTTATTGTTATTGGAGCAGACGTGGATATTAACCGTTTTGAAAAAAAAGTGATGTCATAATTTGAAAAAGGCTGTATCTCTCATGTGAGTGATACAGCCTTTTTTTGTATATATTTATACCTCTTGGGATCTTTTAAACTTCCATGATAATCGGCAAGATCATTGGACGGCGCTTAGTTTTTTCATAAAGGAATGGTGCAAGCGTGTCAGTAATTTCATTCTTGATTTCTGACCATTGAGTTGTTCTGCGTTCCATTACCTTGCTTAAGTGTTTGGTGATGAGTGCCTGTGCATCATTGATTAAATCTCCTGATTCTCTCATATAGACGAATCCGCGGGAAATTAAGTCAGGACCGGCAGCGATTTTGAAGTCCTTCATATTGATGCTCACTACGACAACCACTAACCCTTCTTCAGAAAGAATGCGGCGGTCCCTTAATACAATATTTCCGATATCACCGATTCCGCTTCCATCAATATAGACAGATCCAGACGGAATTTTTCCGGCTATCTGAGCAGAATCTTCGCTGAGAGCCAGAACTTCACCATTATCCATGATAAAGCAGTTTTCTTCTTCCACTCCACAATCTACAGCCAATTTGGCATGCATTTTCTGCATTCTGTATTCACCATGAATCGGCATGAAGAATTTTGGCTTTATTAAACGAAGCATTAGTTTCTGTTCTTCCTGGCCGCCATGACCGGATGTGTGAATATCACTTAATTTACCATAAATGACTTCTGCACCTGCACGCGAAAGTCTGTCAATCGTTCTGCTGACACTGATTGTGTTCCCTGGAATAGGTGAAGAAGAGAATACAACGGTATCGCCAGGAATGATTTGTATCTGGCGATGCGTTCCATTAGCAATTCTTGAAAGGGCCGCCATAGGCTCTCCCTGGCTTCCTGTACAAAGAATTGTCACCTGGTTGGCTGGAAGTCTGTTAATTTGATGTGCATCAATAAAAGTATCCTTTGGTGCCTGAATATATCCTAATTCCTGTCCTATATTTATGGCTGCTTCCATACTTCTCCCAAAGACAGCAATTTTTCTGCCATTTGTAACCGCCGCTTCAGTCACCTGCTGAAGACGGTGGATATTAGAAGCAAAGGTAGCAAAGATAATCCGTCCTTCAACTTTGCGGAAGATGTCATGAATGCTGTCGCCAACCCGGCGTTCAGACATGGTGAATTCAGGTATTTCACTGTTTGTGCTGTCTGAAAGCAGGCAAAGGACACCTTCTTTACCGATTTCAGCCATTTTCGTCAGGTTAGCCGGCTCTCCTACAGGGGTAAAATCAAATTTGAAATCCCCGGTATGAACAACTTGTCCTGGTGGTGTTTTGACAACGATTCCATATGAATCAGGAATACTATGAGTTGTTCTGAAGAAAGTCACGGAAGTTTTTCTGAATTTAATGATATCGTCTTCCTTGATTTCATGAAGAGTGGTCTGTCTTAATAGTCCGTGTTCTTCAAGTTTATTTCTCAGGAGCCCCAGAGCCAGCTTTCCGCCGTAAACCGGGATGTTAACTTCTCTTAGAAGATATGGAATTCCTCCAATATGGTCTTCATGTCCGTGAGTGATAAATAACCCTTTTATCTTATCTTCGTTTTTTACTAAGTAAGTGTAATCAGGAATAACATAATCGATTCCTAGAAGTTCGTCTTCAGGAAATTTAATTCCGGCATCAATCAGGATAATTTCATCCTGGAATTGTACTGCGTAAGTATTCTTTCCGATTTCCCCAAGTCCCCCCAGGGCGAAAACGGCTGTTTGATCATTTTTAACGAATTTCATAAATTACTCAATCTCCAATACTTTAAAGTCTTCACTTTGTTTTTCATATTCCAGGAAATCTCCTTGAACAGATGCGACAAATTCAATATTATAGTTGCGGTCAGCCAGCTTTTTGCGAACATCTCTTTCAGAATCGCCTTCCACAAAAATAGTTTTTGTTTTTTCTCTAACCGGTACCTCTGTCTTGGATTCCTGATAATATACCTTGAAAATCATTTCTATCTCTCCTTAATTCGATAAAAAACTTTTATCTTATATATAAAATAATAACATGTATTACATGTTTTTTCCTGCGGGATATGAATATTAATTCTTCTCAATGCTTAAACGCTTCCGAATCTATGTAAAAAGTATACTGATAACCAATTTACAATAAGGAAGGAGCCCTTCGCAAGTTTGAAGGGCTCAAATTTGTCAGGCAATAGATTTTTTTCGAAGCATTTCATTCCACTGTTTTAAAAGCTTCTTTCTCAGCTTCTTTAACATAGTGGATCAACTCCTTACTTTCTATTTTAAACGATCCTTGTCCAAAGTAAAGGCAGCAGGGAAGTTTTAAACAGATTTTTGTTATTAATGTGGCTTCTTTTGATACTGTCCAGGTCCACAGAGAACGCTTTGGCAGGCTGCACTCTTGTGTTTTTTATAGTATGCGATCCTTCGCGGGCAAGGAGATTCCGCTTTTCTTAATTATATTATATGGTAAAATAGTTAAATCTATCGTGGGTAAAAATGGAAATTGCCATTGTTTATAGTAATGAAATTGACTTTTTTACTTTATGGGTTTAGTGTTTTATTACGATAAAATATGTAATAGAAGCCAGCAGAATAACGCTTGAAAGGAAGTTTGTTTTATATGAAAAAGATTGTTTTTTTTGATATAGATGGGACTTTACTGGATCACGAAAAAAATTTGCCGGACAGTACGAAAGAGGCAATTGACAAGCTGAAAAAGAATGGGGCCTTTGTGGCGATTGCGACCGGCAGGGCTCCTTTCATGTATGAGAACTTGCGCAGTGAGCTTGATATTGATTCATTTGTCAGCTTTAACGGGCAATATGTCGTATTTGAAAATGAGCCGATATACCGAAATCCTCTAAAAACGGCTGAAATTGAAAAGCTATATCGGCATGCACAGTCAAACGGACATCCATTAGTGTTTATGAATGAGAAAACAATGAAAGCCTCAGTAACCCATCATCCTTTTATTGAAGAAAGCATGGGGAGCTTAAAGTTCCCGCATCCTGAGGAAGACCAGAAGTTTTACAGCGGCAGGGAATTATATCAATCACTGCTGTTCTGCGAGGAAAAGGATGAGGAAAAGTATATTTCTTCATCTGCATATCCTGATTTTGGTTTTATCAGATGGCATCCATATTCCGTTGATGTTTTGCCTGCTGGCGGGTCCAAAGCTGAAGGGATAAAGCAAATGATTAAAAGGCTCGGATTCGATTTGAAGGATGTATATGCCTTTGGAGATGGGCTCAATGATATAGAGATGCTGAATGCTGTCGGAACAGGGATAGCAATGGGAAACGCAGATGAAGTGGTTAAGAAGGCAGCAGATCACGTAACATCCGGAGTGGACCAGGAAGGAATCTGGAAGGGACTAAAGGAACTACAATTAATATAGCAGTGCAAAAAGCCTCCGTTCAATAGCTGGAGGCATTCCTTTGTTGCACAGTGAATGCATTTGCATTCTATCGTTCTATAGCAATGGCATTTTCAATTGGCTGAAACGGATTTTGTTTGTTAATGTGATCATAAAACATGATTCCGTTCAAATGATCAATTTCGTGCTGAAACACAATAGCAGGAAGCCCTTTTAGCTTGAGTTTAATTTCATTGCCCCCTAGGTCAGTACCTTTAACAGTCACTTTTGCATATCGGGGTACTAAACCGGGTATGGATTCATCAACAGACAGACAGCCTTCTCCTGCAGCCAGATAAGAACGCTGCACAGAATGGCTGATGATCCTAGGGTTGAAGAATGCATAACTGAACAGCTCGCCGTTATAGGTTACATGAACAGCGATCATCCTCTTGGAAATATTAATTTGAGGAGCAGCTAATCCAATGCCTGCCCTTAATCCATATTTAGCAGCAAGCTCAGGATCCTGGCTGTTTTGTACATATTCCATCATTTTCCGCAGGATTTGTTTTTCTTCTGCAGATGGAGGCATGTTTACTTCCGCAGCAATTTTCCGTAAAGTTGGGTGGCCGTCGCGTATAATATCTTTCATGCTCAGCATGATTATCACTCCCGCTATGTAATAAAGAATAAAAAAGTGGCTAAATTATTGGCAAGAAGATCATATGGAAAGCCAAAAACTCGCCAGGTATTAATTTTATATTATAATATTCAGTCTAGCAGAGCGGTGCAAAAAAGTTAATAAGAGAAGGCGCTTTTAGCACCTTCTCAAGTAATTAAAACTTCCAGCAAGCGCAGCCAACTATGATTAAGAGAATGAATAATACTACAATTAACGCAAAACCTCTGCCGCAGCCGGCACCCGCTACTGGATAACCGCATCCATAACCGTATCCGCCATATCCGTACATGAAGGATAACCTCCCTAAAGTAAGATTATCGTCCATCTTTTTGCCTTGCCACATCGGACGATTAATATAGCCTATGTTTTAAATGATGAATGGTGTAGGCCTTTGCCCAAGTCATAAAGGAAAAATGAAGCGAATAGATTTTAAATACACTTCTAAAAAGGAAAAACTGTGAACTGTTGTGAAAAGTGTCAAACCAAAGGGCTATTGTCAAACCGGGCAGGTACCTTTATAGTTAAAAATGTTATAAGTAAGGAGGTTTCAACGTGTCAATTTTGAACAAAAGCAGACTGCTGCTTGTTTTTATAATAGTGGCTATCTTCCTCTCGGGCTGTATGAACAAGCCAAAACCAGAGGAGAAAGTGTATGATGTTCTGGAGAATGTAGTTGCAAAAGAAAAGGATTTTGAAAAGCAGCAGGAACCGCTCGTGAAGCTGGAGAAAAGAGAAAAGGAATTATACGATAAAATTATTAACCTGGGAATGAAGGATTTCGAGGAAATTAAGAAGCTGTCTGACGAGGCTTCCACCATTGTGGAGCAGCGGAAAAATCATATGGAGAAAGAGCAGAAAAGCATACAGGCTTCAAAAAAGGAATTTGATTCATTATCTCCAATCATAGAGGAGATAGAGAGTCAAAAATTGAAAGATAAAGCTAAAGAACTGTACGAAATTATGATGGACAGGTATAAAATACATGACACCCTTTATGAGGATTATTCCAAAGCGCTGCAATTAGATAAGGAACTTTACGCAATGTTTAAAAAGGAAGATCTTACTCTAGAGCAGCTGGAAAATCAAATTAGCGAAATAAATGAAATGTATGAAAAGATACTGTCTTCAAATAAGCAGTTCAATGAAAAAACAAAAGAGTACAATGAAGCAAAAATGGAGTTCTATAAAGAAGCAGGGCTCGAAATAAATACAAAAGAATAATATTTATGCCGGCATGTTAAATGCGCGGCATTTTTTGTTTTTTGGCTATTATTGCGTATGGAGACACCTTATCAAAATGAATTCGCTTTCATTGTTTTGTGTATGCGTCTTTATTTTAAAATAGTGACAGGTGAAGTTTCTTTACTATAACACAAGAAAATATAATAGTTTTTTATAGTACAGATATCGTATGGACGTTAATACAGTTTTGGAATTTGATATAGAATATAAAAAGTATGGTAACTGTGAAAAACAAAAGGCAAGGTAATTGACGAAGGTCCTGAAGGTGTATTAAACTAAAACTCGTAAGTATTTCTGTATCAATTTTGTTGCAAAATAAACTAATACAGAATATGATAGTTAAAGATGAACAGAAAGACGTTTTTTTAGAAGTGATCTGTGGAACACTATTTATAAGTATGCATATGGCAGAAAAGAACGTTCTGCTATTTAGAGATGCTAATAAAAACATGCCTGAAAAAGTACTTTTTTGCTTTTTGAGAGAGTGTTTTGGGTAACCTAAATTTTGTGTATAAAAACTCTTAATTAACGTCTTTTTATGAAAGGAAAGGGTGACTGATATGGCTTCTAAAACAAAGAAGGCACAATTCGATGCGAAAAAACAGCTCGAAACAGTTGAAGAACAGTTCCAAACTCTACAAATTTTAAATGAAGAAGGCAAGGTTGTTAATGATTCAGCGATGCCTGACTTAAACGATGAGCAGCTTCAGGAATTAATGCGCCGCATGGTTTATACTCGCATTCTTGACCAGCGTTCTATTTCACTTAACAGACAAGGCCGTTTGGGCTTCTACGCTCCTACTGCCGGACAAGAAGCTTCTCAGCTTGCATCTCATTTTGCACTGGAGAAGGAAGATTTCATTCTTCCGGGATATCGTGATGTGCCTCAAATCATTTGGCACGGCCTTCCGTTATACCAGGCTTTCCTATGGTCCCGCGGGCACTTCGAAGGCGGAAATATACCTGAAGGTGTAAATGTTATTTCACCTCAGATTATCATTGGAGCACAATATATCCAGACTGCAGGGGTTGCCCTTGGCATGAAGAAGCGCGGCGAAAAGAAAGTTGCCATCACTTATACTGGTGACGGCGGTGCTTCACAAGGTGACTTCTATGAAGGCATCAACTTTGCAGGAGCATTCAAAGCACCTGCTATCTTTATTGTGCAAAATAACCGTTTTGCAATCTCTACTCCTGTTGAAAAGCAATCAGCAGCTAAAACAATTGCACAAAAAGCAGTGGCGGCCGGTATTCCTGGAATTCAGGTTGATGGCATGGATCCGCTTGCTGTCTATGCAGCTGTTCGGGAAGCTCGTGAACGCGCATTGAATGGTGAAGGTCCTACATTAATCGAAACGCTGACATATCGTTACGGACCGCACACCATGGCTGGAGACGATCCAACACGCTACCGTACTTCTGACCTTGATAATGAATGGGAAAAGAAAGATCCTCTTGTTCGTTTCCGCAAGTTCCTTGAAGACAAGGGAATCTGGAATGAAGATATGGAAAACGAAGTAATTGAACAAGCAAAAGAAGATATTAAAGAAGCTATTAAAAAGGCTGATGATACACCTAAGCAAAAGGTTACTGACCTTATGAACATCATGTATGAAGAAATGCCATTCAACCTTAAAGAACAGTATGAAATATACAAAGAAAAGGAGTCGAAGTAAGCCATGGCGCAAATGACAATGATTCAGGCAATTACTGATGCTCTTCGCACAGAATTGCGCAACGATCCGAATGTATTGGTATTCGGTGAAGATGTGGGCGTTAACGGCGGCGTTTTCCGTGCTACCGAAGGCCTTCAAAAAGAATTTGGCGAAGAGCGTGTATTTGATACACCCCTAGCTGAATCCGGAATCGGCGGTCTGGCTGTCGGTCTTGGTTTACAAGGCTTCCGTCCGGTACCTGAAATCCAATTCTTTGGATTCGTTTATGAAGTAATGGATTCTATCTCCGGCCAGCTGGCGCGTATGCGTTATCGCTCCGGGGGAAGATACAGTGCACCGGTTACAATCCGTTCGCCATTCGGAGGAGGCGTACATACTCCTGAAATGCATGCGGACAGCCTAGAAGGCCTTATGGCTCAGCAGCCAGGATTAAAGGTTGTAATTCCATCAACTCCATATGATGCGAAAGGGCTTCTTATTTCAGCTATCCGTGATAACGACCCTGTTATCTTCCTTGAGCACATGAAATTATACCGTTCTTTCCGCCAGGAAGTGCCAGAAGAGGAATATTCAATTCCGCTTGGCAAGGCAGAAGTTAAACGTGAGGGTTCTGACCTGACAATCGTAACTTACGGGGCAATGGTCCATGAATCTTTAAAAGCGGCTGAAGAGCTTGAAAAAGAAGGGAAATCTGCCGAAGTTATCGACTTGCGTACAGTTGCACCTCTCGATATAGAAACAATTATTGCTTCTGTTGAAAAGACAGGAAGAGCCATTGTTGTTCAGGAAGCACAAAAGCAAGCTGGTATTGCAGCAAATGTCGTGGCAGAAATCAATGACCGTGCAATTCTTAGCCTGGAAGCACCAGTTCTGCGTGTAGCTGCACCAGATACAGTATTTGCTTTCCCGCAGGCTGAAACAGTTTGGCTTCCAAACTATAAAGATGTAATTGAAACAGCTAAAAAAGTACTTGAATTCTAATTGAATAACTAATGACACAAGGGGGAAAATATCCCCCTGACGTGTTTTACTAGAACGATTGAAATAATAGGAGGGTGAATTCCATTGGCATTCCAATTTAGATTGCCTGATATCGGTGAAGGTATCCATGAAGGTGAAATCGTCAAGTGGTTTGTAAAGCCGGGTGACGAAGTACAAGAAGATGACGTGCTTTGTGAGGTTCAAAATGATAAAGCGGTTGTAGAGATTCCTTCGCCAGTTAAAGGTAAAGTTGAAGAAATCCTTGTTGAAGAAGGTACAGTGGCAACTGTAGGTCAAGTTTTGATCACCTTTGATGCTCCAGGATATGAAGATCTTAAATTCAAGGGAGACCATGAAGATGAGGCTCCTAAAGAAGAAAAAACAGAAGCACAGGTACAGGCGACTGCTGAAGCTGGCCAGGATGTAAAGAAAGAGGAAGCTCCTGCACAGGAGACACCAAAAGAAGGCGTAGTTATTTCTGATACGGATGTGGATCCTAACCGCCGCATCATTGCAATGCCTTCAGTCAGAAAGTACGCTCGAGATAAAGGCGTAGATATTCGCCAGGTAGCTGGAAGCGGCAAAAATGGACGCATCCAGAAAGATGACATTGATTCATTCTTAAATGGCGGTACTCAAGCTAATGAAGCACCTGCTAAGGAAGCTGCACCACAAGCAGAAGCAAAAGAAACTGCACCGGCAGCTGCACAGGCGATCCCTGCTGGACAATATCCGGAAACTCGCGAGAAAATGAGCGGAATCCGTAAGGCTATTGCAAAAGCTATGGTAAACTCTAAGCATACAGCTCCACACGTTACATTGATGGATGAAATTGATGTTACGAAACTTGTTGCACACCGCAAGAAGTTTAAAGAAGTTGCAGCGAATAAAGGAATTAAGCTTACATTCCTTCCTTATGTGGTAAAAGCTTTAACAAGTGCATTGCGTGAATTCCCGGCACTAAATACTTCAATCGATGATGCAGCAGGTGAAATCATCCAGAAGCATTACTATAACATTGGTATTGCGGCAGACACTGAAAAAGGTCTTCTTGTACCAGTTGTTAAGGATGCAGACCGCAAATCTACATTTGCCATCTCAAATGAAATCAATGAGCTGGCTGGTAAAGCGCGTGACGGCAAGCTTGCTCCAGATGAAATGAAGGGTGCTTCATGCACAATCACAAATATCGGTTCTGCAGGCGGACAGTGGTTCACTCCTGTCATCAATCACCCTGAAGTTGCCATTCTTGGAATTGGCCGTATTGCTGAAAAGCCGGTAGTGAAGGATGGAGAAATTGTTGCTGCTCCAGTATTGGCATTATCACTAAGCTTTGACCACAGAATTATTGATGGAGCAACTGCACAAAATGCATTGAATCACATCAAACGTTTACTGAACGATCCAGAACTATTGTTAATGGAGGCGTAATTACAAATGGTAGTAGGAGATTTCCCAATCGAAACAGATACTATAGTCATCGGTGCGGGTCCAGGAGGATATGTTGCAGCGATTCGTGCAGCACAGCTTGGACAAAAAGTTACAATCGTAGAAAAAGCTAATATGGGCGGAGTTTGCCTAAACGTTGGATGTATTCCCTCAAAGGCTTTAATTGCAGCGGGACACCGCTACGAAAATGCTAAGCACTCAGATGTAATGGGAATTACAGCTGAAAATGTAAAAGTTGACTTTACAAAAGTTCAAGAATTCAAATCCGGTGTAGTCAAGAAGCTTACAGGCGGAGTTGAAGGTCTATTAAAGGGGAATAAAGTTGACATCGTACGCGGTGAAGCTTACTTTGTTGATGGTAATACCCTTCGTGTAATGGATGAAAATTCTGCACAAACTTACACGTTCAAGAATGCAATTATTGCAACAGGATCCCGTCCAATTGAACTGCCGACGTTTAAATTCTCTAAACGTGTTCTTGATTCAACAGGCGCCCTTGCTCTTCAGGAAATTCCTGAGAAAATCGTCGTAATCGGCGGCGGTGTTATCGGAATCGAGCTTGGAGGAGCATATGCGAACTTTGGTTCACAAGTAACGATACTTGAGGGTGCAGATGATATTCTTATCGGCTTTGAGAAGCAAATGTCATCTCTTGTTAAACGCAACCTGAAGAAAAAAGGCGTTGAATTCATTACCAAGGCACTTGCTAAGGGTGTTGAAGAGAATGAAAATGGAGTGACCGTTAAGTTTGAAGAAAAAGGCGAAGAGAAGTCTCTTGATGCAGATTATGTATTTGTAATGGTCGGAAGACGTCCAAATACAGACGAACTTGGCTTAGAGCAAGCCGGTGTTAAGATGACTGAACGCGGTGTTATTGAAATTGATAAACAATGCCGTACGAGTGTAAGCAATATTTATGCGATCGGTGATATTGTTGCAGGTCCTCAATTAGCACATAAAGCTTCTTACGAAGGTAAGATTGCCGCTGAAGCAATTGCAGGGCATAACGCAGAAATTGATTACTTGGCTATCCCTGCGGTTGTATTCTCTGAGCCAGAATTAGCTTCTGTAGGTTATACTGAGCAGCAGGCTAAAGAAGAAGGAATCGAAGTAACAGCAGCTAAGTTCCCATTTGCAGCTAATGGCCGTGCCCTTGCACTTGATTCCACTGACGGATTCTTAAAGCTTGTGACACGCAAAGAGGATGGACTAGTAATTGGTGCGCAAATCGCCGGTGCAAGTGCATCTGATATGATTGCAGAACTTGGATTAGCAATTGAAGCAGGCATGACTGCAGAAGATCTTGCGATGACAATTCACGCACATCCTACATTGGGTGAAATCACAATGGAAGCAGCAGAAGTTGCTATTGGAAGCCCAATTCACATTGTAAAATAGTAATACAAAAAAATCCTTCCCTGTCAGGGAAGGATTTTTTTGTGGATAATTACGGATTTTCGTTCTCTTCATCCATTGCTTTGGCGAGGGGATAAATGATCTTATCTTTAGATACAGTGCCTTTTATTTCTACTAAAACTTTGTCCTGATATACCAGCAGTATGGCAGGGCAGTTTTCTACCTTATAATTGCTTAAGTGACTGGCTTCCGCTGCGGTTATCACTTTCATATCTTTAATCAGTTCAGGATAGCTTCTCTTTAATTCGATGATGGCATCATAATAGGATATTTCCTGTTCATATTGTTTATTATCAGTAAAAAAAATAAGCTGCTTAACACTGTCGTCTATCTTCAGCTCTTTTTTTACTTCCTTATGATTGCATGAAGAGGTCACAAGCAAGAGTGCAGTAATCAATAACAATGGCAGACCTTTCATCGTTTTGCCCTCACTTTATAATAAATTCCACCTTATTACTTAACTGACTGAAAACAGGATAGAAGTCTCGATAATTTTCCATCATTCTGACAGAAGGTAAGTAATTCATAATAATCTCCTAATAATTATGAGTATTTTATCATATAGCAAATGGAAATATTAGCTTGTCATTCAATTGATACAGAAATGAAAAATAAGAATATCCTTTTCAACATATATTACAAACACAAGTGTTTCTTTTTTTAAATAAACGGGTAAGGATTAAAAAATTTGGTGGTGGAGTGTATGAAGATTTATACAGCTCTTTTGCTGCAGATGTTAATCTGGAGCGGATATACTTTCATTGAGTGGCTGTCAAAATATGATCAGCTCGTATATAAAGTTATTATGTTTTTTGTTTTTTTCTACTTGGCAATAAATATTGGAAATTGGGTTATTAAGTCAGCAAAAAAAACATTTATGGTTACTGTTATGAGCCTAGGCTTATATGCTTCTCTTCATTTGGCGATGTCCTACATTACACATTGGTAATTGGCAAGGTGACAAGCAAAAAAAATCGGCACCCATTTCAGGTGCCGATTTTTTTTAGAAATTATTATCTATTTTTTCGGTATGGTTTCTTCTTTAAACGATTTAGCAAGCGATAGCACGATTAAAAGCATAATGACGGTAAAAGGAAGTGCAGCTATAATAGAAGCTCTTTGGAGTGCTTCGAGCCCTCCCGTCCATAAAAGGATGGCTGCAGAAGCAGATTGGATAATGCCCCATACAAATTTCACTCTGCCCGGAGGGTTCAAGCTTCCGTTCGTCGTCTGCATCCCAAGAACAAAAGTAGCTGAATCTGCAGAAGTTATAAAGAATGTGCTGATCAAGAATATAGCCAATAAGCTTAAAACAGTGCTGAAAGGGAAGTTATCAAACACAGTGAACAGTGCAACTTCCATCCCCTGCTGGTCGATTGTATCCATTATAGGCTTAGCTTCAAAGAATTCAAGGTATATGCCTGTTCCTCCAAAAACTGAGAACCAAAGCGCTCCAAAGAGGGTAGGAACAGCAAGCACGCCAATGACGAATTCTCTTATTGTCCTTCCGCGGGATATTCTGGCTATGAATGTACCGACAAATGGCGCCCAGGCAATCCACCATGCCCAATAAAAAATTGTCCAATCCTGAAACCATGTCAGCTCCTGGTCAAAAGGACTAAGCCTGAAGCTCATAGAAGGAAGATTTTGAAGATAAGAGCCAATCGTTGTTGTAAACAGATCCATAATAAAATTTGAAGGCCCCACAAACAACAGAAATAACAATAATGAGATAGCTAAAATAATATTTAAATTACTTAAGTATTTTATTCCTTTGTTTAAACCGGTTTGTGCTGAAACCATAAACAAGATCGTCACAACCACAATAATAATTAATTGAGTGGTGAAATTATTGCTGATACCATCAAATGTTTCAGAAAGTCCGCCGGATATTTGAATGGCTCCCAGCCCTAATGATGTCGCAACACCAAAAATAGTAGCAAAGACGGCTATAAAATCAATTAATACTCCAAGTGGACCATCCACTTTGCTCCCTAAAATTGGCCTCAATATGGAGCTGATAACTCCCGGTGCACCTTTTCTGAACTGAAAATAAGCGAGTGCCAGCCCAATGACTGTATATATAGCCCATGGATGAAGCCCCCAGTGGAAGAAGGAGTACCTCATGGCAGCTCTTGCTGCTTCTGGTGTCTGCCCGTCAAGAAAAGGTGGCGCATAGTAGTGATACATTGGTTCCGCAACTCCCCAAAAAACCAGGCCAATTCCCATTCCTGCACTGAAAAGCATGGCAAACCAGCTTAAGTAGCTATATTCGGGTCTGTCTGCATCCTTTCCCAGACGAATATTCCCGTACTTGCTGAATGCTAATAGGATTGAAAAAATTAAAAAGATAGAAGCTGATAAAAGGTAAAACCAGCCGAACTTTTCCAATATGAATCCCTGAACAGATGCTGTAACAGAATCAAGGTTGCCTTTTGGCAAAATGGTCTTCGGAACAAGTCCCCATAAAATAAATATTGCTGTGAATATGACTGAAACCGTAAAAACGGGTGTCAGTTTCTTCATCAAATCCCTCCAGTCTTAATAAAATAAACCTAAATAAAATAATTCTGTAAAACTTCCAATCCTAAAAATGCAGGCATTTAAGTATCCCGCTTTCCTGACAGTTTTTGCTTGATTTTTTTAAGCAATTGGAGCTCAGCAGGGGAGAGCAGCTTCCCGAACAAGATCTATTAAGCAAAATTGAAAGGATGCAGAGAACCACACTAATTTCTAAATTTCACTTTAAGATGTTCAAAACGAACCTGTTTCGGGTAAAATCAGTAGGTAATGGTAAGGTTTCTAAAGGGGAACTTCTTTTTTAAACGACCATGTTACATACTAACACTTATAAAAGTGAGTTAAAAGAAATATGCACTAAGGAGGTCACAATGAGAATAGCTGGACTTTTTATTTATGTTTTTTTCGCAATAATCCTGACTGCATGCACAAATTTTTCAGCTGTTGAAGGTAAGCCATCAGAATTGGAAAAAGAAGAAGAAAATAATCTTGCTGATCATTCTAAAGTTCCGGAATCTAAGTCTGAAAATAAACAAGCTGATGCCGATGAAAAGCCTAAAGAAGAAGCGGTATCCTTGCCAGAGCCGCAATACAAGATAAATGCACATAATTGGTCAATAGAACCAATCAGTCAGGCCAATTCAAAAGTTGTATTACTGACCATTGACGATGCTCCTGATAAAAATGCATTGGAAATGGCCAGGATTTTAAAGAAACTTTCAGCACCTGCAATCTTTTTTGTTAATGGACATTTCATAGATACCCCGGAAGAAGCTAAAGTTTTGAAGGAAATACATGAACTTGGCTTTGCTATTGGCAATCACACAAATAGCCACTTAAACCTGCAAAGCTTACCTGAAGAGGAGCAGTATAAAGAGATTGTTGAACTTAATGATCGAGTTGAGGAGATTATTGGAGAGAGGCCAAAATTCTTTCGGGCACCATTCGGGTCTATTACAGACTACAGCAGGAAAATTGCTGAAGATGAAAACATGGTGCTTATGAATTGGACATACGGGTATGACTGGGAGAAAGAATATCAATCAAAAGAAGCTTTAGCGGATATTATGGTTAATTCACCTTATTTAATGAAGGGTGCAAATTTATTGATGCATGATAGGGAATGGACAAAAGAAGCCTTAGAGGATATTGTGAAGGGGCTTAGGAATAAAGGTTTTACGCCAGTCGACCCAGCTCTGATCAGCACGGAAATAGAATGAGAACAGCCGCTGCTGTTCTCATTTTTTAAGAATTTAATTATTTTCTTTTATAAAAATACATGACTCTTCCATTGAAAAGATGCAATTCACCTTGAAGCTTTTTAGCGAGGAATTTGCAAAATTCATTTGCTTTGCCTTTATCTCCGAATGTTGCACCTTCCGGCAATGTAACTTGTATGTAAGACTGCTCGCGTTCAGAACCGTCTTCATCCTTCACTTTTTCTTTGTCAATGCCAAGCAATATAGCGTTATATCGGTCATGTTGAGAATGCAGGTAAAACCATGTTCCTTTTGCTTCAGGCTTCTCTTTAATTTCATAAGGAAAAGCGGCATCATTATAATCCCATTTAATCTGGCTGCCTGTTTTTCCGGTTATATCCCTATAATATAAAAAAAGTTCTTTAAGCTCTTCTGTTGAAATATTTTCCTTAGCTGATGAAGGAACCAGCTTGATAAAAGAATTAGCTGCCAACTTCTTTCCCCCCATTATCCCAATAATTATGGTAATGAACATCCTTCTCCATTCTAGCATTAGATAAAATCTTATGACAACTTAAAAAAATAAGGAGAATTTATATTACTTGTCAAAGGGCTCATAATGAATTATAATAATATTCTAAATATTATTATAAATGAGGAGGAATCTTATGGATTTTTTTGAGAAGCTCTATGATGAGCATGAAAACGTGAATGTCCGTTTTGTTGGCTTTACAACGGAGTCAACGCGTTATGATTTTGGAATCGTATATACAAACCTCTTCTTTTCCAAGCCTCTGGTTATTTGTATGCAGACAGGCCGCTCAACTCTCCTCGACCCTAAAGATCTCGAAGATATCGAATACTTGCAAAAGGCATTCAAACTTGATTTATATGAACAGGCTGCAGATTTAAGCGAATTTTTCTTAGAAGCAATACCAGGAGCCCGTTTTGAAGAACAATACGACTAAAAAAATATAAAAAACAGGCCATAATTGGTCTGTTTTTTATATTATGTCATACTATTAGTGTAGAGATTCAAGTGCAAATAAGGTAAATGCCAATAAAAAACAATAAATATGTTATACAATTGGGCTTGATAAATTAATAATGTTATATTATTATAGATTTAAAGATAAAGCGCTTTCAAATTACAATAAAACTCATTGAAAAGGAGAATGAAAAGATGGGTACAATCGTATGCCAGGCTTGCAATTCAACTATTGATCACTTTGAGGATGAAAAAGTAACTGTATTATATTCAAAAAAATGCAATTGCTGTGACGGAGAAAAAACAGAGAAGACAAACAAATAGCCGTTAATCATAAAAAGAGCCTTCCTAATTGGAAGGCTCTTTTGCATTTATCTGATGGCTCTGTGCTCTTCAATAACGCGAAGATACTTGAAATCATAATCCTCTGGTCCCTGAACCGGCAGTCCAGCTTCCATGTTCGTTTTTATATAACGAAGGTTTTCCCCGGTTATGATTTCTCCCGGAATAAAAATAGGTATCCCAGGCGGATAAACCATAATGAATTCAGCAATTATTCTGCCCTCAGACTCGTCGAATGGAACAAGCTCTGTATCAGCATAAAATGCGTCACGAGGTGTAAGAGATAAAACGGGAATATCAGGGAGAAGCACTTGAGTTTCAAGCTTTTCAGTATTCCCTTTGCGCTCACTGGCGAGTTCGGCAAGAGCAGAAACTAAAATATCGGCTTCCCGTTCAGAGTCACCAGGGGTAACAATGCAAAGGATATTATATAAATCAGACATTTCTACTTCAATATTATGATGTTCCCGAAGCCAATTCTCCACATCGAAACCATTCATGCCAAGCTCTTTGACTGAAATAATCAATTTGGTCGGATCGTAGTCATGCGCCGCTTTGGTTTCCAGGATTTCTTCACCGACACAATAGAGCCGGTCAATCTCATTGATGCTGCGGCGAATCGATTGGGCCAAATCAATCGTCTTTTGAATGAGTTCCTTGCCCTCTGTAGCCAGACGTTTCCTGGCAACATCCAGGGAGGCGAGCAATAAATAGGAAGTGGAAGTTGTTGTCAGCATGCTTAAAATGGATTGAACCCTTTTGGCCGAAACAAGATTCCCTTTCATATTTAAAATTGAACTTTGCGTCATGGACCCGCCCAGTTTGTGTACAGATGTTGCGGCTAAATCAGCACCTGCCTGCATAGCGGATAAGGGCAGCTCATCATGAAAATGAATATGCACACCATGGGCTTCATCCACAAGTACGGGCACATTGTAAGAATGTGCAATTTCGACGATTTTCTTCAAATCTGCCGAAACCCCGAAATAAGTAGGGTTAATGACTAATACCCCTTTTGCGTCCGGATGAAGTTCAAGGGCTTTAGATACTGATTCAGTTGTAATCCCATGAGATATGCCGAGGTTTTCATCAATTTCAGGATGAATAAAGATAGGAGTTGCGCCTGAAAAAACAATGGCAGACATGACTGATTTATGAACATTTCTCGGAACAATAATTTTATCCCCGGGGCCGCAGACAGCCATAACCATGGTCATGATGGCTCCGCTTGTTCCTTGAACTGAAAAGAATGTTTTGTCCGCTCCAAAGGCCTCAGCTGCAAGATCCTGGGCTTCTTTAATAATGCCTTTTGGCTGATGGAGGTCATCAAGCGGGCCAATATTGATCAAATCAATGGCAAGTGCATTATCACCAATATATTCCCTGAATTCCGGATCGATCCCCGCTCCTTTTTTATGGCCGGGTATATGAAACTGTACAGGATCCTTTTTTGCGTGTGCAAGCAAACCGCTGAATAACGGTGTTTTGTATTGAGACAACTTATTCCCACACCTCTTTAATAATAATATTTCAAAAAGCTCAAGCTGATTTAAAACATTTGCATTATAGCATTATTCAATCCCTTTGCATAGAAAGTTCTATTGGTTTTTTATTCTGTTAAAGCCTGTTGTTTCCGGACATTCGCCTTCACATTTCAGTTCCGGTTTAGTTTTAGAAGTTAACAGGAATTTAAACCATATAAATCGAAATAAAAGTTATGAAGAAATGGAGGGTACATAAATGAAATGGAATACACGTGTGACAGAATTACTGAAAATTAAATATCCAATTATACAGGGCGGACTTGCGCATCTTGCCTATTCAGATTTGGCTGCAGCTGTTTCAAATGCAGGAGGTTTAGGGCAGATTACCGCAATGTCCCTCAGCAGCCCGGAAAAATTAAGAGACGAGATTCAAAAGGTTAAGAAATTGACAGGTAAGCCATTTGGGGTTAATTTTGCTATTGGGCAGCATGGAAGGCCATTCTCTGATTATCTGGATATAGCCATTGAAGAAGAAGTTCCGGTTATTTCTATGACAGGAGGCAATCCTGCACCTATCTTTGATCAACTAAAGGGTGTAAATGTTAAGAAGCTTGTTCTTGTGGCAGCAAAAAGGCAGGCAGTAAAGGCGGAGGAGCTTGGTGCAGACGCAGTGATGGTTGTAGGGCAGGAAGGCGGCGGGCATTTAGGCAGGGATGATATTGGAACCTTCATACTCGTTCCTCAGGTGGCTGATGCTGTCTCCATACCTGTGATTGCCTCAGGAGGAATCGGAGACGGCAGGGGGCTGATGGCAGCATTAAGTCTTGGAGCAGAGGGTATTGAGATGGGGACAAGATTTGTTGCAACAAAGGAATGCGTCCATGCATCTGAATTATATAAAAATCGCTTAGTCGAAGGAACAGAAAATGACACAGTTGTCATTAAAAGAACTATAGGTGCACCTGCACGGGTGATTGCGAACTCATGGTCGGATAAGATTCTGGAAATCGAAAAACAAAACGGCGGCTATGAGCAGTTAAAAGATTACATTAGCGGGAATGCTAATAAGAAATATATATATGAAGGGAAAGATCAGGAAGGGTTTGCATGGGCTGGACAAGTTATGGGATTAATTAAAGATATCCCCTCTGTGGAAGAACTATTTGAGCGGGTTATTGCAGAAGGTGAAACCATCAGGGGAAAATGGTCTAATTAATAATAACATGCATCATGAATATCATAAATGAGGTGAAAGATAATGGAATATCAATACCCGATTGACCAGGATTGGTCAACAGAAGAAATAGTGGATGTTATAAAATATTTTGAAAGCATTGAAATGGCATACGAAAAAGGAATTGACCGGGAACAATTCATGAATGCATATAGACGCTTCAAGGAAATCGTTCCGGGCAAAGCTCAGGAGAAAAACATCTGCGATGATTTTGAAGAACAAAGCGGCTATTCTTCCTACAGGACAGTAAAATTGGCAAAAGAACGTTCAGCCGGGGACAAATTAAAAATGCAGAAATAGACTTTGAAAAAAACAAAACCTTCAACTTGCTGAAGGTTTTGTTTTTTTACTGCCAAATCCACATTCTGCAAAACATGTTTATGCCAATTTGTATAGGGGTAATAAATTTCTAAATACAGATTCAGCTTTTTCAATAAACTGATCAGGTGACATGCGAACGGCATCTTCTCGAGAAATATGATAGCCGCAAAGAATTTCCGCTTTCTTAATATTTTGCAGACGCTGAAACATGGATCTCAATTCTTTCTTGTCCATTTGCTCATGCATAACAGCATCTGGTTTTGTATGGTCGCCAGACCAGACATAATCGTTGGGTATTTCTTTATAAATTTTGTCCAGGCTGTTCTCAAATAACTTGCCTGCAGCAGTTTTATCTGGTGCTTCATAGATAATGGCAAACCAGATAAATACATGCGTTTCCCATAATCCTATCTGGAAATGTGGAAGCATTTTATACCCTCTCGCATTGCTTGCAAATGCGACCCAAGTATCATTTGGCGGATTCTTTGTTCTCCTGGCATGTTTGGCAACATGAGGGAACATTTCATCTCCTGACAGGTTTGAGAGGGATGGTGCAAAATGGCGGCCCAATTCTTCTAATTTAGGCCTAATAACAGATTTTAACCTGTCCATTCTTTCATCCAATCCATCTATTTTAAAGACATCAAAATCATCGTTTGTAAAACCGGAAAAAGACATAAGCTGACCTCCTGTATGCTTTGTCAAATATTGTAGCATAACCGGGTACAATCCAAAAATTTAAAGCTCTATAGAATGGGTGAAATAAAGTTTTAGGTTATCGCACAAATTAGTTGCAACTGAGAATTGTCCTTCATATGATAAAAGTAAAAATAGTCAGAAAATTAAACACTTTTGGAAGGGGTGTACTGTCTAATGAAACAACTAATGAATACAGTGAAAAAGAAAAATGGTGATAGGGAAAGAACAGCGGTATTAAGGCTGGAAATGGACTATGAGCTGGCTACTTTGTTTGATGCCATGTCAGAAAAAAATGAAGACCTTCAAAAACAATCTAAATTAAAGCTGGAAAAAATCAGGCAGGAACTTCTTAGATTAAAAGCATTATAAGATGAATTGTCGATAAAGGAGAAAAGGCAGAGAAAATGCAAATAAGAAGGAATAATTAGAAACGAACTCCGTGATGCTTTGAGGGGTTCGTTTATTATTTTTAATAAAAAAATCACGGCCGGTCTTCAATAAATAATTATTCACACGGAAATGATAACCCTATCATTGGAGAGTATATAACTTGAAGAACCTTGCTAATTCATTTAAGCTAGTTATATTTTAATGCTATCACTATCCGGAGGGCTGACCCATGACAAATTGGAGTGAGATTCATACATATGCCAAAGCTTTGATTAAAGAGGCGGGCGGGAATATTAAAAAATCTTTCAGCAAAACTCTGACCATAACCACCAAGTCAAATGCGAATGATTTAGTTACCGATATAGATCAGGAAACAGAACAATTCTTCATAAAGAAAATAAATGAAAAATACCCTGAGCACCGGATCCTTGGTGAAGAAGGCTTTGGGGATAAGCTAAGCGACCTGGATGGAGTCGTCTGGATTATTGATCCGATTGACGGAACAATGAACTTTGTTCATCAGCAGAGAAACTTCGCCATTTCGGTTGGTATTTATGAAAATGGAAAAGGCAAAATCGGATTAATATATGATGTAGTTCATGACGAGTTATATCATTGCATGAAGGGGCATGGTGTATTCATGAATGATTTGGAACTGCCTCCCTTAAATGACACGGATGTGTCAAAAGCGATCATTGGATTGAATGCTACATGGGTTACCGAAAATAGAAGGATTGATCCATCACTGCTGGCTCCACTTGTTCGAAATGCAAGGGGAACCCGATCCTACGGTTCAGCAGCAATGGAAATGGCATATATAGCATCCGGGAGAGTTGATGCATACATAACCATGCGTCTGGCCCCCTGGGATTTCGCTGCGGGTGTGATTATGATTGAAGAATTGGGAGGAATTGCGACAACCGTTAAAGGCGAGCAGCTGAACTACCTTGAAAACAATTCTGTATTTGTCTCTAAGCCAGGGCTGCATCAGCAAATTATGAAAGAATACTTAAAAAATGGCAATTGGTAACCTATCAAGCAGCAAGTTCACAGAGGAAGACCTGCCATTTATTTTAGAAGTCATCAAGGATAGCACAGACTGGGAAGAAGAAGAGAAGTGCGGGAATAACATGTGCAATTATATGGCCAGGCATCAGGAATTGAATGG